>JBEBXA010000012.1:0-68217 GCA_040391825.1 Pigmentiphaga sp.
GCGAACAGCCATCCCCCTCATCTTATGAAACGGCCTGTTGTTGCAAAGCGGGTGTGCTTTTTTGCTCGCTGCGTTCACGTTCGGCCATACGCGCGAGCACCTGGCGTGACAAGAGCGATCCCCCATCGAACGGGACGCTGACGGTAGATGTCTCGACAGCGTTTCTTTGAAGTTGCTCGTGCATTAGTTGTTGCGCTTCCAGGGTGACGACGTCCTGGTTGGCGACTTCGCGTGCGCCACGATCCATGCGTTGCAGCGTAGCCGGAGCAACGTGATCCCATTCCAGGCTTACCCATGACCAATAGTGCGTCGCGCCGTTGCCATCGGGCGTCATGAAGTGCGAGGTGGTGAATGGGTAGCGCACCTCAGGCGTATCAGGATTCCAGACGAGCTGCCTGATGCAGACTGCGCTGGGAGCGTGAAATTCAAAGCGCTGTTCGTGATCCATCGGGGCACCCAAGGGCAACTGCATGACTTCAGACCAAAGGGGCGGAGTGCTTGAGCCGTGCATGACCCGGGTACTGATTACGGTATCGTCGTTCGCCCTTGCGCGAGGCACGATGCGTGCCAGTTCGGGGTGGCCTTGCTGATCGTGATGCACATAAGGCACGTGCGAAAAATCCAGCAGGTTCTCTATCAGCAATTGGTAATGGGCCTTTAGCTGAACGTAGTAAGACACCTTGTTGTCAAGGTCCAGCCAGGGGCATGCGGGAATCAAGGCAGGGTCTGCGCGTTCGGTGTCGCCCATCCATATCCACAGCATGTCGTAGCGTTCGACTACGGGGAATTTGCGCACGCGCGCGCTGGGCGGGATGCGTTCACTGGACGGAATATGGACACAGCTTCCTTCGTGATTGAAAGTGAAGCCGTGATAAGCGCATTGGATCTTGTCGCCGATGAGACGGCTGCGCGAGAGAGGGAATTGGCGATGCGCACAAGCGTCGAGCAAGGCAAGCGGCTTGCCTCCTTCGCTGCGATAGATCACCACCGGTATCCCGAGTGCCGAGCGGCCAAGCAGCTCGCGACTGCATTCGGACGACGCTGCGATGACATACCACGCGTCGAAGATATAAGAGGTGGGTACGGTGGCGGTCATGGCCTGATCCTGTGGCGGTCTTGGAAGACTCTACGCTAGCGCCCAGCTAGGCCAGCATCAAACGAATGCTGTAAATACTCGGAATTCTGCTCGTAAATGGCAGCCGGAATCGGCGCGTCTTCCGTTTGAAATAAGGAGGCCACGGCGCGTCTTAGCCAGATATGGCCAGGGTCGCGATGAAAGCGCTCATGCCACTGCTGGGTGATGTCCACCGACGGTGCATTGAAGGGCAGTGGCAGGAAACGAACGCTGGTATCGCTGGTGTAGGCGTGAGCAAGACTGGAGGGAACGGCTACCAGCAAGTCGGTGCTGGCGATGATTTCCGCCAAACCCAAGCCATGACTTACCTGAAGTACGACTTTGCGCTGTACGTTCTTTTCCGAAAACATTTTTTCGATCACGTCTTCGAAAAAAGAATGGCTGCCGGCCATGGGCCGATAGACGGCATGCGGCGCGCGCAAGTAGTGCTCAAGAGACAAGCCTTGGCCCAAATCAGGATGATTGGACGATGCCATGCAGACGTAGTTGTCGCTGAACAATTTTTGGCGATAGAAGCCGGCCTGGAAATACAGAAAGAAGCCTAGCGCCAGATCGATTTCACCGCTTGCCATCAGACCCGCGGCGTCGCGCGGCGATGCTTGCACAGTGCTGATCTGCATATCCGGCGCTACCTGGCGCAAATGCGCCAGCAGGCGTGGCAAAAATACCCGCTGACTGGTGTCGCTGGCATACAATTTGTATTGGCGCCGGGAGCTGCGTGCGAGAAAGGTTTCCCGGTCTTCGACCGCGTGCTTGATGTGGCCCAGGCCCTCCTGCAGCGGAATAGCGAGCCGTTGCGCCAAGGGTGTAGGGCTCATCCCCTGCGAGGTTTTGACGAACAAGGGGTCGTCGAAAGCCGCGCGCAGCCGGCGCAAACCATTGCTGACGGCCGATTGTGTAAGCCCGAGCTCCTGGCCCGCCAGCGTGGTGCTGCCTGTTCTTAGTACCGCGTCGAAAACCAATAACAGATTCAGATCAAGAGTATTCAGATTCATGGCCGTAGTGGCCCTTGGGACAGGGCTTGTCGAGGGTTTGGCGCGGATCAGTCATTCTTGCGCCACACCCCCGCAGTGATCGGGGAGTCGATCACTTCATCGTACAGCGATCGTGATAGGCGTCCTGCGCATCCTTCATCGGGGTTTCTACCGTCTTCAAGATAGCTTTGCCGGTTTGGTCGGCGGCAACCTGAAAGACGTGAAGATCCTGGATAGGGAAGTGATTGTTGCCGAATTTGAAGTTGCCGCGTATGGATGTGAACTCGGCTTTTTTCAAAGCAGCCATGAAAGCGCTTTTGTCGTCGACTCTGCCTTTGACGTCGGCAATGGCCCGGTCGAGCAGCAAGGCTGAGTCATAGCTGGTGGCTGCGTATTCCGAGGGAGTGCGTCCGTAAGCGGCCTCGAAAGCTTTCACGAATTGTCGATTGGCATCGGTGTTCAAATCCGGCCCCCAGGTGCTGCCCAGCATGATTCCAAGCGCACTCTCTTTCAAAGCAGGCAGAGAGACGCCGTCAACCACGGCGACCGACAATAGCGGCGTGGTCTGGAACAGGCCGGCCTGACGATACTGGCGAACGAAGTTCACCCCCGGGCTGCCTGGGTAGAAAGCGAATACCGCATCCGGTTTGCTGGCAGCGACTTTCGCCAATTCCACCGAGAAATCGAACTGATCCAGCGGCGTGTACAGCTCGTCGATGACTTCGTTACTGAAGAAGCGGCGAAATCCGGCCAACACGTCCTTCCCCGCCTGATAGTTGGGAGCCATCAGGACGACACGCTTATAGCCCTGCTGCATGGCATATTTCCCCAACACCTCGGCCTGCTGGTCGCCCTGGCGGGAAACAATAAACTGGTAAGGCGAACATTTTTCGCCGGCAATGGGCGATGGCCCTGCATTGGTGCCGATAAGGAAAACCTTGTTGCGCGTAACGATGGGCTGTACCGCCATCATGATATTGGAGAAGGTCAGCCCGGCGATGATGGAAACGCGATCACGCTCGATCAGCTTGCGCGCAATCTGGACGGCCAGGTCGGGCTTGAGTTGAGAGTCTTCTTTCAAGATCTCTACGGGCATTCCGCCTAGTTTGCCGCCGCCACGCTGGACGCCGAGCATGAAGCCGTCGTACATATCCTGCCCCAGGCCCGCCTGCGGACCGGAAAACACAGCCAGAAAACCTATCTTGATCGGCTTGGGGGCGGCATGAGCGGGGCTAAAGCAGAGGCCGGCGGCCAACAGCAGGGATGCTTGCAGGGCTTTGGTTTTCAGGGGCATTGCGGTCTCCGGTTTTTGTTGGTCGATGCCTGTGGCCGTCGACGGGGGCCTGTGTTCGCCCCGGTTCTTGGACGGTATCACCGCGTCTTGGGCAGGCCCAACGAATCCCGTAAATACCAGGCATTCACGCTGGAAATGCATAGCGTGCAAACAAGAGAGAAGTGAAAAACCGCTGAACGCCCGCTATGCCTATACCGGATTAGGGCGCCGCTTCAAGAGGGGAGGTTTTCAAGCCTGCTCGTCTATCTTCGTCGCGAGAGGAGACTCCACCACGAGAGGGCTCTGCGCAATCGCGACGCAGGGCAAGATATATCCGTCCTTTTTTTCCTGGGAACTCAAGCCCGGCCGTTCCACCCTGTAGACCACACTGCCGCTGTGCACTCGACTGAAACAGGCTCGGCAAGTGCCATTGCGGCACATGGTGGGCAGACGGATGCCAGCGCGCCGCGCTGCCTCGAATAAGGATTCGGTGGTGTCGGCTTCGAATGCCCACTGCTGGGGTTCGATCAAGACAGGGTAGCTCGGGGCTGGGGCGTCTGGCACAGTGGGCCCTGGCGTATCAGGGAAAGTCTGGGTCATGAAAAACTGTTGCCCGCAAGAAACAAAGAATCAAAAAATGGGCCGGTCCGGCTAGGGTCGTATTTGCCCGCCAGCTCTTGCCCGCAAAACACGCCAAGCCCTGAAAGCCGCCATTCTACGGGACCTTTCCCCGTCCCCGCGCCGATGCTGTTGCCAGAGGGCCGGCCAGCAGGAGATATGCATTGAAACACCTATCGGTAAACCCAGTCGTTAAACTGTTTTTCTTGAGCTAACGAGCAAGGGGCGGTGGCGCGCATGCAAACCTGGGACGCTGCGTCGTATCGTTTTCGCCGGCCGGCACTTCCCGAAGAAAGTGCGGCGACAGAGGCACTACGCCATAGCGCGGATCGTTACCGTCTCTTGTTCGAATCCATCGATCAGGGTTTTTGCGTAGTCCAACTGTTATTCGACGCGGGCAAGCCCGTCGACTATCGCTTTCTTGAAATAAATCCGGCTTTCGAGAGCCAATCGGGGCTAAGCAATGCCTTAGGCAAGCGCATACTCGAGTTAGCGCCCAGCATGGAAGATCATTGGTTCCAGATTTATGGTGACGTAGCCATGACTGGCGACGCTGTACGTTTTGAGCATCACGCGGAAGCTCTGCACCGCTGGTTTGATGTCTATGCATCGCGGGTGGGCGAACCCGCAGACGCGATGGTAGCGATTCTGTTCAGCGATATTACTCAACGCTACGAACTCGAGGCTCAGCGCGAGCAGTTGCTGGCTGCTGAGCGGGCGGCACGCAGCGCTGCTGAAACGGCCACCCGGCTCAAGGATGAATTCCTGGCAACTTTGTCGCATGAATTGCGCACGCCCTTATCGGTCATCATCGGCTGGAGCCAGCTTTTGTTGAAACGAGCCGATCCGGCTGATGAACAACAGCGCAAGGGCCTCCTCACCATCGTTCAAAGCGCGCGAACCCAGGCAACGCTGATTTCAGACATGCTCGACATGAGCGCGATTTTCCTCGGTAAGGTCAAGCTGGACGTCGAGCCGCTTGATGGCTTCGAGCAGGTCGCGCAAGTCATCCAGTCCAGCGATCTGACCATCATCCAGGCCAAAGGCATTCATCTTGAGTTTCAGCCCAGTTCGGAAGTCTGTCTGTTGCTGGCGGACCCGGTGCGCTTGCAACAGATACTGTGGAACTTGTTGTCCAACGCTATCAAGTTCACGCCGTCGGGGGGGCATATCAGCGTGTCTGCGCGACGCAGGGGCAGCCGCTTCGAAGTCGTAGTGGCCGATACGGGCGTGGGCATCGAGCCCGCCTTCCTGCCCAATTTATTCGACCAGTTCCGGCAAGCCGATGGTTCGACCTCCCGTCGTTATGGCGGCTTGGGTTTGGGTTTGTCCATTGTGCAGCAGCTAGTTGAAATGCACAGCGGTACGGTACTTGCCGAGAGCGAAGGGCTTGGTCACGGCGCGACTTTCACGGTGGACTTGCCGGTCTATGAGGCGGCTCTGGTGGCGGAGCCTTCGGGGCAAATCCATCCCGATATTTTGGGCCAGGTGCAGTCCGAAAGCCTGGTCGGCTACCGGATCTTGGCGGTAGAGGATCAGCCCGATATGCTTGAATACCTCACGCGGGTGCTGGAGGAGTATGGGGCCGAAGTGGTGCCTGCGGCATCGGCGCATGAAGCCTTGGCCATCTTGGCCGCAGACGCGGAGAAGTTCAGCACCTTGGTAGCCGATGTGGGCATGCCTGATATGGATGGCTACCAAATGCTCGATAGTATCCGCTCGCATATGGGCATCGGCGCCGAGGTCTTGAGGGCCGTGGCCGTCACCGCGCTTGCGCGTGAAGATGACCGCAAGAGGGCCTTGGCCTCCGGCTTTCAGGCCCACCTGGCCAAACCCTATCAGGTGGCGCTATTGATAGCCGCGATTCGCGGAATCAATGATGGGCCCGTCCAGGGCTAGACTGCGGCGCAGGCTTGCTCGAAATCGTTCAGCAGGTCTTCAGGGTCTTCAATGCCCACCGAGACGCGGATCAAGGATTCAGCAATATCCATCTCGCGGCGGCGTTCAGGCCCCATTTCCCAGTATATGGTTTGTGCGACCGGAATCGCCAAGGTACGGGTGTCGCCCAAGTGGGTGGCCGAGATGACGATTTTCAGCTGATTCTGGAATCGCACCGGATCCAGGCCATCCAACAACTCGAAGCTGAGCAATGCGCCGCCGTGCCTGAATAGCTCTTGCGCGCGTTGGTGCTGGGGATGGTCGGGCAGGCTGGGATGATAGACGCGCTTGACCTTGGGGTTGGCGGCCAGTTGGCGGGCCAGCGCCGCCGCATTGGAACAGGCGCGGTCCATGCGCAAGCTAAGTGTTTCAGCGCCTACGGCGATGCGGTGAGCGGCTTCAGGAGAGATCGTGGCTCCCATGTCGCGCAAGGCCTTCTTCTTGATCTGGGTCAGCCCCTGCATGGCGGGTTTGGCGCTGCGATAAGCAGGGTTGATGTTGGGATAGTTCGTCCAGTCGAACAGGCCTGTGTCGGTCACTGCGCCCCCCATGGCATTGCCGTGGCCGCCGATGTATTTGGTGAGCGAGTTCACGCTGAGGTGCGCTCCCACGGTTTTTGGACGAAACAGATAAGGTGAGGTCATGGTGTTGTCCACCACGTACAGCACACCTTTTTCTTTACACAGGGCGCCGATTTCGGCCAAAGCCGTCACTTGCGTGCGTGGGTTGGCGATGGTTTCGACGAAGACTAGGCGGGTGTCGGGGCGCAAGGCTTGTTCAACTTGCTTTGCGTCGGTCGCGTCGACAAAGTCAATGTCCACACCCAGGTTCTGCATGGTTTCCAGCAGGCTATTGGTATTGCCGAATAAGAAGGCGCTGGAGACGATGTGGTCGCCCGCATGCAGCAAGGTGCTCAGGACGGCTCCGAGCGCCGCCATGCCGCTGGCAAAGCTGATCGTGCCTACGCCATCTTCCATCTGAGTGATCTTGGCCTCAAGCGCGGCGGCGGTCGGGCTGCCCTGACGGCCATAGGCATAGCCCGGGTTGCGCCCCTGGAACACATCGACCAGAGTCTGTGCATCGCTATAGCCGAATGCCGCCGATAGATGGATAGGCTTGTGGATGGCACCATGCTCGATCGGGGATTGCCGGTCGCTATGGAGGATGCGGGTGGTGAAGCCTTGGGACATGATGATCGCCGATCGTGGATTATTTTGATCCATTCTAAATCAAGGCGGTTTACCCCTTATCGCAGCATGGTTGCAGGCGAAGACCAAACCGGTACGGTGGAATCGCCACCGTACCGGTTTGCCGCTTAAGGCGTTCCGAACAGGCTGCCATCCGTAATCGGATAGCCGGCCTCGGGCTTGTAACGTACGACCCAGTTGGCGGGGTTCTTTACCTTGGCGGCGAAGCCGGCAAGGTCTGAACGGTCCAGCGAACCCGCATAGATCGCATTGGTCTGGTTCGCAGGGCTTACAGCAAAGCTGATGGCGCTACCTGCGCCGACCAGGTCGGCGGGAATGTCGCCAGCGGGGCCGCCCAGGTTGATGCTGGCCAGATAGCGCCCCACCGACGTGATTTCACCCGCATTGCCGTCCACGAGATCGGCGATGCTGCCGCCTACGTAGGCGAAAATTGTTTCCTCTTTGCCCAGGCCCGCAGGCGAACCCAAGGTGAAGCCCTTGTCGGCGATCGGGCTGGCGCTGACGTCGGTCTGGATCGTGATGATGCTGCCCGCGGGCAGGTTCTGGTCGGCGGTCCAAACGAACACGCCTTCATTGCTGATCCCTGCAAACTCGGTGTCGGCCTTGCGGTTGCGATCGGTAAAAGTAATTTGAGTACCGCCATTCAAGGCTTTCAGAGTCACGAAGGCAAAAGCGTCCGGTGCTTCGGCGTTGGCGCCCATGAACAGAATGTCCCCCAAGGCGAGCGGGGTCGGCATGCCGGCTGCGGTGAAGTCGAGTTCCGAATTGCCGCTGATGCCTGCATACGCATTGCCTTGGTGATCAAGAATCGCGTTGCCGTCGATGGTGAGGTAGTAAGCGCCGTTGAAGTCGAGCTTATTGCTGGGACGCAAGGTGAGAACGTTGAAGTTGATCTGGGCCCGGCTGCTGCCGACCATGAAGGTTTCGACCACAGTGCTGTCCGCTTTGCGCAGTTGGATGCTGCCCGTACCCGGCTTGACGCCTTCGTTGAAAGTTAGTGCGATATTGGTGTCGACGTTGACACCTTGACGACCGTCGGCCGGCGTGGCGGCTTTCAAGACAGGCCCGCTGCCGTCTACGCGTGCGTCGCGAAGTTCGATGCCTACGCCCAGAAACTGTTGTTCGTCCACAGGCAAGTCTTTGGCGATGCCTGCTTTGCCTGGGAATATGCTGTCGCCATTGTCCATCAGCAGTTGAACCGGGGTACCGGCACCGGGGCTTGCCTTGCCCGCCACCTTCACGATGGATTCGAAGCTGCCACCGGATTCCGCGCGCATGGCTTCCAGATCATTATCCAGTTCTACCGGCGCGTTGGATGCGTCACCATCCCACGTGAACAGGGAAAAATTCTGGTCCAGTGCCGACGCCGAACCTCCCGCGGGGCCGGCAAGAATCAGATAGGTGCCATCGCTTGCCTGTTCCAGAGAACGGATGCCGCGGCCACCCAAGTCGAGTTCGATGGGACGGCCGAAGACGGCGGTCGTGGCGCTGCCATTGACCAGCGCCAGATAGTTTTCGACCGGTACGATCAGCGCCTTGCTGCGTGTACTGGTGTCGGTCAGCGGAGCACGAAACCCTAACCACAGAGCCTTGTCGTCCACGGAGGTGGTCATGCCTTCAATTGAAAAACCGTCCACTCTTTCAGGAGCTATGCCTTTCGCCGCGGAAGTGGCGAAGCCGAAATAAGAGGCGCCCAAGCCATGAGCGTTGCTCGTATCCCAGGCTAGCAGTTGCGTTTCCAGTCCGGAAAACTTGCCTACATAGGCAAACTCGGTAGCGCTGCCGGCCCCGGTTACGCTCAAGGCAAACAAGTGGGAACGGTCCGCCTCTGCATCGGCGCCATCTTTTTTGTTGCTATGCGAACCGATGAAATACAAGGTTTTCCCGACAGCGGTACTGGCTTCCAGGTCCAGCTCTTTTTTGAGCTTGGGGCCGTTGTCGACATAGCTCCATTCCAGCACTGCCTGGCCACCGGCGCGGGGGTAGACCCGCAAGACGTTGGCTTCATCGTCGCCGACCACCATCCACTGATCCGACAAGGCAATCGCGGTGGATGCATCGGATGATCCCGCCGCGGTGCCCGTGTTGGGCATATAGCGATATTGCGAAACAACTTCCGGCGCTGGCGGTTGTGGGCCAGGGCCTGGATCGGGGTCGGTGGAATGCTTGTCACCGCCGCAAGCTGCCAGGGCCAGAGCCATTGCGGTACAAAGTACGGAAGTCTTCGGGAAAAGTGTCACGCTGGTCGTCCTGACGTGTGGTGATGGACGCGAGCGCCGGATGCCGGGTGCATGGACGATCTCGGTCTTATTGAATGAACGAAAGCGCGCAGTCTATTGCGGGGAGATGAAAGTTTGATGAACGCGGGTGAGCGTGGGTGCTTGCCCTGGCGGGATCATGGTTGCAGCTTTGCGGCAACATGGCGTCCGATTTGCTAGAGATGGAAACTTACCGTTACACCGGGCCCGTTGCGGCGCAGGCGACGGAAAAGTCCGTTTACAAATCAATTGTCTGATCACGGAAAGACAGCGATAGCATGACGGCAACCCTTATGCGCGCCAACCGTTGCCGCTACGTTTACATAATTGGAAAAAACATCATGAAGCTCGCCAAATCGCTGGTGGCCGCAGCACTCGTCATTACCCTACCCTTGGGCGGTTTTATCCAGACGGCACAAGCTAGCATGATAGGCGTGGAGCAAATGCAGCAGGCCTCGCGCACGAGCGAGGGCGAGGCCGCTCGTGCCCGTGTGCTGGAAGCGCTGTCGCGCGCCGATGTGGTTGCCGAACTCGAACGCCAGGGCGTGTCGCCCGAACAAGCGCAAGAGCGGGTCGCCTCGCTATCCGACAGCGATGCTCAATTGTTGGCTCAGACGGTTGAAACAGCTCCGGCTGGCGGGATTATCGGCGCCATTCTCTTGGTCTTCTTCGTCTTGTTGTTGACGGATGTGCTGGGCTTCACCAAGGTGTTTCCGTTCACTCGCTCGGTTCGCTAATGCGTTGGGTAGGAGCGGTTCTGCTGGCGGTCGGTCTCGCGGGCTGCGCCGCGCCCGGCCTGAAAACTCTGGACGGCTTGTCTGGGGTCGCACCGCAGATAGAACTGGCGCAAACACCCTTTTATCCGCAGGAAGACTATCAATGTGGCCCGGCGGCTTTGGCCACCGTGCTGAATGCAGCAGGGCAAGAGACCACACCTGAAGCCTTGGTCGGCCAGGTGTTTTTGCCGGCGCGTCAGGGTAGTTTGCAGATCGAGATGTTGGCTGCCGTGCCTCGCCACGGCTTGGTGGGCACGCGTATTCCGCCCAGAATGGATGCCTTGTTGTCGGAACTGTCCGCCGGCAACCCCGTGTTGGTGATGCAAAACCTGGGCTTGTCGTGGGCGCCGTCCTGGCATTATGCGGTCGCGATAGGCTATGACCTTGCCAAACGCGAGCTGGTGCTGCGTTCTGGCCCTTATCCGCGCATGGTGATGCCGTTCAATACCTTTGAAAACACCTGGGCGCGTAGTGAACATTGGGCGATTGTGGCTTTGCCGCCGGACCGCCTATCCGCCACCGGCACTGAATCCGCGGTGGTCGACGCATTGGTCGCTTTTCAGCGGCTGGCGCCGGTTGCTGAAACCCAGCGCGGCTTTGCGACAGCGCATGCGCGTTTTCCTGATAACGCCACTCTCGCGGTTGGCCTGGCAAATAGTCAGTATGTGCAACACGATCTGGCAGCGGCCGAGGCAACGCTGCGTGCGGCCTTGGCGCGTCAACCCGAGCAAGCAGTGGTCGCGAATAATCTTGCCAATGTATTGCTGGATCGAGGCGCCTTCGATGAGGCCGAACGGCTGGTAGAGCCCGTTGCAACTCATTCAGGCCCATGGCAAAAAGCGGGTCAGGCCACTTTGGCCAGGATACGCAAGGCGCGCAATGAATCCACGGTGCGCGGCGCATCCTGATGCGGGGTCTCAGGCCTGGGGTGTAACGCTGCAGCGTGATGGCGTATACAACAAGAAGAGCTTAGTCAGGGGCGCGCTGCGGTTTGCCGGAAACCCGGCCTGGTCCTTCCAGCGGTAGCGGCCGCACCATCTTGGCGAGTAAATGTTCGATGGCGGCCCCAGGCTCGCTGCAACGCCCCGAGTGCACCGGCGATGTCTGGATGATGGCGCTGCGGCGGGCGGTCAGCCAATAAAATCGCGCACGCTGCGGCAGTTGCCCGATCGGACCCGAATCGGGGCCCGCGGCGCAGATCGTGGGGAAGGCTGCCAAGTGCCTGTGCACCAGTTCCAGGTCTATTCCTGAATTCAGGGCAAGCAAGCGCGATTCATCCAGTTCAATGCGAGCCTGCAAGAATTTTTCCGCGGGGCAGGACAAGATAACGCCGACGTTGATGAATTCCTCGCGTTCGACGCGGGGAACCACGCGGATGATTGCGTAGTCGTAGGTCTCAGCCGCGCGCACGGATGGCCTCCTCGACGAAACAATGGCGCAGCTTGAGCCGCTCCAGAAAATACTCGACATAGGCACTTCGATGCGAATCGGGTTCGGCCAGCGGGCCATCACCGATCAGCCAGTCATCGGGCACCTGAGCCAGTATGCTTTCCAGAACCGGGCGTGTGATGCGCGGGGCAAGTTGTGCGTCAGCTTGTGCGATCGCGTCTGCGCGCGGCAACAGCACATGTTCTTTGATGATAGGGAAGGGGTCGCCGGCCTTATCGGTAGAACCGTTCCAGGCGTGATGAAAATACAGGGCGGCGCCATGATCGATCAGCCAGGGCCGGCGATGCCAGATCATCAAATTGGTATTGCGCGAACTTCGATCGACGTTGCTGATGAGAGCGTCGAACCACACGACTTGCGATGCAAAGCTGCCGGAAACCTGATCCGCAACCGGGTCGAAATTTACCGCGCCCGGCAGGTAATCCAATGCCAGATTGAGCCCTACGCTGGCCTGAATCAACTCCTGGATTTCGGGATCGGCCTCGGTGCGGGCAAGCTCGGCATCCAGTTCGGCGAAGACGATTTCCGGTACCGGTAAACCTATTGCACGCGCAAGTTCGCCGCCTATCAGTTCGGCGGCCAAGGCTTTGGATCCCTGGCCGGCTCCGCGAAACTTGAGCACGTAGCTTCCTTGATCGTCGGCCTCGACCACAGCGGGAAGAGAACCTCCTTCGCGCAAGGGGGTGACGTAGCGTGTTATGGCAACGGTTCGCAAGGTAGTGCCGCGATTCAAGGGTGGAGTGTCGGAAGGGGTCAAGCTTGCTCCAGGCAAAAGGCGCCGCTTATGCGGCTTTTACAGCTAGGGACAGAGTAGCGAAATTTCGCGAAGTTTGCCGTGGCGCCCAGGAAAGGAAATGGCGGGTGGCGTGATGGCACGCTGTGGAGAGTGACTCATCAGGGCTCGATTTCGCTGAATTCTATTTGAGACAAGCGCCCGTCTTTGAAATGGAATATGGGCATTACGACGTCGCGGGCGTCTCCGCATAATTCGATGGTCCACTCGTCCTTGTCGCTTTCTTCGCCGTCGGGCTGGTAGGGCTGGCCATACTGCTTGAGTCGCGCAATAGCCGTTTGTTTCGATATGCCCAGACTGAGTGACTTAGGCAGCACTGACGCAGGCTTGGCTTGAGCCAGCTTAGACGTGCCCGTGCCATACAGAGGCGTATTCGACAAGGGTAGGCAGAGCTTGCCATTTTGCGGCTGTGTGTTGGCAAACGACAGCAAGGTACGCTGTTCGCCAGGCTTGATGTTGGGTTCGGCTGTCGGATTGCCACCCAGCGGATAGCCGAAATAGGACAGCGCTAATCCGCCGGGCATCCAAACCAGACGACGTGCAGATGACATGCCCTTGTCCTTCGGGCCCTGGCCGGTGCCCAGTTCAAGCAAGACCGGATCGGTCTCGTTGAAGTTCACCGCCAGGTAGCCGTATTCCTGATATTGCGGCGGTTGTAAATCACGAACCATAATCACGAAGCCGCCCTCGCTGCCCAGAATTTCGGGGCAACCGATATCGCGATGGACGATACCGTTTTTCAGTAAATCGGTCTCGCTCGGCTCAGCATGTTGGCTGGTTTGTTGGTAGAGCAACTGCTTGTTCAAGCGAAGCACCTGCCGGTGCTCGGTGCTTGCGTTGTTCACGCATTCGAACCGCCCGCGCGGCGTGTCGGCCCAGGATGATTCGCCGTAAGTATTGCCGAACTGTGCGGCTGAGATGTCGACTGCGATGCAGGTAAGAGCGATACCCGTAATGCTGACGATCGAAGAAAGAGTTCGTGTCATGTCGGTGGCCGTTTATCGGGGCACATTCACTATCGGTCGATGGCAATACTGCTTATATTCCATTGGTTCTGGGAAGCGGCCGTGGAGTTTCGGTGCAAGATTGCCATACTCCGAACCCAGCGGGACCCCGTTGCATTGTAGAACCTGGATCGCATACAGAAAGTTGGCATCATGATATGGCTTAGTCCTCGACGGCCGTTAGCCGCTGGGCGCGAATAGGTAATTTCCTAATCAGAAACTTTCGCGCTGGCCGGTGTGATCAGGGAGCCTCCATTTTTACGGAAGTGAGCAAGCGGGCCCACATCGCGTGCTCTTTGTTTGCCAGCGCCAATAGTTCGGCAGGCGTGCCCGGGCGCGCGAACACTCCTTGAGAGGCCAGTTCCTTTTTGACCGCGTCCAGAGACAGGGTTTTCTGCAGCAGTTCGTTGTATAGGCTGATCATGTCCGGAGCCATACCCTTGGGGCCCCATAAGGCATACCAGGGGTCAACGTCATAGCCCTTGACCCCTTCTTCATCCAGGGTGGGGATGTCCGGGTAGCTGGGATGGCGTTCGATCCGGGTGCCGCCCAGGATTCTTATGCGTCCGCTTTTGACGTGGGCCATCGCGACTTGCGCAGGCAGGAACATGACTTGTACTTGGCCCGACAACACGTCGGTAGTTGCCCCGGCGGATCCTTTGTAAGGGACGTGTGTCAATTCCATGCCGGTCATGGACATCAACAGCAGCATGCATAAGTGATGATGGGTACCCAGGCCGGGAGAGGCGTAGTTCAGTTTCTGCGGGCGCGCCTTGACGTAGGCGACCAACTCGTCAATGTTCTTGACCGGTAGCGCCTGATTGACGACCAAGGCGAAATTGCCTGAACCAATCAGCCCGAGGGGCTCGAAGTCGGCTAGGACGTCGAAGGGCAGGTTCTTGTAGAAGTAGGGCAAGGTCAAGGTGGTCGATACATTGCTGAGCAGGGTATGCCCGTCTGCGGACGCCTTGGCGACGGCATCCATGCCTATCATGCCGGATGCACCCGTGCGGTTCTCGACGATGAAGTTGACGTCCAGTGCTTTGTAGAAGTGAGGTGCCAAGGTTCGGGCGAGGGAATCCGGCGTAGTGCCGGGCGTCTGCGGTACGAGAATCCGCACCGCACGATGCGCAAGCAACTCCTTTTCGTTGGCGAGCAAGGAAAAAGGGGCAGCGCCGAAACCGCCTGCAGCTATCGCTGCTGCCGAGATCAATGCTGACCTTCGGCGTGGATTCGCGGGCATGGTGCAAGACTTGTCCAGGTTCTTGCCGATTGCAAGAGCGGGGAAGTTAGGATGGCGCTTTTTCATGTCTCCTCCTGTGAGGTGTGTGAACTGTGAGTCGGAATGGGGCGCCTCTACGGGTGTCTTATTGGATTTATGTAAAATTTATTTCTGTGAAAACACGCGCTATTCGGGATTTCTTTGCTTGTCTTTGTCTAATGCCTTGAGTTTTCTGGGTTTGATGGGCATTGGGGGATGGGCATTGGGATTATCAAATTGCGGGAAAAAATAGTAGATTGGGTACGGCAGCTTTCAGCGGCGCTGAACGCTGCATTGATTCATCGGTTTTTTCGGAATACGCACTCTCATCATGTCTACCCCGTCCCCCGCTACCAGCCTTGAGAAAATGCTCTACATCCTTGATATCGTCGAGGACTGCACTGCTGGGCAAACCTTTGATGAAATGCTGGAGAAGGTCGACCTGACTCGGTCGACTCTGTATCGCTACCTGAAGGTTTTGACGGATGCAGGGTTGCTGACCTCCTTGCCCGACGTCGGCTATACCTTGGGCCCCAGAATTTCCGAGCTCGACTACAAGATGCGGGCGCGCGACCCCCTGATCATTGCAAGCCGGCCGGTCATGATCGAATTGGTCAAGGCGGTGCCGGGTATTGCCTTGCTTTGCCGCAAGTACAAAGACAGAGTGCTGTGCGTGCATCAGGAGGCGGGTGCCGTAGCCTTCAACAGCAGCTATGAACGGGGCTACGCGAGGCCGCTGTTGTTGGGGTCGGCGTCGCGCATCATCCTGGCCTATAGTCCTTTGCGTGTGGTGACCAGGCTTTACGATGAGCAGGGTCGGGCGTTTGAAGAGGCGGGTTTGGGTGGCAGCCTCGATGAGGTCAAAGCCACTCTGGCCGCGATGCGCCAGCAGGGTTGGGACATGACTAGTGGGCAGGTGACCGAGGGTGTGACGGGTATTGCCGCGCCTATTGTCGATAGTCGCGGCAATGTGGTTGGAAGCCTGAGCGTCACCATAGGCAAAGCCGGTTTGGACGAACGCGAGGCGGCCATGGCCGCTGATCGCATCGTGTTTTGTGCGGGAATCGTCAGCAAGACGATCGCCAGTGACACCCCCAGAGCCCGAGAGCAGGCCTTGCGTGCGGCGCCTGTCGCACCGCGGCGTGCTAAGCCGCATGGGCATACAAGCAAGGCTCGTCGCAGTATGGGTTGAAGGGCATGTTGAACCGACTAGAAGCCGGGAGCTTCGATCGTGCCGAGATTCGGCAGATTGACGGGCTTCGGGCCATTCCAGATGTCGGTGGTGCGGTAGTTCTTGTCTAGCTTGCGTGGTTCACGGGCCCCTTCTTCCGGGAATTCCTCCATGCCCAAGGTGTATTCGGTCGTGAAGCCGTCGGGGTCGGAAAAATACTGGAACACGCTACCGGACGCCTTATGGCGACCAGGTGTAGGTGCGACGATGACATCCTGTTCAAGCAGGCGGTTGCGTCCTACCATCAGGTCGTCCAGGGTCGCGATGGAATACGCGGTGTGGAAGAACGCTGCAGTTGGGCCTTGCTGGATGGCAAAAGAATGGTGGAAAGGGTTGGGGAAACAACGCATGAACGCGAAGTAGGGTTCCCCGCTATCCTCGTGACGGAAGTCCGATACCCGAAAGTTGAGTGTCTCGGTATAAAAGCGCAGGCTGGATTGGAAGTCTGGCACGCGAATGACGACGTGGCTCAGGCGGGTCAGCGTGATGGGATGTGGGGACGATATTTCGGTGCGTTGCGCCATCCCGGTAAACAGGTCAAGAGTGACATTGTTCGGGTCGATCAGTCGTACGCCGGCGCCCATGTGTAGTTTGCGGCATTCCTCGTCGCTGATGGTTTTGTGTCTGACGCCAGCGGCGTTCAAGGTGCGTTGCACAAGCTCTATCTGTGCTTCCGATTCGAGTTCGAAGGCGATGCGTTTCAGGCTGGGTTGAGCCGCGGCACACAACACCAGGCTGTGATGATCGCCATCGCAGGAAAAGAAAGCCAGATCGCCCGACTGTTCGACCAGGTCCAGGCCGACCTGGTCCCGATAGAAGGCAATGGAGCGGTCCAGGTCTGAGACGTTTAGGGTGATGTGGCTCAGTTTTTTGAATCTCAGCATTGTCGTCTTCCTCGATTCTCTAGGTTTCCAGTTGAACGAAACTGCGATCGATGTCGACCGCCTTCACCATGCCTTGCCGAACAGCCATATCGCAAAACGTACGCACGGCCAGTTCGCTACGCTTCCATCCGTATTGGTTCCACGACGCACCGAGTAAACGCGACATGCGGTCTTGCTCAAGATCACCCAAGGGCAGGAACTGCGCAGCTTCATGGGCGATTTCTCCGGATGCGTGGTCCAATGCCTTACTGAATAGATCAACGATGCTGCGCCCGAGTTCGGGACGGCTTTCCAAGAGTGAAGCTTGCGCTGCGATGACATGTGTTGCCGGGACGATGCCTGTCTTGCGGGCGAGCTCCAGGGCTTGCTCCCCGGGAGAGGGCGCCACGTAGCGCAAGCCGGACATATCGAGTGGCCGTCGGGCAAAAATGAAGCAATCCGCATCGCCGCTCAGCAATACGTCTCTGGGCGTACGTCCCTTGAGCGACCAGTCGATCTGTGTGTCCTGCGGGTAGGGCATGTTATCCAGCCTATCGGGCGCCAATGGACACCAAATGATTTCAGCCGGGTCCACTCCGAAAATTTCTTGCAGATACCAGCGATGCCAAAGCGCCGCCGTCAACCAGTATTGAGGGACGGCGACCCGCTTGCCTTTCAGCGATTCGTAGCTGTTCAGGGGGGAGTCGTCACGACAGAATGCGTACTGCGAAACCAGCTTTCTGGCGAAGATGGGTAAGCCCACCAGAGCGGGGTTGGTTTCGCGCACTTTGACGAATGTCGCGAGCGACATTTCGGCTGCGTCGAATTCGCCCTTCAGGGCCTGCATCGTGCATTCATCAATGGTGCGGGTGGCCGTGGCCTTGTAGGAAAGACCTTCCGCTTCAACCGAGTGGGTAAGCAGAGCTTGTGAATGATAGGCGTGGGTGATGCCGATGCGCAGCGTGTTGGTCGCCATATAACTTCCTTGTCTTGTATGTGTTAGGCGGCGTTGAGACGGCCGCGCCAGTATTCCCATGCGCGTGAAAAACCTTCACCGGGAAGCCCGTCGCGCAAGCGGCTGCTGATTTTCTCGATCTCGCCATCGGTCAGGAAGGTGATAGGGCCCAGGCGGCTGGCGGTGATCTGCAGATTGGCATTGACTTCCAGGTAGACCGCGGTATAGACGGCCTCCTTAATGGAGCCTCCCACTACGGTCGAGCCATGGCCGCGCATTAACAGGCTGCGGTTCTCCGCAAGAACGGTAGCCAGGTCGCGTCCCATTTCCATATCGCTGACCAACAGCGTGGTGTCCCCGAATTTATGCTGTGCGTCCCAGGTCGGGATGTGGCGTCCGATGGTGGCGCAACTGTGAACGACGGGTCGCAACGCAGCTTCGGTAATGCAGAAAGGAATGACGCTTCGGCTGTGGCTGTGTACGACGGACTGAACGTCCGGCCGAGCTTGATAGATGGCGCCATGGATGAAGCGTTCAAGATAGGGCTTGCGGCCTTGGGCGTCGACCGGGTTCCCATCCAGGGTGAACTCCATGATGTCCGGCACTTCTATGCATTCGGGCGGTCGCGCACGCGACAAAAAATAATGACCGGGCTTGTCGGGGTGTCGCACACTGATGTGCCCAAAAGCATCAACCACGCCTTCCGAGGCCAGAATATGGTTCGCGGTTACCAGTTCTTCTATGAGATCTTGCAAGGCTTGCACGTTTGTCTCCACTATCGTTTTCATGACTAAAGAATGAAGCTGACAGAACCCAGCGATCCGAGCTCGTGAGCATCGAGCACGATGCGCCGTTCTTTGATCTTGAGCCCGGTTTCGGTGACGAGGATTTGATAAGTCAGTCCGCCGACGTACTCGCGTATGCGTTCGTGGCGCCGATAGCGATGGCAGATGAAGTTGGCGCAAACCGTCGCGATATCGCCTTTTTGCTGCAATACACGGACATTGCTCAAGTGGCGCCGAATACGCGACTTTGGTGCTTCGGCGTGACAGTTCGGGTCCAGGATGCGAATGACGCGCTGGCGTATGCGTTCGGCGTCGTCGGCGATGATGAAAAGCGTGTCGCGATGGCTGCCCTCGGGTTTGTCGTTGGGCGGGATGTAGTAAGTAGCATCGGGAGTTAGAAGCTCGAGCCATTCCTTCAGGCGCCACTCGTCAAGCAGGGAGGCTTCGAAATACAGGAAGTCTTCGGCTTCGGCGCGGCTCAGCAAGCGTTGGATGGGCGAGGTGGTTGGCATCATTTGCCCTCCATCATGTTGTTCCAATGGCGCCAGAAGGTTCGCAAGTGATGCTCGTCGCTATTGAGTTGCTCGGACTCGGGCTTGCCAAGTCCTCGAGACATTTCAGACCATCCATCGCTTTCCCAATTGGCCATGCCTTGTTGCACGAGCTCGAGTGCTTCGACGTCGTCGGGCGTGGCGAAACCGCCTGGCCCATAAAACGTCAGGAAGGCATCCAAGCGACGGGCTTTGGCGGATTCGTTCTCTTCGCGTGGGCCCAGCGCCCAGGCCGTTACGTGCATACGGTTCGGGCCATCGGGAAAGAACGTGCGGATGGTGACTGATGAACCGTCATTAATGACCAAGTTCGGGAAGATGACTAGATTGCGGTTGGTATTGGCTACCCGTTCGGCTCGGGCTGCACCCAGGCGCTCTACCAGCTCGCTATAAATATCGTCGATCTCGGACTTGGCGGCCTCACCATAAAGAGGGATCCAATGCGCGACCGGCCTGCCGCGAAAATTCACGTTATCGGTGGTGAAATGTCCGTTGCCCAGGTCTATGGCGTAGCCCTTGGTCGGCAGCATCAGTCCGGCCTCGCGAGGACGTTCTATCTTCACGCCGGAGTTGGACATGAAGTTGAGCCAAGTGGAGTGGGTGGTGGGAAGGTGGTAGTCGTCGACGCTGTTTTCCACCATCAACTTCCAGTTGGCGGCGACATCGTATTCCTGTGTTCCCGAGATGACCTGCATGGCGCCGGAAGCGGATTGTTCGATGACCAGGTCGATGGAGTCGCGGGCTTTGCCCAGGTATTCGCCCAATGTGGGTGCGTCGGCATCCAGGCACATAAACCAGAAATCGCGGTACTGCTCAAACCTGGGCGGGCGCTGCAGGCCATAAAGCGATTTGTCGAACGAGTCGGTGTAGGCGTCGTCTCCGGGAATGCGGGATAGCTGTCCGTTGTTGTGGTAGCTCCATCCGTGATAGATGCAGAAAAATCGTCGCGCATTCCCTTCGCGTTTGGTGCAAACCACGGCGCCTCGGTGGCGACAGGTATTGAACAGGCAGTGCACTTCACCCGCCGTGTCGCGACAGAAGATGACGGGCCGGCCAGCCACTTTGCGCGTGACGAAGTCGCCAGGCTCTTTCAGCTCGGACGCATGGCCTACGTAGATCCAGCATTTCGCGAAGATTTTTTCCATTTCCGTTTGCAGCACGGCGGCAGAGACATGGACTTCGCGGTTCAGCAAAAAGCGATGGTTCTCTCGATCGTCAAGAATGTATGGCATACGCAATTTCACTTAAGCAGAAAAAATACATAAAAAATGAAGTACATTTTTCTAAATTATAGGATTTACTGTTTTTCATCAAGGAAATTATTGGCATAAACCCTGTAATTGATGGAATCATCTGTTTTTTAGATTACATTTTATAGTCCCATAGTTTAGGATTTTAATTGTTGATGAAAGGCGGCGAACCGCTGCTCCTGATTCAACCGTGAGTGCGGCTCGCAAGCTGGGTTGGCGACACGATCAACTGCCTTTCACAAGCATCACATCGTTACCGCACCGAAGTTCTGTACCCGGAGGACGCGCCGTACAGGGCGACAGCGTGGGTGCGGGATCCAGCCGCCTGTAAACAGGGGCGGCATCAAAAACTGAGGAGACAACATGAACGAGTGCATCGACTGGTTGAAGTGGGCCCGCGAACCGAGGAGGTGGTCCGGGGCGGTTGCCGTGTGCGCAGCCTGGGCGGCCAGCGCCGGCGTGACGAGTGCGGTAAGTGCGCAAGAGATCGGCAAGTATCCGCAGCACACCGTGTCCATCATCGTGCCCTATACCCCTGGTACCAGCGCGGACATGATCGCGCGCCTCCTGGCCCCCAAGCTGTCCGAGCGTTGGAAGGTGCCAGTCGTCACGGAAAACCGGCCGGGCGTGGGCGGCAATATCGGTGCGGAGTTCGTCGCCCGCGCGGCTCCCGATGGATACACGATGTTGATGACCGCGACCGCGTTTGGAACGACGCCGGTAGTCAACAAGCGTACGCCTTTCGATCCGATCAAAGATTTCAAGCCGGTCGCCTTGGCAGCAACCAGTGCGATGGTGCTTGTGGTTCCACCCAAATTGAACGTGAAATCACTCGAAGAGTTCATCGCGATGGCGCGCGCGCAGCCGGGTAAGCTGAATTACGCTTCACCGGGGACCGGCACTGCCCAGCATTTGGCGATGGAATTGCTCAAGCAAGATGCCGGAGTCGATATCGTTCATGTTCCCTACAAGGGGACGGCAGGGGCATTGACTGACGTCATGGCCAACCACGTGCAGGTCATGGTGACCAGCCTCGGTGCGGCAAGCCCTTTTGTTCATAACAAGCAATTGCAGATGTTGGCTTTGATGAGCGATCAAAAATCCAAGGAATTTCCTGATCTCAAAAACGTGAGAGAACAGGGGTATCCCGGTTTGGTGGTCGATACCTGGTATGGAATGCTGGCCCCGGCAAAAACACCGGATGCCATCGTCGCCAAGTGGAACGCAGAGATCAACGAACTGCTCAGCAGCCCCGAAATGGTGGAGCACTTAGCTGCCCAGGGGCTGATCGCATACAGCGGCGCACCCGATGCGCTGGGGAAACTGATAGCCAGTGAATTGGCGCGTTGGACCAAAGTGGTTGCCGCCGCGGGTATTTCCGAGAATTGATGGCGGATTGCAAGTGCCGCGATCTCGAATGTTCTGGTCGATGCGGAAAGCGGGTCCGGTGGCTCGCTGTGTGTATCAGTTGGCGCCGTTCAGTTTGATAAAGCCAGCGGCCTGCGCAGGAGCAGGCCGGTCCGGCCCGAACACCACGTTACCGCTCAAGCCGAGTGGGTCGAACAAGGACTTGAGTTGCGCCGACAGCGCCTTGACCCCTGGAGCGGTGTAGCGCTGATAGAAGGCAGCGTTGTGCGGACCGACGCCGTGTTCGGCACTGAAGCTGCCGTCGAAGTCTTCGACCACTAGCGCATAGATCGCGTTGCGCACTTCGTCGACGGTGGCTGGCTGGTAAGGTAGGGCGTCGTTGTTTGGCCAAATGATGTTGAAGTGGATGCCGCCATCCGCAATGTGGCCGAAATCGGCTACCCGCAGGTGTGGATAGCGTTGTGCGAGCAGCTTGATGGCCTGTTCGCGGAATTCCATGATCTGTGAGCGCGGCACCGAGATATCGAAGGCGATAATGTGGCCGAGCGTGCGCGAACCCTCGCTCAGCGCGTGGCGCAGGGCCCACAGTTCGGTGCTGTCGCCGATGGCCGCATTGCTTACCAGAGTACCGAACTGTTCCTGCAGGAATTCATTGAGCAGATCCTGCAGGTCACCGGCTCCGGCCCGGCCCGGAGGCAGTGTTGATTCGAGTTCCACCAGAATTGCGAAGTCGGGCAGAGGGTCGGGATGGAATGGGTTGCGCAGACCCGGTACATGAGCGATGGCGGCGCTTAACGAATTGTGAGACATGCCCTCGAACGCGGCCAAGTTGTCACCGAACTCCGCTTCCATAGCCATCAGCAAGGTGTCGACGGCCGCGGCGTCGGTAGGCACCACCAGAGCTGTGGCGCTCTGGCGCGGCTTGCGCTGCACCTCCAGCGTGGCACCCACCACTATCCCCAGGCTGCCGGAACTGCCGATAAAGAGCTGTTTGAGATCGGGGCCGGTATTGTCCTTGCGCAGCGCCTTGCCCAGGCGCAGCCTTTGGCCTGGCGGGTCGAACAGCACCACGTCAAGCGCGAGCACGTTGCGTCGTACGTCGCCATAACGGATGAGGCGTGTACCGCCGGTGTTGGTGGCCACCATGCCGCCGACAGTGGGGTCGGCACCCAGGTCAATCGGGAACCAGAAGCCTTGTTCGCCCAGGTAGTCATTGAGTTGATGCAGCGTTACGCCTGCGCCCACCTCCACGCTACGGTTGCTCGCATCCAGTGCCAGCGGTTGGCGCAGTCGCGTGAGCGCGAGCACCACTTGCTCGCCGCTGCAGTCGGGCGTACTGGCGCCCACCAGTCCCGTATTTGCTCCTTGGACTATGAGTGGAATCGCGTGCTCAGCGCAGGTTTGGAGCACCTGCGATACCTCTTCCACGGTGGCGGGGCGAACGATCAGGCGCGCGCGTCCGTGGCCGTAACGCGCGCCCGATTCGTAGGCACAGGCCTCTTCGGGCGCCACGATTCCCGCCGGGCCGACGATGGCGGAGAGTAGTGCGGGTAGTGTCGAGATCGGCGGCAAGGTCATGGCAGCTGCGGGGTGAAGCAAAAAAGATAAAGAGGGGGCGGCATCTAGGCCACCTGCTGGAAGCGTTGCTTCAGAGCAGCAATCGAGGCCGACTGCGCCTCTTCGTAGAGCTCGATTTCGTCGAGCACCTGACACTGCATGGCAACTTCGAAGTCGGTTTTCGACGCCTGGGCTGCGTAGCTCTTCTGTTCGGCCCCGCCGAGGTTGGACTGGAAGATGCCGGCTGCGCTTACCGGAAGGAAGTCTTCGTAGGTGCTGGGTACTGCTTCCACGATGCTCTGATTGATCAGCGCCTGCAGATCCCAGGTTTGACCCCGCCGCGCGGCTTGTGCGAAGGCGGCTTCATCGCGTACTGTGTAGTGGAAGAAGGCCAGGCCTTGCGCGCGCAGTGTGGCCGGATCGTCGGGGAAATCCTCGAATGCGGCTCGCAGATGGTCCGCGTAGTCCGAACCGGAATTGCCCGCATCGTCCATGCCGCGCACCCGCGCCAGTAGTTCGTCATAAAGACGCCGTCCGGCGCGCGTGAGCGCAATCCCGCGCTGCTCGATTTCCCCAAAGCGGGCAGTATGCGTACCGCCTGTCTGGTCGCCGAGGAAGTTCACACCTTCTTCGAGCGCCTTGAAGCTGGTTTGGCGCAACAGAAGAGCGTGCTTGCGACGTGGCGGGCCTTCGACTACAGCCTTGGCGCTCAAACCGCTCCGCAGCATTTCGGCCTGCGTTGCGTCAATGTCCAGCGTGCGAGGCGTGAGGTGGTTGATATGAGGCCCCTTGAAGCACACCACGTCAGCCACCAAGCGGTGTGCATCCTGCAGGCGCTGGTAGGTGGCGGCGTCGACCGTGGCTTCGTGGTGCCATCGGAAAGTCTCCAGTACTTGTTGCACGAATTCGTCGGCCTCGACGGTGTCCAAACCTCCTTCAGCTTCGGCGTGTGCAACTAGGGCGAGGGCGCGCTGTGTGAAAATCGTGCGCTTGGTCAGGATAGCCTGAGCTTCTTGGCGTAAAGCCTGGTCCGGGATCAAGTCCAGCCGCAGTAGCGAGGTGAAGATTCGGAATGGGTTCTTTCGCAACTGCTCGTCACCGATGGGGCGGAAGGCCGTGGAGTGCACCGGAACGCCAGCTACCGACAGATCGTAATAGCCGACCGGCTGCATTCCCATTACGCCAAAGATGCGGCGCATAGTGGCGAGTTCTTGCGGCGTTCCCAGGCGGATGGCGCCGTGTCGCTCGACATCCAGGCGGCTCAACTCGCCATGTCGCTCCATCGACTGGCGCAGGTTCGGGTCGGATTGCAGGCATGCCGCGTTCACCTCGTCTACCAATTTCAGCAGAGTGCCGTATTGCGGCACTTCCTGGCGATACATCTGGGACATGGCTTGGGAGAAGCGTGCGCGGATCTCGTCGGGCGATACAAAGTTCGTGGGAATCATCGGAAGGCTTGGGTTTATCGTGTGGCAATTGCTAGTCCCGGAGCTCATGAACTCCGGCGGGGATGTTTGGATTTTCCCCAGTACGTCTTGTTTAGGCAAACGATGATTCGGAAACAGTTCATGCTAAATTGGAATGACCTATGAGCCTTTCTCGCCGATTTCTTCCTTCTATGAGCTTGCTTTGCGCCTTCGAGGCGTGCGCGCGGCTGGGCCGCTTCACAGCCGCCGCGACAGAGCTGCACCTTACCCAAAGCGCGGTGAGCCGGCAGATCCGGGCATTGGAAGAGCTGCTCGGGTCCGAGTTGTTCGTGCGCGAGCGGCAGACTGTACGGCTCACACAAGCGGGCGAGGCCTACGCCCACGAGGTGCGCGAGGCTCTGCAACGCATCGCGGCTGCGACATTGGGTTTTCGTGCCAATCCAGAAGGGGGTACGCTCAACTTGGCGATTCTGCCCACTTTCGGTACACGCTGGCTGGCGCCAAGGCTACCGGGCTTCATAGATAAGAACCCGGGTATCACCATCAACCTGATGACGCGCCTGGCACCCTTTGATTTCAAGCTCGATAACGTGGACGCAGCCGTCCACTACGGCCTGCCCGAGTGGTCGGATGCCGAGCTTGATTTCCTTATGCCTGAGACGGTCGTGCCCGCGTGTAGCCGGCGCCTGCGCGATCAATATGGGTTCAAAACCCCAGGCGATTTGCTTGAAGCGCCGCTATTGCATTTGACCAGCCGGCCTCACGCCTGGGAGCGTTGGTTCCAAGCTCATGGCGAGGCTGCGTCAAAGGTTACCGGCATGCTGGTAGACCAATTCGCCATGGCCACCCAAGCCGCTATGGCAGATCTTGGCATAGCCTTGCTTCCGCGCTTTCTTTTCGTGCACGAGTTGCAACGTGGCGACCTGGTCGAGGCGATCGACGCGCCACTGCAAAGCAGCGAGGCCTACTACCTCGCGTGTCCGCCGGGGCGTGTGCACTATCCACCCCTGCGGGCTTTCAGGGAATGGCTGCAAGGCGAGACGCAACACGAACGAGCATGAGTCCGGCAGTTGAGGGATCTCCCTCCATGCGCCCGCAACTCGTGCAATGACCTTCCAAGCTCCTCAGGAACCTTCAAGAGCGGCCTGTTTGCTCAGCCCAGCACGGTTTCAATCTGCTTGCGTACCCATCGATGTACCGGGCTATGGTGAGTACGCTCATGCCAGCTCATGCCGATTTCCAGTGGCGGCAAGGCGCGTGGCAAAGGATAGGTCCTCAGGGTAGAAGTCTTTTCGCGGGCCATTGATTCAGGAAAAACCGCAACGAAATCGCTATCGAGCAGTACATGTTCCGCCACCAGGAAACTGTTCACGGTGATGGCAACCTTTCGGGCGAGGTTCATCTCGTGGAGAGAGGCATTTTCTGTGACGGAAAAATCACCACCGAGAGGGGAAATGAGGACGTGCGGCAGCTTGTCGAGGTCTTTTTCCGCAAGGCGATTTTTCTTGAAGGGATGATCGCGTCGCATGGCGTAGACAAAGTGTTCGTCGCGCAGCTTCCGCACATGTAAACGCCCCGAAAACATGGTTGAGAGTGCAATGCATACGTCCATTTGACCGGTGGCCATATGGCTTTCCAGGTCCTGGAATGTCGCGCGCGTTGTGGGCATGAATCCGATGCGTATTCCGGGCGCGATGGTAGCCAGATCCTTGATCCAGCAAGTCAGGCGGATCTGGACTGCATCGGCCGCGCCGATCAGGATGTTTGCCTGGGCTTGCGCCAGCTCGAATTCTTCCGGGTAAACAATTGAACGAAAGCCATCCAGCAATTCCGACAGCTTGGGCGCAAGCTCAAGCGCCCTTGGGGTGGGTGTCATGCCGCGGCTACCGGGAATGAGAAGAGGGTCATCGAACATCTTGCGCAGACGGACTAGCTGAGCGGAAACCGCCGGTTGACTGCTGTTGAGTAGCGCCGCGGCGCGCGTGACATTGCACTCTATCAGCAGAGCTTCCAGCGTTCGCAACAGGTTCAGATCAAAATCCTTAGCCATAATATTTTTTATATACCAAAAATACAATGTATCTATTTTATTTGTTTTACGGGTTCCGGCATCATGGCTTCACTGCTTAAGCCATAAGTACCTGGCCAAAGCTTCTTGATGCAACAGAAAGGAATCTGAAAAATGAAAGCAACCACCTATACCCAACTGATCGGTGCCGCGGCTCTTGCTCTGTGCAGTGTGTCCAGCTTTGCGTTCACCGTGCCGGCCAAGTTGCTGGGGGCGTCGTCGACTGTCGAGCAGGCCGAGCGTAGTCTTGCCCTGGGCAGCGACACGCGCCATGTAAATGTGAAGTTTGGTGAAACCGTGCGCTTCGACACGGCCAAGGGCAGTTTCGCCGTCAAGTTCGACGGGGTGCGCAGCTCTTTCCCGCTTGCGGAATTGGCGCCCGCGGGCGCGCTTGAACAGGCCGTGACGGTTTATGTCGCCCCGCAAGAGATCGACGAGCGCGCGCTGTAAATCTACCAGTCTGCTTAAGCAGACGCCATTTGCAGAATGGCTAATGAACTAGTGTGTACAGTGTCTGAATCGAAGCCATGCAGATCGGCTTTGATTCAGACTTCTGGTTTGCTAGTTCGGTGTGATGCCAGCCAATTTCACGGCCTTGGCAAATTTTTCCAGATTTGAGTGGATGTTCGTGGCATAGCCTTCAGGCGAACTGCCGATGGCCGTGGCGCCCATGGCCTTCAGGCGTTGAACGGTATCGGGTTCCTTGAGCGCGGTTGCGATCGCCCCTGATAGGCGTTTGACGATAGTCTGCGGCGTACCGGCAGGCACCACGATACCCATTTCCGAGCTGTAGTCGAAGCCAGGCACGGTTTCGGACACGGCGGGCACGTCGGGTGTCATGGCGGGACGCTCCAGCGTGGTGACGGCCAGGAAACGCGCCTTGCCGGTCTTCACGTATTGCTCAAGCGCGGGGTAAGCCGCAATCACCAGCGAAGTTTCTCCTCCCATGAAGGCGGGGACGGACTGGCCTGATCCCTTGTACGGCACGTGGATGATGTCCACGCCAAGAGAATTCTTGAGCGACTCCATGGTGATGTGATGAATGCTGCCGATTCCCGATGAACCGTAAGTCAGCATGCCGGGCTTGGCCTTGGCCAACGCTACCAGTTCGGCAAGGTTGTGGATGTTCAGCGAGGATTGCACGGCCACGTATAAGGGGATGGTTGCAGCCAGGGTAACGGGTGTGAAATCGGTGGAGGCGTGGTAAGGAAGCTTGGCGAACAAATAAGGATTGATTGCCAGTTGCTGAATATCGGAGAAGAACAGGACTTGGCCGTCGGCAGACGAGCGGGCGACCGCTTCGGCCGCCCCGATACCGCCCGCGCCAGGCCGATTCTCGATGACGAATTGCTGCTTAAAGGTTGCGCTCAGTGCGGGGCTGAGCGAGCGGGCCAGGACATCGGGTGCGCCACCCGGAGCGTAAGGCACGATGACGCGTACAGGTTTGGTGGGATACGTCTGGGACAACGCAGTCGGTGAATTCCAAAGTAGAGTCAAGCAAACCAGTAGTTGGCCAATGCGGGTGCAGTTTTTCATCTGGAACCTCGGCAAACGGTGGAAACAATGACAAAACGGGGGCTTAGAAAGGCTGGGTCAAAAGAGGGAAGCTCTGGTCGCAATTGGTAAGCGAGACCTGCTTTTGCACTATCTTCAATTGACGACCCTCTAGACGCAGGTCATGCAGGTAGTAGCCGCCGAATACGCGGCGATCGGCTCCCTGGCGATCTTCAAGCATGATGAACTTGCTGCGGACCCGATAGCGAGTGTTGTCGTTTTCGCAGGACGCCAGCTTGAAGTTCGACAGCACTCTTACCGTGGCGGATGGCGGATCCTGGCAGTGGATCATGGGGTGTTTAAGGCGCGCGACACGCGTTTTCAGGGTGTGTTTTTCGTCGTAATAAAGCGAGACATGGCTGGTCCAGTCCTGCTGGCCGTGGGCAGCAGGAACCCAGTACACGCCATCGTTCGAGAAAAGCGCGAGCCATTCGTCGTAACGGCGCTCATCCAGCAGATCGGCTTCGCACTCGATAAAGTCGCGCAGGGTATCGAGCGGCAAGGCCGCCTGGGCTACTGAGTTAATGTTTGCAACGGTATTCATGTGATGGGTTCTCCGGGTTCTACGCGCTCATGAGGTCGCGCCATGCGTAATGCTTTGCGCGTTGACCAACTTCGCTTGATCGCGCGCCGAACAGGACACCGTTGCCTTCGTCGACTTCTTCGCCTATACCGCGTGCAACCAATAGCCAATCGCTACCCTGTGTTTTCAGGCCCTCCTGGCATCGCTCGAATGCCTCCAGATCGTCGGTCTGGATGAAGGAGGATGCCGAGTGAGTCATGTTGACGTATTTGACGAGGTCGTCGGAGATGGACGCGGGGGCTCCTGTCAACCGTACCGGCCAGATCTCTACCTCGGTCAGGTCGACAGAGATCGGTTTGACGACGCGCACCGAGGTCTGGGCGATCAGGATGTCGAGGATAGGAAAGAGCGTAAGACTGTGCCGACGGTTTTTCAGGATAGCGGCAGTGCGTGCTTCGCCGTGACGCGCGACCAGCATGGCTCGGTAGTCATCCCATCTGCCGCCCGATTGCTCCTTGTCGAATAAGGATTGTTCGGAACTATGGCCGTAAGGGAAGCCGCGTACGCCCAGCTGCGATACCACTGCTTCGCCATTGGGCGCGAAAAACAGGGCGGCTCCCCCTTCGTCGCCGGCGCGCCGCTGAAACTGCCGACCGTCTGCGCCGACGGTTGAACCATGGCAGGCGGCCGGATGATAAGTGTCGGCCATATTGTCCATTTGCAGCTTCCAGTTGCCTCGGTAGTGATATCGATGGCAGCCCGCAGAGAGTTCAATCCTGCCTTCGGGAGAACGGTCGACCAGTTCATCGATACCGTTGCGCGCTTCGCCCAGGAAGTCGATCAAGGGCATGACGTCGGGGTCGAGCGACGCGAATACAAAGCCTCGATAACTGTCGACCCGGGCAAGGTTCTGCATGCCGGCTCGATCTTCCTTCAGAACCGAATCCGGGAAGTCGTCGCGCATAGGTACGCCGGCCAGTTGACCGTTGGGACGGAAGCCCCAGCCGTGATACATGCAGGAAAAAATGCGGGCGTTGCCGCGTGTTTTCGAGAGCACTTTTGCGCCTCGATGCCCGCAACGGTTGTACAGCACATGTACCGCGCCATCCTCGTGGCGGCTAAGAACTACGGCTTGGCCGGCAAACGTAGTGCAGTAGTAATCGCCAGGCTTGGGCACCAGACTGTCGTGGCCGACATAGACCCACACTTTGCCGAACACCTTGTTCATTTCCGCTTCGAATACAGCAGGGTCGGTGTAGTAGGCGCGATGCACGCGATCGGACTGAACCATATTGGCAAACTGTTCTTTGGTATAGGTCATGCGAGGTTTCCTTGCTTGGAGCGGATCAGCGCACCAGTACGCCGCGCCCGGCATGCTGGTCGTAGTGGAAAATGCCGTTGAGGAACATCTTGTGGCGTTCGTAATGCATAGGCTTGCGTGGCGCCGGCGGTGTGCGGTCGACGGCGCGGCCTGATTTGAATATCCAATCGAAGCGGGCCGGCTTTTGTAAGAGGGTGACATCCGCAATCGGGTCGCCGTCAATGACCAGAATGTCGGCGTAACGCCCGGCTTCCAATTGGCCGACCTGTTTGCCGAAACGCTTGAGCAGGCGGGTGGCGCCCAGTGTTCCGGCGTGAATCGCCGCCAGGGGCGACATTCCCAATTGCTCGACGAAAATCTGGATTTCGCGCGCATGCCATTGTCCGTAGGGCACGGGAGACCAGCCGCTTTCCGAACCGGGTAGCAATGGCACGCCCGCTTGAATCGCACGGCTCAGGTTGACGACAGCGGCATCAACCTCGCGTTGAAAAGCCGCGTTCGACGGGTTGTCCGCTCCGCCGTTGGCGGCAATGGCATTCACCAGCAGTGGCAGGGTCGGAACAATCACGCAAGCATTGCGCAGGCACCAATCGATACCTTCTTCATCGATAAACGAGGCGTGGAAGATCACGTCAAAGCCAGCGCGGGCCGCGTCCCGCACCGCATTGCGCGAACGGGCATGGACCGTGCACATTTTTCCTAGCCGGTGGCTCTCTTCCGCAATGATTCGATATTCTTCATAAGTGAAGGCCGAGCCGTCGAGCGAATCCGGCGAAATGAAAGAGTCGTTCGAGCCCGAGACCTTGATCGCATCGACGTTATCCTTGACCTGGTAACGAATCTGTTCGATCAATTCGTCTTTGCTGCGAATCAGGACGCCGGCCTGGCCGGGGGGGAACTCCATGCCATTGGGGAAAGAATCCTCCAGCCCCTGGTGCGAGGTCAGTTGCCGGCCCGATACTGCCAGGCGGGGGCCTTCGAACATGCCGCTGTCGATAGCGTCGCGCACCGATTGCGCGATGTTATAGGTGGTGGCAGCATCGAAGGCGCTGGTTACCCCTGCCTGTAATACCTTGCGGGCATTCCAGACGGCTTTCAGCGTCCGAAACTCTATTGGCGTATACAAAGCCAGTTCCTCTTCCGAGCGGGCTTCGCCGAATGAGATGTGGATGTGGCTGTCGATGAGTCCGGGCAAGATACAGCGGCCGGCTTGCTCAATCACCACATACCGGGGAGCACAGTAGGCAGTTGGCAGTGCACGCGCCTCTCCGACCCAGACTATGCGATCGCCGTCGGTGACGACTGCACCGTTCTCGATCGGCGCGTTCAAGGTTCCGTCGATAACCTTGCCTTTGAGGACGTAAGCCGTTGAGTCTGGCATGCGATGCTCCAAAGATTTCAGCCGAAAAACGCACGGGCCTGTGCAAGAAACTTGTCGGCATGTTCAAAGGCCACCGAATGCGCGCAGCAGCCGAGCAGGACAACATCGGCTTGCGGAATCGATTGGGCCAATCGTAAGGTCAAGGCCTCGGCGGGAAACCCCAGATCGTTGCGGCCATGAAGCATCAGGACTTCACATCGAATATTCGCGAGTTCTTCTGCGCTTAGTGCAAGCTCATCAATAAAGCGGCGCTTGTCGCCAGCAAACATTTGCTCGAAGCGTTGTGCGTACCCCCCCGAAAACAGGATCTGTTCGCGGTTTGCAAGATAGCTGTCATCAATGAGCGAAGGGTCGTGAACCAATGACCTTGCCGTACGCAGCAGCTCCTCGCGATTGCGCGGAAAAGTCCAGGCGATTTCGGTCGCTGCATTGGGTGTGAATGAGGCGCCCATCGTGGCGGTGGTCATGACCTGGACGATGCGTGGTTCGAGCGCGGCCAGCCGCAGCGCAAGGGTGCCCGATAATGAATGGCCAATAACGCCTACGCGCTTGCCTGGGATGCGGGCCAGCATATCGCGGCACTGATCCATCCACAGTGGATAGTCGAAGTGCGGGGCTGCGGCTTTGGCTCCCGACAAGCCAAAGCCGATAAGGTCCATGGCATGGACGTGAAAACTGTCGGCGAGCGGCGCGAGTACCGAGCGCCAGTTTCCCTGGGTCGATGCGCCTGCTCCTGAGCCATGCAGCATCAGGATGGGAAAACCGGAACCCGCTTCGACGTAGTGAACGGGTATGTCATGAAAGATGAACTGCTGCGCTTTCATCATCAAAGCGCCGCGGTAGCTTGGACTTCAATCAGGAAATCCTCGCGCAACAGGCGATTGATCATCAGTAAAGTGTTGGGCGGATAGGGGTTGCCTGCAAACATGCGAGGGAACTCGCGTGTGCGATAGGCGCTCAGATGCGGGATGTCTTGGGAGTGCACCAGGTAGGTGGTGAATTGCACAACATTTTTCCAACTGGCCCCAGCCGCCTCCAGCGCAATGCCTATGTTGCGGAATACCTGTACACATTGCGCATCGAAATCGCCCGCAGCTACCGTGTTGCCGGCAGAGTCCGTCGCCACTTGTCCGGCAACGAAAATCAACTCAGTTGCCTTGACCAGACTGACTTGGGAATATTGGGCCAGAGGAGTGCCCAAGCCGGCAGGATTGAGAATTTCTATTTTTGGCATGGCTGACCTCAATGGTTGAGACTTGGTTTAGATGAACTAAACTCAAATCCGATGTTCGCCGTGGTCGGGCTTGACTGCCTTGACGCTCCGGGCCTGACTGATGGAACATGGACGAATATAGGTAACAGCCTTGGTCCTGTCACACGATTTATGTTCAGGTTTGAGGTGAATAAAACTAAGGTTATAGATGAACCACTCGCTACCTCCTTTAGCTGCGCTACGTGCGTTTGAAGCCGCGGTGCGGCATCGCAGCCTGAAGAAGGCCGCCGAAGAACTCAATGTCACCCCCGCAGCGGTCAGTCATCAGATTCAACTGCTTGAAGACGTGCTGGGTGTGCGGCTCTTCCGGCGGGTATATCGAGGAATCGAAACCACTGCCAGCGCCGATGTGTTGTCGCCCAAGTTGCTGGAAGGCTTCGATTGCCTGCGCCAGGCGGTCAGCCGGCTACGCGATCATCGTGGCGTTGACGTGCTGGAGGTCGGCGCGCCGCCATCCTTTATTTCCAATTGGCTTATGCCGCGACTGCATCGATTCGTGGCGGCTTTTCCTGATGTCGAGGTGCGCGTCTCGACCCGGGTTCGAAAATTTTCACGTCTGCCACGGGGGCCGCGCGGTGATGTCGCGAGCGTAATGGGATGGGTCGATGAAGTCGACATTCTGGTGGTGTTCGGCAACGGCGACTATCCGGGTATGCGAGTCGATCTGCTTATGCCGCTCGCAGTGACGCCCCTGTGCAGCCCTTCACTGCTCGAAGGCAAGCATCCCTTGCGCAAGCCGGCCGATCTTCGGCATCAGGTTCTGTTGCACGACGACCGCGGTGTGTTGTATGAAGGGCCGTCCTTTTGGGACACCTGGCTGGAGAAGGCGGGGGTGAAGAATGTCGACACCAGCCGTGGCCCGCATTTCTGGCATTCCATTCCCGCCATGGAAGCTGCCGTCGCCAACCAGGGTGTGGTGGCGACGACCAAAGCGTTGGCTGAATTCTATCTGTCCACCCAGCGCCTGGTGGCGCCCTTCCCGCTGGAAGTCCCGCTGGCTTCCAGCTATCACATCGTCAGCAATGAGCCTGCTTCGAAGCGGGTCGTGGTCGAGCAGTTCCGGAACTGGTTGCGAGAGGAAGCCCGAGTAGCGTGAGCGGTTTGTCGGGTATGCAGACAGCGAAAGTGCTCGCGTACTTCCACAGTGGTTTCGAATGCAACTTTCTTTGACATGATGCCATTATTATGTTGGCATCAATTTCTGTCGATCAGCTCACCACCACGCCCCTCGAACTGTTGCGCTTTTTGAATCAGCAAAAGGAGAACGACGATGAAGTATGTGGAAGGTTTTCTATTGGCTGTACCCGCGGCCAAAAAGGCGGAGTATCTAGAGCACGCCAAACGGGCAGCACCCATATTCAAAGAGTTCGGAGTAACGCGGATGGTGGAATGCTGGGGGGACGACGTCCCCGACGGCAAGATCACTGATTTTCGCAAGGCAGTGAAGGCTGAAGCGGACGAGGTTGTGGTCTTCAGTTGGTTTGAATACCCCTCCAAGGAAGTAAGAGACAACGCGAATCAGAAAATGATGACGGATCCGCGTATGAAGACCATGGGGGAGCAAATGCCCTTCGATGGCAAGCGCATGATCTTCGGTGGCTTTGTTCCGGTGCTGGATGTTTGACAGGGCCTGAGCATCCGGCTTACTCCGATGCCTTTTTGAAACCGGCCGCTAGGGCGGCCGGTAGGCGCTCGGCATTTATTGTGGCGGCTTCTTCGTCGATTGGAAATATCTCAAGGTCCATTTGCTGGAGGTCTTGCGCCAGACTGCCACATAGATGGCGCCGATCTTGATTTTCTCTCCCCGTCGAAGCACTACGCCAGCCATGTTTCCGTTAAGTACGATCGTGTCGGAACTGGAAGTAAGCGTTCGAACCCCCGTGAACTGGAGCGCATCATATTTCAGCTCTCCGCTACCGATTGCTTCCAGGAATTGAGTCTTGCCATCAACAACGCCGCTGGAGTGAATGTATTCCAGATCGTCATCAAGCATGCTTGCGAGATCGTTGGAATCGCCCTTCAGGAAGGCACGCTGGCGAAGTTCCTCCAGATCAATGCTGATTGCTTGTGTCATATCTCGTCTCGCTCTTTGTAGTTTTCGAAGTTGCCCGCACAGCATCGCCGTGCCAAGGCTATCCCATAGTCATTGCCGTTTGGCGTTCTCACCAAAGTATGAATGTGGAATTTTTTTGGCTCCGTGTTTGAAAGGAATACTCCCGCGTGATGATCGAACTCAATGAGCAGGACGGGGCTCTGTATCCGGTAGTAGAAAGGGTCCTCATCCCCCGTTCCCCCAATCCAGCAAAAGAAGGTCTCGTCCAGATGCTGCTTTACCTCGGCCATGCGCCGTTCAAACGGGCCGGAAGGCAGGTATTCCAAGTAAGTGGAAATCAAAGACGTCAACAGATCCCGAGCAGTGCCGGGCAAATCCGTAGCCCTGACACCTTCAAAAGGAATAGTTCTGTTGTCCTGAAAGGCACCGGCCAACAGCAATTCATCCGCGATGACATTGCGTCCAGGGGGCAGGTCCTCGCCTCGTTTGGAACTGAAGAGTTGAGCGCGCCGGGCAACTTCGGCTGGGAAGGAACGCATCAGTTCCAATGCAATCCGCCCTTCAGACTGTAGTTCCGCCAGGCCGGCATGCTCTCCCGCATCGATGTAGGCTGGCTCAGCCCCGAAGAATACCGGGGTAAGAACCATGCTCTTGCGGACAACTGTGCAGTTGAGGCAAACATGATGCCCGTAGAAACTCCACCCCCAGACTTCGTCTTGGAGTGGGTCGCCGAACAGATTGAAGTTGTAGCTATACCGATTCATGATCTTCGGCGCACCAACGACCTCCCCCAGGAAATGGTTGATTTCCAGGAGGTTGGCGACTTTCTGGTAGCCGCGTCGGCTCAGGCTTGCCGATAAGACGTTCATGATCGCTGCCTGTTTGTCGGTGCTGAGTTCATCCAGCCGCAAACCGAAGCGATTCATGTACACCTCGGGATTCATCCACGCGTGTCTTGCTCTTGCGTCGATCGGGTGGTTGAGAGTTCGGGTTTCATCTTTGTTCAAGATAGCCAGAAGGCTTGAGATCGCTCTCTTGATGTCGGCGATAGGGGCATCATCATCGGTCAACTCGAACAAGTTCCGCCTGATATTCGTGTCGCTTGAAATTCCGGTGAAAGACTCGTTTTCCAGTCGATCCCTCCATGTTGCGAAGAGGGAGCTGACGCGCGGATTCGCGAGGCACTTTTCAGCCCAGGTGTATGCGTCATACTGCTCAATGCCTTTGACCTTGGGGTCATCCCGATCCCGAATGTATTCTCTGAAAGATGTCATGATTTACCCTGTAACCGGAGGCGCACCTTCAACCCGCTGCAAAATATTCCCCCTGAAGCGTGTTGCGTATAAATGGAGCTCAAGGCCGTTGGCCGCGTCATTGATCCGGAGTTATGCCGGCAGCTTTGACAACTTTCTTCCACTTTTCAATTTCTACCTGTATCTTGTCGCGGAGTTGAGAAGGGGGACCTCCCACAGGGGTGATGGCACGCTTTTCAAGCCCGTCGCGTACTTGTGGCTCGGCCAGAACCTTGTTGATCGCCGCGTTCAGACGAGCAATGATCGGTGCCGGCGTGCCCTTAGGGGCGAACATAGAAAAATAACCCTGCGTGTCGATGTCGGGGCCACCTTGTTCCGCCAGGGTAGGCACGTTCGGCAATTGCTGCGACCTGTGGCTGCTGGTCGCAGCTAGGACGTGAATCTTGCCGCTCTCGAGGTGTGCTCCGAAGGTGGGGTAGCCGGTAATGGCGACTTGAACCCTTCCAGCAAGAAGATCTGTGAGCGCGGGCCCCATACCTTTGTACGGAACATGGGTGAAATCTGTGCCGGTCTTCTGCTTGAACAGCTCCATGGAAAGGTTCTGCGGGGACCCCGCGCCAGGAGAGGCATAGCTGAGCGAGCCCGGGCTCTGCTTCGCCAGGCGAACCAGCTCAAGGGGGGTCCGGGCGGTTGCGGCCGATCCGGACACGATCAGGAAAAAATCGACGGTTCCTAACAAGGCAACCGGTTCGAAGTCTTCGGCAACATTGAGTGATTTGTGTATGCCTAGCGCGGGCCACTTGGCCACATCGTCGGGGGCGACAAGCAGGGTGTACCCATCGTTGCTTGATCGCCTCAGTGCGTCTGCTGCAACAAAACCCCCTGCACCGCCGCGATTTTCTACGACTACCGGCTTGCCAAGTTCGATGCCCAAGCGTTCTGTCAATGCACGGGTGACATAGTCTGTCCCTGCGCCTGCTGAAGCTGCGACGATGACAGTAATAGGTTTGTCGGGAAAGGAGCCGGCGACGGCAAAGGAATGCCCAAGGGCAAGGCCTAGAACTGCGCTCTGAATTCCTGTCCGGAAAGTCGTGTAAACGTTCTTCATGATTGTCTCTCTCGCTTTATCGTGGTTACCAAATGCCAATACGCACATCGCCGCCGCCGTCTCGGACTTCAGCCCGCTTTTCCACCATTTTTCTTGACGTTGTGATACGACTTTTGCGTGAGCGCATCCAAACGAACAAGCGCTGGGCCATCTCGGCGCGCACCGTCTCATAACGGGGATCGTCACCAAGATCGACAAGTTCTTCAGGGTCGTCTGCAAGGTCGAAAAGCTGAGGGCGGAAGCCGTCCCAGTGCACATATTTCCATGCATGGGTCCGAACCATGACGCCTCGCGCTGCATCGATGTCGACCCCCAAGGTCTGGCGCGCTTCGTACGTCGCGTAGTCGATTTCGCTGAATGCCGCATCGCGTTGAACTTCCGCGCCGCTAAGGACGGTAGGCAACAGTGTCTGTCCTTCGACGATGTGTTCAGGCACGGATATGCCGAGCGAATCCAGGATGGTCGGCACCACATCGATCGCCTGAACCAGATCGTCCGAGACGATGCCAGGACGGAGCGTCTCCGGATGGCACACGATCAACGGAACGCGTGCAGATTGGTCATGGAACAACTCCTTTTCGCCCAACCAGTGGTCACCAAGGTAGTCGCCATGATCGCTGGTGAAAATGATCATCGTGTTCGAACGTAGCCCAGTGCTCTCCATGAATCGCAGCAAGCGTCCCAAGTGATCGTCGATCTGACGCACCAGTCCCATGTATGTGGGAACGACGGATTTTCGTACATCTTCCCGCGAGAAACTCTTAGCTTCGGCATGCTCCATGAAGGCGCGCATGACAGGATGGCCATCGCGAAGCTCCTGGTCGCTGCGCACGGCGGGAAGAACGTCGGCTTCAGAGAAGAGGCGGTTGTATGGCGCAGAGACGATGTACGGCCAATGTGGCTTGATATAAGAAAGGTGAAGGCACCACGGCTCGTCCTTTTGTTCCTGCATGAACTTGATAGCCATGTCGGTGCTGTAGGCCGTTTCAGAGTGTTCGTCCTTTACTCTGGCAGCTAGGCCCGCATTGCGCATGTGCCACCCGGAGAGCACCTGCCCTTCGGGACCTGCTGCGGAGTTTGCAAAGTCATGCCAGGGGTTTTCGGATTCGTAACCCAGGCTTCTTAGCCAGTTGTTGTATGAAAAATCAAGCGAACCGCGGCCGGCCGGATGAACACCGTCATCGCGGGCGTAGGGCTCAAAGCCACCTTCGGATAGAAAAATTCCATCGCCGGACTGTATATGCAAGCCCAGTCGTTTGATCGATTCGTCATCCGCCTTTACATGGGTCTTACCCACGACTGCCGTTCGGATTGCGTGGGGCCTGAGATAGTCACCCAGCGTTTTTTCACCAATCGGAAGGGGGTAGAAGTTCCAGCTCGCGCCGTGGCTTTGGACGTATCGGCCTGTGTAGAAAGACATCCGCGACGGTCCGCATACGGGCGATTGAACATAGGCTTTGCTGAACCGGGTGCCACTCGCCGCGAGGCTGTCGATATGGGGTGTTTTAAGAGTGGGGTGCCCGTAGCAGGATAGGTAGTCCGCCCGGAGCTGGTCGCACATGATGAAAAGGACGTTTTTTACTGTCATGGAGTGGCTCTTAGATCAGACCTGAATAGGACCCGCCGTCCAATTGGAGGTTTTGTCCCGAGATGAAGCCAGCCTGTGCGCTGCAGAGGAAGGCGCAGGCATCGGCGAATTCCTCCGGTCGACCGAAACGTTTGGCTGCCACGGTTTCTGCGATTTGGCTGCGAGCTTCCTCTCTACTGATTCCCTGGGCTTTCATCATTCTTGCTGCCATGAACTCCTGGCGTCCGGTATCAATGCGTTCAGGAAGAAGATTGTTGATCGTGACGTTGTCCTTCGCGACATCGAGTGAAACTGCCTTGCTCAAGGCAGTGAGTGCCGTGCGGGCAGTCGTGGATAGCGCCATGTGCGGCCTGGGAGACTTCACCATGGCTGAAGTGATATTGACGATTCGGCCGAACTTTCGCGACCGCATTCCCGGAAGCAATGCCTGCATGAGAAACATCGGGGCCAGCATGTTTGCCTCAAGCGCAGTCATCCATGCGTCTCGGTCTAGCTCGGGAAATGCCTTTGGTTCTGGGCCCGCGTTATTGTTCACCAGGATATCCGCGTCGGGGCAGGCTGCAATCAGCGCCGCACGTCCATCCTCGGTATTGATATCGGCAACTACTTGCTGAAGGGTGCCTGTGCCCAAACCGCGGAGCAAGCTCGTGGCTTTCTCCAGGCGAGCTGGATCGCGGCCATTAATGACGACCGAACACCCCTCCCGGTAAAGGGCCGCCGCGCATGCTAAACCCAGCCCCAATGATGATGCGCTGACAATAGCCTTCCGGCCTCGAATTCCTAAATCCATCTTTCAGTCCTTTTGGTTCGGATCGCCATGGCGTACCGTGGCGAATCCGTTTATCTTCGATCTATGCAAATGGGCTTGCTGGAAAAATGCAGGGTCACGCCGAAAGTCATGCCTCGACTTTTCTTATTGCGTCGGTAGCTTGCGGATGATCGAGAACTTGGTGTGTACCCGCTCCGGTGTCCTGGTGTCTTGCTTGCGCAGGTTCTTTGGAGAGCGGCATATGCTCTGCAAAGTGCGCGACCAAGCGCTTGAGACCGTCGCGGTTGCTGGCAACGCCGTACACATATCGATCCGGCCGTACCAGCACTACCCGGCATGCGTTGGCTTTCAACCAATTGGCGAAAAGCCCTTCGGTTTCGGCAACGCTGAAGTGTTCTTCCGCTGCCGTTTCATCTGGGGAAATTAGAACCCGCTGCACGTTGATACGATCCAAGGTCGCTTGCTCTTCGGGGCATAGCCATTGAAATGGCTCCGGGTCGCTGGCAAGCAGCAGAAAGCCCGGTTCGACGACACCATCCAGAAGCTGCTCGCGCAGAGACCCGCGTAGACGCACGTGGGGCTGAACGAACAAGGTGCCAGCGGTCGTTGGGGAGCACGCGCTGTCGATCAAACCGTGTTGAAGGTCGGGGATGTATTTCTGCCGGACGGTTTCAGACTTTCCACTCAAGAGTTGTTCTCTGAGGGTGGTGTCACGACGGCCTGCCGCCTCGACATCAAGCTCTCCTATGATCAGCCCGAATTCCTTCGCGCTGCGCACGATAGATGCGACATGGGGCTTGCGCTCCTGCTCGTAGGTGTCAAGCAAACTCGACGATGCCTTTGCGTTGAGGACAGCTTCCAGCTTCCACGCAAGGTTGTAAGCATCGCGCAGACCTGAGCACAGTCCCTGCCCTAGGAAGGGAGGCATCTGATGGCAAGCATCGCCCGCCAGGAGGATGCGTCCTTCGCGCCAGCGCGCGGCCAGAAGGGCATGAAACCTGTAGACGGCGGAACGCCAGACTTCGATCGCAGCCGTATCGACAAAACGAGACAGCTGTCGCAATACGTTCTCGGGCTCGCCAAAGGTTTGGGGATCGTCAGAAGGCAGGAGCTTTATTTCCCATCTTCTCAGGTTCCCGGTATAGGGAAGATAGGTCGCCGGACGTTCGGGCCAGCAGTACTGGCGGCATCGAAACGGAAGTTCTGCTTCTCCTTTCAGGTGCGCATCGGCGACCATCCACCATTCGTCAAACTTGAGATCTTCCAGCGGAATTCCCAACTGCCGCCGTACATGGCTGTTGGCGCCGTCGCACGCGACAAGATATTTTCCTCTCAGTTTCGTACCCGCGGGATCAGTGAGAGATATCTCCACCTGCTCTTCATCTTGATTAACGCCTTCGACGGCATATCCAAGATATGTCGGAACCCCGCTATCGCGCAGCTCGTTCCTGAGGAGCTGCTCGGCGATGGGTTGAATGAAGAATCCGGTCGGCGCCCAGCCAAGCGGATGTGGCATTGGCATCGGATCGAATTTTTTGATGATCCGGCCATCCATGCCGAGGTAATCGGTTCCCGGATGAATCGCGGTAGCCGGCAATAGTCTTTGTGCTATCCCGCAGGCTTGGAAAATACGCATCACCTCGTGGTCGATGGTGATGGCTCTGGGCTTCTCAAAAATGGATACTTGTGAGTCCACTACCGCAACGCTGACACCTCGTTTTGCGAGTAGGTTTGCGAGCGTTGCTCCAACCGGCCCCAAGCCGACGATCAATACATCAAAATCCACATTCAGCCTCCACTGTTTCGAAGATGGTAGTGGTCGAGGTGCTCGCTGAAAATTGAATCTTTGTCATGGGCCGGAATCTAAAAGTTATAGGCCTGTTCTTCTCCTCCTCTTTTAAATGAAGAAATTCCGTTCTAGTTCCAGTTGGGGGCCAGTTCTTTGACGACATCGAGAAAGGCGAGAACTTCGGGAGATGCTTGAGGCGCGGCACGGTGCAGAATTCCTGCCGGCCCATTCCAGAAGTTCGGCCTCACGGGTAACGGGACGAGCCCCATTTCTCGAATCATGGGTATGAGCCGGTCAGGAACGTGCGCAAGAAAATTGCCCTCTCGAACCACTTGCAGCATTGCGTTCATTGAGGTGAACTCCGCCCCGACGAAATGTGAGGGGACCCCATTTGCGGACAGGAAAGTAGATAGCCTGGCCCTGGCGATTTCATCGTCACTGAGAACTGCCCACGGAAAATCCCCTAGCCTTGCCAGGTCGAAGGAGTTCTTGTGAGCAAGAGGGTGCTTGTTGTTGGCCACGAACACGTGGGTGAGTTCGAAGAGAGGGACCTTGACCAGTCCGTCCAGATTCGGAATATCCAGCATCATGCATGCGACGTCGATGCTACCGTTGATGAGGCCAGGCACCAGATTGAGACGCACACCACCGATCACGTGCACCGCCAAAGATGGCCTGCGCCGGTTCAATTCAGCCACGACTCCGGGTAAATATCGCTCCATCCACATTGGCCCTGCGCCAACGGTGAGTTTTCCGGCGAGTCCGTCGCGCAGTAGGCGCAGCTCAGCCATGGCATGGTCAACTTCAAGATTGATCGTCCTTCCGTGCCGAGCAATCAAATGTCCGTAAGTGTTGGGCGTTAGTCCCTTACTCGTACGGTTGAACAATTGAACGCCAAGCATCGTTTCCAACTGGCGCATGCTTTTCGTTAGCGCAGGTTGCGTGATATGCAAAACCTTTGCGGCGGCGCTTATTGACCCATGGTCGTAGACCGCTAGAAACTGCACGAGTTGACGCGATTTCATGAAACCCTCCTCTGATGCCGGGTTCCTAGTTTCGCCTACTTTCCAGCGAACCCGCGATGAGGCGGGCCATAATGCCTAGTGTGTTTTTGTACCGGGTCCCATCAACTCAGGCGGAAACCCCCGGACGATAAAGCCCCGGGATGACGACTCGTTTCTCAATGACGCGGGCCGCAATCACGATCACTGAAACCATCGCAAGATAAACCAGCGCGGAGAGCAAATAGGCTTTGAAGAACTGAAAGTTGGTGGCGGCCAGCTCTTGCATGCGAGCAAAAAATTCGGTGTATTGGATCAAGAACGCCACTGAGCTGTCTTTCAGATTGCAGATGATCTGATTGGTCAGAACCGGTACCGACAGGCGCAATACCTGCGGCAAAGTAATGAAGCGGAATGTTTGCCTATGGCTGAAGCCTTGCGTTTTCGCGGCTTCCAGTTCAGTGTGATCTAGCCCGTTGTAGGCTGAGGTTAAATACGCGGCGTTATACGCGCCCACATTGAGCGTGAACCCGATCACCGCCACAGCGAAGGGTGAAATATTCACGCCCCATTGCGGCAGACCGTAATACATCAGAAAGAGCAACACGATCAGCGGCATGCCGACGAAAAAAGAGATATAGCCCTTGACCAGGCGTCGCACCACCATGTTTTGACTGAGGGTCAGGTAAAAAACCGCAATCCCCATCAGCAGGCCGGTCACGCTGATGGTGACGGTTAGCTGCAAGGTCATGAGCAGACCATCAAGTATCAGCGGCATCTGCTCAAGCAGATCGCGCTCAAAGGCAAGCCATCCGTTCATTGTGAGCTGGCCTTTTGTCCGAAGAATTCCCGGACCTGCAGGTCGGGGAAATTGCTGGAAAGGAGCTCGAAGGTGCCTTCAGCTTTGACCCGCCCATTTTCAAGGTAAACAAGATTGTCGGGCAGGTGACGGGCAAGCTGGAGATCATGGGTGACGCACAGCATGGTGACCCGTTCTGAATTAAGACGCTTGATCATCAGTGCGACTTCGCGCGACATGATGGGATCAAGCGCAGAAGTGGGTTCATCAAATACGATGACCGACGGATCCATGGCAAGCGCACGGGCAATCGCTACCCGCTGCTTTTGTCCGCCAGAAAGCTGTGAAGGGTATTTGTCCCGGTGAACCGCCATTTCCAGGCGAGCAAGCTCGTGCATCGCTTTTTGTACGGCCTCGGCGCGCCGCATGCCCCGCAGTTTGCGCAAACCCAGGGTGACGTTATCAAGCACTGTCAGGTGACGATACAAAGCAAATTGCTGGAAGACGAAGCCGATACTCTGGCGCAATGCGCGTACATCGATCCCGTCTTGCATGACATCGACGCCTCGAATGCGGATCGTGCCCGAGGTGGGTTCGACCAGGCGATTCAAACAGCGCAGCAAGGTTGTCTTGCCGCAACCTGAAGGGCCCATTACCACCTTGACTTCGCCCTCATGAAGGTCGAGGTCTATCCCTGCCAGTACTTTATGCCCTTCGTATTCTTTGACCAGCTCACGGATCTCGATCAGCGCCACACAGTGCCTCGTTGCTTGTTACGTTTCATGCTCATTGCGGCACCATGCCGGGGACGCGGTAGCGTCGCTCCACGAATTGCACGCAAAGGAGCAAAGCGCGGTAAATGGCAAAATAGACAACACCGACAGCCAGGTAGATTTCCAGGCTATTCGTGCTGGTAGCCGTCAGGGCCATGGCTTGTTTGGTTATTTCCGGTATACCTACCGTATAGGCGAAGGGCGAGTACTTCAGGATGGTGGTGAATTCATTGACCATGCCAGGCAATGCAAAGCGCAGCATCTGCGGGACTTCGATGCTCATGAAGATCTGGAAGCGACCCATGCCCATCGCTTCCGCCGCCAGGATCTCTGAAGCATCTACCAAGTCCAGGGCGGCGCGAAATATCTCGGCCAGATAGGCTCCGGAGATCAAACCCAGGCTAAGCACCATGGCCATTAGCGGCGGAACTTTCAAGCCGATTCCGGGTAAGCCGAAATAGACCATGAAAAGCAGCACCAGCAAGGGTACGCCGCGAAACACGTAGGTATAGGTGTCCAGCAGGAAGGTCAGGGCAGGCCATCCCAAACGGCGCAAGCTCGCAACCAGCAGCCCCACCGACAAGCTGGTTGCACTGCATGCCAAGGTAACGATCAGGGTGTAGCCGACGCCTTTCGTAAGCTCATTGACGATGTCGAGGAAAGTCATTGTGGTAGTTGGGCGCGCTTACTTTTCCCAACGATCAATGATTTCCTTGAGTTTTTCCGGCCCTAGCTCTGTCAGGTACTTATTGAAGTCATCCCGCATTTTGGAGCCTTTGGCGAAGGCGAAGCCCAGCGTATCGACACCGGTGAACACGTAGCTGCTTACGATAGGCAGCTTCATTTTGTATTGGTAGTTCGCAAGTACCGGCTGCTCGATGAACGCCACGTCCAGGTTGCCGTTCTGCAGATCGGCGATGACTTCATTGTAAGAAGGGTAAAGCTTGGCCCGGCTCAGCGTGTAATAACCCTTGGGTTCCAGATCGTTCTTGATCAGGTCGTTGTAGGCCATGCCGCGTGGATAGCCCAGCGAGTAATCTTTTAGCTTGGATAGGTCGTCAAGCTTGATGTTGCGGCTGGCCAGCGTGACCAGATGCCAAGAGTTGTCGTAGTAAGGCTGCGAAAAATCCATCGCTTCCTTGCGTTTATCCGTAATGGAAATCCCTGAAAAGGCGACATCCGCCTGGCCGCTGGAAACCGCGCCCAGCATGCCTTGCCAGTCGTAAGGCGTGATCTGGATAGTGCATCCACGCGACTTGCAATAGCCTTCGAAAATCTCGAGATCAACTCCCTGCATTTTTCCCTTTTCCTCAAACAGCATGGGGGGAGAGGCGGGTGAGACAGCAACTTTGATGGTGTTCGGCTTTTCGTTTTTGGAGCAGCCGGCGGCAAGTGCGCCTACGCAGCAAAGCAGTCCAAGCAGTTTGACTATCGTTTTCACAGGAGATTCCCGCCGAATGGTTGAGTTTTACTAGCGGAGCATAATGCGACGGCTGATAAATTCTGGCAAGCCGTGATTAAAAAATTATGCAGTTAGCTACCCAGGCTTGGCCCGAAGCCAGATGGTTCCGCCTGCGGTATGGAACTTCCTTCGATTAAGCTGGGCTCCTAAATGAAAAGCGCCGCAATCACCTGATCAATGCCCGCATGTATTCTTTGCATGTCGGGAGTCTTTCCAGTCAGCAGGGCATTGATCATGACCTCCCCGACGGCTGCGCCGAACAGCATATCTGCCAAGATATCGCTGTTCAGCGCCACCAGACGCCTGGATGGTGCGACTTGATCAACGGCCGCAATCAATGATTGGCGGCTGGTGCGGATTCCCATTTCGTAAAAGGTATCGGCAAGCCCCGCAATACCTATGCTTTCTCCGATCGCCAATCGGCACAGTTTGAGATGGCGCTCGGACAGGACATGGTCGGCAATCACCTTGAGTCTGGTCTTGATACCTTCAACGGGATCTATGGCCTCTACGGCGAAGGCTTTATCGGGCCAGATGTATGAGGACGCCACAAGCGATTTCAGCAGCGCCTCTTTGTCTGCAAAGTGCACATATAGCGTTTTTTTCGACATCCCTGTTTCGGTGGCGATCTCGGACATTGTCACTTTTTCATAGCTGCGCTCGCTGAACAGTCTTTCGGCGGCGGCATAGATTTCTTTCTTTCGGTCCTCGGTTGGCATGACCAGAGGACGCCCGATACGTGTCATTTTCGCCTCTTGACTTTGGAAACTCATAGGTTTCATAATACCTGACTTTCTTTTAGCTTCCTATCTTGGAAGCAAGCCCCATGACTCCCACTCCAAAAATTTCGATGCCGCTTGTGTTGGCAGCCCTTTGTGCTGTCGGCCCGCTGGGTATTGACATGTATTTGCCCAGTATTCCTGATATGGCCGTGTCGCTGGCCTCCAGCGAAGGGGCTATTCAGCTTACCTTGATGACTTTCTTTGTTGGGCTCATGTGTGGCCAACTGGTTTATGGACCACTGTCCGACAAGTTCGGCCGCAAGCCATTGATTTTTCTTGGCCTGCTTATTTTCATTGTCGGTGCGGTTGGATGCACCTTCGCGACCAGTGTGGTCCAGCTTCAATGGTGGCGCTTGTTGCAAGGTCTGGGTGGGTCGATCGGGATGGTGATTGCGTTTGCGATTGTCAAAGATGCTTATTCCGGGCCTGCGATGGGCAAGATGATGTCCCTGGTCCTTGCCGTGTTGGGTCTGGCACCGGTGTTGGCGCCCCTGCTTGGCGACCAACTGCAAAGCATAGGATCTTGGCGCAGCATTTTCTGGGCACTTGCGGTGTACGGTGTGCTGGTCGCTCTGGCGGTGGCTTTTTTCCTGCCCGAAACCCGCAGCGCTGCCGATCGCCACAACTTTGTGCTGAGCCGCACCTTGCACAACTACGGCAAGATCCTGCTGGATAGGAAATTCATCCCTTTTGCAGCCGCGCTTTGTATCGCGCAGGCTGGCTTCTTCGCCTATATCGCTGGATCGGCCAGCGTGTTCATTTCTGAATACGCGCAGTCACCCACGCAGTTCAGCCTGCTGTTTGGCGTCAATGCATTGGGCTTGGTTCTGGCGTCGATTCTCAATCCCCTACTGCACCAGCGTGTGGGGCCGCTCAAAGCCTATAAGCTGGTGAATACGGCTTACTTTCTTGTGTTGGCGGCGCTTATGCTTTACTTGGCAAGCGGCTATTCCCATCTCATCGTTCTGAGCGCGGGCTTGTTCGTGACGGTTTCTCTATTGGGCTTCATCATGCCGACAGGCAGCCAATTGGCACTGATGCAGCAGCGGGAATACGCAGGCACGGCTTCTGCCTTGATGGGGGCAATGCAATTTGGTGCAGGTGCGATCATCACCGGCATTGCCGGCGCCATGGCCTTTTTGGGAGGCATAGGGCTGGTCTTGGTGATGCTGGTTTGCGCGGCGGTCTCCGCACTGCTATGCCTGACCGTTTTTCCGCGCAAGCTCCCCGTCTAGAAACTGCGGCTGAAGGCACCTGCTTTCGAAAAGTGCCGGTGCATCAGCCGCAAGTTCCGCCTCTGGGTAATACGGGTAGCAGGCTGCTACCCGGCCCCTTACTCTACCGTTACGCTCTTGGCCAGATTACGCGGCTTATCAACATCAGTCCCCCGCGCGCAAGCGGTGTGATAGGCCAGCAATTGCATCGGCACCACGTGCAGGATGGGCGAGAGCCATCCATAGTGTTCAGGCATGCGAATCACGTGCATGCCGGGTTCCGAATGGATGTTGCTGCCCGCATCGGCAAACACATACAAGCGTCCGCCGCGCGCGCGCACTTCCTGGATGTTGGACTGAAGCTTCTTCAGCAGTTCGTCTTGCGGCGCGACGGTAATCACCGGCATCTGATCCGTCACCAAGGCCAAGGGCCCGTGTTTCAGTTCACCTGCCGGATACGCTTCGGCGTGGATGTAGCTGATTTCTTTCAGCTTGAGTGCGCCTTCTAGGGCAATGGGGTAGTGCATGCCGCGACCCAGGAAGAGGGCGTTTTCCTTGCGCACGAATTCTTCGGCCCAGGCGATGATTTGAGGTTCCAGAGCCAGCACCGACTGGATCGCGACGGGTAAGTGGCGCAGGGCACGGATGTGCTCGGCTTCCTCTTCTTCGTTCAGATGGCCCTTGATTTTTGACAGAGTAAGCGCCAGCAGGAACAGACCTACCAATTGGGTGGTGAACGCCTTGGTAGAGGCGACGCCGATTTCGACGCCCGCGCGAGTCAGGAAGCTGAGCTTGCATTCGCGCACCATGGCGCTGGTGCTCACGTTGCAGATGGTGAGCGTTTTCGTCATGCCCTGACTCTGGGCATGCTTGAGCGCCGCCAGGGTGTCCGCGGTTTCGCCGGATTGCGAAATGGTTACCACCAGGCTGCGCGGGTTGGGCACGCTGATGCGGTAGCGGTATTCGCTGGCGATTTCGACGTTGACTGGAATCTGGGCGCCTGCTTCGATCCAATACTTGGCGGTCAGGCCGGCGTAGTAGCTGGTGCCGCAAGCCAGAATCAGGACGGAGTCGATGTCTTTGAAGATGGCGGCGGCGTCGGGCCCGAACAGTTCCGGACTGATGGTTTCCACGTCTTGCAGGGTGTCGCCGATAGCGCGCGGCTGCTCGAAGATTTCCTTCTGCATGTAGTGGCGGTAGGGGCCAAGCTCGGCGGCGGCGGTGTGGGCGATGACCGTGCGGACTTCGCGCTCGACCGGGTTGCCGTGGATATCGGCGATCCAGACTCGTGAGAGTTGAAGATCGACGACGTCGCCGTCTTCCAGGTAAATGATGCTGTTGGTGGTGCCGGCCAGCGCCATGGCGTCCGAGGCGAGGAAGTTTTCACCTTCGCCTATGCCCACGATCAGGGGCGAGCCATGACGCGCTCCAATCACGCGGTGGGGCTCTTCACGGCAGAACGCGGCAATGGCGTAGGCGCCTTGCAGGCGCTTGACGGTTTGTTGCATGGCTGCCAAGAGGTCGCCATCGTAGGCCTGATTCAGCAGGTGCGCGATAACTTCGGTATCGGTTTGGCTTTCGAATTCATAGCCCGCCGCCCGCAGCTCGGTGCGCAGTTCTTCGTAGTTCTCGATGATGCCGTTGTGGACCAGCGCGATGCGGGGCTGGCCATTGTGGTCGTTCGAGAAGTGCGGGTGCGCATTGTTGGTGGCTGGGGCGCCGTGCGTGGCCCAGCGAGTGTGGGCAATGCCGGTAAAGCCGCTCAGGGTGTTGCTTGCGATCTGGTTTTCGAGTTCGGCCACTCGTGAGGTGCTGCGTGAACGCCTTATTTCGCCGTCAATGTGGACAGCTACCCCGCAGGAGTCATAGCCGCGATATTCCAGGCGCTTCAGGCCTTCGACCAAGACTGGGGTGATGTCGCGTTGAGCGACGGCGCCGACGATGCCGCACATAGTGTTCTCTCTTGAACAAACAGGTTGGGCAAGATTTTGGTGCTTTTAGAGAGAAATGTAATTTCTAATTTATGAATATTGTTTCCGTTAATTTCATATCTAATATGACAAGATCAATATGATCATTTATTGATATATATTTTCCAATAATTTCAAATTGATGGCGACTATGACGGAACTTTCGCAAGCGCAGAGCCCGCTGGACGAGCTTGATCGCCGTATCCTGACCGTTTTACAACAGGATGCATCGCTCACCAATCAAGAGTTGGCGGCGCAAGTTCATGTATCTGCGCCCACCTGTCTGCGCCGGGTGCGTAAGCTGGTAGCCGACGGCGTGATCGAAAAGCAAGTGGCTATCGTGTCACCCGAGAAAGTGCATGCCGGCCTGACCGGGATCATCGAAATCACCTTGGCGGTGCAGGCGGCGGAAAATCTGGAAGAGTTCGAGCAGCGGGTGGCGGATGAATCCGCCATTACGCAATGCTATCGGGTTTCGACCGGGCCGGATTTTGTTTTGGTCGTTCAAGTATGGGATATGCCGGCCTACCACGCCTTGGTGCACCGGATGTTTACCGCGCAGGCAAATGTTCGAAATGTGCGGACTTTTTTTTCCACGCACCGTAGCAAGTTCGATACGCGCATCGTGCTGTAGGGCAGCCCCCAAAGGCAACAGTTCCCCCTAAGGAGAACTGTTGCTTACCCATTTTCCGAAGGTCAGGGCTTCTTCTTTTCCGGCCGTTGCCAGCTAGCTATGCTGGTCTGGCGTGTGCGGGACATGGTCAGTTGCCCGGCGGGGGCATCTTGGACCAGGGTCGTACCGGCTGCCACGGTGGCGCCCTTGCCCACGGTAACAGGGGCTACCAACTGGCTGTCCGAACCGATGAAAACATCGTCTTCAATGATGGTTCGGTGTTTGTTGACGCCGTCATAGTTGCAGGTGATGCTGCCGGCGCCTATGTTGACGCGCGCGCCCACGGTGGCGTCGCCCACGTAGCTGAGGTGATTGGCCTTGGCGTCTGTGGCGAACGTGCTGTTCTTGATCTCGACGAAGTTGCCGATGCGGACGCTGTCGCCCAGGACGGTGCCGGGCCGCAAGCGGGCATAAGGGCCGACCCGGGCCTCGACGCCGACACGTGCCTGGTCCAGGTGGCTGAAGGCGTCGATGCGGGTGCCGGGCCCGATGGTGGTGTTGCTCAGTACGCAATGGGGGCCGACGATAACGCCGTCGGCAAGCTCGACCCGGCCTTCGAAGACGCAGCCTACATCGATGAACACGTCGTGTCCGCAGATCAATGAGCCGCGTAGATCAAAGCGTGCCGGGTCGGCCAGCGTGACCCCGGCTTCCAGCAGGCGATCGGCTTGGGCGCGCTGGTAGATGCGTTCTAGTTCAGCTTGCTGGACGCGGCTGTTGACGCCCAGGGTTTCCCAGTCATGGTCGGGTTGGGCGGCCAGCACCGGCGCGCCATCGGCAACCGCCATTGCGATGATGTCGGTCAGGTAGTACTCGCCCTGGGCGTTATCGTTCTTGAGCGCGCCCAGCCATTTCTTCAGCGCGGCAGTCGGTACGGCGAGTATGCCGGTATTGACCTCGCGGATGGCCCGCTCGGCTTCAGTGGCATCCTTGTGTTCGACGATATGGCTAATGGTGCCGGCGTTGTTGCGCACGATGCGGCCATAGCCGGTGGCATCGGCCAATTCAACGGTCAGGACCGCCACTGCGCCAGCTTGCGAGGCGCGGGTATCCAGCAGGCGTTGCAGAGTTTGGGCGCTTACCAGCGGAACGTCGCCATACAGGACAAGGGTGACGTCCTTGCCATCCCCCTTTTCCTTGAGCGCAGGCACCGCTTGCTGGACGGCGTGTCCGGTACCTAGTTGTGGTTGTTGCAGGGCGAACGCCAGGTCTGGGGCATTCGCGTAATGTTGTTTGATTGCATCGGCCCCGTGGCCCACCACCACGACTATACCCGCGGGCTCCAGCGCGCGACCCGCGTTTAGGACATGGGTAAGCATGGACTGGCCGGCTAGCGTATGGAGTACCTTGGGTAACTCCGACTTCATGCGCTTGCCCATGCCGGCGGCGAGAATCACGATGTTAAGCATGAGGCGCTACTCCGGAATAGAGGGGTGAAAGCGTGGCAGTTTAAGGCACCTTGGCGACAATCGCATGATTCCGAAGGCTCCGGCTTCCAACTTGATACATACGGGCAACGCTCGATCGTCTGGGGTGGCGGGCCCTGCTGCCTTTAGAGCCGGCGCGAAGCACCTATCGGTAGGCGTGAATCGCAGAGCCCCAGCCTTAGTCCACATCAGGCCGCGCCAAAGGAAGCCCGAGCTACACTTGTTGCGGGAGGTCCATAGGATGATGCTCAAGGATTTGGGACGTGTGCGCGGCGCAATGATCGGTCTGCTGCTATTGCTGACCGCCGCGTGCAGTTCGCTGCGTTTGGCCTATAACCACGCGGACACCATGCTGGCGCACCGGATGAACGACTGGTTCGCTTTGTCTGGCGGGCTTGAGCATACCGCTCGGGAGAGCCTGAATCGTGTACTGGCTTGGCACCGCAGCGCTGAACTTCCGCAATATGTCCGGCTTTTGGAAGAGGCTCAAGCCAGACTGAACCAAAACACACCTTTGACTGCGCCGGAAGTCGCGATATGGCAGCAGCAGATCATCCAGCATTTACTGCATGTGGGCAATCAAGTGGCCAAGGAGTTTGGCGGCGTGATGGGGCAATTGGGGCCGGTAAATAAAAAGCGCTTGGTGGCCCGCCTGGACGAAAGCAATGAAGAGTTCCGTAAAGACCATCTTGATAGCCGTCCCGAGGCCCAGCGCAAATTGCGTGTCGAACGGCTCAGGGGGCGTTATGAATTCTGGCTGGGTAAATTGCAGCCGACGCAGCAGGCAAGGATAGAAGCTTGGGTCGATAGCGATGTTAGCGATGCGCAATGGCGCCTGGCGGAGCGGCATCGTCGCCAGCAGCGATTTTTGGCCATCGTGGATACTGCCGGCGCCGGCACTGCCAGCGACACCGCAAACCGCCTGCGGGCCTATTTTTCCGAAATCGCAGCCCCTGCCGCACCAGAGGCTAGAGACCGCCAGCGCCGGATGCTGGAAGGCGGGGCACAGCTGACTGCGGACATGCTGAATATGGCAAGCGCGGCACAGCGCGCCCGTACTCGGGAGCGCCTTCAGGACATGTCGAAAGATTTACTTGTGCTGTCCATGCCTTAAAGGCAAGAGGCGTGCGACAGTTTCAAGCGGCCGGTTGCTTAAGCAGTTTTTCAATTGCCTGAACGACCTGCGCATCGCTGGGTTCGACCTTGCTGGGGAAGCTGGCGATAGCTTGCCCATTGCGATCAAGCAGGTACTTGTGGAAATTCCATTTGGGTTGCTGCCCGGTCGCTTTGGCCAGACTGGCGAAAAGCGGATTGGCGTGCGCGCCCGTTACCACGGTCTTGGAAAAAATCGGGAACTTCACGCCATAGGTGTTAAAGCAGAGGTCGGCGATTTGTTCCGCGCTGCCGGGTTCCTGCTGGCCGAAATCATTGGATGGGAAGCCCAGCACGACCAAGCCTCGATCTTTGTATTTGGCGTATAGCTGTTCCAGCCCTTCGTATTGATGGGTAAAGCCGCAGTAACTGGCGGTATTGACGACCAGCAGGACCTTGCCGCGATACTGGCAGAGATTCTGCGGGACTTCGTCTTGCAGGCGGGGAAAACTGGTGTTCAGCACTGCAGGGCAGTCGCCCGCGCTGGGAGCGGCGGGGCCGGCGGCCAAGGCCGCTTGAGAAAAGAGCGCTGCGCCGGCAAGCAGCAATGCCGCGCAAAGCCATGTCAGACGGTCTGCTGCCGGGAAATTTCGGGTAGATGTGTTCATGACTGCGCTCCTTGGCGCTGGAAGGCTCAGAGGAATGTCACCAATACCCCCGCATACCAATATAGTCTGTCTTTGAAGATTTCGCCGTTGGCAAACAGGCCTATCAAGGGAATATCGCCCAGTTGCTGCTGAACCAATTGCATTTCCGCCGAAGGTCCGCCGAATAGGGTGCCGGTGCGGCCCAGGCAGGAAATATAGAGTGCGCCGCGGATATTTTGCATCCCGCCATGTTCGGTTTCTATGTTTTCCCGCAACTCGGTGCAAGCGCGGATCAAGTCGGTTTGCGCAGCGGCGCGATCGCGCCGGCAGAAGACGACGTGATCCGCATCCAGTTCGGAACCAATGGCCAGTGCGCGCACATGCGGGTCGACGCCGATCAGCGGCCGCACCTGATAGTCGCCGCGTATGAATGCCTCGCCCCTGCCTACTCCCAAAAAAGTGCCCTGTAGCATTTGCACGGCGGAAGCTGCTTGCTGTTTCTGATTGGGCGCTTGGCCGGAGCGCATGGCGGCAGGAAGATCTTTGGGCGCACCCAGGTCTTGCAACAGTACGTCGAGCGCGGGTTCGCCATCAAGCCGATTGAGCAGGCGGCCGTTCGCGTCGGTGACGCGATGGACCGGGCCGATAGGTTGGCATCCTTGACTTACGCAGCCGGCAACGACAATGTTTTCGGAGAAGATGACGCCCGAAAGACCGCCTGCCAGGATGTCGTCGGCAATCAGTGTCGACGCGTGCCTGCTGCTGGACAGACCTCCGAACAGCGTTTCGCCAGCCAGCTTGCCGTTCATATCATTGATGAGGTCGGGCAGGTCGGGGGTGGATGCATCGGCATGAACCAGGGCGGTCCAGTTTTTTCGGCGTCCGTCAGGCGTGCGGTCCAGTTTGTCGGGGGGCGGGGTCTTGCCCGAAAAAACCTGGAAGTCGTCAGGTGAAAAATCCGCCAGCATCAAAGCCATGGCGGGTTCATCGATGTATTCGGCGCTGCCGGCGGCAATGCCTACGCCAATGGCGCCGGTCCAGTGAGTGACGCCGGTGCGTTCACGCACAAAGGCCAGGATGTCGGAGGCGCTGTCGGAGTAGTGGTCAGTCAGGTAGAGAAAGCCGAGGGTGGCGCCTGCTCCCGCACCCGTGCGGCTGGCTTGCTCGATTTGCGCCAAGCACAAGGACGCCGATACGCGCCAGTCCGAATGGGTGGCGTGCGCCCAGGGAAACTGCTGCGTCATGAACTGCCCTTGGTTTTGCGGGCGGTTTTAGTGGGCGTCGCACGTTTTTTTGCGGCGGTTTTTCTGGGTCGAGGGGCGGCGGCAGGGGTTTCATTGCGTGCCGGAGGGCTAGCCTGCGGCATGCTGGCAGCGCTTGCCGAGGCAATGCGATTGAATTGTTCTTGTAGAAGATTCCACCATGCTTGGGCGCCGGGTATGCCTTCGATAGGAGCGTTTGGCGCTGCTTCAGCCGATGCCCGGGGTGGTTCGGGGCTTGTCGCCGCGGGGTTTGCTTCGTCGGCTGGGGGCGGGGGTTTTCCGGCTTCGGCGGGGGCGGGGCGCAAGCCGAGGACTACCTCCAGCGGAGAGGGGGGTGTTTCGCCAGAGTGCTTATCGTGCGGCGCTGCATAGGCACTGCCCATAGACTGTGCAAACGAGCGCAGCGTAGAGATGGTCGCGCGCTGGACTTCCAGGCCCTGGATGCTGGCGCGCAGCATGGTCAGGTTCAGATTCAACCAGTTTTCAATGGCGCGCAGATCGGTAATACGGCGGTCGAGCTCATCCACCTCCAGAGGTGGCGCGCTTGGCACGGCTTTGGAAAGAGCACCCAGATTGCCCCATGCTTGCTGCATCATCTCCAGGCTTTGCAGCACCGGGTTGGCGCTGCCCGCCGTACCGGAGCCAGGCATGCCAGGAATGCTAAAACCAAAAGGGTTGCCGGGGTTGGGTGTCATAGTGGTTTCCTAGTATGAATAGAGGCGTGCGGCCCTATTGCGGCGGGGCGACAAGTTGGTCGATGGCGCCGAATATGCTGGCGCCGTCGGTGTCGAACATCTCGATGCGGACGCTGTCGCCGAATTTCATGAAATCAGTGGTGGCGCTGCCTGTGGCGATGGCTTCCAGACAACGTTTTTCCGCAATGCAAGCGTAACCTACCGACGAGTCCTTGTTGGAAATGGTACCCGAGCCGATGATGCTGCCGGCCCGGCAGTTACGGGTTTTGCAAAGGTGGGCGATCAGGGCGGGAAAGTTGAATATCATGTCGGTGCCCGCTTGCGGCCGGCCGACTATCTGGTCATTCCAGGTGACGGTAAGCGGCAGGTGCACCTTGCCGTCGCGCCAGGCGGTGCCTAGTTCGTCTGGTGTTACCGCAACGGGTGAAAACGATGTCGCCGGCTTGCTTTGGAAGAAGCCGAATCCCTTGCTGAGTTCGTTCGGAATCAGATTACGCAGCGATACGTCATTGACGAGCATCAGCAAGCGAATGGCGTCGCCGGCTTCGCTGGCAGTGCTGCCCATGGGTACATCGCCGGTAATGACGGCAACTTCGCCTTCGAAATCGATACCAAATGCTTCCGAGGAGCACACGATATCGTCGCTGGGTCCAAGGAAGTCATCACTGCCGCCTTGATACATCAGGGGGTCGGTCCAGAACGTTTCCGGCATTTCGGCATTGCGCGCCTTGCGCACCAGTTCGACGTGGTTCACATAGGCGGATCCGTCGGCCCATTGAAAAGCGCGGGGCAACGGCGATGCACATTTTTCAGCGTCGAACTCGAAGGGCTGGCGGGCGCGCCCGGCGTTCAGGGCGTCGTATAGATCCTGCAACTGGGGCGCCATGAAGTTCCAGTCGTCCAGTGCCCGCTGTAAGGTGGGTGCGATCTCGGTAGCGAAGTGGGCGGTTTTCAGGTCGCGAGAGACGACGAGGAGTTGTCCGTCGCGCGAACCGTCGCGCAAAGAGGCAAGTTTCATGGGTCTGGAGGGGAATGCTGAGATTAATCAACAGTAACATGAGCAGCGTACCCGCTTGCGCTGCGAGGGAACGCGCAGCGCAAGCGGGGCTCTAACCGTTTCTTCCAGTATGTCCGGTACGATGAATGCATCCTGATCACTTTAGACGTGGGCAGCCTCGCCGCACCCGCGCCATTGCCATGACACCTACGATTCTTTCTACCCGCAGGGGTTTCCTGCGTTCATGCCTTGCAGTGGCTGCGGTTGCCGCGGGTTTCGTGGCCAGTCCGCTAATGGCCGCGGTGTCCCCGCCGCCATCCACCCTCCTGACCTACAAGCTGAACGCGTCGGCAAAGGGCTTCAAGATCAATGTCGACAGTACGCTGGAGTGGACGCGTAACGGCGATGACTATCGTTTGGTCAACCGCGGCAGTTTCATGTTTTTCAGCTTTGTCTGGGAAAGCACCGGCCGTATTGGGGACCAGGGTTTGGTGCCGCTTCGCTACCAGGAAACCCGAAACAAGAAAGTGAAAGCGGTGGACTTCGACGCGGCGGCAGGCAGCGTGCGGTTTTCCGGTGGCAAACAAGAAGCGTTGAAGGGCCAGACCCACGACCGCATGTCGGTGCTATTGCAGCTATCTTCCATAGGTCGAACCGACCCCGCCGCCTTCGGCCCGGGCAAAGTATTGCCGTTTAGGGTGGCAGGATCCAGCCGAGTCGATAATTGGCGTTTCAAGGTGGCGGGCAAGCAGAAACTAGAGACCCCGCTGGGCGAAGTGGATGCCGTGCATCTGGTGCGCGAACGCGATCACGATGATGGGCAGAAGGTGGAAGTATGGCTGGCGGCCAAATATGACTGGCTGCCGGTGCGGGTGTTGTCGCATGAAGAAAACGGCGATTACCTGGATCAAGTGATAGAGAAGATCGAGACACGCTGACAAAGACAGCTCAGCGCTTCCGGGGCCGCTTCTAGCCCTGTAGGCGCGCCCGGCTCGCTGTGTTGCGTGCGTGGCAACGCAGTGTTCTTCTGGCGCGCTTGTCTGCCGGCAGCCTTGCCAAGCAGAATCGACCGCATGAAATCGACATGGCGGTTTGTGTGACTTCCCCCCTGCTTAATCCTCAATTAGTTTTTTCCGAGCTGCGCGACGGCGTGATGGTGCTGTCCATCAACAATCCGCCGGTCAATGCCATTGGCGCTGATGTCCGAGCCGCCTTGTGGCAAAGCCTGGACCACTACGAGCACGACGCCGACGTGCGGGCGATCGTCATCGCAGCTAGTGGCCCGATGTTTTCCGGCGGCGGTGATTTGCGCGAACTGGGCCAGGCGGATGCGCCTGGCACGATCAGCCTTACGACGTTGGGCGCCCGCATCGAAGCCTGCGCCAAGCCAGTGGTGGCCGCGCTGCATGGGCGCTGCATAGGCGGGGGCGTGTTGCTGGCCATGGCCTGCCATGCGCGCTTGGGCGAGCGCAATGTTTCCCTGATGCTGCCGGAGCTTAATCTGGGGTTGATCCCGGGCGCGGGCGGCACCCAGCGTTTGCCTAGGCTGACAGGTGTGCGTGCGGCCTTGGATATGGTCGTACGCAATCAAGCCCTGGATGCCGACGCCGCCCTGAAAAATGGCCTGCTCGATTCCGTTTGCGAACGGGACGTGGCGATGCATGCGGCCCGATATGCGCAGGTGGCCCTGCTTGGGAAAGCTCGCTGGAGACGATCGAATGCATTGGAGCCGGAACAACTGGACGCGGCCACACGCGTGCGTTTGCTGCAGGAATACACCGAGCTTGCCCAACAGTTTTTCCCGGGGCGCCAGGCTGCCCTGGAGGTGATTCCGCTGATCTTGGACGCCAGCCGGTATGAGTTTGAGCAAGGGATGTCGCGTGAACGCCAGACGTTTGCCGCATTGGCTGCCGGCCCTCAATGTAGGGCGCTATTGCATCTTTTCTTTGCCGAGCGGGCATTGGCCAAGAGCGAAGATGCTCCCCAGCCCGAAGCCAGAGCCTTGCTGGCCCAAAGATTGAACGCTGCCGGTCTGGCGAAGTTGGCCGATTTGCGCCGACGTGGAGCGGCCGTGAGCGAGCTTCCCGACACGGTTCATCCAGTATGGCCGCCGTCGCTTGTAGATGCTATGTCGAACTTGGCCGACGTATCCGCCGGCATCGTCATCGGACAGGAGTTGCGGCAGGCAGTCGTGGACGAAGCCAGGGCTTGTCTGGCCGAAGGTTTGGCCGCCCGCGCCGAATATATCGACGTGATCGCCGTCAAAACTTGCGGGTTTCCCGCTCTACTGGGAGGCCCGTTGCACTATGCCGCACAGAAATAAAGTCATGGGATTGGACTCGCTCGACCCCTTGTTCGCGCCATCATCGATTGCCGTGATCGGCGCTTCGTCCGACCCGACCAAAATCGGCGGACGACCCATCAAGTTTCTGAAAACGCATGGCTATGCGGGGAGCATCTATCCCGTCAATCCGCGCGGTGGGCGGGTTCAAGGCTTGGACGCACTGACTACGATTGCCGAGTTGCCCCCCGGCCTGGATCACGCCATCGTGGCCTTGCCCGCCAGCGCCGTATTGGACGCCGCAAAAGCCTGTGCCGATCGCGGCGTGCGCGCCATGACGGTATTCAGCGCGGGATTCGCCGAAGTGGGGGAACAAGGCGCGGCGATGCAAGCTGAACTCTCTGCTCTGGCGCGGGAAAGCGGCATGCGCATCATTGGTCCCAATTGCATGGGCGTGATGAATTTTCACACTGGAATGATCGCCAGTTTTGCCTTTATGGTGGATTTGGGCCTGCCCCGTCTGGGCCGTACGGCGCTGGTGAGCCAGAGCGGCGCATTTGGCGGACAGGCCTTGGTGATGGCGCGCCGCCGTGGTTTGCCACTGGGGGCTTGGGTGACGACCGGCAATGAGTGCGATGTCGAGATGGCCGATTGCCTGGCGTACTTTGCCAGGGATGAGCAGACCGACGTCATCATGGCTTATATGGAGGGCTGCCGCAGTCCCGACAAACTGGTTTATGCGCTGGAGCTTGCGCGGGAGCGGGGCAAGCCCGTCATTATGGTGAAGGCGGGACGCTCGGAAGTAGGACAGCTTGCAGCGCAATCGCACACCGGCGCATTGGCGGGCAACGACCGGGTATTCGACAGCTTGTTTCGCCAGTACGGGGTGTACCGCGCCGAGTCCATCGAATCGTTTTTCGATGTTGCTTATGCGGCGGGAAGCGGCAAACGTGTGCCGCAGGGCAAGCTTGGCATTTTCACCGTGTCAGGCGGGGTCGGGGTGTTGATGGCCGATGACGCCGAAGACCACGGCCTGGCGCTCGAAGCTTTGCCTGCCGCGACTCAGGCCGATCTGCAGGCGCTCCTGCCTTTGGCCGCGGTTCGCAATCCAGTGGATGGCACGGCCCAGATCTGGAGCGACATGCAGGTGTTCCGCCATTTCCTGCGGACGATGCTGCGTGAAGGCGGCTACGAGGCGGTCATTTTCTTCCTGACCGCCATGCCTTATGCGCCGCATCTGCAGCAGCCCTTGAGGGAAATCTTCAAGGACTTGCGGTCGGAATTTCCCGATGCGGTTCTGATTCTGTCTATGTTGGCTCCGCCAGATCTGCAGGACGATCTGGCCGACGCCGGCTATTTGATCTACGAAGATGCGTCGCGTGCAGTTAAGGCGGTAGCGGCGCTGCATAGCTTGAGTCAGCCGCCTGATTCGCCTATCGACCGTGCTCGACTGCCTTGCATATCGCGGCGGCAGCTCTGCGAGGGTAGTAACGAATATCAGGCCAAGCAGATACTGGCCGAGGCGGGAATTCCGATTTTGCCTGAGCGCGTCGTGACGACATTCGACGAAGCGAGGCGAGCGGCTGTCGAAGTGGCTTATCCCTTGGTATTGAAAGTGCTGTCGCAAGACATTCTGCACAAAAGCGAGCTCAATGCAGTAGCCCTGAATCTTGAGGATGAAGCCAGCCTGCGCAAGGCTTGGCACGACATCCGCAGCGCTGTCGCTATTGCGCAGCCACAGGCGCGTATCGATGGCATGTTGCTGGCGCCTATGGCCGAGGAAGGCATAGAGATGATCATGGGGGTTCAGCGCGATCCTGTATTCGGTCCGGTCGTGATGATAGGTTTCGGCGGAATTTTTGCCGAGTTGCTCAATGACGTGTCCTTGCGCATGGCTCCGGTGGATCGTGTCGGTGCCAGGAAAATGCTGGCCGAGTTAAAGGGTTTCGGCATGCTGAATGGTGCTCGCGGCAAACCCAAGGCCGATATCGAGGCCCTGGTCGATGCTTTGGTGCGCCTATCTGTATTTGCAGACCTGCATGCCGATCTGCTGGAGTCTATCGATATCAACCCGTTGCGTGTCTACACGGAAGGTAAAGGGGCGCTTGCGCTGGATGCCGCCATCATCGTCCGGACGGCTGAAGGCGAAAACGAAGGCGACAGGAGACAAGGGCAATGAAAAAGGTCACGTTTTATTTCTCGCTGCTTTCACCCTGGGTATACATGGCCGGTCCCCGTTTGCACCAGATTGTGGCCCAGTCACAAGCCAGCATTGTGTACCGGCCGGTCGACCTGCTGCGCATGTTCAAGGATACCGGCGGTGCTCCGCTGGCCAAGTTGCATCCCTCGCGCCGTGCCTACCGTTCGGTTGAGCGCCAACGTTGGGCGGCTTTTCTGGGGATGACCATCAAGGATCAACCCCGGCACCATCCCGTGGATGAAAGATCGGCTGCCTGCTTGGTGTTGGCGGCCGAACAGAGCGGGCAAGAAGTTTGGCCGCTGGCGCAGGCCATTCTGGAAGGCGTCTGGGTACATGACCTGGATATTTCCGATGTCGCCACCCTGGCAGGCATTGCCGACCGGGCAGGCTACGACGGCAAGGCCTTGTGCGCCAAGGCGGGCGAGCCGCGCTATTCGGCTCTGTTTGACGCCAATACCCAAGAGGCTTTGCAAGCTGGGGTTTTCGGGGTGCCTAGTTTTGTCGTCGACGGCGAGCTGTTCTTTGGACAGGACCGTCTTGATTTTGTGCAGAGATCACTTCTTGATCAACAATGAAGGAACTATCATGAATCACACATGGAAAGTACCGGCGATAGGCCTGCTGCTTGCAAGCCTTCTGGGATGGCAAAGCGCCGGCGCGCAAAGTTTTCCGAGCAAACCCATACAGTGGGTATCGCCGTGGACACCGGGCGGCGGCAACGATATTTTGTCGCGCGCCTTGGCCCAGCAGTTGTCGGCCCGTCTGGGGCAGACGGTAGTAGTGGAAAACCGTCCGGGCGCTACCGGCACCATAGGGACTGCCTTGGTGGCGCGCGCCGCGCCCGATGGCTACACCCTGACATTGGCCAGTGCGGCGACTCACGCTACCGCGCCGAACATCTACAGCACGCTGCCCTACGATCCGGTCAAAGACTTTACCCCCATCACTCTGGTGGCGACGATTTCGAATGTGCTGGTGGTGCACCCCTCGGTGCCCGCCAACAATTTGAAAGAGCTGATCGCTTATGCCAAGGCCAATCCCGGCAAGCTGAACTACTCCTCTGTGGGTACCGGCTCCATCCAGCACCTATCCGGGGTCATGTTCAACCAATTGGCCAAAGTGCAAACCGAACATATCCCTTACAAAGGCACTTCGCCCGCCCTGGTCGATTTGCTGGCCGGACGGGTTCAAATGGCCTTCGAAAGCCTGCCGACGGTGCTGCCGCACATACGCACCGGCGCTTTGCGTGCGATTGGCGTCACGACGCCCGCCCGCACGCCGGTATTGCCCGAACTACCTTCCCTGGCAGAGGCGGGCTTGCCCGGTTTTGACGCTTCGTTGTGGTACGCGGTGATGGGGCCGGCCGGTATTTCGCCCCAGATAGTGAAGACCTTGCATGATGCTGTGGTCGACAGTTTGAATTCACCGGAGGTCAAGCAACGCTTGTCCGAGCAGGGGGCGGATCTTGCCACCAGCACCCCGGCAGAGCTGGCGGAGTTCGTGCGGAAGGACACGGTCAAGTGGAATGGCTTCATCAAGCGCGCGGGTGTGCGCCTGGATTGATCAGGCCGAGCCTGGCGCCGCTTGGGTCCGCAGGCAACGCAGGTACGTGCTGACCGCAGGACTGAGCCGTCTGCGGCCCAGCACGCAGACCTCGACTGTTGTGCGTTCAAGCAAAGGATGGGCAAGCGGAATGGCGACCACGGCACCGGCATCGATGTCGCGTTGCAGGGATACGCTCAGCAGGATCGCTACACCGCCATGATGGCGCACGAAGGTTTTCATGGCGGCGATGGAACTGGTGACGAAAGCCGGGGCAAGGTTGAGCTTTTCCACGCGGCAGACCGCGTCCAGCAGATGGCGGATACCGGTAGCGGGGGATGGCAAGGCCATGGGGTAGGCAGTCAGGTCTGCCAGCGAGACCGACTGCCGCTGGGCCAAGGGGTGGCCTGGCCAGACCACCGCGCATAAGGGCGCGTCAATACGGAATGCCGTGTCGACGCCGTTGGCAGGGCGGGGTGACAAGGCCAGCCCTACGTCCGTGTGGCCGGCTGCGATGGCCGCCATGATTTCATCGCTGCCGTCTATCGCCAGCTCGAAAGTGACGCCGGGGTACTGGCTTTGCATGGCGACGATGCTGGCGGCGACCAGTTCGGTGGCGAAGCCCTCGATCGAGCGTATGCGCACATGGCCGGTACGCAGGCCTTTCAATGCATCGAGCTCTTCCAGTACCAGTTTTTCGCCCTGGCGGATGCCCTCTACATAATTCATGTAGATTTCACCCGCAGGGGTAAGCGTCATGCTGCGGCTGTTCCGGTCGAACAGCTTGATCTGCAGTTGCGCTTCCAGTCTTGCGATCTGGCGGCTGACGGCGGAGGGCGCCAGATCCAGCCGTTCAGAGGCTTTCCTGATACCTTTACAGACGGCTACCTGGTAGAAGCAGTCGAGTTCGTCGTTGTGCATGAAAACCGCGGCGTCATCATGCCTTCAAGGCAGGACGCGCACTTGATCCATCAGTTCGGTGGTGAAGGCTTTGCGGTAATCCACCTTCGGGCTCAGCAGCTTTTCCTGGACCATGAAGTCGTAGGTTTTTTTCCAGCGGGCGTCAGTCATGGTCATCAGACCGCGGGTCTGCGCATCGCCGCCATCGACCAGTTTGGCATTGCGCAGCGCTTGCACGCCGTAATCCAGCAGTTGCTTGCTCATCTGCGGGTTGTCTTTCAGGATGAGCGCGTTGCCGGGGGCAGGGTTCTTCAGATAGCTTTTCCAACCTTCGGCGCTGGCTTGCAGAAAACGGCGCATCGCATCTTTTTTGGCGGCCAGTCCCGATTGTGTAGCGATGATGGTTTGCGCATAGGGAGGGTAGCCATATTCTCCCAGCAAAAACACCGTGGGCTTGAAGCCGCCCTGGGTTTCGATAGTGTAGGGTTCGGACGCCAGATAGCCCTGGACGGCGGAATTCTTATCGACGAGGAAAGGCTGCACCGAAAAGGTATACGGCTTTTTTTGCGCGTCGGTAAAGCCGAATTTGGTTTTCAACCAGGGCCAATAAGTGGTTTCGCTGGCCTGGCCGATATACAAGGTGCGGCTTTTCAGGTCGGCGAGGGTCTTGGGCCCCGGGTGCGATACCAAGACCGTAGGCGATTGCTGAAATGTCGTCGCCAAGGTCACTAACGGCAGGCCTTGTTCGACCGCTTTATAGGTTTGCAGATCGTCGCCCATGGCCAGGTCGTATTGGCCGGCCAAGAGCAGTTGCGCGACGTTGACCTGAGGGCCGCCCATGCGGATCTCGACATCCAGCCCATGGCGCTTGTAAGTACCTTCGGCCAGCGCCTGGTAGAAGCCGCCATGTTCGGACTGGGCATACCAATTGGAGCCGAACACGATCTTGTCGGTGCCGGACTTGGGAGCCTGGGCCTGCACGCCGGCACAAAGGCCGAATGCAAGGGCCGCGGCAAGCCATGGACGCGCCAGCAAGGAGGATATCTGCATAACACTTACTCCGGCAAAAGGAAAAGATGGAGGTGGTCGCTTTAGTCGGTCAGCTCGCTTTCGTGCCAACGCGACAGCACCGCATGGGAAATCCAGGTCATCAGCGCGAAAAGTATCACTCCGGCCAAGGTAATGAGCAAGAGCGCGGCGAACAGGCGTGGAATGTTGATCTGGTAGCCCGCTTGCAGTATCTGATAGGCAAGACCGGTTTGAGCGCCGCCGGTGCCGGCTACGAATTCGGCGACGACGGCGCCGATCAGGGCCAGGCCGCAGGCAATGCGCAAGCCGCCAAAAAAAGCGGGCAGGGCCGAAGGCAGGCGCAGCCGCCAAAGTATCTGCCAGCGCGTGGCGCGCTTCAAGCGGAAGAAGTCCAGCAGGCCTGGGTCGATGCTGCGCAAGCCCAGTACGGTATTGCTGATGATGGGGAATACGGCCACGATGGTTGCGCAAATCGTCAGCGCGGCCAAGGTGTTCTGCACCCAAATGATGATGAGGGGTGCAATCGCGACGATGGGTGTTACTTGCAGCAACACCGCGTAGGGAAAAAGACTGGCTTCGATCACGCGGCTTTGCACGAACAGGAAAGCCAGCAGCACGCCGGTGATGGTGGCGGCCAGCAAGGCCAAGCCGGTAATCTGCAGCGTGACCCAGAGCGAGCCGCTCAATAGGCCCCAGTCCTGGATCAGGGTGCGGATGACGTCGACCGGGGATGGCACGATGTATATCGGTATTTCGAAGGCGCGCACCAAGCCATGCCACAACAGCGTAAATATGATGGCTACCAATACCGGGGCGATCAGGCGCAGGCTGAGCTTCATGATGCTTGTCCCGCCAGTAAAGCCGCCTGGAGCCGGGCGGCATGCATGGCAAATTCCGAAGACACGCGAAAGGCGGCATCGCGCCGCGGCGCATTGATCGGGACGTCGGCCACGATGCGTCCGGGGCGTCGAGACAACACGATCACACGGTCGGATAAATAAACCGCTTCGAAAATGCTGTGGGTAACGAACACCACTGTCAGGTTTTGCTTGCGGGCGAGCGTAAGTAGTTCGTCATCCAGGTGTTGTCGAGTGATATCGTCCAGCGCACCGAAGGGTTCATCCATTAGCAGCAATGAGGGTTGGGTGACCAGTGCGCGCGCTATCGACACCCGCATGCGCATGCCACCCGAGAGCTCGCGTGGAAACGCTTTGGCAAAATCGGCCAAGCCCACACGCTGCAAAGCGTCCATTACCTTGGCTTGCTTGTCGCCGCGAGTCAGGCTTTGCTTGCCACGCAGCAGGTCCAGCGGAAGCTGGACGTTGCGCGCAACCGAGGCCCAAGGCATCAGGGTCGCATCCTGGAATACGTAAGACAGGCGGTCGATGTCGTCGTGGCGTTCCAGGGTGCCGCCGCTAGCCGTGTCCAGGCCCGCGAAAAGCCGTAGCAAGGTAGTCTTGCCGCATCCCGAAGGGCCGAGCAGGGTTACGAATTCGCCTTCGGCAATACTCAGATCCAGAGGCGCAAGGGCTTGCACCCCGTTGGGAAAGCGGCGCGATAGGCCCCGCGCATTCAGGACGCAAGCCTGGTTCAACGGGGGGTGCCGCCGGGAAGAAAACGTATCGCCTGCTCTACTAGTGCTTCGCCCGGCTCGCTTGCGCAGGAAGCAGCGGGTTGCGGGTCGATCTGGTCGAAGGCGGTGTCGCCATTGCTGTCGGGTACGCCGCTGGGCTTCAGGTTAGCGAAATCGAACAGCTCGCGATCCATCAAGTGCGATGGGGTAACGCGAGACAAAGCATTGAAGATGTTTTCGATGCGGCCCGGAAAATTCTTTTCCCATTCATCGATAAGCCTTCCCGCTTCCTGACGCTTGAGGTTGTCTTGCGTGCCGCACAGATTGCAGGGAATGATGGGAAAACCTTTCCACTGGGCATAGCTGACCAGGTCTTCTTCCTTGACATAGGCCAAGGGGCGGATGACGGTATGGCGGCCGTCGTCGGATACCAATTTGGGCGGCATGCTTTTCAGTGTTCCGCCGTAGAACATGTTCAGGAAGAAGGTGGCCAGGATGTCATCGCGATGATGGCCCAGCGCGATCTTGGTCGCCCCGAGTTCGTCGGCGACGCGGTACAAAATGCCGCGCCGCAGCCGCGAACATAGTGAGCACATCGTTTTGCCTTCCGGGATGACACGGGTCACGATGGAGTACGTGTCCTGGGTCTCGATGTGGAAGGGTATGCCCAGCCGTGTCAGGTAGTCGGGTAGAACGTCGTCCGGAAAGCCTGGCTGCTTTTGGTCCAGGTTGACGGCAATGATCTCGAAATCGATGGGTGCGCGTTCGCGCAGCTTCATCAGAATGTCCAGCATCCCATACGAATCCTTGCCGCCCGATAGGCACACCATGACGCGGTCGCCGGCTTCGATCATATTGAAATCGCCTATGGCGCGACCCGCTTCGCGCATCAGGCGCTTATCCAGCTTGTTGCGTTCGCGTTCCAGCTTGAGCCTTACGCGGGCAGCATCGGCTGCGGCAGGCGTGGCTAGCGGTGGCGCCGTCAACGTGTTGATGTTCACGACAAGTCCTCGCGGCTGCCGGACACTTCGATCCCGACCGCTGCGCAATCGGCAAATGCTTGCGGCTTGGCCAGGCGCAGCCGCATGTGGCGCACTTCGGGAAACTGCGCCAGCAAGCGCGCGACCAAGCGGTCGCATAAAGTTTCCAGAAGATCCACATGGGCGTGTGTGCATTCGGCGATGATGGTTTCTCGCAAGCGGCGGTAGTCGAGCACTTCATGAATGCCGTCGTTGCGGGGAATGTCCGCGACCTCGACATCGAAGTCGGCGTCGACGTGCAGCGGCTGGGTGGCGCCGCGTTCGTGGTCGAGTATGCCGATACGGGTATCGATGGCCAGGCGGTTAAAGAAAATGCGGCGAGTACGCATGGCGTGCTTCTGTTCAGGAGTTGGTGGCGGGCACAGTGCCAGCCGGGGGAGACATCATGCTGAAGTCACGGGCAAAGCCGACCAGATGCTGCCCACCATCGACCAAGAGCGTGGTACCGGTCATGGACGGATTCTGGACGGCAAACAGGACTGCGTGGGCGATGTCTTCGGGTTTGCTGGCGTGGCCCAAAGGGGCCATCGCGTGGGTTTGGGCAAATTGCTGCGGGGTTTGCAGGTGGCTGATCATGGTCAGCCCCGGTGCGACTCCCAGCACCCGCACGGCGGGCGCCAGCGCTTGCGCGAGCATGGTTGTGGCGGCTTCCAGCGCGGCTTTGCTGAGTGTGTACGAGAAAAAATCGGGGTTGTAGTTCCAGAGCTTCTGGTCCAGCAGATTGACGACCGCGCCGCGAGCCTCGGGCCCGCGTTCGGCAATGGCCTTGGCCAGGGCACGTGTCAGCATGACCGGCGCGACCAGGTTGGGCAGCATGTGGTGTTCGAGCATGACGGTGCCAAACGAATCGACGTCGTCATATTCGAAGCAGGCGGCGTTATTGACCAGTGCGTCTATGCGACCGAAATGACGGTTGACTGCGGGTACCAGCGCTGACAGTTGCTCTTGGTTGGCCAAGTCGCAGGCGAATAAGCACGATTGGCTGCCCAGTTCGGCCAACATGGCCTGGGTCTGCTCGGCTTCGTCGCGCGAAGTGGCGTAGTGGACGGCCACATCCCAGCCAGCACGCCCGAAGGTAAGCGCGACTTCGCGCCCGATACGGCGCGCGGCGCCGGTAATCAGGACAACAGGGCGGGGGGAAGAGGGGCGCGCATCGCTCATGGGAGGCACGATATCCGGCTAGGCAACAAAGGTGACCAGTGTAACAAGGTGGGGCTGTTCGTGGCGATGGCGGCAATAAGCGGGCTCGGAGGCGTGTTTGAGCCGGTCTGCACGGTTTCACATGGGTTGTTTTTAAGAATTGGGTCCGGGTCTATTTGCTAGGAAAAGAAATGAGGGGGGTGAGAAAAAATACGCCAACGACCTTAGGGGGAGAAGTTCGTGTTCTGTTTTAAGGTGCCCGTTTGAATGGTGCACTTGTTGGTTCTTAAGACGGCAGTCCGTCTCGGTCGGGGTGGGCCAGCGTGGGCGCACGGTCCGGCAAGGCTGCGCTTGCCGGACTACC
>JBEBXA010000013.1:0-65202 GCA_040391825.1 Pigmentiphaga sp.
TAGATGATTAAGTAGTCCCTGGCCCTGCCCTTCAATACAATCTCCTCAAGGCAAAGCGGATATTTGATTCCGCAAGCCAAGGCCATCGAGGAATGTTAGACATGTCAATTGCGCAAACACGTCAGACCGAAGTTGGAACGACGATTCGGTCCATCAAGGAAATCGTAAACGGCGCCGGGGTAACTCGCAGTTCTTTGGCTGACGTCCTGACTGAACTCAAGCGACTCGCGTCGCAAAAGCAACTGTGGTCGGAAACCGATTTTGTCCCGCCGGAAGAGGGCGAACGGCAAGCGCGCTATCTCATCGCTGAAGATGACGATAAAACCTATGCCTTGTATCTGAACGTGATGCGGCCGGGGAAGCGGATTCCGCCTCATAACCATACGACCTGGGCATGTATCGCGAGTGTTGTCGGCACCGAATATAACGATGTTTATTCGCGCACCGACGATGGCAGTCAGCCAGGCGTCGGTACGCTGGCGCATGCAGACACCGTGGAAGTCGGGCCGGGTCAGGGCATCGCCTTGATGCCGGATGATATCCATTCGGTCGAAATCCGCGGCGAACAAATCATCCGGCATTTGCACGTTTATGGGAATGCCCTCGAAACATTGAACGAGAGACTCGTGTTCGATCTCGACGCCGGTAGCTGCCAAATCATGGGCGTTGGCGTTCAGACACGCCGCTGATCGTCCGCCGCGCACGCTGCGTCGCGCTGCGTTATACCCACGGGCCCTTTCTCCTGAGCAAAGCACTTTTCCGCCTTTAGCCGGAAGAGAGGGATCCTTTTTGCCGAGCAATACATGCCATATGCACACTGCCAACTTGTCGACGCCGTAACCCTTAAGGGTTGGCTGCACGATCGGGAAGAAATTGCCTTGTTCGACATCCGTGAAGAAGGGCTATACGGAGAAGGACATCCTTTCTATGCGGTTCCGCTGCCTTATAGCCGGTTCGAACTCAATATTGGAAGACTGGCGCCTTGTTTGGCTACCCGTATCGTTCTGTTTGATGACGGTGACGGCGTGGCCCCCAGGGCGGCAAGCTCGGCAACTGCACTGGGCTATAGCAATGTGTTTGTCCTGGATGGAGGGGCACCTGCCTGGAGCGCTGCAGGTTTTACCTTGTTCGCCGGCGTCAATGTTCCATCGAAGGCATTTGGCGAGTTGGCCGAGCATTACTACGGTACACCTCGCGTCTCGGCGGCGGAATTGGTGTCCATGCAAAAGCACGCCGTCCCGCCTGTCGTACTTGATGGCAGGCCCTTCGCCGAATATAGGAAGATGAACATACCGGGCGCGATCTGTTGCCCGAATGGTGATCTGGCCTATCGCCTGCGCGATATCGTGCAGGATGCCACGACGCCGATCGTGATCAATTGCGCCGGCCGTACGCGCAGCATTATCGGCGCTCAGACGCTCATCAACATAGGTGTGCCCAACCCTGTCTATGCGCTCGAAAACGGCACTCAAGGTTGGTATCTGAATGACTTCGAGCTTGAGCATGGAAATACTCGTCGTTATCCCGAACAATCGGACCCCAAGGGCCATGCCGAAGCGCGGCGCGGCGCGCAGGCTCTGGCGCAGCGTCATGCCGTTGCACGTGTCAGCGTTGCTGAAGCTGCGGCGTTGTTGGCAGATCGTACGCGGAGCACATTCTTGTGCGATGTGCGTTCGCCGGAGGAATATGCAGCAGCTTCGATTCCGGGTTCGCAAAGCACACCCGGCGGCCAGTTGGTGCAAGCCACGGACCAGTATGTTGGCGTGCGACGTGCCCGTCTGCTGCTATTGGATGATGATGGAATACGTGCACCGGTCGTCGCCAGTTGGCTTTGCCAAATGGGACACGAGGCCATGGTGCTGGATGGGGGACTGGACGCAGCGCGCAATGCCGGCTTGACGGCCTGCAAAGAAGGTTTGACGCTTGCCCCTGCCATGACATTGGTCAGTCCAGACAAAGCGCTGGAGCTATATGAAAGCCGGGAAGCCGTATTTTTGGATGTGCGCAGCAGTACGGAATATCGAGCGGCGCATATTCTCGACAGCATCTGGTCGATTCGACCCGTCTTCGCCCTTGATTTGGCCGAGGTGAGTCATGACGCGATCTTGATTCTGGTGGGGGCCGAAAATGTTGCAGGCCTGGCGGCCGCAGAGCTAAGTGAACTCGGCTATGAGCATATGGTACTGCTGGAAGGCGGCGTGCAGGGATGGGAGGCGGCCGGTTATGCGCTTGCCAGACATGCGCATAACTTGCCGGATGAGCGTTGTATCGACTTTATTTTTTTCGTGCACGATCGCCATTCGGGCAATAAGGAAGCCGCGCGCCGCTATCTGGCATGGGAGACGAATTTGATCGCGCAGCTTGACGAACAAGAGCTGGCGACATTCAAGTTTCCTGCCTCGAAAGCCGATTAACGTCTCTTGCGAGCCAAGCGAGATAACTTGGACAATGCATAGGTGTACCGATGAAAGACACGCTACCCAACCGGCCAATTCAGCTTGATCGAAATGCTACTGTAAGTGGTGGAAAGCCCGTTAATCCGCCCATCGTGCGCGCCAGCACGGTGTTGTTTGATTCGGTTGCACATATGCGGGAAATGCGGGCTCGCCGCAATACCGAGCGTGTGTTTACCTATGGGGCCAGGGGGAATCCGACTGCATTCGCGCTTGAGGATGTCGTGACCGAACTCGAGGGCGGCTATCGTACGCGCCTGTACCCGACCGGCCTCGCGGCGGCATCGATAACGCTGTTGGCATATGTGCGCCCTGGCGAACATATGCTCTTGCCCGACTGCGTTTATGAGCCGGTGCGCAAACTTGCGCTCGGCTTTCTTAAAGAGCAGGGCCTTGAGGTCGATTTTTACGCGGCCAATGGCAGCGATGTCAAAGCGCGGATGAGGCCAAATACACGCCTGATTTATGTTGAGGCGCCTGGTTCTCTTGTCTATGAAATCTGTGACTTGCCAGCGCTGGCGAAGCTCGCTCACGAGCATGGGGCGCTGGTGGCGGCGGACAATACCTGGGGGTCTGGCCTACTCTACCGGCCGCTGGCTTTGGGTGCGGATATTTCAATCATGGCCGCAACCAAATATCTGTCCGGCCACTCTGACGTAATGATGGGTACGGTCTGTACAAACGAAGCGGCATGGTCGAGGTTGTCGACGCTGTCGGATGCTTTGGGCATGACAGTCAGCCCCGATGATGCCTACCTGGTTCATCGCGGAATCCGTTCGATGGGCGCTAGGCTTAGTCAGCACGAGCGGAGCGCCATGACGGTTGCTCGATGGTTGCAGGAGCGAAGTGAGGTGGCGCAGATTTTTTGCCCGGCACTACCGGGTGACCCTAATCATGAATTGTGGAAAAGAGACTGCCGCGGGACTAACGGCCTGCTTAGTTTCTCTTTGCTAGATAAGAGTCCGCTCGCGGCAGAACGCTTCGTGGATGCCTTGTCGCTATTTGGCATAGGGTCGTCATGGGGCGGCTTTGAAAGCCTCGCCACCATTGCCGATATGCAGAGTGCCCGTAGCGTGACCGACTGGTCGCAAAGCGGGCCGCTGATAAGACTGCATATTGGTTTGGAGCGGGTCGAGGACTTGTTGGATGATCTCGGCCGGGGATTTGAAGCCATTCAGGGCTTGGAGGCGGAATCAAGCGTGTGAACCAGCACCTGAGCAAAGGGGTTGCCGCGTTTGCCGGCTGCTTTGCATGAACTGTAGGAAAAGCGCTGCGTTTGTGCGGATTTCCGAGAAGGCAGCTTCGTTGAAGCTGCCTTCGGCATTTATGAGTATGCTGCCTGCTCATGAAAACGCCAATTCATTCTTATGCACCTTAAACATCTCGACCTTCAGCTTTTGCGAGCTCTCGTAGCTGTTGCCGACAGCGAAACCTTTGCTGCGGCAGCCATTCGTACTTTCAAGACTCAAAGTGCGGTGACGCAGCAGATGCGTCGTCTGGAAGACCAAGTCGGCACAGCCTTGTTCGAAAAACAGGGGCGCAACAAGAGGCTGACCCCGGACGGACACCGCTTGCTTGACTATGCACGCCACATGCTGGCCATCAATGATGAGGCTCTGCGTAATTTGAAGGAGGGCAGCCTGGTGGGGTCGCTACGCATTGGTGCGCCGCCTGATGTTGCCGATACTATCCTGCCTCAATTGCTGTCGCACATCGCACGATCGTCGCCGTCCTTGCAGGTCGAGATCGATATCAATCGCAGTCCCCTGGTGCTTGAGCAGCTTTTGGCAGGAAAAATAGATTTGGGGGTGTCGACCCGTAGCGATCCCTCATTGGATGGCGTGGTGCTGCGCACCGCACCCACGGTTTGGATCTGTTCCGCGGACTACGTGCACAAGCCCTCGGAAATTCTTCCCTTGGTCCTGGCCGACGGCCAAAGTCTTTTTCGCAGGCTCGCAGTGGAGGTCCTTGAGAAAGAACGGATTCGGTGGAGGCCAGCCTATGTCGCTACCAGTTTGACTGGCATCAAGGCAGCCATTCGGGCAGGACTGGGAATCACCGCTAGAAGCATAGAACTCCTGACCAATGACATGCGTATCCTTGGGGAAAAAGATCAGTTGCCCAGGCTTCCCGACGTTACCTATTACTTATGGATGCGCCGAGATGCAATCAACACTCGAACACGGCAGGTTTTCGAACTTCTCAAGGCTAATCTGGGCCTGCGGAACGGTGCGTGATGCTCCGTGCCCATCTGCAAAAGCATCGCTTACGCTAATGTTTAAGCGGCAAAATTTCAATTGTTGGGAGAGGGTCCCCTGTCTATAGTTGAGGCAAATCTCATCGTCTCTACAGGCAGTTGCGGATCTTGCGTAGCGCCTCTTTACTCTTGGAAAGCCTGATGAAATCTCTTCCCTACATTGCTGTTGCTCTCGGTGCCGCCTTGAGTGTTTCCGGTGGCGCATACGCCCAGTCTTTCCCCACACGACCCATTACCGTAATCGTTCCTTATGCTGCGGGTGGCGCCATTGATGTGTCGACCCGGGTCATTGGCCGCAAGCTTTCCGAGTTGCTTAAACAAGCCGTCATCGTTGAGAACAAAACTGGTGCGGCAGGTACGATCGGCGGCGTGGCAGTAGCTCGCGCCGCGCCAGATGGTTATACCTTGCTGGCAGGTAGCCCCGGTACCATGACTGCACCGGCAGCGTTCGGGCTGAAGCTTCCGTACGACACGATTCGCGATTTCTCTCCGGTAGCACTGGTAGTAACGAGTCCGAATATCGTGGTCACCAGCCCCGACAAGCCCGCGCAAACCATGCGCCAGTTGCTTGATCGTGCCGCGAGCAACCCGGGCAAGGTGACCTTTGCCTCGGCTGGTGTGGGCACAACCACCCATATGGCCGGTGAAATGCTTCAGTCGATGGGCAATATCAAGATGTTGCATGTTCCTTACAAGGGAACGAGTATTGCGATTAACGACGTACTTGCTGGGCACGTGGATTTCATGGTGGCCGATGCTTCTGCTTTGGCTTTCGTCAAGGCCGGCAAGCTGCGCGCGCTTGCTGTTGCAACCAAAGAGCCGTCCCCCTTGATTCAGGGTGTACCCACGGTGGCCGCGAGTGGTTTGCCCGGTTACGGGATTACCAACTGGCACGGCTGGTTCGCCCCGGCGGGTACTTCGCAAGAAGTCGTAGGTCGCCTGCATGCCGCGTTGGAAGTGGCGTTGAAGGACCCCGAAGTGGTCAAGCAACTTGCCAACGCCGGCATGGAAGCGGTCACAACAAAACAACCGGAAGAGCTGCTCGTACATCAGAAGGCAGATATCGAGCAATGGCGCAGCATTGTCCAAAAGGCCGGAATCAAGTTCGATCAGTAATCTTTAAGTTTTGCGGAGAAAAATTTTGACTACAGTGGTAGCTGAACCCCAAATTCGGTCCTTGCTCGAAACCGCGCTGCCGGGTAGCCGCTTGAAGGGTCGAATCCAAGTGGGCACGATGGCCAGTGGCGCAAGCATAGACATCAATTATGTCGTGCTGAAGGGGGCCAGCGAAGGACCGTGCTTATGGGTCAACGGCCAAGTCCACGGCGTTGAACTGAACGGCGTGCTGGCAGCGCTTGATTTCATCAACGAAATCGATCCCGCAACCCTATCGGGAACCGTGGTCGTCACAGCAAGCGCCAATCCTCTGGCGCTTGATGCGCGGCTCAAGAGTGCGCCGCAAGATGATAATGACCTGGACCAGAACTTTCCCGGGCGCAGTGACGGTTTCATCACCGAGCGTTTGGCCGCTGCACTTTTTGCTGAGGCCAAGGTCTGTGCGAACGTGTTGGTAAACATGCACACGAATAGTCCGGCGTTCGACGGCAAGCCTTATACGGTCTACAAACAGCATCCGGCCGGGCTCGTTTCCAAAGAGCTGTTACTGAAGTTTCAGGCTGCGTTCGACCCCAGCGTATCTTGCTTGATGAATATTGCGCCAGGGCAGGGCGAGTTGCTCGGCAATATCAGCGGCGCGCTCGACTATCAATTGTTGGCGATAGGAATTCCAGCCTTCATGGTTGAGTTGGGCGGCGGCAGCCGTGCCGAAGCGCCTTATATCCGACAAGGTGTTGTTGGGCTGAAAGGGGTTGCAACGCAAATGGGCATGTTTGCGCAAAGCGGCCTGGAAAACCAAACGCCAGCGCCAAGGGTGCTGCGCCACGTGACGCGACGCGGCCACGTTACCTTCAATCACGGGGGCTTGTTTCGCTCGGAACGAAAAGCTGGAGAAATGGTTCCCGCAGGCGAGTTGTTGGGCAGCGTTATGAATCTGCATGGCGAAACGATAGATGAACTAACACTGCCCATCGATGTGATCGTCATTTGCATACGCCGTGATCCAGTCGTGCACACTGGGGACCGTTTTATCTACGTGGCCCAGAGCTGGTCCGAAATGCCTCTCGGCGACTAAAGGCTGGTGCGCACTGCAGACAGGACGGTTTCGCTGGCTTTGGATGCGCATGGCAAGACGCTGTCGTATGTTATGCAGGACATTGATTTGCCGGTTTAGAGGCCATCGTCTTTGGGCTGCACGACCTCGGGGGCGCTTTGAGGTCGTGCCTGGGATGGTCGAAACAGAAGTCTGTCGTGACCCTGGCGCTTATGCGATGGCGGAGCGCATAGGCCGCTTTGCCCTTACCGTGCGAGTCACTGAGCCGTGATTTTTGCGTTCTTGACGACAGCGCTCCATTTTTCTATTTCTGAACGAAGCAGCAGGTCTAATTCATTCGAAGAACTGGGCGCTGCTACCGCCCCCAATGATGCAAACTGTTGCCGTACCTCAGGCAGCTTTAAAACCGCGACGATCTCGCTGTTGAGACGGGCGACTATGTCTTTCGGCATGCCGGCGGGCCCGAATACGCCCGTCCAAACATCGACTTCACATTCAGGGAAGCCTAGTTCCCGCATTGTCGGCACGCTAGGAAGAAGCGGACTGCGTTGCGCGCTCGTGATAGCCAAAGGCCGGATCTTTCCCTGTTTGATCTGCGGCGCTGAAGTCAGGACTAAGTCGAACATCGAATCGACATGCCCACCGAGAAGATCGTTCAACGCAGGCGCGCTGCTTTTATAGGGAACATGAAGCAAGCCGGCGTGAGTGATTCCGTCTAGCAGTTCACCCGCGAGGTGGTTGGATGTGCCGCTCCCCGCTGACGCGTAGGTCGTAGGCTTGCCCCTGCTCTTCGCTAAGAGCAAATATTCTTTTAAGGTGGCTGCTGGTAACAATGGATGTACGACAAGTACCAGGGGCAAAGAGTTGACCAGGGAAATAGGTGTGAAGTCCTTGACGGGATCGAAATCGACTTGATTGATCAAGGGGTTCATAACCTGGGAGCTGACTCCACCATAGAGAATGGTATAGCCGTCGGGCGGAGCGGTTGCCGCGTGTTTGACGCCGATGGCTGTGCTGGCTCCGGGCTTGTTTTCGACGATGACCGGTTGGCCAAGGCGCTGCCCCAGTCTTTGTGCCAGGGCGCGGGTTAGAACGTCGGCGGTTCCTCCGGGAGAGAAAGGCACAATAAATCTAATCGGCTTGTTTGGATAGTCGCTGGCATAGGCGCTGGAAAAACAGGCGCCTATGCCAAGCAGCAGGTGGATTATTTTGTTCGTGGATAGGGTGCGGATCATTACGAGTTTCCTCGGGAATTTTCTAGCGATTTCGGTGAGCGGTACTCACCAGGTATCCGAAAAAATAAAACTATCTGAACTGGTGTTTTCGACAGATCGTCTCCCCCGCGGCGTTGCTCTTTATGGTGGAGTCACACCTTGTATTCAGGCAGATCTATGCCCACTGCGGCGGCCTTCTTCCTTATATCGGCCAAGGTTTCGACGAATGCACGATGCTCGGCGTCGGGAGGTGCTGCGCCCAGCCCGGCTTTGGCGACTATCAGATCAAGTTGGGCGAAGAGGTCTTGTTCTTCGTTGACATTGGATGAGGAGTGAAATCCCCCCAGCTCGATATTCTCGATCACGTCCATCATGGCGGTTCGCACGTTCTGACGGACATCTTCAGATACCTCGGGCAGACGATAGGAGAGATATTCCCAGCCCATCCCTATGTGCCGGACTTCGTCTGACAAGATGCGCCCGAGTACGGCTTTCGCGACAGGGTCGCTCGTGTGTTGGTAGCGAACCCGGAATATTTCGACTGCAAAATACTCGCTGACGCAATGCCAGCAGCCCAGGACGGCCTCGGGGGTATATTCGGGATTGAGGCCGCGGGAGCGCAACCCCGCCACCAGCCGCTTCCGGGGAGCTCCTTCCGGAGGCTCCGGCAAGTAGCCTCCAAGTTTCTCAGCCATCATGTAAGACGCTTCGATATGTTTCGCTTCGTCCATGAATTTGCTAGCCAAGGCGAGCTTGATGATGCCTGGCCGGTTTCCCTCGAACGCGAAGCGCAGCAAAACAATAGGGGATTCTGCCAGCCCTGTATATTCGCTCCAGGCTCGTCGGCTCCAGAAAACCCGTGCGGCGTAGAGTTCTTCCTCGGTATATTTGGTGATATCGAATTGATCCCATGGGATGTCCGTGAGGGGGTCCCAAGTAGCTGCTTTGGCTACGCTCCAGATACGTGCTACGCGTGGCATTTCCTGGCCGAGATTCAAAGGGAATCGCTTCTCAGCTATACCTGGAAAGCCCGAGTTCGGTTGCTCGGCAGGTGGCAGAGTCGAAGGTTGCGCAGACATGGTTTCTCCGTTGCTATCTTAATGGTTATTGCTATTTCATTAGCTAACTGGTCAGTTAGTTAATGAAATATAGAGATCGCAAAATTTGATGTCAAGAGAAAATTCCGACCAGATGCTGGCGTCTCTGCAGCCTCATTGACACTATCGGATGTGGTCGATAGAATTCGAACTAACCATCAGGTTAGTTAAAAATGGAGACCGCCGTGATAGAGAAGATGCCGCTGGGACCGAGTGGAAGACCCTATTCGCAGGGCCTTAAGGTGGGCGGCGCATCAGAGATGATTTTTATCTCGGGCCAACTTGCGCGGGTCGATATGAGTACTGCGAATCATGTTGGGAATATCGGCAGCCAGGCCCGTGAAATTTTCGGAAACATCGACGTACTTCTTCGCGAAGCCGGTGGGTCGCTGGCTGATGTGGTCAAGATTACGGCATTTATTACTACACTCGATGGGTACGAAGACTATTCCCGTATTCGCAAAGAAGTTTTTTCCGAACCATTTCCAACCAGCTCTACCGTGCAAGTCACGGCGCTAGTCACACCAGGCTGCTTGATTGAGATTGAAGCGATTGCAGTGCTCTGACAGGGCCTTGGCTCATAACGATAAGTTTTTTTACAGTTCCTATGGCATCTCGTAGCAAGCCCGTCAATTCCAAAGCATTGAAAACACCCAAGAGGCCGGTACGTGATAGTGTCGCGACCCGTACTGCCATCCTGGATTCCGCAGAAAGAATCTTTGCTCGAGATGGTTTGAGGAGCACCCGGACTGAGGAAATCGCCGCAGGCAGCGGCGTCACCAAGGCAATGATCCATTACTACTTCGATACCAAGGAAGCCTTGTATCAAGCCGTGCTGGACAGAGTTTTTCGAGAGCGCGAAGAGGGAATGAATTTTGCCTCCCTGAGAGAGCTGCCGCCAACTCAGGCCTTGCGAGGCTTTGTTGAGCGTCTTCTTCAGCAGATGTGCGCAAAGCCCCATCTCGGTCCGCTCTTCGCCCTTGAAAACATTCAGAACGATGGTGCTTTCTACAATAAAAATGGGGGGAAAATCTATCGTACGCTTACCGATATCATTGAGCGGGGAGTCAATGACGGAAGCTTTCGCCCCCAGGATGCGGGTCACACGGCGGTCAACGTGATGGGAGCTTGCGTACACTTTTTCAATGTGTCCTTCAATATCCGCATGCTATGGCCTAAAGAAAAGGCGAACCCGACAGCATTAATGAACAGTCATTGGGAATCCGTAGTGGAGTTCGTTATGAGTGCGGTGTTGGCGCAGGCTTCCGTCGATGCGCAAAGAAAATCCAAGGCAGCAAAAAAGGTAGCGTGACGGTGACACCCTTATCGAGCTACTCAGCTGAAGTCCAGATGCTTTTCGATAGAATCGGCGCGATGTGGGGGAGCGATATCCGTAAGCACCGAGACCAGGTTCTGGATGCGCTCGCGCCATATTTGGAAAAAGCCCCGTCTGACGATCTCATATGTACCCCTTCCGTAGCATATGGTCCTGATAAGCGGCATGTGCTCGATATTTATCGGCATCTGAACGCGTCGAACAAGCTTTTGCCGGTGGTCGTGTTCGTACATGGGGGCGCTTTTGTGCGAGGCGACAAAGATATCACCACTCATGTCTATTCCAATGTGACCAAGTGGTTTGCCAAGCAAGCTTATGTGGCAATAAATATCGAGTATCGCCTTGCTCCTGCTGCTGTGTATCCTGAAGCGGCAAAAGATCTGGCTGACGGTATTGCCTGGATACACAGGACGATTGCGGGTTACGGCGGGGATCCTGACCGGATATTCCTTATCGGCCATAGCGCGGGGGGCACTCACGTGGCGCACTATGCGCTTGACTCGACGTTGGCGTATGCCGGGCGTAATGTCAGCGCGGCAGCAATTATTTCGGGCAGGCTGAGAGCAGATACGTCGGTATCCAATCCGAATGCCGCGGGGGTACGAAGCTACTTTGGGGCAGATGAAAGCTTATATGAAAAACTCTCACCCGTAAGCATGGTTTCAGCTAAGGCAATTCCTCTTTTTGTTGCAATTGCCGAGTACGAGAATCCATTGCTGGATTGCTACGGAGCGGAATTCTTCTATAAGTTGCGCGCTTGTGGGCACAAGGCCAATCAGTTCGTGATGATGCCGCGCCACAACCATATGTCGATGATGGCGCATTTCAATACTGAGGAAGAGATTCTGGGCCGAGCAATATGTGCGTTCTTTGAACGCTATAGCTGATCGCCGATAGTGCGCCGGACCAATGCCCATGGTCGGGCCAGTGGCCGTGGCGGAATCAATTCCGTGCGTGCTCGCACCTTTACGGCAAAGGAACCGTCAATGGGTCATAGGAATAAAGCCATTCGGAACGCGACCTGGACATGTCCTTTTCCTTGAATACCTTACGCATCTCGCCTTCATCTTCGATGCGGTAAAGCCAACGGTTGTCTATGGATTCATTGACGATACGCGCAGTGCGGTCAAGCCGGTTGCGTTGATATCGCTGCAGAGCATCCGGCACCGAGCTGTCGTCCTCCAGGCAGCGGGCCAGGACCGCCGAGTCTTCAATTGCCATGACGGCACCGGACGCCATATAGGGCAAGGTCGGGTGGGCTGAGTCGCCCAGTAGCGTGACTCTTTGTGTGCTCCAGTTAGATACGGGAGGGCGGTCGTTTAGAGCGTATCGGTAGCAACTATCCTTGTCCAGCGAGTCAATGACGGTCTGGATCGTGGGGTGCCAGTCTGCATAATCGGCCTTGAGTTCCTTCCAGGGGCGCTTTTGTGTCCAGGACTCGGTTTCAGGCGTGTCATGCTCGGTCAGACCGACGAAATTCATCAGCGATCCACCACGCAGGTAATACATCACGGCATGCCTTTTGGGGCCGCACCAGACGGTCGAAACACGCTGCATAATGTCGGCCGGCAGCCGGTCGATGGGAACCACTGCGCGCCATGCGACATCACCCGTATAGTTGGCTGGAGTTTCACCTAGAATCTGCGAGCGTATCGCGGATTTGATACCGTCAGCGCCGATAAGAACATCGCCTTTGATGCGAGACCCGTCCGCCAAGATCAGCGTTACTCCGTGGGGCGATTCCTCAAAGCTCTCAGCCTTGGCATTTAAGCGAATGCAATGGGGATCCAAGGCCTGGACTTTTTTGACGAGCACCTCATGAATGTCGGCGCGATGCAGATGATAGTAGGGGGCGCCATTGGCTTTTTCATGAGCTTCGCCAAGCGGAATTCTGTGTAGTAGTTCAGCGGTGTCAAAGCGGCGGAATTCGAAGGCCTGAGGGCGTACCGCAACTTTTTCCAGCGCTGCGCGTAGCCCCAGGGAATCCAGCACCTTTACGGCATTGGCGCTGGCTTGCAGGCCCGCGCCAACTTCGCCTAGCGCAGAAGCCTGCTCATAAACGCGAACTTTGAAGCCCTTCAGCAGCAGGCAAGCTGCTGCGGTCAAGCCACCAATTCCAGCGCCTGCAATGATTACATCCAGATTCTTCTTCATAGGTATTCGAGCCGATTTTGTTATTAAGGGGGTGAGGCGCGCTTGCCGGGGCTAGTCTGCGGTGATGCGCGCTTTCTTGACGACATCAGCCCAGCGTGCGGCATCGTCTTGTATCAGCTTGGCCAGTACTTGCGGCGCCCCCGGCGCCGGGACCAGGCCCTGCTTGCCCAGGGCTTCACGTACGTCGGGCAAGGCAAGGATTTTCTTGATTTCGCCGTTGATCTTGTCTACCACTACAGGAGACGTTCCAGCCGGGGCGAGCAGGCCGAACCAGAGGTCAACGTCTATGTCGGGCAAACCTTGTTCAGCTAAGGTGGGCACATCAGGGGTCACGGCCAAACGCTGCGCACGCGCTACGCCTAGAATCCGGACTTTGCCCGTCTTGACATGGGCGAGGGCGGCGTTGATAGGCAGCATCATCATATTTATGTGCCCAGCCAAGAGATCGGTAATCGCGCCGGCTGAACCTTTATAGGGGACATGCATGACATCAGTGCCCGTGTTCAACTTGAGAAGCTCCATTGCCATATGGGGCGGTGTGCCGTTACCGGGAGATGCGTAGGTGTATTTTCCTGGGTTCGCTTTCAAAAGCGCCACGGCCTCGGTCATGTTCTGAGCGGGAAACGATGGATGCACGACGAATACCTGAGCGCCGGTAGCCGTCTGGGCGACTGGGGCGAAGCTTGTAATCGGGTCGTAGGGCACTTGCTTGAAGAGGCCTGGGTTCATGACGAAGGTGCTTACCGTCATCAGCAATGTGTAGCCGTCGGCGGGTGCATGCGCCACGATGCCGGTGCCTATATTGCCGCTCGCCCCCGGTTTATTGTCCACTATCACGGCCTGGCCCATACGTTGCGACATTTTCTGTCCCAGGGTGCGAGCCAATACGTCAATACCGGTTCCAGGCGTGAATGGCACGACTATGGTGATGGGTTTATCTGGATAGGACTGAATGCCCTGAGCGTAGCTTGAGGTGCTGGCCGCAAGACAGGTGGCCAGTAGGCTGAAGCGGAATAGGGTAGCCATGCTGATAGTCTCCTGATATCGGATCTTTGTCCGGTTTCAGGAATTTAGCCCCTGGAGTCGCGCAGTAATACGAAAGTGGCGCAAATGTCTTTTGCGCAAAATGGAAAAGCCCATGTTGAATGGGCCGTGCGGGAACTCGTTTTACATAGCTGGTACCGCGTGTCGGGTCAGTTTGCTTCAACAATGTCGGAGGCAAGACGCCACAGCATGAAGAAGTCATGCTTGACTAGGTTGACGGTTGACGGTTGATTCCGGTTCCGGGCTATTGTTCTTCCATTTCCTTGAATACTTCCTTCGCATTGCGAAAGCTTTCCAGCGCAGCCGGCACACCGCAGTAGATCGCAGTTTGCATGAAGACTTCGGCAATCTCTTGCTTGGATACGCCATTGTTGATAGCCCCGCGAATATGGGTTTTGAGTTCGTGGTGGCGATTCAAGGCGGTAAGCATCGCCAGATTGATAAGGCTGCGAGTGCGGCGCTCCAGCCCAGGGCGGCTCCATACCTCGCCCCAGCAGTACTCGGTCACGAGTTCTTGCATCGCCTGGCTGAATTCGTCTGCGTTCTTGAGTGAATTCTCTACATAGGCTTCGCCCAGTACTTCTTTACGTATTTTCAGGCCTTTGTCGAAGAGATCTTTGTTCATTTTTTTCCTTTGCCGGTCGGCCGGCGAATAACGTTTAGCTTGATTGCGAGTTTTTCGGCACTGCCCGAGTTAGGACGTCCCCGCTTTATCGCGTTTGACCTTATGGCCCGCCGATGGTCGCAGCGCTTTCATTGCTGCTATCCCTTTTCATCAGTGTCTCTATTTCTTCAATGCAAGCTGCCAATCGCTTGGAGATTTCTCCCTGGCGGGTTTCAGTCATACGCGAGGATATGGAAGCGATGAGTATTGCCGCCACAGGTGCCCCGTTTTTCAGTCGAATTGTGTGTCCAATGGCGGTTACGCCGCTCGCCGCGGTGCCTTCATCCAATGCATAGCCGCGCCGGCGGGTAAGCGCGATGCGCTTGCGCAAAGACACCTCATTCAGTTTGTACTGCTCAAGTTGAGGGGCTAGGCATTTCAGAATCGCCGAGATTTCGCTATCGGCCATGGCCGATAGCAGAGCGAGGCTGCCCGCCCCGACCCCGATCGGGTGACGATCGCCAATGCCGGTGGTGAGCGTCTGGATGGCGAAATTTCCAGCGACCCTGTCCACGCAGACAGTTTCGTAGCCGCTGCGCATGATCAGTACGCTGGTGTCGCCGGTTTGATCCGCCAAGCGGCGCAATCCGGGGTGGCAAAGTCCTTTGATGTCGCGGTCTGGCAGGGCGGTCAAGCCTAGTTCGTAAAGAAGGGGGCCAAGTCGATAGCCTCGTTGGCCCGGCACACGGGTCAGCATCCCTTCTTCCAGCAAACGTTGAAGCAGGCGATGCGCGGTGGATTTGTCCAGCCCTGCTACTTGAGCAAGATCGACCAAGCGCAGTTGATTGGAGCGGCTGGATGCCACGATTTTCAGCAAATCAATGGCGCGCCCGACAGTTTGTGCTGGTGACGATTTTGGGGCTATAGGCATTTTTTATCAATTAATGAGAATAAAAACACTATGGAATGATCATAGACCACTAATTAGAGAAAATTATTTCATTAATTGATAAAAAAACTGAAATCCTTTGACGACCTGTTAATCACCTACCTACGATGCGATCAGGTTCATGGGTTCAGCGTGCTACCGGCAAGCCTTGGCTTTCCTTTAGCAAAGCAAGAGGGTTCCAGCATGGCGATCGTGTTGAGTGATAGCGATGTTCGAGCGGTGCTTTCCATGAGGGAAGCGGTCTCTTCTTTGGAGGATGCCCACATGCAGCTCGCACGTGGCTCGGCCTACACAGCAGAGCGGACAGTGCTGAAGTTTCCAAGGGGTTGGCTCCGAGTGCTTCCGGCGGCATTGACTGAGAGTTCGGTGATTGGCTACAAGGAATTTCACCTGATAGCCGTTCCAGGACGCGAGAAAACTGAAGCCGCGGTTCGCTATTCGGTGCATCTGTTTGATTACACCAGCGGTGAATTCCTGGCCCTGGTCGACGCAGATTATCTGACTCAGGTTCGTACCGGCGCGACTGCCGCTCTTGCGGCGAAGTACATGGCGCCGGAGCAGGCTACTCGGGTGGGCATCATTGGGTCTGGTATGGAGGCCCGTTCGCAACTGGCTGCGATGGCAGTGGTCAGAGACATCAATTCGGCCAAAGTATTCAGCCGCGATGCCTCGCGACGTGAGCGTTTTGCCAGGGAAATGAGCGAATCGCTCGGATTTCTTGTGATGCCGGCTGAAACCCCGCAGGCCGCGATTGAGGACGCACAGATTCTGATCGTCGCCACTAACACAGCGGGCGACGGCACAGCCCTGCAAGGCGATTGGCTGCACTCAGGCATGCATGTCAGCTCGATAGGCTCGACTTCGCCCACGCAGTTTGAAATCGATCCCTCGGTTTGGGCGCAGGCCGACCGAATCGTATTGGATACCCGCCGGGCTCTTCACGAGAGCGGGGACTGCATCGCCGCCGCCGACGCCAAAGTACTGGAGAGTGGGGATGTGTTGGAGCTGCATCAAGTGATTGGTGCATCGATGGAGCGCGCTCGAAACGAACGTACTCTTTTCAAGTCGGTGGGCAGTGGGCTTCAGGATGTTGCGGTCGCGCATCGTGTTTATCAGCTTGCTGCTTCAAAGGGAATGGGGGTGTCGCTCGCCGAGTATCAAATCCCCAAGATCACAGTGCCAAATTGAACAGGTGGACAAGGCTTTCCTTGCATCACCGCCCCGATTTTCGAGCATTCCTTTAGTCATTGTTTCCAAAGGATTTCGCATGAGACTCAAACTTTCCATTGGCTTACTAGGCTGCATCTCCTTTTGTGCTATTTCACCGCTTGTGGGCGCTACCGATTACCCGAGCGGTCCATTGAAAATCATCGCAACCCAGGGACCAGGTTCGTCGACCGATATGCATGCGCGATTGATCGCCAATGGCCTGACGAAGCGGCTGGGACAGCCGGTTGTGGTGGAGAATATTGCTGGCGCGGCGGGTACCTTGGGTATGACCGCAGGAGCCCGTGCGCCCGCTGATGGCTACACCTTGGTATTGGGCAACAACGGCAACATTGGTATTGCACCTTACACCTTCAAAAGCTTGCCTTACGACCCGCAACGCGACTTGGTTCCGATTGCCCACCTTACCGATAATTGGCAGGTCTTGGTCGTATCAGAAAAATTGCCTTTCAATACCATGTCTGGCTTCATCGACTACGCCAAGCGCAATCCGGGCAAACTCAACTATGGATCGCCAGGCGCCGGCAGCCATGCCCATTTGGCAATGGAGCTGCTGCAATCGATGGCTGGAATCAAGCTGACCCATATTCCCTATAAGACCACCGGCCAGATTTCGAATGATTTGTTGGGCGGAACGCTTGACGTTGCGATGGACAACTATATAGCGGTGGGCCCGTTGGCGGAGCAGGGGCGGATCAAAATACTCGGCACGACCAGCCCTGTTGCATTGAAGGCGGAACCCCAGATTCCACCGATTGCGAAATCGGTGCCAGGGTATGAGGCTACCGGGTGGTTTGGGCTATTCGCGCCGAAGCAGACCCCGGATGCGATCGTGAAGAGGCTCAATGCCGAGATAAATGCGGTGATGGAGGACGCCAGCGTCAAGAAAACGATGAGCGATGCCGGATTTGTGGCAGTTCCCAGTTCACCGAAAGCGTTCGCGCAATACGTCAGGCAAGCCCAGGAAAAGTGGAGCGGTATCGTGAAAAAAATCGGACTGCAACCCCAATAGATTCGCCTATGAAGGGGCGTGTTGGGCGAGCAGTCTGCAATTCAATCAAGTGGTGGAGAGGTTCATGATCGACTTCAAGAAGAATGAGGCCCGTGATTGGGCTTGGGAAAATGTGAAGGGAGTGCACAACGTTGTATTGGCCTCGTATTCCGCCGACCTGAAACTGCTTAACGAGAGGGGAATAAGGCACGATATACGGAGAGATATCGAGCTTGGCTTTACGGGGGCTTTGCTGGTTTCGGAAACGACCATCAGCATTGATCAGTACGAAAGCTTTTGCGAGTGGGCGTACGACGAAGCACAAGATCAACTGATGTTGGTTTTTCATGCAGCGTTCAATACCTTGGCGGACAATATCGAAGCTGCGGGGAGAGCCGAGCGTGCGGGAGTGAAGCTGGCGCTTCTTTCTTATCCTCCCAACTTCTATCCAAAGACGGCTCAGGATATCTACGATTACACCAAGGCGTTTTGCGACAGTACGGGAATGGCCATCATATTGTTTCCGGTTCCGCATTGGGGCTTCGACCGCCTACATCCCTCAGACATCGAAGTATCGATGTTGCGTCAAATGATAGATAAAATTCCCAACGTGGTCGCCATCAAGGCAGAGGGGGGCATGCCCGCCATTCAAAGCTATATCGAATGCCATCGCCTGTTCGGCAAGGAAGTCATCATCAGTTGCCCACTTGAAAATGAAATGATTCCGCTTGCCCAGCTTTTGCCCATGCAGTACAGCGGCACCAGCAACACCGAGTATTTCGGTTCAGCGATACCGCGGGCGTTTGAGCTTTTGCAGCAAGGGAAGTTCGACGAAGTGTCGAAGCTGTATTGGCAGTTGCAACCGGCAAGGCGCGCGAACAACGTGGCCAATAGCAATATTCCACTGACCCTGTTCATTCACCGGATGGCATGGAAGTATCAGGCTTGGCTGAACGGATTTAATGGCGGCCCGCTGCCTCAACCTACCATGCGGCTCAATGACCGCATGATGGACTCCCTGAGGCGCGGTTTGCTTGATTCGGGAGGCCTGCCAGTTCCGGAGTCGAATGCCGATTTTTTTGTAGGCCGCAATCCCTGCTGAAGGTATGGCCGCATAAACACCTTCGGCGTACCGCCTGCCCGGTGCCCGCCATCACCAAGATGTTTGCGCCGATCTGGAAGGCCGTTTTTGCTAGCTCGCCGTCATTGCAGGCATAGGTGGAGAGAACGCCGGCTCTAGGCAGCTGAATGCCTGAAGTCCAATGATCTGAAGATCGAGCGGTTGAAGGTACTGGACTTGGTGACGTTGCGGGCAGCGTTGACTTTTTCGTTGGCCACGACCGGTACACCTTGTCCTTGCGTCGACAGTCAGCCAGCTTTGCGAAAGGTGAAATTGATGCGTTGCTTGCCGAGCAGGGGGTGATGCGCTTCTTTCATTGGCGCGATGCCGTGGTAGCGCAAGCGGTCGACACCGCCCCAGACCACGACGTCGCCGTGGTGCAGCGGCACGCGCTGGGCCTGGTCCCGGCGTTCATGGCCGCCAAACAGGAAAATGGCGGGAATACCTAGCGATACTGAGACGATAGGTGCTTGGATATCCTTCTCGTCCTTATCCTGATGCAGGGACATGCGTGCACCTGGGACATAGCGATTGATCAGGCAGGCGTCAGGTTCGAAACCGCTGAAACCCGCCTCAGCCGCAGCCTCGCGCGCCAGGCGCAGGAAGGCTTCGGGCATGCTTGGCCAGTTTTGCGCGGTGACGGGGTCGTGTACGGTATAACGATAGCCGTGCCGGTCGCTGCTCCAGCCCAGTGCGCCGCAGTTCGTCAAGGCGACCGACATGGTGTAGCCACCGGGTGTGGTCATATGACGGAAAGGCGCTTGTTCCTGGATGGTGTCGAGGGCAGGCATTAGTTCCGCCACGTAAGGCAGGGCGAAACCACTCAGCACACAAGCTTGTTTTCCGAGGCTGCCTCGCGTGTCGAGGTACGGGGTGTCGAACAGGTCTAGCGTCATAAAAGCCGGTTGTAATAAATATCAGACTGAGATCAAACGAAATCCTTCCAGGATCTGCCACTTTGCTGAAGGTCCTGGGCTTTGCGGTCGATGATGCCCAGAACTTCGTCCAGAACCTGCTTCTGGGAATCGTCGATCTGTTCGAAAAACTCTGCTTCTAGGCGGTTCACTGATTTTTCTATGTTCCGGTGAACTGTTTTCCCCGTGCTGGTCAGCTCCAGCCGTGCGCGCCGTCTGTCCTGTGGATCTGTGGTGCGCAGAACGAAGCCAAGTTCGACCAATTGTTCCACGGCGCGTGATACGAAAAATGCGTCCGTACTTGTGTAGCCCGCTATTTCTTTTGCCGAAAGGGGGCTGTATCGGCCGATAACGGCCATGACGTGCCAGGTGATTGCCGTCAAGCCATAGCACTCTTCCCACATGGGAGCGAGGAATCGGGTAATGCGCGTGGAAATCAGCGAGCAGCGATAGGAGAGCCGATTCTCAAGACGAACGAGTGTCGCTTTTTTCTGAACCATGGGATTACCCAAATAAATGTTGCAAAGGCATCTGCAATTAACTGTGAATCGCTAGCATATCGAAGCCGTAGGGGAGGCCGTGTCGCCGAGTAATTGTGACACGATTGGTACGTTGCGGGCACGGGATTGCTGGCTTTGTTTGCTATCAAATTTTTTTCTGAGCTGGGGTATTTCTGCCTTGAGAAGCTTCTTGACTTCGTCTTTTTATCTCAATAATATTTGCGAATCGCTAGTTTTATTGATGGTTGCCCACACCGAAAATAATGACCGGGACAATGTCTCGGTTTAGGGTGGTATCACTCGTTCTACATCGCATCGGGTGTGGAACTAAGGAGATGGATTCATGCACGCCAAAAACCAGCCGCCGTCGTGCTTCGCCCTTCTGGTGTTTGTGACGGTATTGATGATTCCTCCCGCTAGCGTTCAAGCGCAGAAGTCGTACCCAATCAAACCGGTTCGGGTGGTTGTTCCATTCCAGCCCGGGGGCTCTATTGATATTCTGGCCCGGCTCTTCGGTGCGCATTTGAGCGAACGCCTGGGACAGCAATTTATTGTTGAAAATCGAGCTGGCGCTGGAGGAACGATGGGGGCAGATGCGGTGGCGAAGGCGCCGGCCGATGGCTATACGCTGTTGGTCACAGCGCAGGGGCCGATGGTAATGAATCCGTTCCTGATGAAGAAGTTGCCTTATGACGCTCAGACTGCGTTTGCGCCAATTTCAGTCATTGCCGACGCACCTAATGTGTTAGTAGTCAATCCGGACATGCCAATACGTAGCGTTGCCGACTTCGTCTCTTACGGCAAGGCACATCCGGAAAAAATGACATTTGCATCGCAGGGAATTGGTACGACTGGACATGTTACGGGGGTGATGATTCACCAACAGATCGGGCTCGACTTGACCCATGTTCCTTACAAGGGATTTTCCGCCATGTTTACCGATGTGAGAGCGTCGCGTGTAGGCATGATGATCGCAGATACTTTTAATGTCGTACCTCATATCCGTTCTAAAGAGTTGATTGCAGTAGCGGTGACGGCAAAGCAACGCAGCTCGGCTTTGCCTGACGTTCCTACCTTTGCCGAAAGTGGTTTTCCAGGAGTCGTTTCCGGTCCATCGTTCTCACTATTGGCCCCCGCTGGTACACCAATGGCTATACGCGAGCTTCTTGCCCAAGAGGTTAAGAAAATACTCAAGGCTCCAGATGTAGTTGAGAAACTTAAGGGGTTAGGGGCCGAAGGCAGAGGGACTACGCCGGCTGAAACCGATGCTTTTCTTAAGGCTGAGTATCTGCGGTGGGGTAGCACGATACGCGCTGCCAACATTTCTCTTGAAGATTAAACGCAGGACAAGGAGATGAAAAATGACAAGTAGCCAAAGTGTGCTTGAGTCATCAGTCAGCGTGGCCGAGTCCGGACCTCAGAGGTTTGAGGTTGAGCCGATTGGCGCAACTATTGGGGCAGAGATTCATGGCATTGATCTAAGGCGTCCGCTTGATCGCGAGACGCTCCAGAACTTGGAAGCTGCACTGGTTCGTTACAAGGTTATTTACGCCCGAAATCAGTTTATGACGCCAGCTGAACATATTGCATTGGGAAAGCAGTTCGGCGAACTTGAGGTGCATCCTTTTCGACCACAGGGAGAGGCCGCCCAGTTAATGGTTCTGGATAATCACAAAGACAATCCCGTCCTCTCTACAGACGTATGGCATAGTGACACCACGTTTCGTGAGTGCCCGACTAAATATTCGATACTGCGCTGCGACATTACGCCGCCAACAGGTGGCGATACCCTGTGGGCAGACATGTGTGCGGCATATGAAGGCCTTAGCGATGCTATGAAGCGTTTCGTGGATCCGCTTTTGGCGGTTCACGATTTCATGAATTTTCGCCAGCTTTTCAGCGACAGTGATGAGGACCGAGGCCGGCTGCGGGCATTGGAGGAGCGGTATCCCAACCCTACTCATCCAGTGGTTCGGACCATACCCGACACCGGTAAGAAGGCCATTTATGTCAATGGGAACTTCACCAAACACATAGTCGGGTTGGGTGATGAGGAAAACAGGATCGTATTGCGCTTTCTGATGGGCCTAGTTAATCGCCCCGAATATCAGTTCAGGCTGCGCTGGAAATCCGGGACGATTGCATTCTGGGATAACCGTTCAACACAGCATTACGCAACCAATGACTATTATCCTAACCGTCGTCGCATGGAGCGAGTGGCGGTGGTTGGTGATCGTCCCGTTTAGACGTGGTGCCGCAATTGTGCAACGATAGCTGTCAGTGTTTCGTATGAGGCAGCTATCGTTCCGAGAATAGTCTCTTACTCGTAGCGGTACTTGACGGTCAGCATGGCTGAACGACCCGGGGCAACTTTGGCGAAGATGCCCACGTGCGAGGCATCGTAGACGGTTTCGTTGGTCAGGTTGTTCAGGTTCAACTGTACGCTGAGCTTGCGGTTGATGTCGTAGCGGGCCATGGCATCGAAGCGCCACGTGGCGTCTAGCTCCAGAGTGTTGGCGTCATCGACGAAGCGCTTGCCAACGTAGGTGGCCCCACCGCCCAGCACCAACTGGGGCAGGACTTTATAGGTGCTCCACAAAGAAAGGCTTTGCTTGGCGATGAACTTCATCTGGTTGCCGCTGTAATCGGTCGTAGCGTTGGCAACGTAGCTTGTCAATTTGGGATCGAGGTAGGTGAATCCGCCCCATACACCCCAAGCTGGCGTGATCGAACCGGCCACGCCTAGTTCCAAGCCGCGTACGCGGTTGTTGCCGCCCAGCGTTACGTCACCCGAAGTCAAGTCATAGGTGCGCGCATCGGTTTTCCGGGTTTCGAACAGCGCGCCGGTAAGCGAGAGCTTGCGGTTCATCAAATCCCACTTGGTGCCCAATTCCCAGCTAAGGCTTTTCTCCGGCTTGAGGTCACGGATTGATGCGCCACCCGCGGGGCCATCGGCGCCACCCGCTTGCCCGAGGTTCTCGCCCACTGGGTTGGACGAAGTGCCATGGGAAACATAGACGCTGCCGTAAGAGACAGGTTTGTAGACGAGTCCCAGTTGGTAGTTCCAGATGTTGTCGGTGCGCGAGTCGGTATGGTTGTTGACCCGATAGTTGTCGTATCGCAGACCGGCGTTGGCTTCCCACTGGTCGTTGAATTTAACGGTGTCGAATAGGTAGAGGGCCGTGGTGTTGATATAGCCGTCGGAAGTCTTGGGGCCGTAGCTCAGGTTGTAGCTGTAGTCCCGGAACGGATCCGGGTTGTAGAGATCGTCCCGGTCCGCGCCGGGCAGGCCGGTGATCGTTTTGGACCAGATCTCTTCACGGCTGACTTCCAAGCCGGCGGCAATGCGGTGACGAATGCTGCCGGTGTTGAATTCACCCGACAAGTCGCTTTGGTTGATGAGCGCTTGGCTGGTGCGGTAACGGGCCCTGTCGGCACGGGTAAATTGGATACCAGGGGCTTCGGTGGCGCAATTGGCCGGGACGCCGGCGCCGGAGCAGTTATCGAATGACGGCCGGGTAAAGAGGTAGTGATTGAGGGTCTTGATGTAGCGGGTGGTGTTGCGCACCGTGAATTTATCGTTAAGGTCGTGTTCGGCCTTAATGGTCGCGGTGTCGGACGTGTTGGTGCGGAAATCCACCTTGGCGCGACCGTAGAAATTGCTGCGGTCGACGTCGGGAGGGGTGATGCGATCCGGCCGGGCGGCGTTCTTGTACGGCACACCCCAATCGGGCATGTCGTTGACTTCGACGCGGGCGTAGCTAAGGGTGACCCGGGTCGGGGTGCCGAGACCGAATGCCAAGGAGGGGGCAATGCCCAAGCGGTCGATGTCGACGTGGTCGCGGCCGGGAACTTCACCGCCCATTTTCATCAGGTTCAGGCGGAAGGCTGCCGAATCGCTGAAGGCCCAGTTACCGTCGGCGGTTGCGCGCCAGTTGCCGTCGGTGCCTAGCCCCAGGCTGCCTTCGGCGAAGTCGCCGAGTTTGGGAGTTTTGCTGACCAGGTTGATGCTGCCGCCGGTCGAGCCGCGGCCACTGTAAGCCGAACTGGGTCCCTTGAGGATTTCTACCGACTCGAGGTTGAAAACTTCGTGCGAACCGCGCGCATAGTCGCGCAGGCCGTCAATCAGGATGTCGGTGCTGCTTTCATAGCCTCGAATGAAGGGACGGTCGCCCTCGGGCGTGCCACCTTCACCAGAACCCAGGGTAATGCCTGGGGTGGTGCGCAGAACATCGGTCAGGGATGACGCTCCTCGGTCTTGCATGAGCTCTTGCGGAATGACGGTAACCGAACGTGGGGTGTCCAGTAGGGGGGCGGTGTATTTGGGCGAAGAGCCTTCCACGGCTTGGTAGCCTTCGGTCCGCTCACGCTCCGTTTGTACGGTGATTGGGCTCAGTTGATGGTTTTGATTGCTGACCGGCTCGGCCGCCCGTGTCGTGAACGGTTGTGCAAGCAGGACGCTGCCCAGCAGGGCGGATGACAGCACGGAAAGTTTGAAGGGGGTCGTGCTGACTAACGGAATTGCGCCGGGGCAGCGCTGCGGGGCGGGGTGCGGCATGAGGGTCCTTTTTTGTTAGTAAATGAGAGAATCCGGCTGTTCGGAAATAAGTCGTTCAGTTTTTTGTCAGAATTCTATTTGAACAGTAAAGGTAATGCAAACGATTCTCATTTGTTGGCTTAATGCTATTGAGGCACCCATAGCATTGACAAAAGGGATGTTTGTAATCCTGGGCTGGGCCCAGACGCCTCGTTTGTGCGGGGCAGCATTATGCTGGTCTAGCCTTACCGCACTAAGCTTGGATTGATACAAGGGGCAGGCAACCGCAACTGTTTCGGGCACATGCCAGCGCTCGAAGACCGGAGTGGAGTGGTTGAGAGCGGGGCGCAGCGGCCGCGGGGAGTACTGTGGCGCCCGTCCACCGGTATCGCTGGTGGGCGGGCGGCATTAAGCCGACTTAATAGTCGAGGGCGACCTGCTCTTGCAGTGAAACATCCTGCTGGGTTTGCGACGACTGCAGCATGGCCAGACAAATTTCCAGAGTGGCTTTTGCCCAGGCTCCGTCATGCAGTGGTGTGGTCTTGTGGACCACGGCAGCGTATAGCTCGTCGATGACTTCAGCGCGAGCAACTGTGGGGCGTACGAGCGGCAAACGTTCTTTGCGCTCATTTCCATAAATAAGAATGCTATCGGGCAGTGGGCGTAGATCTGCCTTCTCGCACGAAACGATGATGCTCCCGAAGTGTTGGTGCGTGGGGGAGTTTGTCGGGTTCGCGGCCGAGGGAGGGTGATACTTTGGGCCGCCATAAGTTGCCGCAGCCTTCAGCCGGGCTTCGGCTTGTGCTGACTCAATACCAGCCAGGTTGCGCCGTGCGTCGCCGTAGCTGTCAGGGTCTTTGTCATGACCCATTTCACCGACCCAGTCTGTCCATTCGTCGGAATCGAAATGCGCATAGCCGTTGTAGTTGAGCGATGCATAGGCGCCGTTCGCAAACCAGAGCATGGCCGAGTAGGCCCCTTCGGTGGGGCGGGCAGCATCCCAGTTGCCTACAACCGCGCGTACATGACTGGGGGGACTGCCGGCCAGCAAGCGCACTACGTCTACCTGATGCGCGGCCTGACTGAAGACTGCGCCGCCCCCTTCGGAGGTAAGCAGCTCTTCGGCGCGCCGGGGACGGAAAAGATAGTCGGTGTAGTTCAGCGCATGAATCATCTTTACAGCGCCGAATTGACCGCTGGCGATCAGTTCCCTGGTACGCAGGTATGGACTGTCAAAACTGTGGCAGTGCCCCACGATTAAGTAAACGCCCGCTATGCGGCAGGCGTGAATCATGTCGTCACATTCGGCGAGGCTTAAGGCCATGGGCTTTTCCACCAGCACGTGTTTGCCATGCGCAGCGGCAACACGCGTGTGTTGAGCATGGAATTGATGCGGGCTGGCAATGTAGATGGCGTCTACCTTGGAGTGCGCGGCAAGCTGTTCGATGGTTTCGTATGCAGGCGCTTTGAAGTCTTGCTCGAATTGCTGCCTGGCTTGTGCCCGGGTGTCGCAGGCTGCCACCAGCTCTATGCGCGCATCATTCAGGAAAGTGGGAAGCATCAATGAAAAGGCGCGGCCCAGACCCGCTACCCCCAGGCGGATGCGTATTTGTTGCATGAGAATTCCTTGGATGGAAGTGCAGCTTGGACGAGGCGCGTTTCAAAGATCCAGGACCAGGTCGCCGGTCTTGGCGCGCGATACGCAGATCATGATCTGGGATTCCATTTCCTCGGGCATCAAGACCATATCGCGATGGTCGACTTCACCGGCGAGCAGGGAAGTGCGGCACGAGCCACAAGTACCACTCTCACAGGAGTAAGCCACTTCGCAATCGGCATCGCGCAGCACGGACAGAATGGATTGGCCGATAGGAATGTCGAATTCCAGTCCGGACCGCGCCAGCTTGACCTTGAAGGCTTGATCATTCTCACGCTTGCCGCCGCCTTCGACAAAACTTTCGAAGTGGACATTGCTTGTTGACCAATGGCCGGTCATATCGCGTACGGCTTCCATCAGGCCACGGGGCCCACAACAATAAATATGCCCCCGGTTTGGTTTTTCCAACACGGGCCACAGATCGAAGGACTGGGCGGGATCGCCATTGTCATGATGGACGGTGACTTGATTGCGAAGTTCCGGCGCTTGCAGTTCGTCAAGGAAGGCTGTGGTTTGCGGCGAATGACTGAGGTACACCAGTTTCCACGGAGCCGGTGGCAATTCGCCGAACGAGCGGATCATGGAAAGGATGGGAGTGATGCCGATGCCGCCTGCGATGAAGAGATAGGCCGATGCCGATTCGTGCAAAGCAAAGGCGTTATCAGGGGCGCTGACGAGCAAAGCGTCACCCTCTTGCGCTTGATCGACCAGACTGATCGAGCCGCCTTGTCCGGTCGCATCACGCTTTACGGTGATAACGTAACGGTGCCGCTCGGCGGGGTCGTTGCAAAGAGAATATTTTCTGAATTCGCCGTTGGGAACTTGCACTTTTATATGCGATCCAGCCGTGAATTCGGGTAAGTCTTGTCCTTCAGGATGTACCAGCTCGAACGTCCGAATGCCGCTGGCGGCATCAATCGCCCGGCAGATGCGTAGTGGCATCATGTTTGCGGTGCCGCTGATGTGATGTTCCATTTTTGTCTCCTGCCGCACCTTGCTGGCGTAGGCACGGCCTCCGGCTAGGCGAAGGCCGTGTTGCTAGCGTTTAGATTTTGTACGATTCGTAGGTGCCCGGATGGAATATTTCATCTACCGGGACCAATCGGGGCGAGAGCCCCTGCGAATGATGATGGCGAACGAAAGTTTCCAGCGTGCTCAGGTTGGGCTGGACGCCATACGACCAGTAATCTTCACCCATGGTTTCGCGCGCCGCCTTCAACTGCTCTTCCACGAAAGGCAGCGTTACCTTGGTGGCCGAGGTGTCGGCAAGCAAGTCCAGGGCAGCGGCCTTGGACTGTTCGAACGCTTTGACGACGGCTGCCGGCAGCCAGGGGTGACGGGCGGCCAATTCCTTGCGGATACCCACGACGTGCATGATGGGGAAGACGCCGGTGCGCTTGAAGTAGTCTTTTGCAACCGCAGTGGGGTCGTCGAACAGCCAGCCCACGTTGGGGTTGCTGCGCGCCGCGCCGCCGGGCGGACGGGGCGCCATGAAGCCGTCGATGTCGCCGCGATCAAGCATGTCGGAAATGGTGGTGTCGGCTGGAGCGTCGATCATCTTTACGTCGGCGGGCAACTGCAGTTTGATTTTCTCGGGCCGGCCGGGTTCGTCGATGCCGCCGCGCACCCAGGTGACATCAGCCGGATTGACCCCGTAATCGTCTTGCAGAATGGAGCGTGCCCAGACGTTGGCGGTCAATTGGTATTCGGGGACCCCGATTTTGCATCCCTTCAAGTCTTCCGGTTTCTTGATGCGGTCTTTGCGCACATAGATAGAGGTGTGCCGGAAGGCGCGCGACAGAAAAATCGGCAAGGCGATGTAAGGGCACTCGCCTTTGGAATGCTTGACAAGATAGCTTGAGAACGAAAGTTCGCTGATATCGAAGTCCATGCTGCGAAATGCGCGGAAGAACATTTCTTCGGGATTGAGCAGCATGTAGACCGGATCGACACCGTCGATCTGAACCTTGCCGTCGAACAGGGCCCGGTTCCGGTCGTAATCGCCCATGGCGATCGATAACTGCAAATTGGCCAACTTTTTCTCCTGTGTACGGTCAAGCCGTCGTTTGATAGTTCGTTTCCAGCGAGGGTCTCTGGGCGTCGTCGGCCCATATGTATTGGGCGGGATATTCGCGCCAATCGACCGACTTCGGTACGATAGCCTGAAACGAGCAGATTTCTTGGGGAATGCGGCTCTCGGCGGTGCCTATGCTTTTCTGGGTTTCCTCGAATTCCTGCAAAGCGTCAAGCATCCTGCGACGAAACTCGACAATGGCTAGATCGCTTGCGCCCAGTCGCTCGTGTGATCGATCTGCCATTGGGCCCATCGTGACCCACATGGCAATGTCCTGGTTGGGAAAGCCGGTAATGCCGGTGAAGTTGCCCGCGTTCATGGCTTGCCGGTCTTGCCAGAAATGGTTTTCCAGATTGCGATGGGGGCGATATCGCTCATCAAGGTCCACACCCACTCGCGCACCCAGGAATTTGCGCCAAGTCTCGGTATCGGGGACTTTGGAGGGGTTGCCCCAGGCAATGAAGTAGAACGCGGTGCTGGTGTCATCCATCGGTACGTTGATGTTTGCGACGTTATACAAATTGTTCGGGGGCACCAGCACGGTGGACGGCGCGACGAAAACCGTCGAACGCACGTAATCGTGAGTGGCGGCATTGCTGATAGGGCGGCGTATGGCCGCATAACGAAAGCCGTAGCTGGTGCTATGCACCTGCATGCGCGGCGCTTTGTCGGTCGAAGGGCGCAGCCAGTTTTTTTCAGTGGCTTGGGCGCCCCCCACACGGGCGGGGACGAAGTCCGACGAGTGCAGGCTGGAGCTGTGGGCCGAATCGATCGCACCCTCCAGTATCTGGGCCCAGTTGCAGGGTATCAATACCTTGGCAATGCTCACTTTGGTGTCGGCGCTTGGAGCCCAGGCCGGGGGAGTGAATTCGGGGATGGCGTCTTGCGGCCCCATATAGGCCCAAACCATGGATCCCCATTCCTTCGTGGGATAAGCAAGGTGTTTTACTTTTTCGGCCATGGAGCTGGCCGCGGGTTCGGACACCATTTCAAGAACGCTTCCTTCTACGTCCATCTTCCAGCCGTGATACAGGCAACGCAGCCCACCTTCCTCGTTGCGGCCGTAGACGAGTGATACGTGGCGGTGGGGGCAGTACTCGCCCATGACGCCGACACGGCCCTGGGTATCGCGAAACACGACCAGATCTTCTCCGAAGACCCGCGCTTTGACAGGAGGGCAGTCGGGTTCGCTGACTTCTTCCCGCAGACAGATAGGGGTCCAGTGCCGACGCATCAGTTGCCCCATGGGGGCCGTGCCTTGCACGCGGCAAAGCAACTCGTTTTGTTCATGGGTCAACATGTCGGGTCTCCATGGCAATGCAGTGAATACTTTAAGTTCTGAATATGCCGGCAGAAGTATCTTTGGCCAGCTTTCAATAATATTAGATCTCTAATAATAGTGAATTCTAGGGGACAAAATAATTTTTGTCTACGCGCAGGTGGCGCATGCCCTATCTTTGGATAAGCCCGGAGCTGGGCGCGGTCTGGAGGCGCTTATGCCTTGCACGTTATGATGTGAGCGCGCTGATCCCTTCGCTTTGTCTTTGCTCTTGTTACTTTCCGATACCGATGACCACTGCAGAAGATACCCGCAAGATCCTTCATCATTGGCGAGAAGCCGTTCCCAACGACCGTCTGGCGCATTTGGTGAAAGACGCGACCCGCGCCTTGGTCCGTGCTTTGCAGATGCGCTTGACCCAACACGGGGTTTCATTCGGGCATTGGGCGTTTTTGCGGATACTGTGGGAATCGGATGGGCTTACCCAGCGGGAGTTGAGCGAGCAGGCGGGGGTGATGGAGCCCACTACCTATACCGCCGTGAAGGCGATGGAGGCCTTAGGCTATATCGAGCGCAAGCATCTGCCGGGAAACAAGAAGAACGTTCATATTTATTTGACGAGAACGGGGCGCGGCCTGAAGAAAAAGCTCATCCCCTTGGCAGAGGAAGTCAATGAGATCGGCATCAGTGGTTTGAAGCCTGTGGAAATCGCCGCTGCGCGAAAAGTGCTGTTGACGATCATTGCCAATCTTGCCGAAGACGAATCGCTCGCCGAGGACCCGCAATTGCGGATTCCTTCCACGCGCGAGCTATCGCGACGGCTACCTAAAGTGGCCGAGCCCAAGACTTGATGGGCTCGCTTTGACTCAGCCTCTTAGGGGCCAGATGGCCCCAGGGCTTAACCCTGCTGAGGTGCGAGCTGCCCACAGGCCAGGTTGGCGGGGATGGCGATGTCCATCATTTTCGGGCTGGGCAAATTCAACTTATTCATGATGTCGACATATTCGGCTTCGGTCTTTCCCGCCAGGCGAGGGTTGTGCCGCTTTTCTTCGCCGATGCTGGAAGCGGTCCAGCCTTTGTAGTCGTGGGCGGGATACAGCGTGGTGTCGTCGGGTAGGCAAAAGAGCTTGTTGACGATGGAGTCCCAGGAACGATTGGCGTCGCCACCTTGGAAGTCGGTGCGCCCCGTGCCGCGTATTAGCAGGACGTCGCCCGAAAACACCGCTTGCGGCCGATCCGGGTTCAGCACGAAGCTGAACGATTCATCGGTGTGGCCGGGTGTGTAGAGCGCTTGCAGGGTGATGCCTTCGACCCGCACGAGCTCGCCTTCCTTGACATGATGCGAGACGCATAGCGCGCGCGAGCGTTCACCCATGATGGTCGTGCAGGCCGTGGCGTCGCGCAGGTCGCCCAAAGCGGTGATGTGGTCGGCGTGGGTATGGGTGTCGATTGCATGTACCAGACGAAAGTCCAGTTGTTCCAGGACTTGAAGATATTGCCCCAGCTGTTCCTTGACCGGATCGATAAGCAGCGCCTCGCCGCCAGGTCGAGAAGCTAACAGATAGGTATAGGTGCTGGATGCCGCGTCGAAGAACTGGCGAAAAATCATGGCAGTACCCGCTTATCTTATGAATTTAAATAATAAGTAAATTCCATTTTAGTATATGAAACACTTGGGTCATACCCTTTCAAGGTCGTGGGCCGGGAGCGGGGGGCAAACCACTCACTCGTCTGCGTGCACGGTGCGAAGAACCGTTTTGAACCGCCCAGCGCAAGACTGGCGCAATGCTTTGAATCGTGGCGGGTATGGCATGGCGCTGTAATTGGTTCGAGCGCAGTCCGAGCATTTCTTTTGCCCATGAGGGGAGTAGTTCAACGCCTGCCTGCACGAACAGGCCCCCGAAAGGTTTTGCCAGCGGACTCATGGCCGGGCGGCTGGAAATCAGGATGCGCGCGATTTCCAGGGTGCGGGCATCGCAGCGCAGGGCAGGGCGCATGGCTTGTATGTATTGGTCGACGGCAATCCGGGATCGGGGAACATTGCTCGCACCTAGCCGCTCGGCAATCAGCGCAATTTCGTCGTAATAGCGGTCTTGTTCGAACCCCGGCAAAGCAGGGTTGAAATATCGTAGGTAGGCTTTCAGGAAACTGCTGACTTCTGCAACATGGACCCAGGTCAACAGGGCGGGGTCGTTGGCGGCATAGGCGCGTCCGTCAGGCGCTATGCCATGTACCGGTTCGTGGATGCGGCGTACACGCGCGATCAAGTTTTCCGCGTCGGAGCGGGAACCAAATGTCGTGCCGGAAATGAATTGACCGGTGCGGCGTAGGCGCCCCAGCATATCTTGGCGGAAGTTGGAGTGATCCCAGACTCCAGCCAGGGCAAGCGGATGCAGCATTTGCAATAGCAGCGCGCTAACACCCCCAATCAGCATCGAGCTGAAGTCGCCATGGACTTTCCAGCAAGTGGATGAAGGGCCGAACAAGCCGGGGTCGCCCGGCGGATTTTCGAAGTCCACTCCGCCCAGGGCCAGACCGGTCAAGCCGAGAACTTGGGCTTCAATATGTTTGCGTATCATGATTCTTCATTACGCTGGCGAAGCGTATTCCCGGGCGGCGACTTCAAGGACCTGGGCCAACTGCCGTGTGGCGGGGCCGGCCTGGTCGGTGGATGAGAAGATAAGGTGCAGCGGCACGCGGCGTATTTGCCCTTCGCTCAATTGCAAGGGTAGTAAAGTGCCTTGCTTGAGCTCCTCGCGTATCAGCTCGTGAGGCAGCCAGGCAAATCCCAGCCCTGCTGCAATCATGGCACGGGAAGTATGCATGCTGGTAACGGTCCAGCGCTGGTGTGAGCCCAGCCACCCCTCGTCGCGGGGTTCGGTCGTACCGGAATCGCGAAGGACTATCTGCAGTTCGTTACGTAAGTCTTCCACTGCCAGGGGGCGGCCCAAACGATGCAAGGCGTGATCGGGATGGGCGATTGCGACAAAAACGACATCAAGCAAATGTTTTCCCAAATAGCCTTGCGGTACCCGGGTGCCGATCACGATGTCGGCGCTGCCGTCCAGCAGGGCTTGCTCAGCTCCTGAGAGCACGACCTCGGTAAGCTGGACGCGGGTTTCACCCGCCGATTGAGTAAATCGGCCCAGGGCCTGCAACAGTGCGGGTGTGGGGAAAGCAACATCGACCACGAGCCGGACCTGCGCTTCCCAGCCCTTTTCCAAGCCAGCCGCCAGGCGCTCCAGTTTTCGCGCTTCATTCAGCAGCTCGGTGGCGCGCGCCAGCAATACTGCGCCGTTTTCAGTCAAGCGGGCTTTGCGGCCTTCGATGGCAAGCAATTCCACACCGACTTGCTCTTGCAGGCGGGCAACCATGTAGCTGACCGACGACTGGCTTCGGTGCAGGGCTAGCGCAGCTTGCGCATAGCCGCCGTGTTGAACGATGGCCTGTAGTACTTGCCATTGTTCAAGCGTGGTTTTGGGAATGGATGTATTCAATTTTTAGATGTATTTGAGCGATATTTTGCGCTTTTATATCAGTTTTTTAGCTAATAGAATAGAGCCATAGACATTGAGTCACTCATAAGAGGAGTCAGACATGATCACCTTACGCCTTGCGCAAGACCGCGGCCACGCCAACCACGGCTGGTTGGACAGTCACCATACGTTTTCATTCGCCAATTACCACGACCCTGCTCAAATGGCATGGTCGACGCTACGTGTCATCAACGAGGACAGCGTCGAGCCGGGACAAGGTTTCGGCACCCATGGCCATCGCGACATGGAGATCATTTCCTATGTGCTGGAAGGTGAACTGGCGCACCGGGATTCTATGGGAAGCGGCTCTGTCATTCGTCCTGGCGACGTGCAGCTCATGAGTGCCGGCAGTGGGGTTCAGCACAGCGAGTTCAATCATTCCAATGAACAGGCCGTGCATTTTCTGCAGATCTGGATTACCCCGAACGTTCAGGGGGTGCAGCCCAACTATCAGGAAAAACGCTTCGACGACACCAGCAAGCGCGGCAAGCTGCGCCTGATAGTTTCGCCGGACGGACGAGACGATTCGCTCACCATCAGGCAGGACGCTCGTGTGTACGCAGGTTTGCTGGATGGCGACGAAGCTTTCGACTACAGCCTGGAGGCCGGACGTAAAGCCTATCTGCATGTGGCACGCGGCCAGCTTGACTTGAACGGGCAGACCCTGTCCGCCGGAGATGGCGCCAAGATCGTCGATGAAGCCGCCTTGATTTTCAGCAAGGGGCAAGGCGCCGAGATTCTGTTCTTCGATCTTCCATGAAATGCGGGCGGCGCCTGATCGCTTGCGCCGCCAATGCAATCCGCTTTTGCTCGTCGAGCTTGACGAGTGCTTTCAAGAATTTCAATTATCAGCCAAGGAGTTAATCAAAGATGACCAAGGTTCTCGTTCTCTATCATTCGATGTACGGACATATCGAAACCATGGCCAATAGCGTTGCCGAGGGAGCCCGCTCAGTGGCCGGGGTCGAGGTGACTGTCAAGCGCGTACCGGAAACCATGCCGGAAGCTGCTTTCAAGGCCGCAGGCGGAAAGTTCGAGCAAGGCGCGCCAGTCGCTACGCCGGCCGAGTTGGCCGACTATGACGCGATCATCATCGGCACGCCTACCCGCTTCGGCAATATGTCGGGGCAGATGCGCAACTTCCTGGACCAGACCGGTGGTTTGTGGGCCAAGGGCGCTCTGCTTGGCAAGGTCGCCAGTGTCTTTACCTCGACGGGTACCGGGGGTGGCCAGGAAATGACCTTGACCTCGACCTGGACCACCCTGGCTCATCACGGCATGCTCATCGTTCCCATCGGGTACGGTACGCCCGAGCTTTTCGATATTTCGCAAGGCGCCGGCGGAACGCCTTATGGCGCGTCGACGCTGGCGGGGGGAGATGGATCGCGCCAACCCGATGCACGTGAGCTGGCTATCGCCCGCTACCAAGGCGCACAAGTCGCCAAGGTCGCTGCCAAGCTGAAGTCCTGAGCGCAGAGCGGGCCCGGTTGTGTTGACCGGGCCCGTTATTTGGCCTCTCGTCTGGTACATTGCCTAGTCGCCCCTTGAGGGCGCTTTTTTGACTGGACCCCGGGAAGTAAATGGCCAATTTGTCGCGAAGTATGCCTGCATGGCTGGTTCTGATGGGACTGGTCACCATGACTTCGCCCTTGGCTATCAACCTGTACTTGCCTGCGTTTTCTGTCATCGAACAGGCGCTGGGCGCGCAAAGCGGCGAACTTGAACGCACTTTGGCGGCGTATTTGGTGGGCATGTCTGTCGGTCAACTGATCTACGGCCCGGTCAGCGACCGCTTTGGACGCAAGCCGCCCTTGTATGTGGGCTTGGCCATATTCGGGATTGCTTCGGCAGGCTGTGCTTTATCTTCCAGTGTGGATGAATTGACGGTGTGGCGCCTGGTGCAGGCGCTGGGCAGCAGTGCCTGCATGGTTATTCCGCGCGCAGTGATTCGCGACCACTACAACAGCCGGGATTCGGCGCGCGCGATGTCGCTGATGATGCTGATCATTGGTGTCGCGCCTTTGTTGGCGCCGGTGCTGGGTGGGCAGATTCTGGCTTATGCCAGTTGGCGCGTAATTTTTGCCACGCTCGCCGTGATTTCGGTCGGCTTGCTGGGCGCCATCCATTTTTCCATGACCGAGACAGTGGAAAGCAGCAAGACGCCGCGGCTGTCCTGGATCAATGTGGCTCGAACCTATTGGGAATTGCTAAGACACCGGCAGTTCATGATGTTCGCCTCGGCAACTGGCTTGGGTATGGCCGGTTTTTCGGCTTATCTCGTGGCTTCGCCGCATATCTATATAGAGGTGTACGGGGTATCGCCACAATCCTACGGTTTGCTGTTTGCGTCGGGGGCGATCAGCATGATTGGCGCTACGCAGCTCAACGCCTACCTGCTGCGCCGCTTCAGACCCAGCCAGTTGCTGCGGCCAGCGCTGTGGGCGCTGCCCACCATCGGTGTCGTAGGTACGGTGTTGGCCGCCTGCAACTGGCTGCCTTTGCCTTTATTGTTGCTGCTAGTGATGCTGTTCATGGCTTGCAATGGCTTTATCGGAGCCAATGCCACGGCCTTGGCCACGCTCGAACAAGGTTCACGACTGGGGGCAGCGCTCGCCATGTTGGGTACTTTCCAGTTCGCGGGTGGGGCGGTGGTGAGCGCGCTGCTTAGTTTCTGGCGCACCGACTCCGCCTTGGCCATGCTGGGTTTGGTTGCCATTTGTGGCACTTTGGCCAATATGGCGGGGCGCCGGGCGGTGCTAACGCTCGTGCCTAAAGCTGGCATATAAAGAGCGCGGATTGCGACGCAAGGTGCGCACCGCAGTTGGTGGGGGAGTTACCTCGTCGCCTGGTAGCCATCAGTCGCGCACCCCAACGATTACGTTGCTTCTGCATTAAAGAGTGATGATGGAGTTTGTTGGGGGAACAAACGGATAGGGAACAGGAGGAAATCCTTGTCGAGGCAGAGCGACTATTGCGACGCCAGGCGTCGACTCCACTTTCTGGTCATTGAGGATTCCGGTTTCCAGCTTTACGAGGCCGTAAGTTTCATGCATTTCTGTCTCGGTGACCCGGGCCCAGACCGTTAGCGTTTCACCGACAACATTCATGTTGCGGAAACTGAATTTGGCTTTCCATACCCACCCATCGCACCCAGCCCAGCCTTTTAGCAGCTCGATTACGAATTGCTGTTTTAGGCTGCCATTGATCATGAGATCGGGCAAGCGTTCGTGTTCCTGGGTAAACCTTCGGTCGTAATGGATACGGTGCCAGTTTTCCAGCGCGGACGACCACCGCATAAGATGAATGGTGGTGAGCGGGCCTTTGGTGAGTGGTGACACTAGGTCGCCGACTACGACGTTGTCAAAGCACTTTTTCGAGGTCATGCTGGCCGCCTGATGAGGGTTTTTACGACCTTCAGGATGGGGTCGTCCGGTGATGCGAAGTAGATGGTCTCGACGAGAACTATCAAAAAAGGGCCTTGCCGCCCATGTTTTTCATAAATGTCCAAATAGCGAGACCGGGCCAAGACTCGTTCTCCATGGTTGAGATAGCGAAAAATTTCTACATCCACTCCCCCATTCAAAAGAACCATGTCTTTTAGCGAAAGTGGGGGCAGGCCATGCGAAACCGCACCGGTTGCGCCATCAAAATCCGGATTTTTCGCATTAACCTGAATTGGATCGTTCGAGCCGAACGGAAGGCGAAAAGCGTTTAGGGGATATAGCGCAGGAGCTACTGGGCCGCCAAAACGTTCGGCCGCAGTCACGTCCATATAGATGGGGTCAGGATCCATCATCGCTTGTGCAAAACGACGAACGGCACTGGCTTCGACGGGATCGCAGGCAAGGTCGGTTTCACTTTCTAGACCGATCATCGCGCGCAACTCTTCGGTCAGCAATGACACTTTCTTCTCCATGCTTAGGACGCGAAAAGAAAAATTCTAGTGCCACACGACGGTTCGAATTCATCGCATGCATGATGATTGCGTCAAGATCTTTCGAGATAGCATGGGTGTCGAAGCTAGGTTTTAGTCCAGCTTTCGAGAGCAGTTCCGAGTAGTAGCTATTGGCAAGAGAATAAAAGGAGCTAAATGGTGCCCAGTACGTTCGAGACGAATAGCGCAAGCCCTGGTCAAGAGAAGAGCAGAGTTGCGATGCTCGAAGGTGTACGAGTACTGGACCTGTCTTGCTTCTTCTCCGGGCCTCTTTGCGGATATCTGCTTGCGCAGATGGGCGCCGCGGTCATTAAGGTGGAGGAGCCCAATTCAGGCGATCCTGCGCGGCGGCTGGGACTTGCACCTGAGTTGAGCGACAAGTTGATGGGAGCTGCCTATTTGGCTGCGAATGGAGGGAAGAAATCCATTACGCTGAATCTCAAATCGGAAGAGGGCAAGGCAGCGTTTCTTCGATTGGTAGAAGAAAGCGATGTCGTTGTGGAGAACTTTCGACCTGGCGTAATGAACAGGCTAGGTCTCGGATACAGTGAGCTTTTGAAACGTCGGGCCAATCTTATCTACTGCGCGATTAGTGGCTTTGGGCAGACCGGACCGCTCAGCTCTTTCCCCGCTTTTGATCAGATCATTCAAGGAATGTCTGGCGTGATGAGCATTACAGGGCAGCCGGATGGGGGACCGCAGCGAGCCGGATATCCAATTGCGGATTCGACGGCGGGTATTTTTGCAGCACTGTCGATCGTGGGCGCACTGCACAGGCGTGCCAGAGACGGCCGAGGAGAGATGCTCGACGTATCTATGTTGGATTCTTTGATCGCTAGCATGGGGTGGGCCGTTTCCAACTATCTCGTCGCCGGAGTGATTCCACAAAGGATGGGTAACGACAACTTCACATCGAGCCCCTCGGGGACGTTTGCTGCAGCCGATGGCTCTCTGAATATAGCCATTAACACCGACGGGCAGTACGAAAAGTTGATCAAGGTTCTTGATCGTCCGGATCTAATGCAGGATGCGCGATTCAGTGGGCGCGAGGTGCGCAAGACGAACCGGGCAGCGCTCACCGTCGAAGTGGAAAAGGCGCTTGGCACGCGTTCAGTGGACGAGTGGGTGAGGCGCTTGTCGAAAGCGGGGGTTCCGGCTGGACAGGTGTTGACTCTTCCTCAGGTGTTTGCCCACGCGCAAGTTCAACACCGCGATTTGACGCAGAGTTTCCCAGGTTTTCAAACGCCCGCGGGTGATCTTCGGGTCTTGCGCCCTGGCTTTACGTCAACTGTTGGCCCGTTTGGAGTGAACTCGCCCCCGGTAGCGTTGGGAGCCGATACCGGATCAGTTCTGGCGGGGCTGGGTTATACCGAAGCGCAGATCGTGGCGCTACGGAATCAAGGTGCCATTTAGCACTGGTTCGAGTGCGCGCTGCAAAGCAGGCTTAATACGAAAACCACCCCGATTTTGAGCGGATGGTATGAGTGCCAATAAAGGAGGAGACAAATGTTCTCAATAAAGCGGAGAAGGATCCTATTCACGTCTTTTGCCATCGCCGCGAGCATTGCCGTTCCGCTCGAAGCCTTGGCATATCCTGATAGGCCGGTGAAGCTGGTCGTACCCTATGCCGCCGGTGGGCCTGCTGACATCATTGCGCGTATTCTGGGCAGAGTGATGAGTGACAAGCTTAAGAAGCCAGTTGTTGTAGAAAGCAGAGGCGGCGCTGGAGGCATCATCGGGGTTGAGAGTGTTGTTAATTCCGAGCCCGATGGATACACCTTATTGTTGGGCTCTGTTGGTCCGGTCGTGTTGCAGCCCATGCAACAGGCGCGTCGACCTTATGACTCCGTTAAAGATCTTGATCCTGTGGCGCTCGCTCTCTTCGTGCCGCAAGCGATGGTGGCTTCCAAGTCGCTTCCCATTAACAGCATTCCAGAACTCGTCACTTATGCTAAGACCCGGCCGGGTAAGGTAAGTTATGGGTCCGCTAGCGCCGGGGGTTCTACGCACTTGGCCGGCGAATTATTTGCCCGAGAGGCAGGAGTAAGTCTTTTGAATGTGCCATACCGCGGGTTTGCCCCAGCTCTGGTGGATCTGCTCGGTGGGCAGATCGATCTCGCGATTGGTGATCTGGGCTTGATCATCCAGAGTTATCGGCGAGGGGACGTCCGGGTCGTCGGCGTAATGGGCGCCGAGCGGGCCCCCCAATTGCCCGACGTGCCTACGTTTGCTGAGGCGGGCCTCGGTGAAGTCGTTTCCACTAATTGGTATGGGATTTTCACACCCGCTGGGACGGACAAATCCCGCATCGCCATCATCCGAAATGCGCTCCTTGCTGCTCTGAAGGAGCCCGAAACAGTCGCCGCATTAGTGGATTTAGGGGCTCAAGTGACGAGTAGTACTCCTGAAGAATTGCGGGAACTCGTCATCGCTGAACAGTTGAAGTGGGAGGGTATTATCAAAAAGCTGGATCTGTCATCGAAATGACTGTGAGTGAACACCTCTGGCGACACAACCGCGAACCGTGATCTGTCCCGCCTTCAAGGGACGCCGGATAGATTACGTCGTTGAATAATCATTCGGACTTATCCATCGCATATATGATATCTAGGCCGGTTCTCCGGCCTTTACCATTGATGGGGTCGCGCACCGGGCGCCCGGCGTGTATCTGATGGAGTATGTCGGGTCATCGTATTTTGCGGACTAGGAGGTAGGCTGATACTTCTGGGCTCCACCAGATCCCTTTGTCCGTGAATGCTGCAGGCCAAGCCAAGCTCTCAAGGGCAGAGTCTCGAGGTGCTCGGCCTCGCGGAATTCACTATCAAATTGGCAAGCTGTTGATTGGAGATGCAACGATGGAGCACGCGGTCAAGTCGGCCCGCCGGGTATTGGAAATTCTTGAGCTATTCGCGGAAGATCACGTACCCATGACAGTGATGGACGTCGTGAATAAACTGAGGATCCCCCAATCAAGCACCTCTCAACTTCTTTCCAGCCTGCAAATGCTTGGGTATCTTCGGTATGACCCGCAGAGTAGGACCTTCCTGCCGACCTTACGCGTGATGTTGCTTGGCGCTTCAGTTCAGGATGAAATTTTCGGTCATGGACGCGTTCTTGCCCTTTTGGAAAGTTTGCGGCGCGAGTTCTCTCTTTCAGTGATTATCGGTATGCAGCAGGGAATTTATGTCCGTTATATTCTCACGTTGTGCGTGACCGGTCCGGGGGCCCCAGCTTTCAGGACTGGGGTGTTGAGGCCGATTTGCCGAGTTGCCGTCGGGAAGGCGTTACTTTCCAGACAGTCGGACGCTGAGGTCGGTCTTATTGTTCGTAGCGCAAATGCTCATGAAGCGGATCAGGCACGTCGAGTTCCCTTGGCTTCCGTGCTGGCGGATATACATCGTTGTAGGGAGCAGGGGTGGGTGGAGAGCCACGGCAGCTCGGTTCGCGGCAAAGATGTCATCGCGGCACTGTTGCCAAGACTGCCGAATCAGCCCGACCTTGCCATCGGGCTGGGAGGGACGGAGTTTGATGTTGCTAGACAACGACTGCCAATCGTGGCCCGGTTGGAGGAATTCTGTCAGTCTCTTGAGAATCGGTAGCCGCATCGGTGCTAGCACCGGAAGGTTATAAGTCAGTCTAATAGAACAATTTTTTCATGATCTGGACCTCGATGGCCGTGTGAAAAGTGTGGTCTAGTACCATGGTGCTTTTTCGTCGAGGACATTCTCATGAGCGACATCACCATCTATCACAATCCCAAGTGCGGCACCTCGCGTAATGTGCTGGAGTTGATCCGCAATTCGGGGGTGGAGCCCACCATTATCGAGTATTTGGTCACGCCGCCCAGCCGTGAAACCTTGCGCGGCCTGATTGCCGCTATGGGCTTGCCGGTGCATGATGTTTTGCGAGTCAAAGGCTCACCCTACGATGAGCTGGGTCTGGGCGATCCCAAGTGGAGCGATGAGCAGTTGCTCGATTTCATGATGGAGCATCCTATCCTGATCAATCGTCCTATCGTTGTGACGCCGCTGGGTACGCGCCTATGCAGGCCAGCGGAAACGGTCTTGGATCTTTTACCCAAGTCTTGATCCAGAAGAGGGTGCCGGCCCTTGATATGCAAGGCTCAGGCCGCGCCGCTGATCTGCAGGCCGATATTCGTAGCGCAAGCGCGGACCAGTTCCGCATAGCCTTGCTCATTGACCAGCATGGATCGATTGGACTCATAAACAAGGACCAGGCTGGCGACTACCGTTTTGCCGTCGTTGAATATCGGGGCTGATATGCCGATGACGCCGGGGTCGATTTCTTCACGTGAAATGTAATAGCCGATTTTGCGTATTTGCTTGTAGTGGCGAGCAAAGCCCGGCCAGTCGCCGGCAATCGCCAATACGTCCTTGTCTGTCTTGTGCGCCTCGTGGATTTTCTTCAGCCGGGCCGGGGCCAAGTGAGCCAGGATAATGGCGGCGGCGGCCCCTTTGAAAAGAGGCATGGGGTGACCGCGTTCGAGGCTCATGGGCGGATAGCCACCGAACACTTCATAGTGGGACTGGACAATTTCGTCGCCATACACGCTGCATAGACTGATGGTGCTGGCGGTTTGGCCGGCGAGCACTTTCATCTTTTCTTTGCTTGCAAGAAGGATGGGGTCCGATCTGCGTATGCGGTAGTCGAGTTCGATGATGCGCGCGCCCAGCGCATACCGCCCTGCAAGCTTGGTGAGAAGCCCCGTTTCGCAAAGCTGCTTCACATAGCGAAAGGCGGTGGGGCGTGAAACGCCGAGCAGGTCGGCGATTTCCTCGGCGTACAGGGTGGTCTTGTCCTCAGAGAACAGATCGAGTGTTTTGAGGACTTTTGCGAACTGGGACATATGGAAAAGGGCAGGGCGATTTATGCCCGCGCAGCTGCTTTTTCCCGAGTCCAGTCGGCAAGATGGGCGTGGGCGGTAGTCCTGGCGTGTTCAAGATAAGCAGGGTCGCCGGTAAGCGTGGTCAGTTCCAGGCGTATTCCATTGGGGTCGAACACGTAGATGGACTTGACGAAGCCGTGATCGGTGATACCGACCACCTTGACATTGGCTTTCTCGAAATTTTCCTTCGCCTTTTGCAGATCTTCAAGAGAGTCGACGCGCAGGGCGATGTGATTGACCCAGTCCGGTGTGTTTGGTGAAGGCTCTGCCAGCGTGTTGTCCCCAAGGTCGAAGAAGGCGATGAAAGAGCCGTCGGTCATCTCGAAGAAGATATGGACATAAGGGCAGTACTCGCCCGTGCTGGGTACATTGTCGGCACGGATGATGTGGGCTAGGGGCAGCCCCAGGATGTCTTCATAGAAATGACGGGTTTCTTCTGCGTCGCGGCAGCGGTATGCGTAGTGGTGCAAGCCACGAATGGGGACGATGGATTCCATTTTTTCTCCTGGATGGCGGGGCTGGGCCTGCGGGCTTGCAAGCCACGCTGCGCAACGGTGTATCAAAGGGCCGCTAATGCCGGCTAGCACAATCTTTGAGCCATTCTAGGAGTAAATCAAAAAAGTATCAATAAAAGATACTATTTATTTATTTTCGTCAAAAATTTAAGAAAATATAACTATTGATATGCAATATATGAAACTTTAATGAAGGCCGTAAACAAAAAAAAGCGGACCGCCTGAGCGATCCGCCTTTTCTACTGTCTTGAGGAAATGTTTTCAGGCTAAAGCGTGCTTAAGCCCCGGTTTCAAAGTAGAAGTGCTTGGTTTGCAGGAAGTCGTTCAAGCCTTCCAGGCCGTGCAATCGTCCATAACCACTGTCGTGGTGCCCGCCGGTTTCGGCTTCGGGGAACAAGCGGTTGTGAGCGTTGGCCCACACTGTGCCTGAACGCAGTTGGCTGGCCAGGCGGCGAGTTTTGGTGGCGTCTTGGCTCCAGACGCTGGCGGCTAGGCCGTAGCGCGTAGCGTTAGCGCGGGCGACAGCGTCGGCTTCATCCTTGAAGCGTTCGATCACAAGCAAGGGACCGAATAATTCGTCTTGGATCATGGTGCTGCCCAGATCATCGACGGCGACCAGGCTAGGTGAGATGAACGCGCCGCGAGCGAGGGCACCGTCCCCGATCTTGCCATGCAGCAGTACCTCGTGCTGGCGGGCAGCGGCTTCCATGATCCCCGCAATGCGGTCACGGTTGTGCATATCGATCAGGCAACCCATTTGTGATGATGGATCGTTGCCCGGGCCGATGCGCACTGCTTTCAAAGCCTGGGCTAGCTGCGTGGAAAATTCGTCGTAGTAGCTGTCTTCGACCAGCACGCGGGCAACGGCGGTGCATTGCTGGCCAGCCATGACCATGCCGCCTGCGACGATGCCCGCGACCGTTTTTTCAGCGTCGCAATCTTTGAATACAAGAGCTGGCGCCTTGCCGCCCAATTCGAGCGAGAGACGGGCCAGCGTATTGGAGGCGGTTTTTGCGATGCGTTTGCCAACGGCGGCCGAGCCAGTAAAGCTGATGATGTCTACGCGGGGCGATTCGCACAGGTGGCGCGATACATCGGAACCGGATTCGATAACCGAGTTGACGACGCCGGCAGGCAGGCGCTCGTCGCAGACCAGGGCTTCCAGCACGAGATTGTGGACAAGCGCGGTTTGATACGCGGGCTTGATGACCGTAGTGCAGCCTGCGGCCAGCGCCGGCGCGAGCGAGCGCACGAGCAGTGTGACCGGGGCATTCCACGGCACGATGATTACCGCAATGCCGGCAGGTTCACGGTCTAGCGAGGAAAAGCAGTGCGGTTCGACTTCGACAATGCGCCCGAACAAATTGCGTGCCAGACCGGCGTAATAGCGTAGTTCGGAAATGCCGGCGTTGATTTCGCCCATGGCTTCGCGGCGTAGCTTCCCGTTGAGGGTGACCAGCCAGTCGGCGACTTCTTCCTTGCGGGCTTCCAGCCGTGTCGCAAAGTCGAGCAGTATGTCGGCGCGCAGTCGTGGACTGCGGCGCCACAATGTATTGCGAAAGGCTGCGTCGGCTGCATCGAGCGCGGCTTCCGCTTCTTGGGCACCTGCGTCGGCAAACAGCGCCGCCACTTCGCTGGTGGCAGGGTTGAACGATTCACCCTGGGCTTGTTGGCTGGATAAACCGTTCAGCCAGTGTCCGTTTATATAGTGCGCTGCATGTTTCATGGGATGAGGTACCTGGAAAACAGATCCAACTACAGGAAGGACGGGCGAGCCTTTAGAGTCTCGGGGCTATAGCCGGCCACCACTTTGTAGCTATCGGAAATCGCCTGCAACTCTTGTTGGGTCACCACGCTGTCCAATTGTTCGAAGCGCTTGCCGCCAGTGCGCTCGTAAACCTCGCGCAGGATAACATCGGGAGGGTTGGTGCGGTTGGTCAGTACGACTTGGGTAGTTGCGGCAACGCGGACCTTGTCGTAGCTTGCCAGCGCGGCGGGGCCGACGCCTTGTTTCTTCAACTGGCCGGCAAGGTAGCGGGCGTCGATGATGGCCTGGCCTGCGCCGTTCGAGCCGCGTGGAACCATCGGGTGGGCAGCGTCGCCCAGCAAGGTCATGCGGCCTTGAGTCCAGGTAGGCAAGGGGTCCTGGTCGACCATCGGATATTCCAGAACCGAGTCCGAGGCCTTGATGAGGGCAGGAATATCGAGCCAATCGAAGTTCCACGATTCGAAGGCGGGCAAGAAGTCCTCAAGACGTCCAGGGCGGCTCCAGTCTTGCATGGCGGGTTGGGGTGCATGGATTTCCGCCACCCAGTTGACCAATTGATTGCCTTTGCCGTCGACGTTGTCGCGGATCGGATAGATGACCATTTTTCCGACTGCCAACCAGCCTGCGCGCAACATGGTGGCGCCGCTGAGGAAGGGTTTCCACACTGCGGTGCCGCGCCACATGTTGACGCCGGAATAGCGCGGTGCGCCTTCATTGGGGTAGAGCTGTTTGCGCAGGGCGGAGTGAATGCCGTCGCAGCCCACTACGATGGAAGCCTGGACGTCGGGCAGAGCCTGACCGTCAGGTGTGGTGAAGTGCACCGTTACTGATGAGTCGTCTTGCGAGACGCCGGTGCAGCGTGCGCTGCAAACCACGCTGTCAGCGCCCAGACGCTGTTGGACGGCATTGAGCAATACCGTTTGCAGGTCGCCTCGATGGATGGAGTATTGCGGCCAGTCAAAGCCCGCGTCGAGCCCGGCAGGTTCGCGGAAAGCGAATTGGCCGTGTTCGGTGTAGAACGCGGATTCCTTTGTGCGGACGCCGACTTTGTCGAGTTCCGGCAGCAGACCCAGCTCAGCCAGTTCGCGCGCAGCGTGAGGCAGGACGTTGATGCCGACGCCCAGGGGCTTGAGTTCGGGTACCGCCTCATAGAGACGGCACGAAATACCGGCTTGGTGCAGGCTCAGGGCCAGAGTCAGGCCACCGATGCCTGCGCCGATGATGGCGACGTCTACTTTCTTATCCATGCGACTTGCTACCTTTGGCAAAAAATGCGTTGTTGCGTTGCACCACCGTCTGCGGTGACGGGGGTTTCAGTAGCGCTATTAGGCCGCAGAACGTACCATTTTGGAAGTTTAGTTATGAAATGAATAGATATTAAAATTTTATGAATCTGTCCTACCGCCAATTACAGGTATTTCTGCACGTTGCGCGCATCGGCAATTTCACCCGCGCGGCGGAAAAAGTACATATGACGCAAGCTGGCCTGAGCATCATGATCCGGGAGATGGAAAAGCAGTTGGACTGCCGCTTGTTCGACCGTACGACGCGTGTGGTGGTATTGACTGAGGCGGGTCGCGATTTATTGCCGGTGGCGCAGCGCGTCGTGGCGGAGCTGGACGCGGTGGTGTCCCACTTGGGTGAGGCAGGGCGGCGTTCGCGCCAGACTTTGCGTATTGCGGCGACCCCGCTTATTTCATCCAATATCTTGCCGCGCGTATTCCATCTGTTCCGGCAGTCTCATCCCCATGTCGAGCTGCGCTTGTTCGATGCGGATTTGACCCAGGTGGAGGCGATGGTCGCCAGCGGCGAGGCGGATTTCGGTCTGGGTTTCTTCTTTAAACAGGTGCCTGGCCTGGAACGTACTCCGGTCGGGAAATTCCGTTTGATGAGGGTGGCCGCAGCCGATGCGACACAAAGCAAGGTGGTGGGGAGCACTCCTTGGTCCAGTCTGAAGGATGTCCCGCTCATAGGCTTGCCGGTACTTAATCCGATTCAGAAATTGATCGAAACTCAATTGGAAAAAATTGGCAGGGGCAATGAAGACCGCCCGAACTTCAATTTGTTCGAAACCTTGATTGCGATGGTAGAGGCGGGCATGGGGGACGGCGTGATTCCGTCGTTTGCGTTGATGGCCTGCATGCGCCATAGGGTGTCGGCGGACTTATTGATCAAGCCGGCGGTCTCTATCGACTTCTATCAAGTGACGCGGCGCGGGTTCAAGGAAAACGAGACGATGTGGGCATTCAGGAAAACGCTGGTGGAAGCGTTACCGTCGATATCCTAGTTGCCGCGTGGCGCAATCCAGTCTCAAGGATTTCCAGGGGCGCTCAAGGTGGCCCTTGCGGCGGCCATGACTTGCCTTGAGATCGCGTCCATCCGAGGCGATTGCACGTTCCACCGATGCCAGTACAGGTCGATTGCGACAGGGTGTTTTGGCGCCAGGTCGACCAAATCGCTATCGGGTGAGCTGATCAGTGCTGCTGGTACGAAGGCGTAACCCAGTCCATAGCGGACTGCGGCCAAGTGCGCTTCGGTGCCAGGTACGTAATGACAGGGATAGGCGCCCTCGGGCAGGCCCAGGCGCTCAAGCAAGAAAGTCGAATGCAGAGTGTCCTTGCGGGTGTACGCGACGACTGGCGCCAGTCGGGCGGCCTGGCGCGTCAAGCCTGAGGGAAACCATCGTTTGCAGAATCCCGCCGTGCCTACCAGGCGATAGTTCATGGTGCCCAGTAGTTCTGCTGAACAGCCGCGCATGGATTGTGGTTCGGTGCTTACGCAACCGATAACCATCCCGCTTTCGAGCAAGGCGTAAGTATGGTCTTGATCTTCCACCACCAGATCGAGGAGGATGCGTTCGCGCACCAGCATGCCGGCCAGAGCGGGGAAGAACCAGCTTGCCAGACTGTCGGCGTTGACCGCCAGGGAAATCGTCAAGGTGGCGTCTTCGGTATTGGACATTTCCGCTTGCAGGTCCGCATTCAGCAAAGCCTGCCGGCGCAAATATTGAAGGACGCGCTGACCGGTGGCGGTGGCGCGGCAAGGCCGGGTGCGCAGCAAAAGGGGGTGGCCCAAGGAAATTTCCAGGGCGCGTACCCGCTGAGAGACGGCGGAAGCGGTCACCCGTAAGCGGGTAGCGGCAAGTTCGAAGCTGCCTAGTTCCGCTACTGCAAGAAATGCTTCCGCTTGGCGAGGATCGAGTGTCATGGTTGCATATTAAGAAAAATTAAGTATTACGCAATTTTGCTTAGAATACTTTTAAATTCCAGCGGGCGCCTCACAATAGTGGCCTGAAGAAAGACCTGAACCCATGGAGGGTTGGATTGTGCTTTACGTCATTTACCTGCTTGCCATTTCGGCCGAGGCAGCTTCCGGGGCCATCATGGGGATGCGCAGACGCATGGATATGTTCGGCATTTGCGTCATCGGCACCGTTACCGCCTTGGGAGGGGGATCTATCCGCGACATGCTGCTGGGTCACTATCCCCTGGGATGGGTAGCCCATCCGGAATATCTGGCGTTTACGGTAGGTGCCGCAATTACCGCGGCTTGCCTGGTGCGTTATATGCATCGGGTAAGAATGGCGTTTTTGTTGCTGGACTCCTTGGGGTTGGTGGCATTTGCAGTCATTGGCTGCGATGTGGCTGCGTCAACCGGCGCTCATCCTGGCATTGTGGTCCTGATGGGCATGATCACCGGGATTTTCGGCGGGCTATTGCGCGACGTGTTGTGCAATCAGATACCCATGGTCTTGCGGCGTGATTTATATGCCTCGGTGGCTTTGGCTACCGGCGCCTTGTATGTGGGGCTGCAAGAGTTCGGCATTAGCCACGATGTGGCCTCAGGCATTGCACTGGTCGTAGGCTTTGTGTTTCGCTTGGTCGCCATCCGGTTTTCATTGGCGTTGCCGGTGTTCGCCCGACCCAATATGGCGGATTGAGCCTGTTGGCTGGCAGCGGCGGAGCCGGAAGAGCCCGGCCCCATGCATGGTGTGTCGCTTACCTATATCCCGTGCGGGGCCTGGAGGTGGCTTGTTTCACGGACATGCCCCGTGAAAGGCGATGATCAGGCGCGGCTGGCGTTGCCGATACGGGCCGCAATGGATACCCCCATATCGGTCGTGGAGGCTTGCCCGCCCAGGTCTGGCGTATGTGGGCCGGTTTTCAGCACGTCTTCAATCGCGTGCACAATGGCATCGTGGGCTTGACGGTATTTGCCTTTGCCCCGGCCAAGAAAATCCAGAAGCAGGGCGCCTGACCAGATCATGGCCACCGGATTGGCGATGTTTTTGCCGTAGATGTCCGGCGCAGAGCCGTGAACCGGCTCGAATAGCGAAGGAAAAAGGCGCTCGGGATTCAGGTTGGCCGACGGCGCAAGGCCGATGGTTCCGGTGCAAGCGGGGCCTAGGTCGGAAAGAATGTCGCCGAAAAGATTGGATGCGACCACGACGTCGAAACGGTCGGGCTGCAGTACGAAACGGGCGCTCAGGATATCGATATGTTGTTTATCGACCTGGATATCAGGATAGCTTTGCGCCATGGCTTCGGCGCGGGAATCCCACCACGGCATGCTGATGGCTATGCCATTTGATTTGGTTGCGACTGTCAGATGCTTGCGTTGGCGCTGGCGGGCCAGCTCGAACGCGAATTTCAGGACGCGGTCGGTGCCGTGGCGTGAGAAAACGGCCTGTTGCAAGACGATTTCCCGCTCTGTGCCGGGATACATTGTTCCGCCGATTGCGGTGTATTCGCCTTCGGTGTTTTCACGCACCACCTGGAAATCGATGTCGCCGGGTTTGCGGTTGGCCAAAGGGCAAGGCACGCCCTCGAATAGGCGCACTGGCCGCAAATTGATGTATTGATCGAATTCGCGGCGAAATTGCAGTATCGACCCCCACAGCGAGATGTGATCGGGAACGGTGGCGGGCCAACCTACCGCACCGAAATAGATGGCGTCACAAGCTGCCAATTGCTGTTTCCAGTCATCCGGCATCATTTTTCCGGTCTGGCTGTAGTAGTCGCAATGGGCCCAATCGAAATGGGTGAATGCGATATTCAGGTCGAACTGCCGGGCCGCCGCCTCCAGAGCGCGCAAACCTTCCGGCATGACTTCTTTGCCTATACCGTCTCCGGCAATGACGGCAATCTTGAAAGCTGGTTCCATGGTGTCCTTTGCTGCGGCTGACGACAGCCGGAGACGATCGGGGTTGGGTGTGGTGGGAAATGCTCAAAGCTTGGCTGGTGGGCCGTGGCCGTTTCCTGAATGATAAAGGCTGCGCCGTGTTTGCGCGTGTCGGCCGCGAGCAGGAAATCGCAGCGTTCAGCTTGTCGTTGTTGCTGCCTGATCACAAGCCGGCGCTGCTTATGGCGTTGCGTGTAACAAGCGTATGAACTTTTCCGATTGCCGCATGGTGGGGCCATAAGCATCGGGTATGCTGCCGCCAAGGCCTGGAACCCAAGGACAATTATGAGTAATAACGCGCTGCATTACCGCACCTTTCTCCTCCTGCTGGTGGTGGTCACGATTGCCTTCGGTTGGCTGCTCTGGCCTTTGTATGGCGCAGTATTCTGGGGCGCGATCCTGGCGATTATTTTTTCGCCCTTGCACCGAAAACTGCTTCGCAAGGTGGGAAATCGCCCTAACCTTGCCGCGCTTTTGACTCTTTTGCTGTGTTTGCTGATCGTCATATTGCCGGTGGCCTTCATTTCGGGTGCCATCGTCCAGCAAGGCGCTGTCATGTACGAGCAGATCCGCTCCGGACAACTGGATTTCGGCGGCTACTTCGAGCAGGCCATGAGTGCGCTGCCCGCTTCGGTGCATACCTTTCTTGATCGCATGGGCTTGGCGGATATATCCAGCTTGCAGGAAAAGTTGACGGCCGGCGCTGCCCAGGCCAGCCAGTTCATCGCTACGAAGGCCTTGAGCATCGGGCAAAATACCGCGCAGTTCCTGGTCAGTTTCGGCGTGATGCTGTATTTGCTGTTTTTCCTGCTGCGTGACGGCGCCGAGCTGTCCGCACGTATCCGCCGGGCTATTCCGCTGGCTGACGACCAGAAACGCCATTTGCTGCGTAAGTTCATTGCCGTGGTGCGGGCGACGGTCAAGGGCAATATCGCCGTTGCTATCACGCAAGGGATGCTGGGCGGCCTGATTTTCTGGATTCTCGACATACAGGGCGCATTGCTGTGGAGTGTTTTGATGGCGTTTCTGTCCCTCTTGCCGGCTGTTGGCGCCGGCTTGATCTGGGGCCCTGTCGCTATCTATTTCCTGCTGACAGGGGCGGTCGGGCAGGCCATCATCCTAAGTTTGTACGGGGTCTTGGTAATCGGTCTGGTAGATAACGTGCTGCGCCCCATCCTGGTCGGTAAAGACACCCGCATGCCGGATTACGTGGTCTTGATTTCCACCCTAGGGGGGATGGCCTTATTCGGAATAAACGGCTTCGTCATTGGCCCTTTGATCGCAGCTTTGTTCATTGCCGCCTGGGATTTGTTCACCTCGGAAGACGAGTCAACTTCTCGTCTTGAATAAGAGGCAACTAGGAAGTGGCGCGACGGCGCAGCAATTTGGAACGAATGCGCACATCATGCAAAAGGGGCGGCAGCGACAAAGCCAGCAAGACCGCCGCCAGCGGCACCGTCATGGTGTAGCCCATGCGCTGAAAGCCGATCGCGCCTATTACCCCTCCGGCCAGGAAGCTGCCCAGCAGGAACGTGTGCAGCTTCAGCTTTTTTCGATTGGCGCGCACAAGGCTGTGCCGCCCCGGCTGCTGGCGATTCACATAAACCAGTCTGCCAAGCTCAATACCGATGTCGGTTACCAAGCCAGTGACATGGGTGGTGCGTATCACCGCGCTGGAAATCTTGGTGATGACTGCGTTTTGCAAGCCCATCAGGAAACACAGCATCACGACAGTCGTGGGCAAGAGAAACGCCGTGCTTTCGGCCAGGGGCGTGCCCATCAGGCCGAACAAGAGCAATAGTGCGGATTCGAGTAATAGAGGGATGGAAAACTGCGCGCGCAGCCGTTGGCGCCGGGCATAGTTGACCAGGATGGCTGTCGTCATGGCGCCGCATACGAAGGCCATGACGGATGCGAGCCCGCTCAGTACAAGCATCGTTTCAGACAGGGCCAAGTGGTCGGCCACGCCGGAAACGATGCCGGTCATATGAGAAGTGTATTGGCCCACCGCCAGGAACCCACCGGCATTGGTGGCGCCGGCGACAAAAGCGAGACAGATCCCGAGGCGCAGGTCGTCTTTGGGGGTCCTGCGCGTGTCGGTCCAACGGTCGAAGCGGGAAAACATATCAATCAGCCAATAGAAAGCAAGAGGTGCTTTGTGCGAGCCCAACCTTGGCAAACGTGAAATTTGAGGGTCGAGATTTCCAGCACATCGATTAGTGGTGTGCAGCGTCTGGTGGGGAAGGGGGGATCAAGCCCTGGGCAATGTCGTGTTCGTGATGGACTTCGATCGTGATGTGGGCCAATTGATCGAAACCGTGCAGGAGCTGTTTATAGTGGTCGGGGCTGTAGGCAGGTTGGCCTGTAATCGAAACGATCAGGCCCAGGTGCTCGGGCCCAAGCCGCCACAAATGCAGATCGGTGATGCGGACTCCTTGGTTTTCCAGCTTTTGTTGTATCCGGGATAGCAGCAATGGATCGGGAACTACGTCCAGAAGGACTCGCCCCGAGGTTTTGAGCAAATTGATGGACCAGTGCGCAATGACGGCCATCCCTAACAAACCCATTACCGGATCAAGCCAGTTCAGGCCGGCATAGTAGCCGGCCAGGAGGGCGATGATGGCGAAGACCGAGGTCAACGCATCGGCCAACACATGAACATAAGCGGCGCGGATATTGCTGTCATGGCTGGGGCCATGCGAGCCGGTCTCGAAGTGGGGATGATGCGCGGAATGGTCGTGCTGCGCGTTGTCCGGATGTTCGGCTGCAGCTTGGCGCTCATGGTCATGCTCATGGTCATGGTCGTGTCCATGGCCCAGCAGCCAGGCGCTGAGCAAGTTCACCAACAAGCCAAGCACCGCAATGGGTAGAGCTTCCGTAAACCGGATCGGTACTGGGTTCGCCAGCCGAATCGCACTTTCATAGCCGATCAGCAACGCGACGAGCAACAACAGTACCGCACTGGCGAAAGCAGCCAGTTCACCGATCTTGCCTGTGCCGAATGTAAATCTTGAGTCGTGCTGATAGCGCCGAGCAATCCGGTAGGCATAGGCGGCGATGGCAAGCGCGGCGGCATGTGTGGACATATGCCAGCCGTCAGCTACCAGCGCCATTGAGCCAAACAAGGTGCCGCCCGCAATTTCGGCGACCATCATTGCAGCTGTCAGTGCCACTACCCACCATGTGCGGCGCTCGTGCCGGTCGTGCTGCTTACCCAGGAAAATGTGGTCGTGGCGTTGCGGTGGTATTTGAGTAGGCATGGTGGTGTACGGCTTGGCGGTTACAGGTATTTGGCGAATTCTTTCAAGTCGCGCAGCACCTGACGGTTTTCTTCCGGCTGAGAGGCTTCCAGCAGGTGCTCGATATGATCGAAGATCAGCGCCTGTTTGGCCTTGGCAACCGCCGATTCCACCGCTTGCAACTGCTGCGCTAGCGCCAGGCCGTCCTTGCCCGCTTCTATCATGGCGATCACTGATCGCAGGTGGCCCTCTGCGCGCTTGAGTCTAGGGATGATGTCGGGATGGGTCTGATGCATGAGTATTATCCTATCGGGGGGGATAGGATAATACTTAAATGCCTTGCCGGGTACGTTTCATGCGAACGGAGGCTGTCAGTTCGTTCAGGAGTTCATCGTGAAAACATCACCCGAGCACAAGCAGGGGCAGGGCGCGGGTTGCCCCGCAAAGACGTCCGAGTTGGAACAGCAAGTAGCCGATGCGCAGATAGATAAACAGAACGATCGCAACGTTTCGGCCGACGCGCCGGGACGTGCGCCCAAGACCAACAAGACGTCGGGCAGCGGCATTGACCTGGTGGATACAGGCAAGGCGGGCAAATAAGCGGGCCAGCGCCTAAGGGGACTGGTGGCGTTTCAAGGAAACAGCTCAAGCACGCGCACCAGGGAGAGGCGGTCACGCAGAATGCGATGAATTTCGTCGTCAAAGCCCGCCTTGGCATGTTCGAGCAGGTCGTGGACTTCCGCATCGCTGCGTGCGCTGCCGACGTAGCCCCAATCTTGCACGATGTGCATGATGGGCCCTTCCTTGATGCCGATGGGGCCGCGATAGGGCCAGGCTGCAGCCACCGCGTCGATGCGACGGGGGCGTCTGTTATGGCTCGGCGCCAACTGACGCACCAGGCAGCTTTCCTGTAGCAGGGTGCCCAGAGGCCCCCCTGTTTCTACCCACTCGATGCGGCGCGTCTGCGCTACCAGGCGTTGGGCCTTGGCCGAGGCGCGCCGTGCCGGTTGAAAGTGCGATAGCACGCGTTCGCGCAAACGATCGGCCTTGCCTACATATAAGGGTAGATTGCTCTCGTTATAGAACAGATAAACACCATGGGTGTCAGGCAGGCGGTCGGGTAGTTCAGGATCCAGGTAGTCAGGCCACTCTACACGCCCAGTCAAGGTATCAAGCGTGGCAAGGATGTGTTCCGCAGGAAAATCGCGATGGATGGATTGCCAGAAATGCCAAAGCAGGCGTGCATCATCAAGGGCGCGGTGGCGCGCACCCACGGGAAGCGAGTGGCGCTCGATGATCGAGTCCAGGTTGTGCCGCCGGTGTTGAGGGTACAGCTTGCGTGACAAACGGACCGTGCACAGCACGGTAGGACGAAAATCCATCCCGATTCTGGCGAATTCGCTATGCAGGAAACCGTGGTCGAAACGGGCGTTGTGCGCGATAAACAGATAGCCTCGCAGTTGCCGCGCGATGTCCGCCGCAAGGTCGCCAAAGCGCGGCGCGTCGGCCACCATATCGTTCGAGATGCCCGTCAGCGATTGGATCATGGGTGGAATAGGGCGGCCCGGATTGACCAGGCTGTTCCATTCTCGTATGCCGTCGGTGTCCACCAGAACGATGCCGACCTCCGTAATCCGGTCGTTCTGCGCGGTGGTGCCGGTGGTTTCAAGGTCGACGAACGCCAGTTTGGAAATCATGTGCAATGCGGGTCCTGATGCTGCCAAGCCGGTACTTTAACGCGTTACGCTACCGCTGCCCCAGGCTCGCAGAAAGCCGAGCGTTACCCGGGCGGCATTGCGCTGGGCGATGCCGGATCCAAAAAATTGACCGATTTCTTCCGGAGCGGTATCGCTGCCGGCCAGATCGGATAGGCTGCGAAAAGCGATGAAGGGAATGCTGTTGGCGTAAGCGACGTGGGCGACGCCAGCTGTTTCCATGTCGACGCTGTCCACCTTCAACTGCTTGTAGAGATAGTCGCGATAGTCGGGGTTGGCCAGAAAGGTGCCCCCGGATGCGCCCCGCTTGGTGATGGCGATCTCGGGCGCGGTGCATGCGCCACCGCTGACGCAAATGGGTTCCAGGGTGGCTTGAATGGCAGCTAGGTTGCGTCCCATGACTGCCAACATGGTCGGGTCAACCGGATAGTCGGTAAGCATCTCGCCATAGGCCATGGCGGCGCCGCTCTGGGAGTCCTTCAAGGCAAGCTGATCATGGTTTTTCGCGTTCAGCACATTGGTCTTGAGCAGATAGCGATCACCGCCGTAGGGCGCGTAATCCTTGGCCATTTCCAATCCCAGGCAGGAAAGATCGCCCGGCGTGCCGCAAGGCCTGGGCAGTGCAGTGCCCGATGCGTGATAGATTTCCTGCGGCATGATCCAAGCGCGAGGAATCAGGACATCGCCCACTTTGCGCGCCGGATCCACACCGCCGGAAATGCCCGAGAACATCAGTTGCCGTATGTCGAAATGATTAATCATCAATTGTGCGACCATAATGGCGTTAGGCATGCTGATGCCGGAAAGCACGACTACGGTCGGCTGGTTTTCCAGCTTGCCGACCAGAAAGCGGTTGCCGTTGATCAGGTGTACGCGCGCATCCTGCATTTGGGATTGCAGCAGATCGGCTTCCTGCCCGAAGGCTGCCATGATGCCGATACGTGGCGTGCATTCGGTCAAACAAGTGGTGGTGGGCGGCGTGCTGCTGATTGCGCCAGTACAAGCGGCCACCGCCAAGGGTATGAGTGCCGTGCACAACTTGAGAAAAACCGATTTAAAACGACACATTTGGCAAGCTCCGTCAGCAGGAAAAAAGGACGCGCGCGATTGACTGCACGCATGCACTATATATAAGCAAGATACGTCTGTCAGGAGGTGGCATGGCTTTATCAGAATTGCGTCGAAATTGGCTGTCCAAGCCCTTGTTTCGCTGGGCCGCCAAGGCTTTGCCGGCGATGTCGGATACCGAGCGCGAAGCGATCGAGGCCGGTGATGTCTGGTGGGACGCCGAGCTCTTTACCGGTAACCCCGATTGGCGCAAGCTGCTTGATACTCCACCCGCTACGTTGACGACCCAAGAGCGCGCTTTTCTCGATGGCCCGGTCAACGAACTATGCGCCATGCTGGACGACTGGCGTATCAACTGGGAACTGCACGATCTGCCACCCGACGTCTGGGCATTCCTGAAAGTTCGCAAATTTTTCGGCATGATCATTCCGGAACAATATGGCGGTTTGGGTTTCTCCGCCTATGCCCATTCCGAGATCGTGCGCAAGATTTCCACCCGTTCTCTTACCGCCGCGGTCACCGTTATGGTGCCCAACTCATTGGGGCCGGGCGAATTGTTGGTGCATTTCGGCACTCAGGCGCAGCGCGATCATTGGCTGCCCAGACTGGCTGATGGACGAGAGATTCCGTGTTTTGGTCTGACCAGTCCGGAAGCCGGTTCCGACGCGGCATCCATGGTGGATACCGGGGTGGTGTGCCATGGCGACTGGAATGGCGAACAAGTGCTGGGCATAAGGTTGAACTGGCACAAACGCTACATCACACTGGGGCCTGTTGCCACAGTATTGGGCTTGGCATTCAAGTTGCACGATCCCGATCATCTTTTGGGCGATCAAGAGGACATAGGCATTACCGTGGCCTTGGTGCCCACCCATACTCCGGGTGTGGAAATAGGACGGCGCCATATTCCGGCCATGCAGGTATTTCAGAACGGGCCGAATCGAGGGAAAGACGTATTCGTGCCCCTGGATGCCGTCATAGGCGGTAAAGAGCGTGTGGGACAGGGCTGGAAGATGCTGATGAGCGCGCTGGCGGCAGGCAGAGGGATCTCACTGCCATCTTTGTCAGCGGCATCGGCCGCGCTGGCAGCCCATACCACGGGGGCGTATGCGCGTGTCCGCCAGCAGTTCGGCATATCTATCGGCAAGTTCGAAGGGGTGCAGGAAAAGCTTGGCCGCATTGCCGCAACCGCCTACTTGCTGGATGCCGCCAGGCGTTTGACTTGCGCAGGGTTGGATGCCGGGCACAAGCCGGCCGTGATCTCGGCCATCATGAAATATCACGCTACCGAGCGCATGCGCACTGTTATCGACGATGCGATGGATATTCACGGCGGCAAGGCAGTGATCGATGGTCCGAGTAACTATCTGGCCAATGCTTATCGTGCGGTTCCGGTCGCAATCACAGTTGAAGGCGCCAATATCCTCACCCGCTGCCTGATCATTTTCGGGCAGGGGGCGATTCGTGCCCATCCTTTCCTGATGGAGGAAATGATGGCTCTGGCCGAACCCGATCCGCATAGGGGACTGGATAAGTTCGATCACGTTTTGTGGAAGCATTTGGGACACGGGGCCAAGACCCTGGCGCGCGCTTGGGGTAGGGCCTGGACGGGTGCGAGGTTTTCCCCGGCACCCCGCTCGGCTGGGGCGGCAGCGGGGTTTTATCGCCAGCTCAATCGTTATGCGGCGGCGTTCGCCTTGGTTGCGGATGTCGTGCTGGCGACGCTGGGTGGTGGCTTGAAGCGCAAGGAAATGCTCTCGGGCAGGTTAGGAGATATTCTGGCCGAACTGTATCTGCTGTCGGCGGCTTTGAAACGTTGGCAGGACGAAGGCAGCCAGACACAAGATTTGCCCTTGTTGCAGTGGTGCATGGAAAACGGGTTTGCGACTATCGAGTCGCGTTTGGACGAGGTGTTGAGCAATCTTCCCAATCGGATAGCTGCCGGTATCTTGCGTTTCATCGTATTGCCGCTGGGCGCCCGGCGTTGCGGGCCGTCCGACAAGCTGACCCAAGCTTGTGCCGCCTTGCTTCTGGAACCCTCGCCGACGCGCGACAGGTTGACCGTCGATATTGCGCAGGCCCGTCCCGATGAAGCGCTGGGGCAATTGGAGGCAGCTTTCGATCAGGTCGTGCGCAGCGCACCCCTGCTTGAGCAACTGCGGCATGTGGGCATTGTCCACTGGCGCGAGGCACAGGCGTCGGGCCAGTTGGATGCGACGCAAATCGCACTATTGGAAGATATGGAAAAAGCCGTCGAAGCCGTCATACAAGTGGATGACTTTGCTCCTGCTGACTTGATGCGCCAGCACTGAAAGCGGATTACCGCCAATAGGCGGTGCGCGAGCTTTTTCGAGGCAAGGCCGGATGGCGGCGCTGTGCGGCGGTATCCGGTAGTTCGCGACGAAAGTCTCAGTAAGTAAGCGAAAACTTTCTTTGACAAGAGGGGCTGCGCTGACTAAACTAGTTTCAGTTGAAATGATTGCATCAGATATTTTTCCTGAGGCAATCTTTTTTTTTGCTCAGCTTTTATTAGTTAGGTCACCATGAGTGCTTCCGGCGTTACGACGGATGTTCAATACAACTTGCGCATTTTGCGGGCCTTGCGCCGCATCACACGCAATATCGCTTTGCATTCCAAGCAGTTGGCGGCATGTAGCCGTATTACCGCGCCGCAACTGGTTTGTCTGTTGGCCGTGATCGAATACGGGCCCATGACCGCCACGGCGATCAGCCGCGAAATTTCGCTTAGCCCCAGCACCGTGGTTGGCATTCTTGATCGTCTCGAGGAAAAAGGCTGGATCCAGCGTGAACGCAGTCGCGAAGACCGCCGCACCGTTCATGTTTCGGCCACAGAGGCCGGACGTGTGATTGCAACTGAAGCGCCGTCGCCACTGCAGAAAACCCTGGCCGATGCGCTTGATGCCTTACCCGAACTAGAGCAGGCAACGATTACTTTGTCATTGGAAAGGATCGTCGAGTTGATGGAGAGCCGCAGTACGGACCCATCGCCGATCCTGGACATCAATGCTTCCGATACTTCGCCGGAGTCTGGCCTCGCGGTTTGATCCGGCGCCACTAACCAGTGTGGCATGCCCGGCAGCTCGCCGGAACGCCATGCGAAGAAAAAGGAGGGTCACCGTCTGAACGCGATAGACGACACACTCATCCAACCTGACGTTCTCGACGGCGGTTTGCAAGGGTTTGAGCTCCGGCCACCCGAGCTTGCCGACGGAGCGGATATCCAGCGACTCATTACCGACTCGCCACCGCTAGACGTCAATTCAACGTATCTTTATCTTCTGTTGTGCCGGCACTTTCGCGATACCTGCGTGGTGGTCACCCGGCAAGGGCAGTTGGCAGGATTTATTTCGGCCTACATTCCGCCCAAGCAATCCCAAGTTTTATTCATTTGGCAAGTCGCCGTTCATCCGGATGCCCGTGGCCATGGCCTGGGCAAGATGATGCTCGACCACTTGCTGCAGCGGCCTGAAACCGAGGCCGTGCGCTATATCGAAACCACTGTATCGCCACAGAATCAGCCCTCGCGAAAAATGTTCGCCGCGCTGGCTCGCGATCGCGGTGTCGAGTGCTTTGAGCAGCCCATGTTCTCTTCTGACTTGTTCGGCGGTGCCGAACATGAGGACGAGCGGTTGTTACGGCTCGGCCCATTCCGAAAAAGGTAGGGCGCTATGCGTCCAGCCCGGCTTTATGGCCGGGCCATGCCAAGTTTTCATAAGCAGAATCAGGAGGGAAGACCGATGGATCTCAATATTTTCGACCGTCTCGAATCAGAAGTACGAGGCTATATACGCTCGTTTCCGGTTGTATTCAACAAGGCGCGCGGTTCGCTGTTGTTCGATGAAAAAGGAAAGCAGTACATCGATCTGTTCAGCGGCGCGGGCTCGCTCAACTATGGGCACAACAACCCTGTATTGAAGAAGCCTTTGCTCGACTATGTGAACGCCGACGGGGTCGTGCATGGTCTGGATATGGCCACCTCGGCCAAGAAGGCCTTCCTGGAAAGTTTCGAGAATTTGATTCTCAAGCCCAGGGGGATGAAGTACATCATGCAGTTCACTGGGCCGACGGGCACCAACGCGGTTGAAGCTGCGCTCAAGCTGGCTCGAAAAATCAAGCAACGTCCAAACATCGTGTCGTTCACTCACGGTTTTCACGGAGTCAGCGGGGGTTCGTTGTCGGCGACTGCCAATGCCAAGTTTCGCGAGGCGGCCGGCGTCAATCTGGGCAATACGAGCTTCATTCCCTATGACGGCTATTTTGGCCCCGACGTCGACACGATCGCGTATTTCGAACGCATGTTGGACGACCGTAGCAGCGGTTTGGACAAGCCTGCGGCGGTGATCGTCGAAACAGTGCAAGGCGAGGGTGGGGTCAATGTGGCGACACTGCGCTGGTTGCAGGAATTGCAACGACTCTGCCGCCGTCACGACATGCTGCTGATCGTTGATGATATTCAGGTGGGTTGCGGCCGTACCGGAACGTTTTTCAGTTTCGAGGCTGCGGGCATACAACCCGATATCGTCACCCTGTCCAAATCGATTAGCGCATTTGGCCTGCCGATGGCCGTGGTGTTGATCAAACCAGAGCTCGATCAATGGAAGCCTGGCGAGCACAACGGCACCTTCCGCGGCAACAACCTCGCTTTCGTGACGGCCCGTCAAGCTTTGGAAAGCTACTGGAGCGATGACCGTTTCACGCGCGAGATTCAGGCCAAGGAAACCCTGGTGCGCGACTGGTTGGAGAACATGGTGCATAGCCATCCCGACGCCGATCTGTCGGTGCGGGGGCGTGGCTTGATTCAGGGCTTGGTGTCCGGCGTTCCCGGCCTGAGCAACAAGGTTGCGGCCCAGGCATTCAAAAATGGGGTAGTGATCGAGACCTCCGGCGCATCTGACGAGGTGTTGAAGTTGTTGCCTGCCCTGACCATTGAGGAAAGCCTGCTGCGCCAGGCATTGGAAGTATTGGACCAAAGCGTTGCCCAAGTGTTGGCAGCCGAACCCGAGCGCAAGCAATCCAATGCGCGAGTATTGAAGTTTGGAGGCAAAGCACGATGATCGTTCGTGACATGAAGGATATCGTCGGTACCGAGAATGAGGTAAGCACTTCGACTTGGACCAGCAGGCGAGTATTGCTGAAGAAAGATGGGATGGGGTTTTCGTTTCACGAGACCATTATTTTTCCTGGAACCGAGACCCACATCTGGTACAAAAACCATCTGGAAGCGGTGTTCTGCATTGAGGGCGACGGTGAAATCGAAACCGTTGCCGACGGTAAGGTTTATAAGCTCGGCCCCGGAATCGTTTACGCGCTAAATGACAATGACGAACATTATCTGCGGGGCGGTAAAGAACCCCTGCGTGTCATCTGCGTGTTTAACCCCCCCTTGACCGGCAAGGAAGTTCATGACGCCGATGGCGTCTATCCGATCCCGGACGAACAGGCCGCTTGATGGCCGCCCGGGGCCGGCATCAAGCGGCCCTGGGCACGACAATCAGGAGGACAAACATGATTACCCCAGCACGTGATATCTATTCTTCTCGTTCCGACCGGGCCGCCGGCATCGTCCAGCGTCGCGACCCGGTGGTCTACGGCAATCCTAAAAAGGCGCCCGGCGCGGGTCTGGATGCCGAGCAACTGGCCAGCTATGAAAACAAGGGCTTTATTTTCCTGAAGAACTTTTTCTCAGCCCAGGAAACCGAAGCGCTTTTGTATGAGGTCCAGCGCCTGACGCGGGACCCCGCCATAAAGCGGCGCGAAGAAGCCATTACCGAACGTGGCAGTGATGCCGTCCGCTCGGTATTCATGGTGCACAAGCTCAGCAAACTGCTGGGCCGCCTCGCGCAAGATCGGCGTTTGGTCAGTATTGCGCGCCAGATACTGGGTTCGGATGTCTACATCCACCAGTCTCGCGCCAATATCAAGCCCGGTTTCAAAGGTAAAGAGTTCTATTGGCATTCTGACTTCGAAACCTGGCATGTGGAAGATGGCATGCCGGCGATGCGGGCGCTGAGTTGTTCAGTGCTGCTGACTGAAAATACTTCATGCAATGGACCGCTGATGGTGGTTCCCGGCTCGCATCGCCAGTTCGTGTCTTGTGTCGGCGATACCCCGCAAGATCACTACAAGCAGTCGCTGAAAAAGCAGGAATACGGCGTGCCGGATCCTGTCAGTCTGCAATTGCTGGTAGATCAGGGCGGCATCGAGTCACTAAGCGGACCAGCGGGCTCGGTCGTATTTTTCGACTGCAATACCATGCATGGTTCCAATAGCAACATTTCGCCGTATCCGCGCTCTAACGTGTTCATGGTGTACAACAGTGTCGACAATGCGCTGGGGGCTCCGCGGCAGGGTCTGGATCCTCGGCCGGAGTTTATCGCCAGCAGGGAAAGTTTCGCTCCTATTGAGGCGGTCGATCCGAGTTATTTGCGTTCGGTCCAAACCTGATCGCCAGATTTTTGCGTTACATTGGGACGCCTGCGGGCGTCCCGATTGCCACTGGCTTTTCTCAAATCGGGTATAAACGCACCTGGCTTTTTCCAGCAGATTCCTAGGACACCCGAGTTATGCAACGCATCATGCTTCGCGCCAAGATTCACCGTGTCGCGGTGACTCAGGCCGATTTGAACTATGAAGGCTCATGCGGTATCGATGAAGATTTTCTCGATGCCACCGGCATGAAAGAGTATGAACGCATCGAGCTCTACAACATCAATAACGGCGAGCGTTTTTCCACCTACGTCATCAAGGGCAAGCGCGGTAGCGGTGAAATATCGCTAAACGGTGCAGCCGCGCGCCGAGCGCATATCGGTGATTTGATGATTATCTGCACCTACGGTCCCATGACTGATGAAGAGGCTGCTAAGCACAAGCCTCGCGTCGTGCTGGTGGACGAGAATAATCGCATCAAAGAAATCATCGAAAAGTCCTGATTTTTTTCCCAGTGCCGACTCTCTCTGGCGATTTGCTGTTCTTCCTGTCCTCATCGATAGCGATCACACTTGCTCCAGGGCCGGATAACTTGCAGGTTCTGGCGCGTTCGCTCAGCCAGGGCCGGGCAGCCGGCTTGGCCGCCGCACTGGGATTCGCCTCGGGTTGCCTGTTTCATACCGGTTTGGCTGTGCTGGGTGTGGCAGCTTTGTTGAAAGCGTCACCCATGGCTTTCGATGCGATCCGCTTGGCGGGGGCAGCTTATCTGATGTGGTTGGCCGTGCAAGTGTTTCGCAGCCAAGGCAGTTTTGCCTTGGCTGCTGGCGGCAAGCAGGCTGCATCGCTTTGGCGTATTTTTGGCCAAAGTGTGTTGGCCAATATGCTCAACCCCAAGGTCACGCTGTTTTTCCTGGTTTTCTTGCCCCAGTTCGTCAGCCCGTGGATGGGGCATCCGGATTGGCAGATGCTTTGGCTGGGCGTTATTTTCATGGTCCAGGCGGCGGTGGTCTTTTGCCTGATCGCATGGTTTGCGGGCTTGCTGGGCGATTTGCTCAGGCGTCGCCCACGAGTCGGCGTCTGGCTCGACCGCCTAGCGGGTTTGATCTTTCTTTTCCTGGCGATTCGTATCGTCTGGCTCTCCTGAGCGGGTTCCAAACCACGCTTGCAGCGCGCTTTGCACCGTGGGAAAGCGCAGTCTGACCCGCAGTTCTTTGCACAGGCGACTATTGTCCAACCGGCGCGATTCCCGCATGAAGGACCACATGGCTGGGCTGACGCTGGTTTGCATCTCTTGCGCGGTCAAGCTGGGTGGGCGAGGCAGGCCGGCTGCTTCCGCCACCGCATCGAAGTAATCCCCCATTTTCAACTCTTGGCCATCGCAAGCGTGAATGATGCGTTGCGCCTGTCCTCGCTGAAGGGCGGCGATCACGGTATTCGCCAGATCGCCGATCTCAATGTGATTGGTATAAACATCTTCGACAGCGTTGAGGCGCGGCAAGCCCCGCCGTAAACGTTCCAGCGGCAGTCGATGGGCACCGTAGATGCCAGGTATGCGTAGAACGGTGGTGCGCCAAGGTGCCAGATCCAAATTGGCCTGGCGAGCACGGGCAGGCCCGATCTGGCGCCACAGCGTTTCAGCCGCGACTCGTCGTTTTGCCCGGTCGGACTGAGGCTGCGGCGAGGCAGCCTCGCTTAACCAAGCCCCTTGAGCGTCTCCGTACACACCGGTGGTGCTGGCATAGACCAGTTTGACGGGACGCGCAGCCCAGCCTAGTTGCGGGCCCGAGTTGCCGCGTTTGGCTACAATCAGTCCCTGCCGAATGGCGCGCAGGGATGGCCTGGCCGAGGGCGAGAGGGCCCGGCCGGCAAGCCGATAACCGTTGGCGGGTCGTCGCAATAGGCTGGCGAGGTGTTTCGAGCGTGGATCAGTACTGCCTTGAGCCGGTGGCGGGGCGAGCATCAGTATCTCTGACGCCAGGCCGCGCAGGCGGGACAGTTGGCGAGCGTGGTCCAGATTGCCTAGCAGGGGTACGGCGCCGGCGGCACGTAATTCAGCCAGGCGCTCGGGGTTGGAGGTCAAGGCGAATACCCGCCGCTTGCTGGCGATGCGTTCCAATATATGTAGGCCGGTGTCGCCGCACCCCACCACCAGCAAGCGCGGCAGGCCGAGGCGGCGAGGTTTGACCGGAAAGTGTCCGGCTTTCATGGTGTTTCCATTTTTATAGGATCCAGGTGATGAGTCATCAGGTCACCGTACTACCGAGCGGTCACCAGTTTGTGGTCGAAACCGGCCACTCCGTTCTTGATGCCGCTTTACAGGCAGGCGTAATGTTGCCTTATAGCTGCAAAAATGGTGCTTGTTCATCGTGTAAGGGCAAGCTCGTTTCGGGGCAGGTGCAGCTTGGCCCTCACCAGGCGCAAACTTTGACACCGCAGGAGGTTGAAGCGGGGCTTACCCTGTTTTGCGTGGCGCAAGCTTTGTCGGACCTGACTATCGAAGTGCGCGAAGTCCAGGGCGTAGGCGATATCCCGATCCGCAAGATGCCTTGCCGTGTAAAAGCCATTATCCAGGCCGCAACTGATGTCAGAATCCTTCAGTTGCAGCTGCCGGCCACCGAAAAGCTGCTGTTCAATGCCGGCCAATACGTCGAAATTATCATGAAGGATGGCCGGCGCCGGTCTTACTCCATGGCCAACGCGCCGCATGAAGAAGGCGGCTTGCAATTGCATCTGCGTCATCTGCAGGGCGGAGCTTTTACCGATCATGTTTTCGGCGTCGGGACTACCCAACTGAAAGAACGCGACATCATGCGTCTTGAAGGGCCATTCGGGTCTTTCTTCCTGCGCGAAGACAGCAATAAGCCTATTGTGTTGTTGGCCAGCGGCACGGGTTTCGCCCCGATTCGTTCTATCGTCGAGCATATGGTTTTCAAGGATATCCGGCGTCCCGTCCATTTTTATTGGGGCGGTCGTCGGCCGCGCGACTTGTATCAGGACGAGCAAGCCAGGCAGTGGGCGCAGAGCCGTCCCGACTTCCGTTATATTCCGGTAGTTTCCGACGCTTTGCCGGAAGACGCCTGGAACGGCGCGACCGGTTTCGTGCACAAGGCAGTGATGGCCGACCTGCCCGACCTTTCCGGCTTCCAGGTATACGCTTGCGGAGCCCCAATCATGGTGGAATCCGCAAAACGGGATTTTGTACAACAGTGCGGCCTACCGAACGAAGAGTTTTATGCCGACTCTTTCACCTCTGAAGCAGACATTGCCCGCAACACAGTGTAATGTTTACCGCCGGGCCGTTCCCAAGGTAAACAGC
>JBEBXA010000014.1:0-62268 GCA_040391825.1 Pigmentiphaga sp.
CTCTTTCGCCTTGGGGCGGTCCTACGGCAAAACTGTGCCCCCACGCTTGGCACTAAGTACTAGTCATACTTCTAAGGGCATCTTTGCCTGGGGGCGGTTCTACGGTCAAAGATCCTTCTTGAGAAGTTGTTCCTCCTAAATTTCAATGATGGTTTTCGGTGTCTTGTGCAGGCACTCTCCTGGGCCGTCGGGGCCGATGATGTAGTTGTCGCAAACGGTGGTGAATACTCGTTCGTTGGCATGACCTGGATGAATCACGATGCACATATTGCGCGCGATATCCATCGGTTCGTCTTCGCGCACCAAAGGACGTTCGACCATGTCGTAGCCTTGGCCGTGACAGTACAAACGGGTTTCCTCCCTAAAGCCCCGGGCCAGCATGAATGCATTGTGCGATTCAAGAATGTCGCGCGGTGTGGCGCCAGGCTTCAGCAGGCCAAGGGTATGCGCCTGTGCCTCCACCAGCCCTTCCATGGTTTCGACCAGTTCTTGCGAAGCTTTACCCAACACAAAGGTACGCGCCAATTCACCGTAATATCCGCCCGGCCCATTGTTTTCGATCAAGAGCGTGAACGAATCGCCGTCCTGGATCTTGCGGCCCTGCAGGTGGCGCGGCTTATACATGGCGGCGCGGCCCGGTGGCGATGAAGAGCCGATGAACAAACCTTGCTCGCTGCCAAGCAGGCAGCCCACATACTGGGCGTAAGCGGCGATTTCGAAATCGCTCATGCCCGGCTTGATGTGTTTGGTCAGCGCCGTCAGGATTTCATCCTGCATCGTGGCCGTACGCCGGATGGCCACGATTTCTTCTTCGCTTTTGATCGCCTTGAGTTCATCCACAAAATCCGTCGCATCGACGATTTTCACGCCGCTCATGGACTTGAGATGCGCGCAAAAATCGTGATACATACCCGGCGTATTGACCAGGCCCACCACCCCGTATCCCGCACGCTTGAGTTCCCCCACCACGAGCTCCGCATCATAGTTAGCGGTATACGACACAGATGAGTAACTGGGCGTGAATAAAATTTTGCGCACGCCGCGATCAACAAAATCACCTTCGGCAATTTCGCGCACGGCGCCGGTCGGGCCTTGCTCGACCGAAACCATCAGATCATCGCGCGCAAAAATAATCGCACGCGGATAGGCATTTGTGGCGGGCCGATCAGTAAACCATTTGACGTAGCCTCCCAGCCAGTCATTGGAGTTCTGCATGACCAGAGCATCGATACCACGCTCCTCCATGGCGCGGCGCACCGCTGCCCAGCGGCGCTCGAGTTCTTGGGTGGATATGGGGTTCAGTACACGTGGATCATTCATATTGGTCCAATTGAGGTGCAAAATCATTGAGGCATGCCGATCGCTCGACAAGATTCGTCATGCTTTTTCTGTCCCCTAGCCGGTAGGCCTCGATGTTGGCGATCAGGATGGGAAGAATCTGCTCGACATAGATCTGGGTTGTTCCACCATGCTTGGGTGAAACGATCAGATTGTCCAAAGCCCAGAAAGGGTGGTCCGGCGGCAAGGGCTCTTGCGCAAATGCATCGAGCCCTGCACCGGCGATACGCTTGCTTGCCAGTGACGTCAACAAAGCCTGTTCGTCCACCACGCTGCCGCGCGACATATTGACGAAATAGGCATCGGGCTTCATGGCGGCGAAGAATTTTCCATTCACGAGCTGGTCGTTTTCCTGATTCGAAGGAAGCAGACACACCACAAAATCTGCGCCGGCCAAGGTGGCATACAGCGCCGACCGGGGAACGACTTCGTCAAAACCCGATACCGCACGAGGCGTGGCGGAAACGCCTGTCACCCGCATTTCAAACGCCTTGCATCGCTGAGCCAAACCAGCCGCAATCACGCCAGTCCCGAGAATGACCACATGCTTGCGGAAAAGCAGCGACTGAGGCCAGCGCTCCCATTTTCCTTGCTGCTGATTGGCAAGCATGCGAGGCACTTGATGTGCCAAACACAGCATGTGAATCATTGCCATCTCTGACATTTGCGGTGCGTGGATACCCCGGGCCGAAGTCACCAGCACATCCGGCTGCAAGGCATGCAAAGCCACGATCGCATCCGTACCCGTCGTCAAAGCCTGAATCCATTTCAAACGCTTGGCCTGGGATATGAGCGTTTCGGTAAACAAGTGCCCCAGCGCAAAAATTGCCTCGGCTTGCGGCAAAGCAGAAGCGACATCGGCAAAACGCTTGCCTGCCGTAATCGACAAATGAGGAAAGCGGCTCTGAAGCGCCTTCGCGTAATCCTGGTCGAAATAGTGGTCAACGATCAATAGGTTCAAGACATGGTCCTTTCATTTCCGGCGACATCGTAATACTAGAATACTAGAATTTCAGTAAGAATAAAAGAACTCAGATCGAACATCAAGAAAACAAAAAGGGAAAAAGCACAGAGATTGAAGAATGGCAGTAAAGAACTACCCATACCTTCTTTCATACGTAGCCACCCGCAGCAGGCAAACCCTAAAGAACGCCCCCTCTGCAAGCCAAAAAAACAGCCTAAGAACCACTTACACCAGGTTCACACGCTTAGGCTTGCCCAAAACATGCTGCTCCATCAAGCGCTCGGCCGCCCCCACATCCTGGTCACCAATCGCCGCCACGATTTCACGGCGTTCGCCAACGCTGACCGCACGAATCTTGTCCGTATAGTCACGCGTCCCATTGCGCAAAATATAATTGGCCATATACCAAAACTTGGCAATGCGATTCGCCATCACCGCAGACTTAGCCATCTGCCGCACCACCCCGTGAAAATAATTCACGTTATCCAGATTCTGATGCCCCGGCATTGCCAGCGACTGCTCCATCGCAGCCTGGATGCCGCGCAATTGCTCAAGCTCGCCATCATCGCGTCGCTCTGCAGCCAACCCGGCCATCCGCCCTTCCATCTTGGCGAACACAGAAAAAAAATCGCTGATTTCAGCAGTGTCCGGCGAAGAAGTTTCACAACCTACCTGAGGGGTAATGATCACAAACCCATCTCCCCGCAACTCGCGCAGAGCCATCATCACAGGCTGCCGGCTAACACCGAACTCTTTGGCTAAGTCGGTAGCGGAGAGCTTTTCGCCAAAACGATAAAAGCCATTGCCGAATCGTTCCTGCAGCAAAACCCGGATTTTTCCGGATTTCCCCGAACCCAAGTCATCCACTTCCGGCAAAAATACGATTCGGCTGTCTTCAAGGCGGGAAGCACTCGGCATAAGGAACGTCTCTAGCTGCAAACAAGATCAACGGACGCAAACCGTCCGGGAAGCTCAAATCTTAGCAGAGCGTCCCTCCTCGCCTTATGAAGAGCATGATCTGGTCTTTACGCCGCCAGTCCTTGCACGGGCGGAAACACTCCCGCACGAGTCAAGCCGCCGATGGCAGGCCGCTCCAGGCGCTCACCCAGCCAATTCGCCGTGTCGATCAGCGCCTGCAGATCAATGCCCGTATGCAGCCCCATGCGATCCAGCATGTAAACCACATCTTCCGTAGCGATATTGCCCGTGGCCGCGGGCGCAAACGGGCATCCACCAAAGCCGCCGACACTCGCATCCAGCGCATTCACCCCGGACTCCACAGCGGCCAGTACATTGGCAAGACCGGTATTGCGTGTATTGTGAAAATGACAACGCAGATTAATGCCGGGCGCCATCCGCCGCGTGTGCGTCAGCAGCGTTCGTACCTGGGTCGGCACGCCACAGCCTATGGTGTCGGCAAACGCGATCTCATCCGGCGCCTCCTCTAACAAAGACTGCACTATGCCCAGTACCTGGGCTGCGGGTACATCCCCCTCGAAAGGGCAACCAAAAGAAGCACCTATGGTTACCGAGGTGAACATACCGGCAGCCTTAGCCTGCTTGAGCATAGCCATGGCCGCGCAGATCATTTCGGCCACTCCCGCCCCCTGGTTCTTGAGAGAGAACGTTTCGCTCGCCACCACCACTACATTGACCTCATCGCAAGCCGCCGCCCGCGCCCGTTCGAACCCTACCTGGTTAAGCACCAAGCCGCTCAAGGACAAGGTCTGCTTGCGCTCTACACCCGCCATGACAGCGGCCGCGTCCGCCATCTGGGGCACCTTCTTGGGGTGAACGAAGCTGCTTGCTTCGACACGGCGGATCCCCGCGGCTGCACAGCGCCGGATCAACTCGACCTTGTCCGCGGTAGATAGCAGCACTCGCTCGTTCTGAATACCGTCGCGCGGCGATACCTCGATGATCTCTATCGTCTTTTGCATCGTGATTCCCCAACAGGTTTCTAGATAGTATAGTATTTGTCCGGACAAACTATTTTATACGAGAATGCCCCATGCCAGACGCGCGAGACACAAGCCGCTCAGGTCCCCTTACCGACCTGCGTGTTATCGAAATGGGTCAGTTGCTTGCCGGTCCGTTTTGCGGCCAGTTGCTGGCCGATTTCGGCGCCGAAGTGATCAAGGTCGAGCAGCCTGGCCTGGGCGACCCGATGCGCGAATGGGGCCGTGAAAAGCCACATGGCAAATCTTTGTGGTGGCCGGTTGTAGCCCGCAATAAGAAATCGGTGGAAATCAACGCGCGCGAGCCGCAAGGCCAGGAGCTGATCAAACGCCTGGTCGCCGAGGCCGATATCCTGCTCGAGAATTTCCGCCCCGGCACCATGGAACGCTGGGGCCTGAGCTACGAGGAACTACGCAAGATCAACCCGCGCCTGATCATGGTGCGCGTCTCGGGCTATGGGCAGACCGGCCCATACGCCAGCCGCGCCGGTTATGGGGCTATCGGCGAAGCCATGGGTGGGCTGCGGCATGTGGTGGGCGATCCCTCTACGCCGCCCAGTCGCATGGGCATTTCGATAGGCGATACCCTAGCCGCCACGTTTGCCTGCCTGGGCGCACTCAGCGCCCTGCACAACGTGCAGCGCACCGGCCAAGGCCAAGTCGTCGACAGCGCCATCTACGAGGCGGTACTGGCCGTGATGGAATCGCTGGTGACGGAATACGACCAAGGCGGCTACATCCGCGAACGCACCGGCGCCATCCTGCCCAATATCGCGCCGTCCAACGTCTATCCCACCAAGGACGGCCGCTTCACCCTGATCGCCGCCAACCAGGACACCGTGTTTAAACGCCTGGCTGGCGCCATGCAAAAGCCGGAGCTAGCCGCAGACCCCCGCTACGCCACCCACACCGCGCGCGGCAATCATCAGGCCGAGCTAGACGAGATCATTGCAGTCTGGACACGTACCTTATCAGCCGAGCAACTGGCGAACCTGATGGAGGAACACGGTGTGCCTTATGGCGATATCTATCGCGCCCCGGAAATGTTGGCCGATGCGCACTTCAAAGCGCGCGATGCCATCGTTGGCGTCATGCATCCACTGTTCGGGCAGTTGAAAATGCAGAACGTCGCACCCAGGCTGTCGGCAACACCCGGGAAAATCGTCACCTGCGGCCCCGAGTTGGGCGAACACAATGGCGAGGTTTTTCAGGGCATTCTAGGCATGTCGGATAGTGCCTTGGCAGAATTGGTCGCCCAAGGCATTGTCGGCCCCATCGCCCAGGCTGCGACACATGAAGCCAGTTGAGCCGCCAGCATTGCGTCTGGGCGTCGTCGCTCCCACCACCAATACCGTGAACGAAGCTGAATGGCGACGGCTGCTGCCGCCTCATGTCCAGTTGGTCTTGAACCGCATGGCGCTTCACACCGATACCGACACCGCGGCTGGACAGCAATTGCTCAAGCGGGACCTGGCGCAAGCGCTGCAAACGCTGCTTGCACAGCAGGTCGATGCTATCGCCTACGCTTGCACGGCGGGCTCCATGACCACTCCGCACCAGGCTCTGCCGGACTGGATGAAACAAACGTGCGGCAAGCCTTGCGTCACGACTGCAGCGGCCATCGTCGAGGCTTTACGGGCACTCGGGGTACGTCGCGTGGCCGTCGCCACGCCCTATCACGACCAGCTCAACCAGCACGAAACCGCTTTTCTGCAATCCGCGGGATTCGAGGTGCTTTCATGTCTGGGACTGGGGATAGGCGCCGGCGGCCCGCATGAGTATGTGCGCATCGCACAGCATCCCGCGGTACAGATTGAGGCGCATCTTCGTCGCGCCGCTCATCCCGACGCCGACGCGCTCTTGGTGTCATGCACCGACTTCCCCACCCTGCCGCTGATTCCAATGCTCGAGTCCGAATTAGGTATGCCGGTCGTCTCATCCAACACCGCGACGCTTTGGGCGATACTTAGGAACACGCATGTCAAGGCGGCAGCATCGGGCGGTCGCCTCTTCCAGGAGCAATCGCCATGACCCAAGATGCCAATGCCTCATTACAGGACCGTGTAGTGCTGATTACCGGCGGCACCCGGGGGCTGGGGCGCGAAATGGCGCTGGCGCTGGTAGAGGCTGGCGCGCGGGTAGCGATTACCGGCGCCCACGCTTCCGATGCCATGCACGCCACCATCGCTGATGCTCAAGTATTGGCAGGCCCTGGCCACATCTTCGCCCTGACAGCAAACGTCACCCATTTCGAAGACTGCATGCGGGCAGTTTCCGAAACCCGCGAACATTTTGGTGGTCTGCACGTATTGATCAATAACGCCGGGCTGGGCATGCGCGGGATCAGTCAAACCTTCAACACCCATCCCACCCGCTTCTGGGAAACCGATCCCAAAGCGTGGCGCACCATCATCGACACCAATCTGAATGGCGCCTTCAATATGGCTCGCGCAGCCACGCCCCACTTGGTGGCGCAAGGTTTCGGAAAAATCCTGAACATTTCCACCAGCGAACAGACCATGGTGCGACGCGGCTATGCCCCTTATGGGCCGAGCAAAGCCGCGCTCGAAGCCGCGTCCCGCATCTGGGCTCAAGACTTGGCCGGCACGGGGGTGGACGTCAATGTCTACCTTCCGGGCGGCGCCGCCGATACTGACTTTCTTCCTGAAAGCCCCAATAAGCAAGGCGCTGATGGCAAGCTGTTGCCGCCGGCAATCATACGGCGAGCCATTTTGTGGCTATGTTCGGACGCATCCAATGGCCACACCGGCGAGCGCTACACCGCTCGGTTGTGGAACCCCGCCCTGGCTGCGGACATCGCCGCCGAAGGAGCCCGTTCGCCGCACGCAGAACAACCGGCCATTATGTAAATCAGCGCTTGCGCTCGATTTCCATGCGGTAGCTGAACGTTGCTGCCGGGTGCCAGTTGAATGAACAGATTACGCTGCCTTTGGCTGAAAAATAGTGCCTGATCAGACACAAGGCCACGGCATCGCTGCTTTCGCCAAATACCTGCCGAATCGGCTCGGGCATGAGTTCCCCGCGAATTTCCTGCGTAGCCCGGGCAATGGTTTCACCGGTACGGGCTTCGATATGTTCGTAGAACGGTCCCACGCAAGTGGCAAGTTCAGGACCTATCCACGCCAAGCGCTCGGGCAGAAAAGAAGTGATGCAGCATATGGGCGTGGCCTCTTGCGGGGTGGTGCGAACGCTGTCCAAGCGCAACCACTGCTCGCCTTCCTGGGCTCCCAGCGTCGCTGCCGTGGCAGCATCAAGCTTCACCAGGCGCGACGACCGAATGTCCACCCGGGTATTGATGGCGTACTGAAACAGATCGGCCAAAGAGCTGACTGACTGCTGATAAGCCCGTTGCGACCGCGCCGCCAGCACGACCGAGCCTACGCCTTTGCGGCGCACCACCATATCGTGCTCTACCAGATAGGAAAGTGCGGCCCGTACCGTGTAACGGCTGACGTCGAACTCTGCGCACAGCTCGCTTTCGGTGGGCAAATGAGCTCCCACCGGGTACACGCCTTTTTCCATACGGCCCAGCAAGGTCTTGAGTATCTGGCGATAGCGCGGACTATCGCCGCTCAGGACCGCTGCGCCTTGGGGAGATTTTCCGCCAGGCGGCCGGACTGCGCCGCGCTTGGTCTTTGCTTCGCGTTTTGCCGCCATACGGCTAAACACCTCATAGGGTCAGATCATGTCGAGCACCGAAGATAGCATGCCCGCCGCCCTCCCCGATTTTATTGAGGCTGTATACCCGCTGCCTTCAAGACCTTGGTCAAGCGCACTTCTTCGGACTTGACGAATTCGCTGAACTCAGCAGCCGTACCACCCATGACTTCAGCGCCATTGGCTTCGATCGCCTTGCGCATCTCCGGGGTCGCCAGGATCTTGGCCGAGGCCTTTTGAATCTTGTCGATCACCGCCGGGGGCGTACCCGCGGGCGCCATCAAACCGAACCAGCCCGTCAGGTAGTAATCGGGCTGATTCAAGACTTCGGCCACGGTTGGCACGTCAGGCATCAAGGGGGATCTCTTAGCTGAAGTGATGGCGAGCGCACGCAACTTTCCATCCTGTACGAAAGGCAGAGCAACAGGTGTGTTGACGAAACCGAACTGCAGGCTGCCGCCAAGTAGATCAGTCATGGCCTGTGCATTGCCACGATAGGCGAGATGCACGATCTTGATGCCAGTCAGGTAGGACAGGAGCTCGCCCGACAAATGCCCAGAGCTGCCGTTGGCCGGTGAGCCATAATTGAGCTTGCCCGGATTTTTCTTAGCCCACTCGATGAAATCGGGCAAGGTTTTAATAGGCGAATCGGCTTTGACGGCAAGTACGTTTGCCATGGCTCCGACGCCAATGATGGGCGCAAAATCCTTGATGGGATCGTAAGGCAGTTTGCTGAACAAGGCAGAGTTGGTGGCAAGCGTGATGCCGCCCACCAGCAAGGTATAGCCATCGGGTGCAGCCTTGGCAACATAGTCGTTACCAATATTGGTACCCGCCCCGGCACGGTTCTCGACTACCACGTTCTGGCCCAGCGCCTCGGCCAGCTTGGGTGCCATGACCCGCCCCAGAAAGTCTGAGGTTCCAGCCGGTGTCGCAGGCACCACCAAATGTATTTGCTTAGTGGGAAACGCGGTTTGCGCAGACAAGGGTGCGGCAGCGAACACGCAGGCGGCCAGGGCCGCAGTTTTCAGAGCGAAACGCATCATGCCAACTCCTTAGATTGGAAGACATCAATCAAACTCGCACTTGCTTTGCTGCCTGCCAGCTCATTTCCGCAACAAGGGGTTCGCCCTTTATTTGCGCAGAGACTTGAGCCGGCCATTGCGGATGCCGCTTAACGGAGCGGCATCCGGCTAGAAGTGAGACAACAGTTTCCCGTAGCCTTGAATTTTGTCGTTCAAACCATTTTGCCGAAGCGCCCACCAGTACGTAGCGGTGTTGATGGCTACCACCGGTTTGCCCAGCCAGAACTCCGCATAAGCCGCGACCCGCGCCATGGCCAGATTGGTTCCGACTTGCACGATGGCGTCCACCGATGGGTCATTGACTTCGATAATGGCATCGCGCAGTTCGGTTTCGCTGACATGCGCGATCAATACGGGGCTCGCGCACTTCAGGCCTTTGAGCTTGACAACCTCGAAGCCGCAGTCGGTAAAGAACTTGCGCACTTGCTCATCCCCTACCGGCATATAGGGCGTAACCACCGAAATACGCTTGACACCGCCATAAGCAGCCAGGGCGGCGCGGCACGCGTCCGAGCCCATCGCCACTTTGACCTTGGCGCGCTCTTCCACCCGGCGCTGCAGCTCTACCGAACCATCCAGACCGTCCCAGAAGGTTTCCGCCGACATCCCCATGACAAGATAGTCGGGACTGCAAGTCATGACAGCGTCCACGGACTCCATCAGCGTGCCGCGAATGTCGTCCATGAGCTTGTTGAAGTCGGCATCATTGCGCACGGGATTATCGGGAATCAGAATGCGCGAAAAATGATTGGTGACACCCACCGGGCGCATGGCATCGAATTCGGGTTGAACCGACGTATTGGTGGACGGCGCGATCACGCCGAATTTTTTGCGATAGCCCAGGCTGTCAGTCATGGCTTGCTTCCCTGAAATGAGCAATGATGTCGTCGGCAGTCGACAGGTCGGCATACTTCTGACCCATGTCGAACAAATTGGCATCGTGCGGTCCAATGGCGCGGTCTCCGACGCAATCCACCGGCACGACAGTTCGCAAGTTGTGGCTGACGCTATCGATTACCGTCGCGCGCACGCAGCCTGACGTCGTGCAGCCAGCCACCACCAAGGTATCGACCCGGCGCCAATGCAACCAGGCGGCCAAGTCGGTCTGAAAAAAGGCAGAGGCATTACGTTTGCGGATCACGTGCTCGCCACGCCGCGGGCTCAGCACTTCCACGATCTGGCTAAGCGGATCGTTTTCGCGCAACTTGAGCAAGCCGGGGATCTTGCGTGCAAATGCCCCGGCGTCGGAACCATCATCGGCATACACCACCCTGGTGTGCGCCACCGGCCAAGCGAGCGTACGTGCGTGCGCCAATAAGCGTTGGGTCGTATCGACCGCCGACCGAATATTGCCGCCGCCGAAATGTTCAGGATCGGTAAAGCCGACCACAAAATCGACCAGGACCAGCGCAGGTGTGCAACCAAAACCCGAGCTTTGGCCCATCCCCTGCTTGCGATAAATATCGAGTTCGTCCATGGGCGGATCAGGCGACGGCTTCCAGATCGCGTAGCGACTGGAGCATGGAAGCCTTGAGCAGATAATCACGATGTGCAGCCGGATCCTGCACCGTGCGGCGCAGGCTGTCGTGATGTGCGCGGCGAGAGTCGGGATCGCGTTCCTTCAACACCTGGCGGTTGCGCAGCGCCTGCGTCTGCACCGTCTCTATCGCCACTTTGCGGCGTTGCCGCTCATAGCGCTGCATGGTGGCCAAGGGCGATCCGCGCCATACTTCCGTCAATTTTTCAGCCAGATTCACGGCGTCGTGTATCCCGCCATTCATCCCCATCCCACCCAAGGGATTGTTCAAGTGAGCGGCGTCCCCTGCGAGGAAAACCCGCCCGTGGACATAGTGATCCGCGACGCGCTCATGAACGCGATAAGCGGTGCAATGCGCGATCTCGTATGGAGCGCTGCTGGGGTGCAGACTCTGCAAACGCCCCTCAATCATCTCTGGATTTTTGATTTCCTCTTCCGATAAGGTGGGGTCGGTAGGCAGTAGCACACGCCACAGCGTGGGTGTGCGCAACAGTACCGCCCACTCGTCCGGATCAGAGATATAGGCGATGTTGGCCAACCCAGGAATATGGTCCCCATAGGCGTAGGGGGTCGACATCGACAAATAGATTTCCGGAATGGTCATGCCTTCAAAGGCCACGCCCAAAGATTTCCGTATCGCGCTGCGTGCGCCATCGGCGCCTATAAGGTAGCGTCCTTCAAACGCCTGCAGCGAACCGTCCACGTGTTGCACGGTAACGGTGACGCCGTCGTCGGTCTGGGTGAGGCCGGTGGCGCTGACACCGTAGATGAACTCCGTACCGGAAGCTTCCAACCTTGCCCTCAGCAGCCTAGTCAGCTTCCATTGCTCGCATTGCAAACGGTAGGGATGACGTGTGTCTTGTGCGAGCAGGCCCATATCGAAAGTGACGATAGGGCCTTCCTTACGATCGCGAAACTGCCAGTATTGGCAGATCAGCCCCTGTGCAATGCAAGCATCTGCAATGCCGAACTTATCCAGCATATCCAGCGTGGGGGGATGGAACGTAGATGCGCGCAAGTCTTCCGGCAGTTCTCGACTCGCTTCCAGAACGGTTACGGGAATGCCCTCATTGGCGAGGTAAGTCGCAGCTACCAGACCCACCGGTCCGGCCCCCACGATAAGTACGCGGTCACGCGCCATGCGTCATCTCCTTTGGCCTTGCCCGTATCAGTGGCGACGTCCCTGCCTCGAGTTCTAGTCGGCACTGATATGAATGAGGCATATCCTACGACTAATACTTTGTCCGGACAATATAAATATCGCGAATCGAACCCAGGGTTTGCCAGACCAGCGAACGCAGGACGAAATCAGGCCCAGACGTAGCGCGCAGAATTTGGCCTGGCGCCGATGGCAGTCAAAAAGGGAAAATTCGAAGGATGACGCAGCGCTAAGACGATGCACTGTTCGATGTCGGCGGCGACAGCGCCTGGACGTAGCGCCGGTCTTGATGCTTAAGCACAGACGCTAGACATAAGTGACCAGCGTAGCCCCCATACGCACTGCTGCACTTGGCCCGGGACCGCCTGTCGGTTCATCAATGAACACGACGACGAAGTAGGCTCCCGATCCGGTTTGTTCATCAAACGCAGCCGGGCCGGGAGCCAACACGCAAGAGCCGGACGAATCAGTGGCCGATGCGCAATGCAACCAGGAAGCGCGAAACCATGTTGTAGGCCGCCACGGTTGCAGCCAGCTCAACCATGCCGGTCGACCCGAATTTCGCATCGAGTGCGTCATACAAAGCATCGGGAACCACGATGTCGCGCGTCATCGCATCAGTCAGTTCCAGCACCAGTTTGTCGGTACTGTCCAGGCCCGTTCCAGTGATTTTCTCTGCCCCATCTGCCCGCAAAACCTTAATAGCCTCATCAGAGACACCTGCTTTCTGCGCATGGGGGATATGCGCATCGAATTCGTAAGCGGCCGAATTCAACATCGCTACCCTGAGGATGACAAGCTCGCGATAACGTGGATCAATCGAGGTATTCAGCCTGATGGCGGTCAACATGGCTTCCCAGCCATCCACCACGGCGGGACTGTTCAGCAATACCTGATACAGCGGAGAAATACGCCCCCGCGCCGCCTGGATGCGTGCTTCCAGTTGCGCCAGCTCCGGCCGGGTTCCAGGAACCACCGGCGTTACACGCGGCCCGGAAGAAGTGCGCTCAGTCATTGATTTCTCCTTTTTGTGTTGATGTTTAGAATCCGTATAAGCTGGCGGGATTGTCCACCAATATGCGGCGCTGCAGCTCCGGATCCGGACACGCGGTAAAAAAAGCGTCCACCAACTCGCCGTCGTCGGGCATGTCGCCAGCGACATTCGGGTGAGGCCAATCGGACCCCCAGACTACACGGTTTGGCATGGCTGAAATAAGTTCGCGCACGAAGGGCAAACCTTCCTCAAAAGGCCTCTTGCCGTTTGATATGCGATCAATGCCCGACACCTTGACCCACGCATGCTCCACGTCGGCCAAGCGCTTCAAGTTGAGGAAAGCGGGATCCTGCAAGCCGCGCTCGGCACGGATGCGCCCCATGTGATCGATCACGAAAGGCACGGGAAGGCGAACGAAGCGATCAAGATAGGCGTCGAGATCAGCGCCATCGAGATGCAGCGCAACGTGCCACCCGTACTCGGCCACGCGCGCGACGATGCGATCGAACACCGCCGGATCCGGCGCGCCGCCCAGGTGGGCAACGAAATTGAATCGCACCCCGCGCACGCCCGCTTCGTGCAAAGCGCGAATATCGGCATCGCTGTCGGTATCCCGCAAAAGCGCCACCCCGCGATAACGCCCCCCGCTACGCGCCAGCGTATCAATGAGCGCAGAGTGGTCGTAACCGTGGCAGGCCGCCTGAACCACCACTGCCCGTGTCGCGCCGATATGAGCATGCAAGGCCGCTAACTTGTCATAGGGGGCATCCGGCGGGGTATAGGAACGCCCTTGCGCGTATGGAAAATGCTCGGCCGGACCAAAGACGTGGCAGTGAGCATCGCAGGCGTTCGCAGGTAAACGTTGGCGAGGGGAAGAAGACTGGGATAGGGGAGGACGGCAATCGGACATGGCAAGAAAGAGAAAAGACCGGAGCGACATAGTCATTCAGCTCAGGTATTTTGACAAGGCAATAGCTACCATTTCTGATATTTATGAAATGAATAGCTGTTCTCCTATAGGCGCGATGTTCGTATGGGAAAAGACGCGGCCGCCCCCTCTGCCATGCTAGCCTAAGGGTTTCCCTATTTCGCGGCCTCATTCATTCGCCGCACCCATACCAGCAGGAGACAGGCATGTACCAGGATCTCGCCCTCTACATAGACGGAGAATTCATCAAAGGAGGCGATCGCCGCGAGCAGGATGTCCTCAATCCGGCCACGCAGGAAGTCATCGGAAAACTGCCCCACGCCACCCGCGCCGACCTGGATCGGGCGCTGGCTGCCGCGCAGCGGGCATTCCAAAGCTGGAAAAAGACCTCGCCGCTGGAGCGTTCGCGCATCCTGCGCAAAGTGGCTGAACTGGCGCGCGAACGCGCTGCCGAAATCGGCCGCAACCTGACTCTGGACCAAGGCAAACCTCTGGCCGAAGCCGTTGCTGAAATCAAATCTTGCGCCGAACACGCCGAATGGCACGCCGAAGAAGCCCGCCGCATTTACGGGCGGGTCATTCCGCCCCGCAACCCCGCCGTACGCCAGTTAGTCGTGCGCGAGCCCGTTGGTGTATGCGCGGCATTTACGCCCTGGAACTTCCCGTTCAATCAGGCGATCCGCAAGGCCGTTGCCGCTATCGGCGCCGGTTGCACCCTTATCCTGAAAGGCCCCGAAGACTCACCCAGCGCCGTCGTCGCCCTGGCACAGCTCTTTCATGACGCCGGTCTGCCACCGGGTGTCTTCAACATCGTCTGGGGCGTACCTAGCGAGATCTCCACGCACCTGATCGAATCGCCCATCGTGCGCAAGATTTCGTTCACGGGCTCGGTCCCCGTCGGCAAACAGTTGGCCGCCCTGGCCGGCGCCCATATGAAGCGCGCCACGATGGAACTAGGCGGCCATTCGCCGGTGTTGGTGTTCGACGACGCCGATATCGAACCGGCTGCCGAAATGCTGGCGCGCACCAAGATCCGTAACGCCGGACAGGTATGCGTTTCGCCCACACGCTTCTACGTGCAGGAAAAAGCCTACGACAAATTCCTGGCGCGCTTCACCGATGTCATCGCCTCGATCAAGGTAGGCGACGGGCTGGCCGAGGGCACCGAAATGGGCCCGCTGGCGCATGAACGCCGCATCATGTCGATGATGAGCTTTCTGGATGACGCCAGCCAACGTGGCGGACGTATCGTCACAGGGGGTTCGCGCATTAGCGACAAAGGGAACTTCTTCTCGCCGGCCGTGATTACCGACCTGCCCGACGACTCTAAACTGATGACCGAAGAACCTTTTGGCCCAGTCGCCCCGGTAACGCGCTTCAAAACCACGGAAGAGGTCTTGCGCCGCGCCAACAGCCTGCCTTTCGGACTGGCATCCTATGTCTTCACCAACTCATTGAAGACGGCAACCGAAGTATCCAACGGGCTGGAAGCGGGTATGGTGAACATCAACCATTTCGGCATAGCCTTGTCCGAAACGCCTTTCGGCGGCGTCAAGGATTCGGGTATCGGCAGCGAAGGCGGCACCGAGACCTTCGACGGTTACCTGGTGACCAAGTTCATTACACAGATCTAAACGCAAACGGGTGGCCCATAAGCCACCCGCTATCTAGCCGGCAGGCGTGCTCAAGCCTGCTGGCTTTGCACCGATACGCTAAGCATCCGCTCCACATATCGCGCAATCGTATCTATTTCGACGTTGACCTTGCGGCCCATCCGCAAGTGCTTCAAGGTCGTCACCTGCACTGTGTGCGGAATCAGATTCATCGAGATGTCGCACGCTCCGGCGTGGTCGCGTACCGCATTCACGGTCAGGCTGACACCGTTGATGGTGACCGAGCCTTTATAGGCCAGATATTTCCCCAGTTCTTCGGGCACGCGCACGATCAGCTCGTGGGATTCCCCCACCGCTTCGAACTTCACGATGGAGCCCAGGCCGTCCACGTGGCCTGACACCAGGTGACCGCCCAAACGATCGCTAAGGCGCATGGCTTTTTCCAGATTGACCTCGCCCTCGCTGTCCAAACCCACCGTGCGGTTAAGGCTTTCGCGCGAAACGTCCACTTCAAAACTGTGCGCAGTCAATTGCACAGCTGTCATGCAAGCGCCTTGGATGGCGATCGAGTCGCCCGGCTGAACATCGCTCAGGTCGAGCTCGCCCGCATCGATGCTGAGGCGTACACCGCCTTCGATGCTTTCTGATTGGGACTCGACACGAGTGATGCGGCCGACTGCGGCGACAATCCCTGTGAACATGTAACTCTCCAAAGTGTTCGTGGTAACGATGCTGCTTATGGCCCCAGGCCATTCAGCGCCCTAGCGGAAGGGCAACTTCGCGCAGCGCTGCAAGGCGTGATGGTAGCTGGGCCCGCAGACGAATATCGCGTCCTATGCACTGTACATCGACAAACTCGAATCGCATTGCATGATCGAGGCTTTCAAGCATGGGCAATTGCGCCAAACCGGCGCCTTCGCCCAGCAGCATCGGCGCCATATAAACCAGCAACTCATCCACGCACCCTGCCTGCAACAGCGCGCCGGTAAGCTTTTCCCCGGCTTCCGCATGGACTTCGTTGATTTCATGCTCTGCCAGCCAACGCATCATGGCGGGCAGATCCACCCGGCCTTCGGCATTGGGCAGAAAAATGGTGCGTGCGTTGCGGTCAGCCAAGCGCTTCGTCTTTTCAGCGTTTTCAGTGGCGGTGAATACCCAGGTTTCGGCGCCATCCAGCATTAACGCGTCCACCGGCATGTCCAGACGTGAATCCAGCACGATCTTGCGTGGTTGCCGCGCTGTGTTTACATGACGCACGTCCATCCGTGGGTTGTCGGCCAGCACCGTGCCGATGCCGGTCAGGACAGCGCAACTACGGGCTCGCCAATGATGGCCGTCAGCTCGCGCGGCTTCACCGGTTATCCATTGCGAAAGACCGTTGCGCAAAGCGCTGCGCCCATCCAGCGAGGCGGCCATTTTGGCCCATAGCCAAGGGGTGCCTCGGCTCATGCGGGCGACGAAGCCCACGTTCAAAGACAGCGCCTCGTCCAGGCAGACGCCGCTAGTGACGGCGATACCGGCCGCACGCAATTGTTCAAGGCCCTTGCCATGGACTTGCGGATTGGGGTCACCCATGGCAACCACGACCCGGGCGGGCTCGGCGGCACGTAGCGCATCGACACAAGGGGGCGTGCGGCCATGGTGACTGCAGGGCTCAAGCGTGACATAAACAGTGGCGCCATGTGCAGACTCGCCACGCGCCTGTACATCACGCAGTGCGCATACTTCGGCATGTGGGCCGCCCACCGCTTGGGTGGCGCCCTCCCCCAGAACCCGCCCATCACGCACGATGACACACCCCACGCGGGGGTTGGGCGAGGTCACATACAAGGCTGCGGCAGCCAGTTCAAGCGCGCGACGCATCCATCGAATATCGTCGGCTTGTTCGGTTGCGCTCATAAAACCAGGCCTTACAAAACCGCCGGAGCACGGTCCGGCAACGAAGCTGGGCGGACATCGCCGCCAAGCTTAATCTTTATCGCGAAAGGCAAGGTCCATCGCGATCCCGATCGCAACACCGATACCGATACCCATGGCGAGGTTATCGAGAGAACTTCCGATCGCGGCGCCGATGGCAAGCCCGATGGCGATCCAGTATCCCGTTTTCATCGTACTAGCGTAGCACGGGCCTACACGGCATTTAGCCCCGGCAAACCCCACCGATTGCAATGACGCGCAGCCCCTATCCCAGCTCTTGGAGCTAGGCTTTTGCGTTTTTTTTCTTGCCCAACAAAGATGGCCCCTGCATTTCGCGGACGACATCGGCAAACTCATCGATATCCTCAAAGCTTTTATAGACCGAGGCGAAGCGGATGTAGGCAATCTTGTCGAGTTTTTTCAGTTCCTGCATGACGAGCTCGCCCACCCGTTCGGACGGCATCTCGCGCACACCGCTGGTCATCAAGGTTTCCTCGATGTGCGTAATTGCAGTTTCCACCGCGTCGGCACTGACCGCGCGCTTGCGCAAAGCCAGCATCAAGCTGCCGCGCAGCTTGGCCGGATCGTATTCAGCACGGCTGCCGTTGCGTTTGACAACGGCAGGCATGGTCAGCTCGACCCGTTCATAGGTCGTGAAGCGCCGGTCGCAAAGAGAGCAGCGCCGCCTGCGGCGTATCGCGCTGCCTTCTTCCAATACCCGGGTATCAAGTACCTGGGTGTCTTCATGACGACAGAAGGGGCACTTCATGGGTCGTCCTCCGACCGGCGCTCAAGCCTTTAACCGTAAACCGGAAACTTACCGGTCAGGGTATTGACTCGCGCACGCACGGCTTCGAGGTTGGCCGCATCGCGCGGATTGTCCAGCACATCGGCGATCAGGTTGGCGGTCAATTCGGCTTCCGCTTCCTTGAAACCACGCGTGGTCATGGCCGGCGTACCCAGGCGCACCCCACTGGTCACGAAGGGCTTTTCGGGGTCGTTCGGAATGGCGTTCTTGTTGACCGTGATGTGAGCCTGGCCCAGGGCGTGTTCGGCATCTTTGCCGGTAATACCCTTGGCGCGCAAATCGACCAGCATGACGTGGCTTTCCGTGCGGCCCGACACGATGCGCAAACCGCGCTTTACCAAGGTTTCGGCCAAAACCTGAGCATTCTTGACGACCTGGGCAGCGTAGTCCTTGAAGGAAGGATCAAGCGCTTCTTTGAAGGCAACCGCCTTACCGGCAATGACGTGTTCCAGGGGGCCGCCCTGGATGCCAGGGAAGATGGCTGAATTGATGATTTTTTCGTGTTCCGCCTTGCACATGATCAAGCCACCGCGCGGTCCGCGCAGCGATTTGTGCGTGGTGGAGGTGACAAAATCGGCATGCGGGACCGGGTTGGGGTAGACGCCGCCGGCGACCAGGCCTGCGTAGTGGGCAATGTCCACCATGAACAGCGCGCCGTTGGCCTTGGCGATTTCGGCAAAGCGGGCGAAGTCGATGCGCAGGGAATAGGCTGAAGCACCTGCCACGATCAGCTTGGGCTTGTGCTCGGCCGCCAGGCGTGCGACCTGCTCATAGTCGATGGCCTCATTGGCGTCCAGGCCGTACGACAAGAAGTTATACAGCTTGCCCGAAGCGTTCACCGGCGAACCGTGGGTAAGGTGGCCGCCTTCGGCCAGACTCATGCCCAGCACGGTATCGCCTGGCTTGAGTACCGCCATGTAAACGCCCTGGTTGGCCTGCGAGCCCGAATTGGGCTGCACGTTGGCCGCTTCAGCGCCAAACAGCTCTTTGACGCGGTCGATCGCCAATTGCTCGACGATGTCGACGTATTCGCAGCCGCCGTAATAGCGTTTGCCGGGATAGCCTTCGGCGTATTTATTGGTAAGTTGGGTACCTTGCGCCTGCATGACGGCAGGGCTGGCATAGTTTTCCGAAGCGATCAGCTCGATATGCTGTTCCTGGCGGAGATTTTCCTGCTCGATGGCAGCCCACAGTTGCGGGTCGATCTGGGCGATGGTGACGTTACGGTCGAACATGACGGGTTCCTTGCGGTGCAGAACGAGAGCTAACCGGCGTATTCGAACGTAACCGGCCAGCCGCGAATGGTCGAATACCGCGCAGCGTCTTAGTTTCCTGAATCGAACGTGTACAAACACCGATCGTAAGAAGAAACCGACAATACGCGATTTACGAACCTGCCTAACGGCTGCCCAGGCGAACGGCGTGATAGCGCTGGCCAACCCATGCCATAAGGCCGTGAGCTAAACAGCACTACCGAAACCCTGCGCTTCCTTGTGGTAAACCCACCCAGGCCTGAAACCCGGAAATTTCGCCAGTTACGCAGGGCGAAGGCAATCTTGACAGTTTAACGCAGAGTCGCCCGCAATGGATAAGCGCCTGCCTGCAATGCGGCATCCAACCCACACCCCTGCTAAGCGGAAGACACCTGCTCGGCGTCCTCATCAAGCAGATGCGCGACGTCACCCCAATCCTCGACCCGCCAATCGTCGCCGCTGATGAGCAGGCGATTGATACTGACGTTTTGCAGACTGTGGCGACGCCCGGACTCCAGGGGAATGCCCTGCGCATGACGATAAGCCATGTCCAGCACACCGCTATGCGTAAAGACCAGTGCGCGGCCGCTGCGCCGCTGGGCGGCGATACGATTCAATGTGCGCACCACCCGTTGCTGGAATTCGCGCAGCGACTCCCCGCCCTCGAGTTGGTAGTCCGGATGACGCCGGCGCACGGCTTCTGCGGCCTCAGGGTAGCGCTGCGCCAACTCGACAAAACTCAAGCCCTCGAAGATTCCGTACTTGCGTTCGCGCAAATCCTTGTCCAGCTTGACATTCAGCCCCAGCCCCGCGGCAGTAGGGCGCGCGGTATCGTGGGCCCGGTCCAGGTCGCTGCTGTAGATCGCGTCCACGCCAGGCGGGCGGGCCACGAAGCGCGCGGCAATCTGCTCGGCCTGTCGCCTGCCCAGGTCGTTAAGACCGACATTGAGGGTGCCTTGCACCCGTCTCAGGCGATTCCATTCGGTTTCGCCATGCCGGATCAGCCAAAGTTCAGTCATCGGAAGCAATCTGTGTTGGGGCCAGGGCCGGATTCAGCGTGTAGGTTCCGGTCAAGGCCGCTTGCGCCAGTACGTGCTTTTCAATCGCCCGCCGCGCGTCCACACCGGAAAACCGGCCTTCGACGGCAGCAGTGGGTGTATCCAGCGCATACAAGGTAAAGACGTAGTGATGAATAAGCGTGTCGTTCCAGGGCGGGCAAGGGCCGTCATAGCCGAAGTAATCACCGTTCATGTCGCGGTCAGCGGAAAACCAGCCGGTGAAATCGTTGATACCCTGGCGCGTGCCGAGCGGAGCGCCGCCACCCGCTTTGCCGCGCGGCGTCACACCGTTACTGAACTCGCCTTCCTCTATTTCGGTCTCTGCCACCGGGATGTCAACCAACACCCAATGAAAAAAGTCGACTCTGGGTAAGTCGGCGGGTACTTGCCTACCGGTCTGATTGACGTCGTCGCCTTTGCTGGGAACATCGTAGTCGTGACACAGCAGGACCAAAGACTGAGTCCCGGCCGGCAGGTCGGACCAGGCCAAGTGCGGATTGACGTTATCCGATAGCGTTACCTGCGTCTTGGGATCAATCTTGCCAAAGGCATAGCGCGCAGGGATGGGTTCCCCATCCAGGAAGGAATTGCTCCAGAGTTTCATCGCGATGCTCCTGAAAATAGAGGAATAACCACGGCTGAAGTCATATTTGACTCACATCGCCAAGGGATAGGCGCAGTCCGGGCGAGGATTCAAGCGCTTCTGGCGCAAGACCCATGCCTATCGTACCGTGACGCGGGCAAACTTTCGTTTACCAACTTGTATTACGTAGCAACCAGCGTCCAGTTTGATGCCTTTGTCTTCGATTTTGACTGAATCGACCCGCACGCCGCCCTGCTCGATATTGCGTTGGGCCTCAGACGCCGACGCGCACAGCCCAGCTTCACGCAATACCTGCAGGATCCCCAAAGGAGCACCCGCCAGGTTGATCTCGGGCATTTCGTCCGGAATCGCTTTTTGCTTGAAACGCGCTTCGAAATCCGCCAAAGCTTGTTCGGCTGCGCAGGAAGAATGAAAACGCGTCACGATTTCTTGCGCCAGCATGACTTTGACGTCGCGCGGGTTGCGACCGGCTTCGGTTTCTTTTTGAAGCTTGCCGATGTCTTCCATCGACTTGAACGACAACAGCTCGAAATACCGCCACATCAAGGTGTCGGAAATCGACATCAATTTACCGAACATCGAAGCCGGTGTTTCCGAAATGCCGATGTAGTTGTTCTTGGATTTCGACATCTTGTCGACGCCATCAGTCCCTTCCAACAAAGGCATGGTCAGAATGCACTGCGGCTCCTGGCCATACTCCTTCTGCAGTTCACGCCCGACCAGCAAATTGAACTTCTGATCGGTTCCGCCCAGCTCCAGGTCGGCCTTAAGCGCCACCGAGTCATAACCCTGCATAAGCGGGTAAAGGAACTCATGCACGGAAATCGGCACGCCGCCCTTGAAACGCTTGGTGAAATCCTCGCGCTCCAGCATGCGGGCCACGGTGTAGTGCGACGCCAGCTTGATCATGCCGCGCGCGCCCAAGGGATCGCACCACTCCGAGTTATAGCGAACCTCGGTACGCGCCGGATCCAGCACCAGGCTGGCCTGGGCGTAATAGGTCTGGGCGTTGGCCTCTATCTGCTCGCGCGTCAGAGGAGGACGTGTCGCGTTGCGCCCGCTGGGATCACCGATCATGGTGGTGAAATCGCCAATCAGGAAAATGACCGTATGGCCCAGTTCCTGCAACTGGCGCATCTTGTTTAGCACCACCGTATGCCCCAGATGAATATCAGGAGCAGTAGGGTCCAAGCCCAGCTTGACCCGCAAGGGCACCCCAGTGGCCCGGCTGCGCGCCAGCTTGCGCGCAAACTCGCTTTCAACCAAAAGTTCGTGGCACCCACGCTTGGCCACCGCCAGATCTTGCTCGACCTCGGGCGTGATCGGATAGCTGGCGGCCGGAGCGCTCGCCCCATCAGAGACGTGAGAATTCGTAAGTTTCGTGTCAGTCATAACGGCGGTAGCCTGGAAATAATGGGTAAAGTGTAAACAATCATCTTGGCAGGGCGTGCCGTCTTTCTATATACTCGGCCCGTTCCGGCGAAATGACGTTGTTACAAAGAGTCGCGGGTTCGTAATCGGGCAGGCCAGCAGTGGCGATCCAGCACATTCCGAACCAAGTGGCTCTTTTTGTGTTGCCAGGCTCTTTTACGTCTGCCCGCTTTTTCAGCGCCCGACCGGAACACGCCGGGCTCCGAACCCGCACTTCGGAGCGAATTCTAGCCCAACCGACCTTTGGGGCCAGGACGCATGAATCCTCAGCTTTCCGGCATTGCCTCAGCGGTACTGAAAAGTATCACCCAGGCAGTGCGACAGATTTTCGACCGTATTCCGTTTACAAACCGCCCCGCCTTGTCATTTTTCACCCCTTCCTCACTCAAGCGCCGTATCCTCGTCGTAACCGGTGCCGTCGGAGTGTTCGCGACCGCGGCGGCCATAGGCGTGGCGCCACTTGCTCCCGACGCCGCACTCCTGCCTACGACTCGCATCGTCGAATCGCTGGCGCTACCCGACCTGAACGAACAGGTTGAACAGCAAGAGGCCATTGCCCCCGACTTCATTCGCGAAGAGAAGGTTCAGCGCGGTGACTCGGTCGCCACGCTGCTGAATCGCCTCGGAGTCGATGACAAAGAGCTGGAAACCTACCTGCGCACCTCTACCGAGGCGCGCAGCCTGTACCGACAGCTTATCCCCGGCCGCACCATCCAGGCGTCGACCAACGCTTTGGGTGAGATCCGCTGGCTGCGCTATATCCATACTCCAGGCACGGAAATCCAGGGCAAGGTCGTTTCGCAGTTCCTGCAAATCGACCGCGCGCCCGAGGGCTTGAAGGCAAGCGAGCTTCAGCTCGATACCGAACGCCAGACCCGCGTCGCCCATGGTGAAATCTTGAGCTCCTTGTTCGGGGCAACCGACGCCGCCGACATTCCCGACTCGATCGCCACCCAAATCGCCGAAATTCTTTCCGGCGACATCGATTTCCACCGCGACCTGCGCCGTGGCGATCACTTCAACGTCATCTACGAGACCTATCACCACCAGGGCACGTATGTGCGTGCAGGCAAGGTGATCGCAATCGAATTCGTCAACAAAGGCAAGCCTTTCCAAGCTGTCTGGTTCGATCAACAAGCAGGCGCCGCCGGCGGCTACTACACCTTCGAAGGCAAAAGCCTGCGCAAGGCCTTCCTGCGCTCGCCCATGGAATTCACCCGGGTCACCTCGGGCTTTTCGCGCCGTTTTCATCCTATTCTGAAAACCTGGCGCGAACATAAGGGTGTCGACTATGGCGCGCCTACCGGTACGACCATACGCAGCACAGCGGATGGCACGGTCGAATTCATCGGTAGACAAAACGGTTATGGCAACGTCGTGATCATCGATCATCGCGGCCAATATTCGACGCTGTATGCCCACATGAGCGCATTCGCACCTGGCATCAAGAAAGGTACACGTATCGCCCAGGGGCAATTCATCGGCCGTGTCGGCTCGACAGGCTGGGCCACCGGCCCGCATTTGCACTATGAGTTCCGTATCGCTGGCCGTCCGGTCGACCCGCTTACCGTCGCCCTGCCTTCCGCGCCAGAACTGACAGCGCGCAGTCTTGCAATGTTCAAGAAAGAAACCGAGCCGCTGCACCACCAAATGGCGCTGCTGGCTGAACTCAATACCCCGGAAGGGGATTCCGGCACCGCGGTCGCCAGCAAATGACGACCGTAACGACATCAGGCCTATACATAGGCCTGATGTCGGGCACCAGTCTGGACGGCATTGACGGCGTTCTCGCCGAATTCCCGAACTCCGGCCCACCGCGCGTGCTCGCCCACGCCGCCATTGCATTACCACCCGACTTGCGGGCCGCTCTGCTGGCGCTAAACCAAGCTGCCAACGATGAAATCCACGCCATGGCGCAAGCGTCGTTGGCCCTGGCAAGCCTCTACGCGGAAGCGGTACGCAGCGTGCTCGCCGCCAGCGGCACCGCCGCCAAGGATGTTCGCGCCATAGGCGCTCACGGCCAAACCATCCGACACCGCCCGGACATCGGCTATACGCTGCAATTAAATGCCCCTGCCCACCTAGCTGAAGCATCTGGCATTGCCGTGGTGGCCGACCTGCGCAGCCGCGACGTTGCCGCCGGCGGCCAGGGTGCCCCCCTGGTGCCGGCCTTCCACGCATCGCTGTTTGGCACCCGCCAGGAATGCGTCATCGTCAATCTCGGAGGCATCGCCAACATCACGGCGCTGATCCCCGGACAAGCCGTCATCGGCTACGACACCGGCCCAGCCAACATACTGCTGGACGCCTGGTGTCTGCGCCACACCAGCCAAACCTACGACAAAGACGGCAAATTCGCCGCATCCGGGCTAGTCGACGCCGGACTATTAACCTACCTACTCGACAGCGAGCCCTGGTTCGCCCTGCCGCCCCCAAAATCGACAGGACGAGAACAGTTCAACATGCAATGGCTGGAGCAGCGTCTGGACACCTGGCAGGCCCGCTCCGGCCCGCTTGCCCCCGCCGACGTCCAAGCCACACTACAGGCGCTCACAGCCTGCACCGTCGCCCAGGAAATCCGCAAGCAGGCCCCTGGCTGCACCCGAGTCTGGGTATGTGGCGGCGGCGCGCACAATCCTGGCCTGATCCGCGCCCTGGCGTCCCAACTCTCCTGCCCTGTCAGCGCGACAGACCGCATGGGCGTACCCGCACAGCAAATGGAAGCCCTGGCCTTCGCATGGCTGGCCAAACAGCATGTGGAGCATCAGCCCGGCAACCTTCCCGACGTGACCGGAGCCCGCGGCCCGCGCATCCTAGGCGCCTACTACCCCGCCTGACATCAGCGCTTCGGCCCCAAGCTGCGGGCCAATCAACGCAAGCAACAACAAACTCGCCCAGCAACATCTCTCAGGTTTGCGTGGTGTGCGTCGGTGGGGCGCGTCGCAGCCGCCGCATTTTCGCCAGGAGGCGGGGAAGCAAGGGCGCGCCTGTTCGAGGGCAGCATTCAGCAAAGTCCAGTGGACTTTGCTGGCCCGAGTTCGCGCCCGCCCCGCCTCCTGGCGAAAATGCGGGTAGTTCCGGCACAGCCGGAACCGGCTTCGTCCAAGCCCCACCGACGCACACCACGCAAACCCTAAAGAACCCTACCCTCAGCAAGCCCCCACATTCAACGATCAAGCCAAACCATGCCCGCAGCCTCAAAACAGCCACCGGCCAATTCGCAGCAAACGCTTATCGAACACACAGAATGGGCAACAGGCAATCCACCTAGCCGGCAAGCTGACGAGCCGCCTCCACCCACTGCAGATGCAAGGCCAACACCCGCTCCTCAAGCAGTTGCGGCGTAGTCCCCCCATCATTCACGACCACATCGTCAGCCACCGCAAGCCGCTCGGCCCGACTAGCCTGCGCAGCCATAATGCTGGCGACCATCTCTGGCGATAAACCGCTGCGATGCTGAACACGTGCGACCTGAGTCGCCTCATCGCAATCCACCACACAGATTCGATGCACCCGATCACGCCACCGCCCCGACTCCACCAGCAAAGGCACCACAAAAACCAAATAGCTACCGACAGCCTCCCGCGCCGCATCCTCCACCCCCTGCCCTATCATCGGATGCAACACGGCCTCAAGACGGGCCTTGGCGGCCCCATCCTTGAACACCAGCTCACGCATGCGGGCACGATCAAGCGCCCCCCCCGCATCAATCATGTCCGCGCCAAAAGCGCGGCGCAAAGACTCAATGGCGGCCCCTCCCGGAGCCGTCAAGCGATGAGCAATGGCATCAGTATCTATCACCGCCGCGCCATGCTCAGCCAACAAGTCGGCCACCCGCGTCTTACCTGAACCGATACCGCCGGTCAACCCCAAGCGAAAGCCTTGAGTCATTCTCATCCTTATCTTTTTACTGGACTTCAGAACAGGGTCTGCCAGCGATTACCGACCAGCAAAGCCAACACCCCCGCCGCCGCCAGATAGGGCCCGAAAGGCAAGGCCTGATCGCGCCGAGCCCGGCCGGAAGCAATCAGGCCACCCGCCACCGCCACCCCCACCAAAGACGACACCACCATAAGCAAAGGCAACATCTGCCACCCCACCCACGCTCCTATTGCTGCCAGCAGTTTGAAATCGCCATAACCCATGCCCTCTTTGCCTGTTATCAGCTTGAAGCCCCAATAGACCAGCCACAAAACGCCATAACCAGCCATGGCCCCGACAACGGCATCGGCAAGCGGCGTAAAAACGCCCCATAGGTTGACGAACAAACCGCCCCATAACAAGGGCAGCGTAAGGCTGTCAGGCAAGAGCGTAGTGCGTGCATCGATGACGGCCAAAGCCAAACAAACGGCACAAAAAGCCATCGCCGCCAGCGCCGCTACGCTGGCTCCGAAGATAGCCACGCAGGCCACAAACAACAATGCGCAGGCGAGTTCAACCGCCGGATACTGCCAGGCAATGGCCACACCGCAATAAGAACACCTGCCGCGCAAAAGCAGCCAACTGACTATCGGCAGGTTTTCATACCAGGCAATAGGATGCGAACAAGCAGGGCAATGGGACGCGGGCTGCGCCAAGTCGAAGCGCGCAGGTGTCGGCACAGCCGGCGCCGCATCGCTGAACTCCGCATACTCGGCCTGCCAGGCCCGCTCCATCATTTGCGGCAAGCGCACGATCACCACGTTCAGGAAGCTGCCCACGACCAGGCCCAGCACCAGCGCGAAGCCCAAGGCCAGCCACGGATGAGCAGTAAGTATTTGCAAAAATGACATGAAAAGCGCATCTGGAATCACCGTTTTCCGGCACCCCCCAAGCTTAACCGTCTCCGCCTTATCAAGCAGCCCGAGGCCGTCTTGTTAATGCAAAAAGGTCCTGCCCAGTGCCATACTTTGTCCGGACCCCCCTGCAGACTGTGACTGGGCCCGCTTCGGTCCTGACGTCACGGGTAGATAAACCGGACTACGCAGCCGACCCAAGACGGGCTGGCATCGTCCATGGTCATCGGCGCGCATGTTGGCGCCATGCTGCACGACAACACAAGGTAGACTTCGCTTAACCATTAAAGAGCCGGAGCCGTCATGTTTAACCTGCCCATTTCATCCCTCAGCCCATCCCGCCTCCCGGCAATCGCCGGCGGCGTGCTCCTTGCCATCGGGCTGGCGGGCTGCTCCATACCGCTAACTGGCCAGGATCGTACACCCGTCGGGTCCGATGCTGCCGCGGCGGTTCCCCCGCCTCCGGGCATGGCGCAAGGCGCTACCGCGGCCGGACAAAAAGACCGTGGCGCGCCGATCACCCAAGCTCAAACTTTTCGCGGCGTCATCCCCTGCGCCGATTGTGAAGGGATACGCGTCACACTAACCTTGCAGCCTGACTGGACCTGGCGCATGCGGCGCGTGTATTTCGGCACCCGCGACAAAAAAGAAGCAAGCTTCGTTACTACAGGCCGCTGGGAACGTGGACTACCGGGTACAAATCAGATACGCCTGATCGGCGACCGCAATGAAAGCGGCTTGTACGACTTCGTTTCGGGCAACACCTTGCGCATGCTTGACCAGGATGGGCAAGCGATCCAATCCAGTCTGAACTACCTACTTACACAGCAGTTCGAACTCGACCCCATCGCCGACACCTTCTCCATGCGTGGCAAAGTCGTATCCACCAACGGCGCTACGACCTTTGCCATCTGCAGCACGGGTAAAACTTACCCGGTGTCGCAGGCGGCCCAGGGCAAACAGCTGGCGGATGCCTACTCGCGCTTGCGTATAGCAACGGGGACACCGGTTTTGATGTGGATAGAAGGCAGTGTTCAGGCCAGCGGCGAGCCTCCACGCGAGCAAATCATCGTGCAAGCGCTGACCCGCGGTACGCTGGACAGCCCCTGCGAAGATTAAAAATGCTCCGCGCTTGGCACCACGTGCCGGCGCGGCCCCAGCCATCCCATCAACGTGCGCGGGAAATCCTGACTTCTGCTCCGCGGCGCTTTACTTCCAGCCCTTCGGACGGCAGTATTTTCAGCCCTTCCAGGCCCTTCGCATAGCTGGAACCTTGCATCTGCATGACGCGGATCTTGTTGCGCATGACGCTGGGGTTGTGCACCGGCATGCCAAAGAGCCAGACTTCGTCGAGGATACGCGCCGAGTTGAATTCACCCGTGTGCTGCGCAGCCGGACCCAGGCAAAGCATATGCCCTTCGCGGCCGAATACCGGTAGTCTGTCCAGCCCGCACTCGAAGGTCCAGGTAGTGCCGCCCTCATAGCGCCAGCCAGTGTTCAAATCCCACCAGGCTTCGCCCTTGGGCAGATACACACGCATCTGGGTACCGGGTTGCACCGCCGGCACGACCAGCAGCGCCGGCCCCAACAGATATTGCAGTTCGTGGGCATGCGCCTCGGCATCATCCGGGAAGGACAAGGCCATTGAACGTTGAACCGGCAAACCGGTACGCGCCGCATCTTCGATAACACCCAGCACATAGGGAATCAGGCGGTAGCGCAATTGCATCAAGGTTTGCGCTTGCTGGAAAACTTCCTCGCCAAACGTCCACGGCAGCAATTCCGATATCGACTGGAAGCGGAAATGCGAACTGAAGACACCTGCCGCCAACCAGCGCAGATATAGCTCCGGCGTCATGCTATCGAGCGGGAACGCGGGCGAACCGATGTCGTGCGCATGGGAAGGCAGGCCGCTCATGCCTACCGTCAGTGCCGCCCTTATGGATTCCGCGAGGCCTTCCCAGGTGTTGGGCACAGCGGTCGGCGCCTGCAAGGGCAGGCGCTGACCGGTAGGGAACAGATCATGGCCCCAGACCAGTCCTTCTGGAGGAGTCTTGTTCCAGGACGCAGCTTCAAACAAGCAGCGCTTGGCCAGCATGGGGTAGACCGTACGCAAGCGCGCTCCGGTATCGCCATTGCGTGCGGTAACGTCGTCAGGGATGTCGATCTGGACATCACAAGCGATTGCATCCACGCCTTCATCCTGGAACTGGCGCTGCTTGTCGCGCCAGAATGTCCAGACATCCCGATGGGTAAGGTCTAGCAGGCCGAATTGGGCTCCAGCCGTGGCCGGCACCCCGGCAAACACCTGCGCCGCTCCGCTATCGTTGGTAAGTAGCCAGCCTTTGTCCTCCAGCTCTTCGAACATGGGGCTATGCGTCGGCACGCCCGGGAAAGCCGGCACGCACACTCTGGCATCCACAGCTTTGAATTGCCCCAAGATCTGGCGCGGATCGGGAAAACGAACCGGATCCCATTCCAGGGCCAGCTTGTTGCGCACTTCCCAAGCGGCCGGCGACTCGAACGACACCGCGTCGAAGGGCACGCTGCGCTCACGCATCTGGCCGGCGATTTCCGCCAATTGTTCGGCCGATGTGCCAGGCGCCTGATTCAGCCAGGTCCCCATGCTCCACAGCGTAGGCTGGCCGGCGCGGCCGGTTAGCTGGGTGTATTGATTGAGGATTTCAGCGGGCTCGCCCACGAACAGGAACAAGTCCAATTGAGGGTCGGAGATGGTCAGCACATAGCTGGACTCGCCGATTTCGTCCACACCGATGTCATGAACCACGGGCTGTACCGTATTGGCGTAGACACCCCAGCCACGCGGACTCCAGGCCAAGGGCAAGGCGCGCGCCTCGGGCTCGTCGCTGGCGATGCGCTCAGCCCGGCGGTCGAGCATGATCGTGCTTTCACCCAGGCCATATACGGCTTCGGCGGGCTCAAGATCGAAAGAAGCAGTCCAGGAAGCAGGCTCAGCGATATCTTCGGTACCCAACGCGAATAGCGAGGGGTCTATCGAGGATGCGAGCACGCACTTTTCCTGGCGATACAGGGCTAGGCGCAGCGGCTGGGTAGCAATTTCCAGATGGTGGTCACCCTGGACAATACGGAATCCAGGATGTCCCTCCAGTTCGAGCGACTCGATCGTCGCTTCGCCTATGGCCTCTGGGCGGGCCAATAGGTCGTGCAGCGCAGCCGCGCGCGTGGCCGAGCCAGAGGCGGGCTTGCCGGTGGCCACAGGGCCGCCTATGCACAAGCGGAACACTCCGGGCGCATGGGCCTCTACGAGCAATACCTGCTCCTGGTCCGTTGTGAACCGGAAGCTGACCGGATTGGAGGTATCTAAAGAAAGAGATTCCAGACGCTGGTAGCGGGAGGAGTCGAATTGAAGTGGCACAGGTTCCCTCGATCGCTTTCGGCAGTTTGGCAATAAAACGGGGCAGGCGGGCTCGGATGCCGCACAATGCCGCACTTTTTCGCCAAAACCTCTATTTTGACGGATTCGGAGTGCCAAATAAACCTTTTACTTGGCGGCCCGAACTCGATAGGCCGGGTTAGCATGCTATGCAAGCGGTAGGTTCGGCCTACGAACTAACCACTTTTGCCCGAAATCACTGCTATTTTCCCACGATTCTGCTTTTTCTTAGCGCCAAGCGATTGCGGCAAGCAAATTGCGCTCTAGCATGAGGGGCTCACCCTCTAGTGTAGCCGCCACCAGATCTCCTGCCAAAGCCGACCAGGTCAGCCCCCGAGAGGCATAAGCAGCAGTTACCCAAAGCCCGGGCACCCCGGGTAGCGGGGCCACGACCGGCATCCCTCCGGGCACCACGGCTCGCCATCCGGCCCAACCGCGCAAGCTTGCAGCCTGCAGCGGGGTTTGCAATAAGGCGGGGATCAAATGAGCCGCCCGCTCAATGTTCATACCATGCCCATCCGCGCTGGCTATGGCAAGCGCGGCATCGTAATCATAGGTACTGCCAGTTACACAAAAACCGTCTACCGCAGGTAAAACATAGCCATCCCCAGCCACGATGCATGCCGGAGCCCGACCCCAGCCTGCCCCATTTTCAGGCAGGAAGGTGATCTGCCCTGCCACCGGCTGTTGCTGAAAAAACTTGATGCCGAAAACGAAAGGGTCCGGTACCGCCCCCCCTCGCCGACCGACCGTCCTCACCTGCTCATGATGCGCGTCGCCTAATACTGCGTCTGGTTTGCAAGCCGACTCGGGCCCGCTTCCGAGGACTTCGGTATCTCTCAACTGGGGCCAAGCACTACGGTTTAGCAGATGGGGGGCGTCCATCGCGTTGGCCACAATGGCCACTTCCGCCTCAGCCAACAGCAGATCATTGGCGCCGAAGGCGCGCCAAAGCCACCCAGCGGGCACCGCCGGCGACGCCACGGCTCGCAAGCGTTCCACCCGATGCTGCCGAAGCACTCGAATGGACGGATGCGCCAACAGCGCTTCACACAAGGGCTTGGGCCGCACCCGCAGCCCTCCGGGGAAGAAAGCCCCGCCCCGTGATAACGGCAAGCCGGCCAGATCCGATGCTTCAGCTTGGGTGACCGGTCGCACCCACTCGGGCGGAAACTGCAGTATCTGCAAAGTCCGGTGGACATCATCAAGCTGCTCGTCAGAGCGCGCCTCTTGGACGGTGCCGCAGGCGCTGACGATATCGCCATCTATCCACGGCGCCCAACGCTGGCGCGCCCGCAGCGCTCCAGCCCGGGTCAATCGCGCTCGGGCATTGTCGTCTTGCGCCACGAGCGGTGTCACCGCCGCGGCCAGATGCTCCTCGCCACCATCCGGCGCGTCCGGACCCGGCGGAGCGTCAAGAACAGTCACCCGCCAACCACGCAGCGCCAAAGCGTAGGCGACATTGGCCCCCGCGATACCCGCGCCCACCACCAATGCATGACGCACGGCAAAAACAGGCACCGGCGGCGGGGCGTGCCTGCGCACAAAGCGTGGCTCGTAGCGGGCCGCCGTCATGGTTCGTTTGAAGCCGAAGCCACGGCGTTTTTCAACGCTGAACCCAGCATCGCGCAAGGCCCTGCGCACCGTGCCGGCGCAGCTCCAGGTTGCCGCGGTTGCACCAGGCATAGCCAGACGGGCCAAGCCCTTGATCAGAGCCGGCGACCACATATCCGGATTGCGAGACGGGCTGAAGCCATCCAGGAAAAAGGCATCCACCTGCGCGGTCAATTGCCGTGCGACGTCCTGCGCGAAACCGAAAGCCAGCGTCAGGGTCACCGCACCGCCATCCAGATCCAGACGGTGCAGCCCTGGCAACAGCGGCGGCCATTGCGCCAGTAACTCGTCGACCAACTCTCGCCACGAAGCGGGCACGCGCTCGGCCAGCAGCATTGTCAGATGTTCACGCGAGAAAGGATGAGCTTCGATAGACACGACGTGTAGACGTCGGCATCGCTGTGCATCCTCGCGCCAGTCATTCCAAAGGGTGAGAAAATTCAAACCCATGCCGAAACCGGTTTCGCACACGGTGAACCGCTCGCGGCCGCGCCATCGCGCGGGCAAGTCATTACCGCCCAAAAATACGTGGCGAGCCTGCTCCACAGCCCCCTGTACGGCATGATAGACATCGCCATACAAAGGGCTGAATGGAACACCTGCCGAAGCGTAGGCCGGTAAAGAAGGATGCAGTGGGGTAAACACGAACGCCATCATACCGGCACAGCAAGCCCGGCATCGCCCGATGCCGGGCCATAATGCCTGTGTCATCAACTAGACGTACACTTCCAGACATGAGCACTCCCGCTACTCTCGCTCGTCCTGCCGCACCGGACCTGTTCAAAGCCCTGGAAGCGGCGGTCACCGCAGCACACGCTGGCGCGGCCATTTTGCAGGCGTATGCCCATCGGCGATCCGAACTGGTCGTCGACCTCAAGGCTCGCAATGACCTCGTCTCACAAGCTGATCGCGAAGCAGAGATTGCCATCATCGAAGTCCTGCGCGCCCACACTCCGCAGTTCGGCATCGTGGCGGAAGAGACCGGCGGCTCGCCCAGCGGTCAAGCCAGTTGGTATATCGACCCCCTTGATGGGACGACCAACTTCCTGCATTCCATTCCACACTATGCGGTCTCGATTGCGCTGGTGGCCCAGGCGGGTTGCAACCTGGCCTTCGGCCAGGAGGCACTGACCGAGGCCGCACCCGTGGTCGGCGTGGTTTACGACCCATGCAGAGAGGAAATGTTCACCGCCGTCCACGGCGTAGGCGCTTGGCTCAACAGCCATCGCATCTATTGCTCGCGTGCTCCTACTTTGGCTGACGCAGTGGTGGCTACCGGTTTTCCGTATAGCGATATGTCGTTCACCGACAGCTACCTTCCCATGCTGCGCGATGCCATGCATTTGACCCAAGGCGTGCGCCGCAACGGCGCGGCCGCGCTTGATCTGGCCTGGGTAGCCTGCGGCCGCTTCGACGGCTATTGGGAACTGCGGCTGAAGCCCTGGGATGTTGCCGCCGGCACGCTCTTGGTACGTGAGGCCGGCGGCCAGGCTTTTGATCCGTTCGGACGCCACCCCTGGCCGATTGACGGCGATATCGTTTCAGGCTCGCCGGACATCGCCACCGCCCTGCATGCGCTGATCAAACCCAACCTGTAATTACCGAACAATCATCAAACCGATACGAAACTGCGATCTGGCGCGCTGGTTATAGTCGAGCAGGGTTTCACCATAGCCGTTGAAATACTGCAAATGCAGGTAACCGTTCAAGCGCTCCAACCAGGTATTGCGCAAGGGATAGGCAAGATCGATTTGCACCGAGCCTTTTTTCTGCCCTTTGCGCAACAAAGCCGACACCATGGGCCCATCGTCCTGGGTCCAACGGACCTCATAATCGACGTGCCCGCGGAAGTCAGCAATATCAGGATTGTCCTCGCGTTCGAGGTAGGTTCTGATTTTCGGCGCAACGCTCAGCGTACTGCCGTTATCGAAGCGATAGTTCAAGGCCGGTCGAGCGTACAGCACGTTGATGGACCTCGATTCGCTCCCGCCCCTGCCATTGGACTCGTGCTCGAAGCCGCCACTCATCCCTAGCCCCCAACGCCGGCTGGGAGACTCCCACAGCCGTTCGTTCAACCAGAAAAAGCTGGGCCGATAACTACTGTCGCGAAACGGCTTGGACTCTTGCCCCAGGTCCCAAAGCGATGTCTGGGTATAGCCAAAGTACAGGTTATCCAGAAAATCCGCCTTTTTGCCATCGGCCGGCTGGAACAAACGGTACTTCAGGCTGATCTGGAAACGTGCATGCAAATCCTCTCTCGCCCCGAGGCTGAAATACACCGGCTCGTAAGGGGAAAGCGCGCTACGGAATCGGTCCAGGGCCGAGTTTTCGTAGTGGTTCGCTGCAGCCACCTCGGCGGGTGCCGGCCCCACCAAAGGCACCCCGGCAACGACTGACGCGCCCACGCTCGTGCCCGGCACCGCACTTGGCACTCCGCTATCGGACGCGAGTGCTTGAGAAGCAGGCGCCGAAGGATCAATTACCGGCCCGAATGCGCGCGTACCCACGATAGCGCCACGCTCCTGGGCCGTGGTGTCCAAGGCCAACAGCACCGGCTCTCCTTCAACGGCAATCGCCTGCAGTCCTTTTACACCCGCCGGAACCACAGCCGACCAGCGCACCTGGCTAAAACGGCCGGCAGGCACTTCCAGCACCGCCATCTCGCCCGTTAGCTGGGCACGGGTACGCAGCACCGCTCCCGACGGATCGCGCCATTGCAAGACCAGCTCTGCGGGGGCAGCCCAACTGACCGTGGCATTGCCTTCATTGAAGAACATGGCCTCGATACCCACGCTTTCGCCCGGGCCAGCCTGCAGCCGGTCCAAGCGAAACGTAACGCCGGCCTGGGCAGATCCGCACAGGGCTGCCGCCAAAATGCCGCCCATGCCGATAAAGGCCTGGGTTCGCTGAGAAAACTTCCGCCACCCTTTCTGTTTGTTGCCAAGGCTGTTCTTAATACCTAGCATGCAAGCTCCAAAAAATAAGGCACCTCGTGGGAAGCGCCTTATTGTAGGGTCAGTACGCTGGCCCAGCCTTAGGCCGCCGGCTTTCGATCAGGACGCAATTCGCGGCGCAGAATCTTACCTACATTGCTCTTGGGCAACTCGGTGCGGAACTCTATGTAACGCGGCCTTTTGTAGCCGGTCAGTCTCTCCTTGCAAAAAGCGGACAACTGCTCTTGCGTCAAGGACTTGTCCTTCTTGACCACGAAAACCTTCACGACCTCTCCTGAATGCTCGTCATCGACACCGATGGCCGCGCATTCAAGAACTCCCGGATGCTGGGAAACCACCGCTTCCACCTCATTGGGGTACACGTTGAAGCCCGAAACCAGGATCATGTCTTTTTTGCGGTCGACAATTTTCACATAGCCCCGCTCATCCATGACGCCGATATCGCCGGTCTTGAAAAACCCATCGGCAGTCATGACTTGGGCCGTTTCCTCAGGCAAGTTCCAATACCCCGGCATCACCTGAGGACCGCGCACCGCGATTTCACCCTGCTGCCCCAGCGCTACCGGACGATCGCCATCATCCAGCAACAAGGCTTCGGTCGACGGCACGGGAATGCCGATCGTGCCGGTATATTCGGTGACATTGATCGGGGTACAAAACACCACTGGTGATGTTTCCGACAAGCCATAGCCTTCGCACAAGGTCGAGCCCGTCAAAGCTTGCCACCTTTCGGCGACCGACTTCTGCACCGCCATGCCGCCGCCCACCGTGACCCGCAGCGCCGAGAAATCCAGGGCTGCGAAGCGGGGCTCATGCAACAGGGCATTGAACAAGGTGTTGACACCCGGAAACAGATTGAAGCGGTAATGCGACAGGGTTTTGACCAAGTCAGGAATGTCGCGTGGATTGGGCACCATCACATTCAGGCCGCCCGCGCGCAAACCAAGCAAAGCGCAGGCCGTCAAGCCAAAGATGTGATACAGCGGCAAAGCGCAAACGAATACTTGCTGACCCTGGGCCCGGCTGGTGTCGGTCAGCAACCAGGCATCACATTGCAATACATTGGCGACCACGTTGCGATGGAGCAAGACCGCCCCTTTCGCAACGCCGGTGGTACCTCCGGTGTACTGCAGGAAAGCAATATCGTCGGGTTTGATTTCCACCTTTTGCAAGGATAGCTTTGCGCCCTCCGCCAAGGCATCGCGAAAACGCGTCAGTTGCGGCAAGTCGAACGCTGGCACCAGCTTCTTCACATATCGGACCACCCCGTTGACGACCGCGCCCTTGACGGTTCCCAGCATATCGCCCATGGATGCGACCACGACGTGCTCGATCGTTGTCTTGCCCAACACTTGCTGCAAGACATGCGCAAAGTTCTCGAGGATCACGATGGCTTGCGCGCCGCAATCCTGCAGTTGGCGCTCCAGCTCTGGAGCGGTGTAGAGTGGATTGATGTTGACCACCACGTAGCCGGCGCGCAAGACCGCCGCGATCGCGACCGGATACTGCAGCACATTGGGCATCATCAGCGCCACGCGCGCGCCACGCTGCAAGCCCTGCGCCTGCAGCCACGCCCCCAAATGAGCGGATGCGGTGTCCAATTCGGCGAAGGTAATCGAACTTCCCATGCAGACGAATGCCTCGCGCGGCCCGTACCGGGAAAACGACTCTTCCAGAAGATGCGCCAAGGAGGTGTATTGGCTAACGTCGATGTCAGCCGGAACCCCCGGCGGATAGTGCGCAAGCCATGGTCTGTCCATCGGTAGTCTCCTCCTAATTTCGTCGATCATAGCCGAGTACGTTCAGTCAGGAACGACTCAAGGTTTCCTATCCGCCACCGTCACGCCGGCAGGCGGCATCGCCGCCTGCAAACGCTGCCTGCGCTCGCCTTTGGGCAAGCGGGCCAAGACACGCGCCTCGGCCAAGAATGGCGCGAGGCTCCCGGATCCGCAAGATGCGCACTGCGCGGCCATCGCACGCAAGGCCGGCACCCATTGGTGATAGGTAGCGATCGAAGCAAAATGTGCGTTGTTCAGAGCTTGTTTAAACCAGCCGTCGTATCCGGAAAATCCGTTCCAACGCTCGCGTTTGAGCTGTTCGTACCGCACACGCAGGTCAGCCAGGATAGCCGCCTTCCTGGCCCGCTTGTGGGCTATTTCCGCCGCCGTCATATCTGTGGAGAGTGCGCTGGGCGGCTTGCTTCGCCCTCCGGAGGCGCCCGCTTCCCCATAGACTTGAGCCAAACGCCGCCGCGTCTCTAGCAACAAGGCGATGAAGTCTTGCTTGCGCTGGGAGAACTCAAGGTAATGACCGCGTAGCGCCTGGTTCTCCGGCAAGGCGAGCCAACGCTCGGTCCCGATCTGCTCGACGGCTGTTGCCAGGGACTCATTGAATGCGGTGTCATTCCTGACATACACCGCTTGATGGGTAAGCTCGTGGAAAACCAGTCGCGCCACCTCACCTGGAGGTAAGCGCATAAAGGTGTTTACTAACGGATCCCGATACCAGCCCAACGTGGAATAGGCGGGAATCCCCGCGACATGAACGTCCCAGCCCTGCTCATGCAGCTCTTGCGCGAGGCGCCGCGCCTGCTTCTCGTTGTAATAACCCCGGTAGTCGATACATCCTACAATCGGAAAGCAGGATTGCTTCATCTGTAACGACAGCTCGGGCGTGGCAAACACATTCCACACCACGAATGGCCGCTTGAGATCGGCATATTCGGTATAGCTGCCGTTGTCAGGCAAGCCCAATTCTTCGGCGGCAAATTGTCGCGCTGATCGGGCATAGCGCAAACGCTGCCGCAAATCGGCCGGGGTAGCCGGATCAGCCAGGATGTCGTCAACCGGCTTGGCTGCCTGCAGCAAGGAAGAATGCCCAATGACCGATTGCGCGTAATAGTCCAGGTTTGCGCAAGCCGCGAGAAGAATCAAGCTTGCGCCCAATACGAAACAGCGGCCCATCGTCTTTAAACTCGCCATGGTGCAGTTCATTAGAGATAATGGTTATGGTAACCGCAGCCTCGGCCCAGCCGGATGGCGCGGATCAGGAGTACAAAAAGATGAGTATGCCCCCACACTCTCTACGTTCGGTGCCCCCCGAGCTAGCCAGCGCAAATCTGCTCGAACCCATCACGGCGCTCCAGGATGAACTGAAAGTCATCCGGCGCGACCTTCACGCTCATCCCGAGTTGCGCTTCGAAGAGCACCGCACTGCCGAGCTTATTGCCAACAAGCTGACGCAGTGGGGTATTCCGGTTGATCGCGGCTTGGGCAAAACCGGCGTGGTGGGGATCATCAAAGGCAGCACCGATAGTGGCCGCGCTATCGGTCTGCGGGCCGATATGGACGCTCTGCCCATGCAAGAAATCAATACTTTCGAACACGCCAGCGTGCACCACGGGAAAATGCATGCCTGCGGCCATGACGGCCACAGCGCAATGTTGCTGGGGGCGGCCCACTATCTGGCCAACCATCGGGACTTCGATGGTACGGTCTATCTTATTTTCCAACCGGCGGAAGAAGGCGGTGGCGGTGCCAAAGTCATGATCGACGACGGCCTGTTCAAGCGTTTCCCCATGCAAGCCGTGTTTGGCATGCATAACTGGCCAGGCATTCCCGTCGGGCACTTTGCCGTGACCCCGGGCCCAATGATGGCTTCAAGTAACGAATTTGAAATCACTGTGCGTGGCAAGGGAACGCACGCCGCCCTGCCTCATTTGGGTAACGACCCCATCATGACGGCGGTGCAAATCGCGCAATCTTTGCAGACCATTCTTACCCGCAACAAAAAACCGATCGACGCGGCAGTCATCAGCATTACGCAAATCCACGCCGGCAGCGCCTACAACGTCGTGCCCGACGATGCCGTGCTACGCGGTACCGTGCGCACTTTTTCCATTGAAGTGCTGGACTTGATCGAAACGCGCATGCGCGCCATCGTGGAAGGCGCAGGCCTCTCTTCCGGTGCCGAGACTGAAGTGAGCTTCCAGCGCAACTACCCGCCCTTGGTCAACCATCAGCATGAGACCGCATTTGCGACACGCGTCATGGAGTCGCTGGTGGGAGCAGCTCAGGTGGACGCCGCCACCGAACCCACCATGGGCGCCGAGGATTTCGCCTTCATGTTGATGGAAGTCCCTGGCTGCTACGTATTTATCGGCAACGGCGACGGCGGCCACCGCGACGCCGGCCACGGACTGGGACCTTGCACCCTGCATAACGGCAGCTATGACTTCAACGACGATTTGCTGCCGCTAGGCGCCAGCTATTGGGCGCAGCTGGTCAAGCAATGGTTTGCCCAGGCACCCCAAGAAGAATGACCCGATAGTCGTTCACATTGGTCAAGGTCGGGCCCGTTAGCACCAATGTGCCCAATTCGTTGAAATAACCCCAGGCATCGTTGGCATCCAGCCACCGCTGGGGCCTCACATCACGCGCGGCGGCTTGCTGCAAGCGCTTACTGTCCCACCAGGCGCCGGCGTTGTCCTCGCTACCGTCAATGCCATCGGTATCGCAGGCCAAGGCGGCCAAGTGCTGCTCTCCTTCCAGCTCGGCGGCCAGAGACAACAAAAATTCCGTGCAACGCCCGCCACGGCCGTCGCCCCGCACCGTTACGGTACATTCGCCGCCCGACACCAGCGCAACCGGCAATTTGAAAGGTTCTGCATGGCGCAGGATTTGGCGAGCCAGCGCAGCATAAACCTTGGCGACTTCACGGGCTTCGCCAGTTACCGTATCGCCCAGCAACACTGTCTGAAAACCAGCTTGACTCAAAACTTGCGCCCCTGCCTGCAGACTTTGCTGCGCAGTAGCGATCATGCGGTTATCGACCCGTTTGAACAAAGCATCGCCTGGCTTGGGTGTTTCCTCATGCTGGCCCGCGGCGCCGGCATCCAGCCATTGGCGCACCTCGATTGGCGCATCAACTTCGTAGCGTTCAAGAATGGCCAGGGATTCTTGATAGGTACTGGGATCGGCCACCGTGGGGCCCGAAGCAATCGCGGAGGGGTCATCGCCGGCGACGTCGGACACGATCAGGCTGAGCACGGGCGCATTCGTGGCACCCGCCAGCCGGCCCCCTTGCACTTGCGAGAGGTGTTTGCGCACCACGTTCATCGACTCGATGGGTGCCCCGCTACGCAAGAGGGCCTGGGTCACCACCTTGAGAGCATCCATGGAAACCCCTGGCACGGGTAGCGATAACAGGCTGGAGCCGCCTCCGGAGACCAAAACGATAAGCAGATCGTCCGGGCCGAGCGATTTAGCCAAGGCCAGAATTTCGGCCGAGGCTTGCTGACCGGCGTCGTCAGGCACCGGATGCCCGGCCTGCACGCAGCGTATGCGCTCCAGCGGCAAGCCATGCCCGTAACGAGTGATGACCAGCCCCGACAGCGTTGCATTGGCGGGCCAGGCCAGCTCGACAGCCCTAGCCATGCTGGCCGCGGCCTTGCCGGCTCCTACTACGACGGTGCGGCCCTTGGGCGGCTGGGGCAAGTGCGCAGCGACGATCTTCAGGGGATCTGCGGCGGCGACGGCGGCATGAAATGAATCGAGCAGTAGCTTGTACATGAGGAGGCGGGTTCGGTTCGTCGGAGGGTGATTATTACCCGTGCAGCGCTTATGCGACAGGGGTAGTGCGCTCGTGGGAAGCCATGGTCTGCGTAAATCCGATATTGACCGTGCGTGGAAAGTCAATTAGCCTTCCAGAATAATATTTAGCCTTCTAAGTATTATTCTGGAAAACCTAAAGCCCGCCATCAAGAGGTGGGGCGCATCCCCGGCACCAGATGCCTCGAGGAGACAACATGCAACACCGCAAAACTTCCCTGCTGGCGGGCCTGCTGGCGGCCAGTACCTTGGTGCCCCTGACTGCACAGGCCGACACTTATCCTTCGCGCCCTATCCGTCTTGTCGTTCCTTACTCGGCGGGTGGGCTGCCCGATACCGTGGCCCGCATGCTTTCACAGCGCTTGCAGGAACCACTCGGGCAGTCTTTGGTAGTGGAAAACCGCTCGGGCGCTAACGGTGCGGTAGCCGCCACCGCCATCACCACGGCGAACCCGGACGGCTATACGCTACTGGTTACCGATGGATCCATGCTGACGATCAATCCGCTGATCATCAAGAACATGCGCTACGACCCTAACAAGGACTTCGTTCCGGTTTCGCTGGTGGCGAACTCTCCGCTGTTCTTGGCCGTCAACAAAACAGTGAAGGCCAACACCTTCGACGAGTTCATTCAATTGGCCAAGTCGACCCCTGCCGGCTTGAACTACGGTTCGTCCGGCGTCGGCAGTACTCACCACCTGACGGCCGAAGCCATGAAGGCCGGTTTGGGCATCAAAATGACACATGTACCGTTTCGCGGAAGCGCCAACTCGATTCCAGCATTGGTAGGCGCGCAGGTGGACATGGTGTTCTCGGCTTACCCCTCCATGGCGGGTTTTGTCGATAACGGGCAAGTACGCCTATTGGCGACGAACTCACCCAAGCGATCGGCTTTGGCGCCGAATGTTCCGGCAATCGCCGAACGCATCCCCGGCTTCAATTTTGCGGTGATCGTCGCGGTGCTTGCGCCGGCAGGCACCCCTCCCGAAGTCGTCAAACGCTTGAGCACGGAAATTACCCGCATCGCCAAGCGCCCTGAAGTCATCGAACAGATGAAGATCGCCGGCATCGAAATGGTAGGGGGCAGCCCCAGCGATTTGGCCCTTGCCCTTAAGGAAGAGTCGGCACGCATGACAGCGGCGGCTCAACACGCGGGGATTCAGCCCGAATAGAAACGGCCCATGACCTGCATTTTTCGTGCAGGCCATCTACCAGGCACTCCCTCATGCTGTCGCCACGCTCCCGCTTGGCGATAGCACCGGGGCAAGCTGAATATGCTTGCTACCAGTAGGCCCGTCCACGCTATCGATGCCGTGCGTCGGCGCTGATTCTTTTTGATGCGCCAACCATGCCCGCATCGCGTCCGTGACACAGCACGGCGCACCTCAACCACCCCGATTACACATTGAAAAATCTATTCAAGATTGAGTAGGTTGATTCAATGTTCAAGATTGAGACGAGATGGATCAACTCTTATCATGCCTTGGCCAAGTCCTTCAAACAACAAGGAGACAAGATGCAAACCATCCGCCGCCATTGGCAGGCAGTCGCTGCCGCGCTATTGGCTTGCGCCGGGCCTCAAGCTCATGCGCAGACTTTCCCCGATAAACCGATTCACATCGTTGTTCCCCTTACCCCGGGCGGATCCAATGACGTATTGGCCAGAGCACTTGCCAAAGAAATGTCCGCAACTTTCGGGCAGCCTGTCATTGTTGAAAATCGCCCCGGCGCTTCAGGCAACATCGGTACCGACTACGTTGCCAAATCACCAGCCGACGGATATACGCTGGGCATCGCGCCGAACCAGACTGTTGCGGTCAACCCGGTGCTTTATCCCAACCTGCCCTTTGACGTAAGCAAAGATCTTGCCGGCATCAGCATGCTGGGCCGCTTGCCGCAGGTGCTGGTGGTCTCGGACAAGGTCAAAGCATCATCGGTGGATGAACTGATCGCCCTGGCCAAACGCTCGCCGGGCAAGCTGAGCTTTGCTTCCGCCGGCGCCGGCAGTCCCCAACACATGTCGGCCGAGATCTTCCAGTCCCTCACGGACACCCGGATGATCCACATACCGTACAAGGGCTCGGCACCCGCGCTGGTCGATGTACTTGCGGGCACGGTTGACGTCATGTTCTGCCCCATCAACTCGGTCTTGCCTCATATTCGAAATGGTCGTGTCCGCGCACTGGGCGTGTCAGGCCAGACCCGACTGGCGATGCTGCCTGACGTTCCCACCATCACCCAGTCTGTTCCTGGCTTTGAAAACGATATCTGGATCGCCATGGTGGCGCCAGCCAAAACACCGTCCGCCACCATCGAAAAAATCAACACCGAACTGCGCCGCGCACTGGCTCTTCCATCTGTTCAAAAAAGCCTCGCGGAACAGGGCATTGAAACCGTGGTCAGCACACCCGCCGAACTCGACTCAATAATTGCCGCGGATCAAAAGCGGTGGGCCGAAGTGATCAAGAAAGCCAACATCAAAATCGATTGAATTTCAGCAACATCTATTTTTAGACAGGAAACCCTATGGCTCCTCCTACTGAGCTGGCCGTGCGCCGCGATATCCCCGAGCCGTCCGCGCCCACTGACGCGGTGTGGGGCAGCGACATGCTCGCCGACATGCTTCGGGCAATGGACATCCCTTACCTGCTGATCAACCCAGGTTCGAGTTTTCGCGGCCTGCACGATAGTCTGGTTAATCACCTTGGCAACGAAAAGCCGCAGATGATCGTCGTCCTGCATGAAGAACACGCAGTGGCGATTGCCCATGGCTACGCCAAAGTCACCGGCAAGCCGCTCGGTGCCGTGCTTCATGCCAACGTCGGTTTGATGCATGGTTCGATGGCGATCTACGACGCCTGGGTGGACCGGGTTCCCGTCATCGTATTGGGCGCCACCGGCCCAGTCGATGCGGCCAAGCGACGCCCTTGGATCGACTGGATCCATACCGCCCAGGACCAGGCCGCCATGGTGCGGCACTTCATTAAATGGGATGCCCAGCCCGCATCGATTCCCGCTGCTCATGAAGCCTTGCTGCGCGCAGCTCAGATTGCCACCACCGCGCCGCAAGGACCGGTCTATGTTTGCTTTGACGCGGCACTCCAAGAATCCAGGCTAAGCGCAGCCCCTGCCCTTCCGGACCCGGCACGTTTTCAGGCACCGCCCGCCGCCCGGCCCTCTGATGAAGTCATCAAACAGGCCGCGCAATGGCTTTCCACCGCCCAACGTCCCGTCATCCTGGCCGGCCGCGTGTCGCGATCAATCGAGGGGTGGCAGCAACGCCTGCAACTGGCTGAAACTCTGCAGGCAGAAGTATTGACCGACCTGCGCGTGGGCGCAGCCTTCCCCACCGACCATCCTTTGCATGCCGCTCCCTGCGGTTCATTTCTTACACCTGGGGCGCAAGAGGTGCTGCGTGCGGCCGATGTCGTGCTCAGTCTGGATTGGCTCGACCTGGCCGGCACGCTCAAGCAAGCCTGGGGCAATGAAACCGTGGCAAGCCGGGTAATTCAGGTCTCTGTCGACCACTACAGCCATAATGGCTGGAGTATGGACCATCAGGGCCTGCCTCCGGTTGACTTGTTCCTTCTATCCGAACCGGAACCAACCGTCGCTTTGCTAAACCAGTATGTGGTGGCACGCACGGCAACGCCGGTTCCCAAGCGAGCCGCGGCGCCTCTTCCCCCGCCCGAACAAGACGGACCCCTTACCGTTCCCATGCTGGCGGCCACGCTGCGTCGTGCTGTAGGCGACCAACCGGTCTGCTTAATGCGTCTGCCGCTGAGCTGGGCCGGAGAAATGTGGGATTTCAAACACCCATTGGATTTCCTTGGCTACGATGGCGGCGGAGGTATCGGATCCGGCCCAGGGATGGCGATCGGCTCGGCGCTGGCCCTCAAAAATACGAATCGCCTGCCCATCGCAGTCATTGGAGACGGCGACTACATGATGGGTGTGAACGCCCTCTGGACGGCGGCCAACGCACGCATCCCCATGCTCATCGTCGTTTGCAACAATCGCTCTTTTTTCAACGACGAACTGCACCAGGAACGCGTCGCACGTCAGCGCGAACGCCCGGTAGAAAACCGCTGGATAGGCCAACGCATCCAGGATCCCGAACCAAACCTGGCGATGCTGGCTCGAGGCCAGGGACTAACGGGAATTGGGCCGATTGAAGACGCGGTCGAACTGGAACGCGTCCTGGTCGAGTCCATTGCCGCCGTGCGCCAAGGTGCCATCGTGGTGGTCGATGCGGTAGTCAAGACCGGCTACAGCCCAGGCATGACCGCCGGGCTGACACGAGCGCCTTAGTCATCAGGAGAATCGTCCGCGCACTGTTGCTCCCGACGCGCAGCAGTGCGCTCCGTTCCCGCAGCCCCCTGCCTAGGGCGAGCGTCGCCGGAACGGGCCGTTTCCACTTGCAGCACATTGGCAGAACACCGCCCGGCCTAGGCGTCATTGCGTTTTTACGCGACCGGGCATCTAGCCGAAAGCGCTCTTTCCTTTCTCTTCATCACAGGACATTGTCATGCGCGCTCATGAAATCCCCGACGGCATCCTGCCCTCGCAACGTGGCCTCTACTACGGCGGGGGCTGGCATCCGCCCAAGGCGGGGGTCTACGCAGACACCATCAACCCCGCTTACAACGAAGCGATCACTCATGCGCCGGTTGCCGATACTCAAGACGTAGACGCAGCGGTACGTGCGGCCCATGCCGCGTTTCCCGCATGGGCGAGCACCCCGCCCGCGCGACGCGGCGACTACCTGCGACGAGCCGCCGCAGTCTTGCGCGAACATGCTTTGCCGCTTGCTCAACTCGATGCACTGAACAATGGCAATCCGGTTTCCATCCTGGCCCATGATGCGGGCTTCGCCGCCGACGGCCTTGATTACTTCGCCGGGCTCGCGCCTGAAATCAAGGGCGAAACCATTCCGATGGGCGATGGCAATCTCAACTACACCTTGCAGGAACCGCTGGGGGTGGTGGCGCGCATCGTGGCTTACAACCATCCGCTTATGTTTGCCGCACTGCGTATCGCCGCCCCCCTTGCCGCGGGCAATACAGTAGTCGTCAAATCTCCAGACCAGGCGCCCTTATCCATCATCCGGCTGGCAGAGCTGATCGGCGACATCTTCCCGCCGGGCGTTGTCAACTTCCTGTGCGGAGGACGCGAGTGCGGGGACGCCATGTCCAGCCACCCCCTGGTCCGGAAAATCACTCTGATCGGCGGTGTTCCAACCGGCAAGGCGGTCATGGCGACGGCCGCGCGCGACCTCAAGCCTGTACTACTGGAACTGGGGGGCAAAAACGCCTTGATTGCCTATCCCGACGCCGACATCGACAAGCTGGTCCAAGGCGTGATCGGCGGCATGAACTTTACCTGGTCGGGGCAGAGCTGCGGTTCGACCAGCCGTGTTTTCCTGCACGATTCAATCCACGATCAGGTAGTGGAGGCCGTCGCCAAATTACTGCCCCAGCGCCATAAGCCTGGAATCCCGACCGACCCTGGCACCACCATGGGCGCCCTGGTCAGCCAGGCCCAACTCGATAAAGTTCAAGGCTTTGTCGATTCTGGCCTGCAGGAAGGCGCGCGCCTGGTTTGCGGCGGCAAACGCCCTGACGACCCAGCACTAGCCCATGGTTTCTTTTTCGAACCCACGGTATTCGCAGACGTACAAGCCCATATGCGTCTGGCGCGCGAAGAAGTATTCGGCCCGATTGTTTCGATCTTTCGCTGGAGCGACGAAGACGCGCTATTCGAACAGGTGAACGCGGTCGACTTCGGCCTGACCGGTTCAATTTGGACGCAGAATATCAATACCGCCCATCGGGCCGCCAAGAAAATTTGCACCGGCTATGTCTGGATCAATAATGTGAGCCAGCACTTTCTGGGGGCCCCCTTCGGCGGGGTCAAGCATTCAGGGATCGGCCGTGAAGAATGCTTCGCCGAACTGCTGGAGTTCACCTATACCAAGAACGTGAACCTGAAACTGGGATAAGCCGGTCTGCTATGGCCTCGGCCTTGTCCGTCCCCACCCACAACTTCAACCGCGGAACATTCGCCAAACAGGTATCAATGTTGAATAATTGTTCAATTCAAGAACCCTGAAGTCTCCGGCCAGCCTCTCTATGACATCCGCAATGACTGACAAACAGGACAAAGACTACCTGAGCGCCAAAGAGGCCATTGCGGTGCTGAACATACGCATGCAAACCCTGTATGCCTATGTCAGCAAAGGATGGATACGCAGTATCAAGCAGACCGACACCAAACAGCGGCTCTATCTGAACGAAGACATCAAACGCGTCCGCGCGCGCTCCACGGCCCGATCGGGCCACGGCGCAGTAGCCGCATCCGCCTTGAATTGGGGCGAACCCATCATTCCCACGTCGATTACCGAAATCAAGACGGATGGCCCGTATTACCGTGGCCATTCGGCGGTACGCCTGGCCCGGGCACGCGCGGGTTTCGAATCGGTATGCGAACTCCTGTGGACGGGCGTCTGGCACGACCAGGCACGCGCATGGAAAACCATGCTGCCCCCCGCAGAGCAACATGCCCTGTTCGAAACGATCATACGGCCGAAGTCGAACAGCGAATTGCTTGAAGTCATGGCTATCGTCACGCTCAAACTAGGCCTGTCGCGCGGCACCATCGAAGACCGTCTGCGTGGTGGCCAGCCCCTGGACGCAGCGCGCCAGATCATACGGACCCTTGCCGGCTCATTCGGGCTCATCTCACGTAACCGCAGCTTTTACGCCCTGCCCGAAGGCATGCGTATTTCGGAAGGTCTGCTCAGCGCACTAGAGATCCCACACAGTCCAGACAACCTCGAAACCATGGAGGCATTCCTGGTGCTGTTTGCCGATCACGAACTATCGCCCAGCACTTTCGCAGCACGCGCAGCGGCCTCGGGGGGCTCCACCCTGCACAGTTGCATCGCGTCGGCCACTTGCAGTTCCGCCGGCGTCCATCTTGGCCGAATGTACGATCGCGTGGAAGCGTTCCTGTTGGGCGCCAAAACGCTGGAAGACTTGATGGGGGGAGCTCGAGGTTTGCACGAGCAGGGCAATAGCATTCCGGGGTTCGCCCATCCGCTTTACCCCAAAGGCGATGATCGTGCGCGGCTTCTTATCGAGCTGGCCATGAAGCGTCCACGGCAGAAAGCACGCCTGACAACCATTTACCGCTTTATCGACGACATCCACGCAGAGTTCGGCTTGCATCCGCGCCATGAACTGGCGGGCATCATTGTTGCAATGGCAATGGGCTTGCCGCGCCAATCGGTTGGAGCGCTCTTCACCCTGGCAAGAATGTCGGGTTGGGTAGCGCACGTCCAGGAACAACGTCTGACCGGCATGCTATTCAGGCCACGCGCGAAATTTGTCGGTGCTTGATGGCCCGCAACAATCGCGGCCAGCACAGGAGATCGTCCGCCCCCTGGCCTAGGACTCGCATGCCCTGACCCCCGGTAGCTTTTCCATTCTTGCTTTAAACAAGGGTTTTCCCTAGAATAACGTCTGCCCTCCCCAAGCGTGGACGACCTCGCTTTCATTTCTCGACCGTGGTGACGACACCACCCTTGGGAAAACCCAATGCAAATGTACGAACGCAGTCTGGCCGAACGGGCCATGCACGCCAGCTTATTCGAAGTACTTGCGATCGGGATCTCCGCCCCCTTGGCGGCCTGGATCACCGGAGAATCCGTTCTCAGCATGGGCGCGCTCACCGCCATCATCGCCACCATGGCCATGTTGTGGAATATGGCCTACAACTGGCTCTTCGATAAACTTCAAAGACGCTATGGTTTTGATCGCACCGTGTGGGTGCGGGTGCTTCACGCCTGCGGGTTTGAATTGGGCTTGATCATCGCGGTCATCCCGCTCGTAGCCTGGTGGCTGGATACGACGCTGTGGCACGCGCTGGTACTGGATATCGGACTCGTCCTCTTCTATCTTCCGTACGCATTTTTCTTTAACCTGGGCTATGACAAGCTCCGGCAAAGAATTCTTGCCACCGCCTAAGACAGCGAGAGCCGCTTCAATGCGGCAATATCTTGGATAGGAAGTGTCTGGCGCGTTCCGAGCGCTTTTGCGTATCTTCGAAAAACGCTTCCTTCTCGCAGTCCTCGACTATTTTCCCCTCATCCATGAACACAACACGGTGAGCCACTTTGCGCGCGAAACCCATTTCGTGCGTCACCACCATCATGGTCATTCCCTCTTTGGCCAGATCGACCATCACGTCCAGCACTTCGTTGACCATCTCCGGATCAAGGGCCGAGGTCGGTTCATCAAACAACATGGCGATCGGGTCCATGGACAGGGCCCTGGCGATCGCCACCCGTTGCTGCTGGCCCCCCGATAGTTGACCGGGGAACTTATCTTTGTGATCGTGAAGGCCTACGCGATCCAATAGTTTGAAAGCGCGCTCGGTCGCCTCGTCCTGGCCACGGTTCAGCACCTTGATCTGGGCCAAGGTCAAGTTGTCGGTAACGGTCAGGTGCGGAAACAGTTCGAAATGCTGGAACACCATGCCGACGCGGGCACGCAGCTTGGGCAGATTGGTTTTGGGATCCCCAACGGAAATACCATCGACCGTGATACTGCCCTTCTGGAAGGGTTCCAGCGCATTGACGGTTTTGATCAGCGTGGACTTGCCCGACCCCGAAGGGCCGCACACCACCACCACTTCGCCTTTGGCGACACTCGTGGTGCAATCGGTTAGCGCCTGGTAGGCGCCATACCACTTGCTTACATTATCGATCTCGATCATTCGAGACTCCGTGAAATGGCCGTCAACACAACTAGCGAACAATCGCCACGCGCCGCTGCAGCCGCTTGACCAAGCGGGAGGCCGTGAAACAGATGATGAAATAGATCAGGGCGACGAACACATACATCTCGACCAGCCTGCCATCGCGTTGCGCCACTTTGGAAGCCGCGCCTAGAAAATCGGTTATCGAAAGCACGTAGACCAGCGAGGTGTCCTGAAACAGCACAATGGTTTGGGTAAGCAGGATAGGAATCATATTGCGAAAGGCCTGCGGCAAAATGATGTTGCTCATGGTTTGCCAATAGTTCAGGCCCAAGGCATAAGAAGCACTGGTCTGCCCGCGTGATATCGACTGGATGCCCGCTCGCATGATCTCGCAGAAAAAAGCCGCTTCGAACATGGTGAAGGTAATGACAGAGGACCAGAAAGCCCCCACTTGTATCGGCGTAGGCGAGCCGATGATCCAGGCGCCGATGTATGGCACCAGGAAAAAGAACCAGAAGATGACCAACAGCAAAGGCAGAGAACGCATCAGGTTCACATAACACGCGCCCACCCACGCCAACCATTTGAAACGCGATAGCCGCATCATCGCCAACAGGGTGCCGAACACTACCCCGCCAACAGTCGCCATGGCAGTCAAGGTCAGCGTGAAGGTCATGCCCTCCCGGAACAGATAGGGAGCCGTGCGCCAAATTGTCTCGAAATCGAAATTCTCGAACATGGGCCCTCCGGTCAGTGTGCCGTCTTACGGGCGGGGCCAATGAAACCCGGAACGGCCACACGCTGTTCGACCCAGCGCATGAACACCACGATGACGAGGCTGATCAGCAGATACAACACTGTTGCCGCCGTAAATGCCTCGAATATCTGAAAGCTGAACTCCTGCATGGACCGGGCGCGGCCGGTGATTTCCAATAAACCTATGGTCAGAGCCACCGAGGAATTCTTGATGATGTTCATGAATTCCGAAGTCAGTGGCGGCAGAATCACCCGATACGCAATGGGCAGCAACACGTAACGATAAGTTTGCGCTGGACGCAGTCCCAGTGCCATCGCGGCCATGCTTTGCCCGCGGGGCAAGGACTGGATACCCGCCCGCACCTGCTCGGCGACACGCGCGGAAGTAAAGAAACCCAAACACAGCACAGCCGGCCAGTAAGAGCCCCATGGGGGCGCGATCTGTTTGATGGCATCGCCCAGGCTTACGGGCAAGAGTTCAGGCAGGACGAAATACCAGAGGAACAGTTGCACCAGCACAGGCACATTGCGGAACAACTCGACGTAAGCGGAGGCCAATCGCACAGCCCACTTCGACTCGGTGGTACGCAATACGCCCACGATGGAGCCCAGAATGAAGGCGATCACCCAGGCCAGCAAAGCCGTGTACAAGGTCCAGGCCGCCCCGGACAGCATGGTATCCATATAGGTGCCTTGCCCGTCAGGCGAAAGCTCCCAGAAGATCTTCCAGTTCCAGTTGTAGTTCATGGCTTTCCGCGAAAAACTCGCTACATGGCGAACTCAAGACAACAGAGGACCGCAAGGGTCCTCTGCAGGCGGGACATTCATGCTGCCGGCCACGCTATGTAGCGAGTCCGATCAACGATAGTCGTCGCTGTTGCCGGAGTCTGTCGGGTTGGCGATGACCTTCTTGAGCGAATCGCTCATGGGCACTTTCAAGTTCACCTGACGCGGAGGAACGGGTGAGTTGAACCACTTGTCGTAAAGCTTGTTGATCTCGCCTGACTTCATCAGATCGGTCACAGCCTTGTCGGCGACTTTTTTGAAAGCAGGATCATCTTTGGGTTCGATGATGCCGTATGGCTCAACCGTATAAGCCTTGGGGCTGACGACGTACTGATCGGGGCTCTTGGCGCTGGCGACCAAACCATAGAGCAGAATGTCATCCATGAAAAACGCCGCGGCGCGTCCGCTCTCGACCATCAGGAAAGCTTCTGCATGGTCTTTCGCGGGAATGATCTGCAAAGCCAGCGCATCCTTGCCATTGGCTTCCGTCAACCACTTCAGGTTGCTGGTACCCGAGGTGGACACCACTGTCTTGCCTTTGAGATCGGCCAGATCGTTGTACTTGGCGCTCTTCTTCGACACGAAGCGCGTTGCCGTGACAAAGGTGGTCGGCGCAAAAGACACCTGTTTCTGGCGTTCGATATTGTTGGTGGCGGAACCGCAACTGAGGTCTACCGTGCCATTGGCGATAAGCGGAATGCGCGTAGCCGAGGTGACGGCCGTCAGGGCGATATTGAGTTTGGAAAGCTTGAGTTCAGCCTTGACCGCATCCGCGATCTTGTAGCAAATGTCCATCGAATAGCCAATGGGCTTTTGCTGATCGTCAAGGTATGAGAACGGAATGGAAGAGTCACGGTAACCCAGGGTAATGGTACCCGTGTCCTTAATTTTCTTGAGCCGGCCAGTCAGATCTTGTGCCGTAGCAGAACCGGCAATCAGTGTCAGCGCGGCGGAGAACAGCACGAACTTATTCATGGAATCTCCTTTCCGTTTAAAGTCAGTCGAGTTTAGCAAACAAAAACGGGAACACGGACTCGTTTTTTCACGTGCCCATATTCCCGTCTAGTCAATCACTACTTTTCTGCTTCCGAAGCGCCTGAAAAGCTCCGTTGCCTCAACCTCATTAGGCCACGCCGGGAACCGGCGGCTTTACATAGCGATAGGGCTTGGTAAGCACTTCCGGTTGCAGCAATTGGGTCAGAGTTGCTTCATCCAGCAATCCTGCTTCCAGCACCAGATCGGCTACCGGCCGTCCCGACCGCATGGCTTCGCGGGCGATGCGCGTAGCTGCTTCGTACCCAATCACCGGGTTAAGCGCCGTGGCCAAGCCTGCCGAACGTTTTACCGCTTCAGCCAAGCGTTCGCGATTGGCTGTGATGCCGCCTACGCAGTGGCGGGCCAAAGTGATGCATCCTGCTTCCAGATGGGAAATACTTTTGACCAGGCTCCACGCAATGATGGGCTCGAAGGCGTTGAGCTGCAGCTGGCCGCTTTCCGAAGCCATCGTGATCGTCATGTCATTGCCGATGACTTCATAGGCAATCTGGTTGACCACTTCCGGAATGATGGGGTTTACCTTACCCGGCATGATGGAGCTACCCGCCGCGCGTTCCGGCAGATTGATCTCATTGAGCCCGGACTGCGGACCCGAGGAGAGCAAGCGCAAGTCATTGCAGGTCTTGGATAGTTTGCATGCGACGCGCTTGAGCACGCCTGACAACTGCACGAAAGCGCCGGTATCTTGCGTGGCTTCGATCATATTGGCCGCGCGAACCAGCGGCAGGCCAGTGATCTCCGCCAGGTAATTGACAGCCAGCGAGCTGTAATCCGGATCGGTGTTGATACCGGTCCCGATCGCGGTCGCCCCCAGGTTCACTTCAACCATCAATGCGCGCGCTTCGCTCAGCCGCAGTTCGTCTTCGCCCAGCATGACGGCGTAGGTCAGGAACTCCTGGCCCAAGGTCATGGGCACGGCGTCCTGCAACTGCGTGCGACCCATTTTCAGGACATCATCGAACTCAAGCGCCTTGGCCTCGAAGGCTACGCGCAGTTCCGCCATGGCGACCAAAAGGCGCTCGATGGAAAAACACATCGCGATACGCAAGGCCGTTGGGTAGACATCGTTGGTGCTTTGCGATGCATTCACATCCTCGATCGGATGCAAGAATTCGTATTGGCCTTTTAGCGCGCCCAGCAGTTCCAACGCGCGATTGGCGATCACCTCGTTGGCGTTCATATTGGTGGAAGTGCCGGCACCGCCCTGGATGACATCGACCACGAACTGATCGTTCAAAGCGCCATTCATGACCTCTTCGCAAGCTTGAAGAATCACTCCACAGCGATCCGGCGCCAAAACGCCCAGATCACGGTTGGCCCTTGCCGCAGCCTGCTTGACGCAAGCCAGCGCACGCACCAGATCCGGCTGGCTGCCGATGGTGGTGCCGGTGATGGGGAAGTTCTCGCGTGCCCGCAAGGAATGAATGCCCCAGTAAGCATCCGCAGGAATTTCCCGATCGCCCAATAGATCGTGCTCGACCCGGAAAAGGCTGCTATTACCCGTGTTACTCATGTCGACTTCCACCACCAATGTTCATCGCGCAAGGCGAAGAGAATGAAAATACCGCCAGGGGCCCACGCCGGGGGGTGCCGATGCTGTGCACGCATCGGCCTATGTTTTTTTGCATGATTGGTCAGTCGACTAAAACAGAAAACATTCGCGAGAATGCGTCATAGGTTATGGAATACTGCGTCAATGATACCTTGCCAAGCGCCATAAGCCCCGCCAATCGCCCGAAATCCAGGTTTTGGCCCTGCTGCCGCAAGCGGTCCACTCTACGCACGCGTCCGGCGCGAGAATACACTGAGGGCCACGCTTTTCCTCTCAGGAGCCTTGCTTGCCTCACTCCCCGCCCTATTCGCCCCCTGCCCTAAACTGCCTGCCCGAAGGGCAGATGCCGATGCTGCGCGTCGTCCCTATGCCCGCCGATTCCAACCCCTCAGGCGACGTCTTCGGCGGCTGGATCATGGCGCAAGTCGATATTGCTGGAGCGCTGGTCGCGCAGGCACGCGCCAACGGTCGCGTGGTCACGGTCGCCGTCAACTCATTTCTGTTTAAGGAACCCGTTTTCGTCGGCGATCTGCTCAGCATCTACGCCCATATCGTCAAGACCGGCACCACCTCATTGACCGTCAGCGTCGAGGTCTACGCCGAACGGGTGCGCCTGAACTCAGAGGTCGTCAAAGTTACCGAGGCCACCCTGGTTTATGTCGCCACCGACAGCCAGCGCCGCCCCCGGCCCCTGCCCGAACTCCGCACTCCTGATACAAACCGTTAGGACCAGGGCTCTGGACACCCCCCTCGATTAGTGGCAAATTGGAATGCAAGAGCGTGCCATGAGCTGACGTGCCCATCGCGGCGTCAGACCGCAGGCATCCATTGCGGCGAGCACTGATGCCGCTATCGAAGGCGAAGGAGACCACCATGGAACTATCCGGTTCGCGCCTGATTCCAGCCTCGCAAGAACGGACCTGGAACAAGCTCATCAACCCCGAAACCCTCAAAGTCTGTATTACAGGATGCGAGAAAGTCGAACGGGTTTCCGACCATGAATATCTCGTCAACCTGCACACCACGATCGGACCGCTATTCGGCCATTTCCAGGGCCGGCTTCAGTTGAGCGACATCCAGCCGCCCCACTCCTATCACTTGGTTTTCGACGGCCAAGCCGGTGGGGTCGGGAGCGCTCAAGGACACGCCGACATCAAGCTGACCGCAGAAGGAGACAAAACGCGTTTGTCGTATGTGGTCCATGCCGATTTGAGTGGAAAACTCCAGCAATTGCGCACCGAGCAGGCTGAGAAAGTCGCGCGCAAAATGACGGACAATTTTTTTGCCCTGTTTACGCTCTGCGCAGGCCATACGGTCGAACGTCCGGAGAAGCCACCTCGCGTTCGCGCCCATTCGCCGTTGATACCAACAGGCCAGTATGCTTTCTTGAATGCCTGGATTAGTCGGCTGTCCTGGCTGGCGGTGGCAGGCGTAATCGCCGCGCTGGTGATCTACCACACCTTCCTGCGCTGATTGCGCCCAAGGTCTTGTGTGCCCCGCGGGTATACAAGACCTTCCGGTATGCCTAGCGCCGGATATTCTTCATCTTGATCTTCTGCGCCAGCACAATCATCAGTGCGCAAAAACACACCGCGATCGCCATGCCTATGCTCAGGCCGCGCGCGACAGACGTCCGCGCGATAATGATCCCCACAACCGCGGTACCCACGGCGCTGCCCAGAGTACGGGTGGTCTGCACCAGGGCCGAAGCGACGCCCACATCGCGACGGTCGGCGATCATTTGCATAAACAAGGTCAGGTTGGGAAGAATGAAACCCAGACCCACACCGCTAATACCGAAGGCCGCGACGGCAAACCACATTGACGAGCCTCGCTCCAGCAGCATGACACCTATACAGCCCACGGCCAAAAGCGTCGCGCCCATCATCAGCAAACGCTGAGGTTGAGACTGCGTAGGAAAAACTCGGCCATTGATCACACTGCCGATCGGGATGCACGCCACCAGCGGCGCCAGGATCATCCCCGCCTGGGAAGGACTCAAGCCCACTTCGGCCTGCAGCAACAGCGGACCGTAATACATCAGGTTGAACATCACCGCGCCGGTCATCAAGGCCAATACATTAAGCAACCTTGATTCGGTAGAGCCCAGTACCCGCAAAGGGAACATAGGCAGTTCGACCTTACGCTCGTAATAAATCAAGGCTGTAATGGCAACCGCAGCAATAACCAAGCACAACAGGCCCACGCTCAAGCTGCCGGACTCGGCCAAGCCGAACTCCAGAGCAGCCATCGGCGCCCCGACGGACAAGGCCATCAACACTCCCCCCAACCAGTCGATACTGGGCCGGCGCTCGTGCCGGGGCCTGATCCGGGGAAAATGGATATACAGCATGATGAAAGCGATCGCCGCCATGATCGGCGATACGAAAAATGCCGCTCTCCACCCAAAAGCTTCAGTGATCGTGCCGCCTAGCAGGGGGCCAATGCCACTGGCGACGGCAAACGAGGTAGATATCAGGGCCTGCCAACGTACGCGCCGCGCGGCGTCGGGAAACAAGTCGACAGGCGCGGCAAAAGCCGTTGCTATCATGATTCCCCCGCCCACCCCTTGCAAAGTGCGCGCAGCGATCAACTGCGGCATCGATTGAGCCAAGCCGCACAAAATCGAGCCTAGCGCTACCAGGCAAATCGAGAAGAGGATGAAAGGCTTGCGGCCGAAAAGATCGCCCAGTCGCCCGAAAATAGGAATGGTTATCGCCGAGGCCAGCAAATACCCAGTACCCACCCAGGCATACAAGGACATGCCACCCAGCTCGCCCACCACCTTGGGCAAAATAGTGCCCACGATGGTCGAGTCCAGTGCGACCAACATGACGACTGCGCAAACCCCGGTAACAGCCAAGAGCAACTGGCGTTGGTCTTCTACCGGCGAAGCAGGGGTTTCAGTATGGGTATGAGCCGCGGCATCTCCCGAAACCGAAGAAGAACCTGACGCAACAGACACGGGATGTGGATTTGAAGACATTTTTCGCAAGCATAACTGAATAGGGTATACCCGTACACAACTAGATATATCGTTTGCGCAGGCCCAAAAAGCATATAACACCGCTATTGATCGATATATTCGTGCATATCCGCCAAATGCCCTAGCTTCACCGGAAAACTCGCGCGCTTGAATATTCGTCCAGCGCTTGCATCCAAATGTTGCTGCCGTAGCTAAAAGTGCCTACCGGTAGCTCACCATGCGTAGAGGCCGCACAGTTGCAGTCAACTGCGTACGCCCTACTCACTCCGACATTGCCAGCCCGAGGAATTTCACATGGCCGGAAGCAGCTTTTTTGCCTTGCTCGATGATATAGCCACCGTGCTTGACGACATCTCGGTAATGACCAAGGTTGCGGCAAGAAAAACAGCCGGCGTCCTGGGCGATGACTTGGCGCTGAATGCGCAGCAGGTAACCGGGGTTAGCGCCAAGCGGGAATTACCTGTCGTCTGGGCCGTGACCAAAGGCTCATTCTTCAACAAGCTCATACTGGTGCCTGCGGCCTTGCTCATCAGCGCTTTTGCCCCTTGGGCCATCACGCCGTTACTGATGTTGGGCGGCGCCTTCTTGTGTTTCGAAGGTTTTGAGAAACTAGCCCACAAAGCCTTGCACAGCAAAACACAGGATGACATCAAGCAGACACGCTTGGTTCAGGCGCTGCAAGACCCTAAGGTCGACATCCTCAGCTATGAAAAGGACAAGATCAAAGGCGCGGTTCGCACCGACTTCATCTTGTCCGCGGAAATCATCGCCATCACCTTAGGCACCGTAGCCGGCGTTACGCTTGCCAAGCAAGCCTCTGTTCTGGCGGCGATTGCCATCATCATGACAATAGGCGTGTACGGCCTCGTCGCGGGTATCGTCAAACTGGACGACCTGGGTCTTTACCTCAGCCGCAAAGCATCACCCCTGGCGCGCAGGCTGGGCAATGCCATCGTGCATAGCGCCCCCTATCTGATGAAAAGCTTATCGGTAATCGGAACGGTGGCGATGTTCCTGGTAGGAGGATCGATTCTTACCCATGGCATTGGTCCGGTCCACTCCGCCATAGAAAAAGCAGCGCAAATGGCGCAGGCGATTCCGGGGGCCGGGGGCATTCTGTTCGTCATCACGCCCGCGGTGCTCAATGCCCTGTTCGGGGTAATCGCCGGAGCTTTGGTGTTGGCGGTGGTACATCTGGTCAAGCGCGTCTGGCCGCGAGACTGAGGCAGGCGCTTACACAGTGCGCTCGGCGCAGGCCGGCATGATCAGCTCGCTGATATGCCACGGCCTACCCGACTCCCGTGAAATCAAACCCGCTCGAATATACCGGCGGCGCCCATCCCGGTGCCGACGCACATGGTCACCATCGCATGCTTAAGCTGGTGCCGCCGCAAAGCATGGATCGCAGTTGCTGCGCGAATCGCGCCGGTCGCCCCCAAAGGATGGCCCAGGGCGATCGCCCCCCCTAAGGGGTTCACACGCGCCGGATCCATTCCCAGATCACGCATCACCGCAAGCGACTGCGCCGCGAACGCTTCATTCAATTCTATCCAGGCCATATCCGCCAAAGACAGGCCTGCTGCCTTCAGGGCGACGGGTACCGCCTCTTTGGGCCCGATCCCCATGATTTCGGGCGGTACACCGCGCACCGCAAAGCTCACGAAGCGCGCCAGAGGGGTAAGGTTGTATTCCTTCAGAATACGCTCGGACACAAGAATCAACGCGCCTGCCCCATCCGACATTTGCGAACTATTACCGGCAGTCACGCTGCCCCGGGCGGCGAAGGCCGGACGCAGACGGGCCAAGGCCTCGGCACTGGTATCCGCGCGCGGCCCCTCGTCTTGCGCAAGGATGCGCTTGCGCGTCCGTATCTGGCCAGATTCCAGATCAGGAATATGCTCAATGACTTCAATCGCCGCGATTTCATCCGTAAATTCGCCCGCTTGCTGGGCTGCCACGGCTTTGGCATGGGAAGCCAGGGCAAATGCATCCTGGTCCTCACGCGATACATTCCATTGCGCCACCACTTTCTCAGCAGTCAGCCCCATGCCATAGGCGATGCCGATATTTTCATCACCGGTGAACACCCGTGGGTTCACCGATGGAGAGAAGCCACCCATAGGCACCATACTCATCGACTCGGTGCCACCGGCAATCATGACGTCGGCTTCGCCCACGCGTATACGATCGGCCGCCATCGCAATCGTGGTCAGGCCCGATGCACAAAAACGATTGACGGTAGCGCCGCCCACGCTTTGCGGCAGCCCCGCCAGCAAGGTGGCGATGCGCGCAACGTTCAGGCCTTGCGCCCCTTCGGGCATGGCGCAACCGATGATTGCATCTTCGATACGTTGTGGATCAAGCCCCGGCACCTGAGCAAGGGCGGCCTTGACGGCGTGAATCAGCAAGTCGTCGGGCCTGACGGTACGCAAGGCCCCGCGAGGCGCTTTGCCTACTGGCGTGCGCGCGGCGGCAACGATATAGGCTTCCTGAATTTGTCGGGACATGGCTGGACTCCTCAATTTCTTACAGGCTTACCGGACTGCATCATGCCCATGATGCGTTCCTGCGTTTTAGGATGATTGAGCAGCGACATAAAGGCTTGCCGCTCGAGCGCCATGATCCATTGTTCGTCCACCAGCGATCCCGGCACGATGTCTCCACCGCACATGATGTGGGCGATGGTTTTGCCCAAATGAAAATCGTGTTCGGAAATGAATCCGCCGTCGCGCATATTCACCAGTTGCGAGGTCAGCGTAGCGATACCTTCGTTGCCGGCTACGGGGAAAGGCGCTTTCCACGGGGCGCGCCAGCCACTCTCGTATAAGCTTTGCGCTTCGCGTATGGCCACATACAGCAGCTCATGAACGTTGAACACCACCGGGTCACTGTCCAGCAAATAGCCCATCTTGCGCGCTTCGATAGCCGACTTGGAAACCTGCGCGCTAGCTGCCTGCATGGCATATTTTTTCAAGAAATGAAGCAGAGAGGTATCGGGTGCCAGGGCGTGTTCTTCTGCGGCGCGGCGCGCGCCAAAAGCGAGTCCGCCCGCGCCCGGCACCAGTCCGACCCCCACTTCCACCAAACCAATGTAGCTTTCGAGATGGGCAACCCGGCGCGTGCAATGTACCGCTAGCTCGCAACCGCCCCCCAGCGCCATGCCGGAGATAGCGGCGACCGACGGAACCTGCGCGTATCGCAAGCGCAGCATCAACTGCTGCAAGCGTTCCTCTTCGGGCTCGATGGCCTGCAAGCCACCGCTCAGGAACAGGGGCACGATGGTCTGCAGGTCGGCGCCCGCGGTAAAGGGTTCGCTTGTATTCCAGACGACCAGGCCGTGATAGCGTTCTTCCGCGAGATCTACGGCTTTCAGCAAACCGGCGGTCACGCCTGGCCCGATGACGTGCATCTTGGTTTTGAAGGTGGCGATCAGCACATTGTCCAGACCGGCTTGCGCCAGAGTCCACAAGCGAATCGACTCATCTTCGAACACGGTGTTGCCGGAGGTTTGCGGCGATACGCCGTCACCAACCAACGGCGCCCTGAAAAGCTGGCGCTGATAGACGGGCAAATCAGAACGCGGCTCAAACACCTGGGTGGTCGGATTCCAGGAGCCTTCGGGGCGATGCACCCCACCCTTGCTGGCCACCGGACCTGTGCTCACCCAAGCCGGCAATGGCGCGCTCGACAAGGTCTTGCCGGCCGCGATATCTTCCTGCACCCACTGGGCCACCTTGAGCCAGCCGGCCGACTGCCACAGTTCGAACGGCCCCACGCCATGGCCAAAGCCCCAGCGCATGGCGAAGTCGACGTCGCGCGCGGTATCGGCAATATCGGCCAGGTGTACCGCGATGTACTGGAAGGTGTCGCGCAAAATGGCCCACAGGAACTGGGCTTGCGGATGCGTCGATTCGCGCAACAGTTGCAGGCGTTCGGCAGGGGCTTTCTTGAGTATGCGTGCTACAGCGTCGTCGGCTTTGCCATCGGCCGGCACGTAGGTCTTTTGAGCAGGATCGAAACGCAGGATGTTCTTGCCGTCTTTGCGAAAAAAGCCCGCGCCGGTTTTCTGTCCCAAAGCGCCTTGAGCGATCAGGCCGGCCAGCACGGGTGGCGTTGCGTAATGCACGGCAAAGGGATCATCGGGCAGGTAGTCTTCCATGGTCTTGATGACATGGGCCAGGGTATCCAGGCCGACTACATCGCCGGTGCGAAAGGTGCCCGACTTGGCGCGTCCCAGCTTGGCGCCGGTCAGATCATCGACCACGTCGAATGAGAGTCCGAATTTTTCGGCTTCGATCATGGTGGAGACCAAGCCGAACACACCTACTCGGTTGCCGACGAAGTTGGGCGTGTCTTTGGCTCGAACCACGCCTTTGCCCAGCACCGTCGTCATGAAGGCTTCCAGCTTGTCCAATATGGAGGGATCGGTCTTGGCGGTAGGGATCAGCTCGACCAGGTGCATATAGCGCGGCGGGTTGAAGAAGTGCACGCCGCAAAAGCGCGACTGCAGTGCGGCGGCCATGCCATCGGAAAGCTTGGTGATGGACAAGCCCGAGGTGTTGGTTGCGAAGATGGCATGTGGCGCAATAGCGGAAGCCACCCGTTCGTACAAGTCGTGTTTCCAGTCCATGCGTTCGGCAATCGCCTCGATGACCAGATCGCATTCCTTCAACTTGTTTAAGTCTTCTTCGTAGTTGGCCGGTTCGATCAAGGCTGCAAGGTCGGGCGTGCCCAGCGGCGCCGGGTTGAGTTTGCGCAGGTTGTCGATAGCCTTGATGGCGATGGCGCTCTTGGGGCCTTCCTTGGCGGGCAGGTCGAACAGCACCACCGGGACTTTGGCGTTGATGCAATGGGCGGCAATCTGTGCCCCCATAACGCCGGCGCCCAGCACGGCGACTTTACGGACGATGAAGTTCGGCATGGTGTTCCTTGTAGCTTGTAGTCATGAATTTCGACAGGCATCGATCAGGCGCGCAAAGCCGCGCTGCGCGCGTTCTGTGCAACCGGGTATTTTCAGAAAGCGGGCGTCGTGATGCAAGACCAGGATGAGGCCGTACATGTCGAACAAGAGTTGTTGGGGATCGGTGTCGGCACGCAAGTGCGCTTCGTTTATGGCTTGATTGCAGGCGCGCAGCAATACGCTGCGCCACAGGACGACGGATTCGTGGAGGTGGTCGCGGACTAGGCCGGATCGGTCGTCATATTCCACTGCTCCGCCGATGTAGAGGCAGCCTTGTTCGATTTCCTGGGTGACGCGTTTGACCCAGTTGGCGAATAGGGCCTGCAGGCGGGGTAAGCCGCGAGGGAGTTCCAGTACGGGGAAGAATATTTCCTGTTCGAAACGGTCGCGATATTCGTGGATGACGGCGACTTGCATGTCTTCGCGGGATCCGAAGTGGGCGTAGACGCCGCTTTTGCTCATGCCCATGCGTTCGGCAACCATGCCCAGGGTCAAGCCCTCGATGCCTTCGCGGGCGGATAGGGCCAGCGCGGTTTCGAGGATGGCTGCATGGGTGAGTTCGCCTTTGCGCGGGCGTGGTGCGTCCGTGGGGATCAAGCTGGCTCCGGGTGGTGCGAATGTTTGCGTCGGTTTGGAGGCGGATACCGAAGGGGGAAACGAACGGTCGTGCTTTTTTAAAGAGTAACGTGGACTGGGGGAAAATGAAACTTCTTTTGG
>JBEBXA010000015.1:0-60002 GCA_040391825.1 Pigmentiphaga sp.
TTTCCAGCACACCTACTTTCCAGCACACCTACCTACATACTGCGGTAACGCACCTTCTTTTCCTTCCTTAAATTCAAGGAAGCCTATAATTCTACTATTTTCCGCGCCCTGTACTCAAGCGGCAGTACGAATAAGTGGCAAAACCCGGGGTAAAGGCGGTCAACTGTTACAAATCGGTACGAAAGACTATGAGTATCAGCATCAAAAATGCCCAGGAAATAGAAAAAATGCGTGCGGCTTGCCAAGACGCGGCGCTTATCCTGGACTTCATCACCCCCTACGTCAAACCCGGGGTCACAACCGGCGAACTCGATCGCTTGTGCCTGGAATACCTGACTGACGAGCTCAAGGTCAAATCCGCCACGATAGGCTATGCCCCCCCTGGCTATCCCCCCTTCACCGGTTCCATCTGCACGTCTGTCAACCATCAGGTTTGCCACGGCATTCCCGGCCCCAAGGTGCTCAAGAACGGCGATTCGGTCAATATTGACGTCACCATCATCAAAGATGGCTGGCATGGCGACACCAGCCGTATGTATTTCGTCGGCGAACCTTCTGTCCTCACCCGCCGTCTGGCCGAAGTCACCTACGAGTGCATGTGGCTGGGGATCGAACAAATCCGCGCCGGCGCCTACCTGGGCGACATCGGGCAAGCCATTCAAAAATATGCCGAAAGCTTCGGTTACAGCGTTGTGCGAGAGTTCTGCGGTCACGGCATAGGGTCGGTTTTCCATGAAGACCCTCAAGTGCTGCACTACGGCAAGGCCGGCACCGGCGTTCAACTCGAAGCGGGCATGATTTTCACGGTTGAACCCATGATCAATGCGGGGCGGCGCGAAATCCGCGAACTTGCCGATGGCTGGACCATCGTCACCCGCGACCACAGCCTGTCTGCACAGTGGGAACATACGGTGCTGGTTACAGACAGCGGCTACGAAATCCTGACGGTTTCTCCTGGCATGCCGGCCCCGCCCACCTTCATCAGCAAAAAAGCCGCCTGAACCCACAGAAGCACACCATGCCCGCAGCCACGCTACCGGCCCCTCTTACCGGTTTGTCCGCCTTGCGCGACACCATGCGGGCCAGCCGCGAGCGGGCGATTGCAAGTTTTCGCGGCAATTTGCGTTGTGATGCTTTACTGACGGAACTTCGGCGCATTGCCGATCGAACTCTGCTTGCCTTGCTTGAGCACTATCCCCTGCCCGAAGGGGCAGCCCTGGCGGCCGTAGGCGGCTACGGCCGGGGCGAACTCTACCCCTCGTCCGATATCGACATCCTCTTTCTATTGCAGCGCACCCCCGACGCTATCGACGAAGCGCGCATCGGAGACTTGATAACCGCTTTGTGGGACATAGGCCTGGAGCCTGGCCACAGCGCCCGCACCATCGAAGAGTGCGAAGCCGAGGCCGCCAAGGACATCACGGTAGAAACCGCCTTGCTGGAAGCCCGCTACCTGGCCGGCGGCCGCACGCTGATGCGCAAATTCGAAGCAGCCATGCGCGCCCGGCTGGATAAACGTGCTTTTTTCCACGACAAACTGCTGGAAATGCAGCAGCGGCATACCAAGTACAACTACACGCCGTACGCACTTGAACCAAACTGCAAGGAATCCCCCGGTGGCTTGCGCGACGTGCAAGTCATACTCTGGATGGCGCGCGCGGCAGGATTCGGCAAAACCTGGAGTCAGGTTGCGCGCGCCGGTTTGCTGACCGACGACGAAGCTCGCCAGTTGCGCCGGGCCGAGCAAGCATTCAAGCGCCTGCGGATCGAACTGCATTTGTTGACAGGTCGTCGCGAGGACCGGGTGGTATTCGACGTGCAGCCCGGACTGGCCAAGGTTTACGGCATCAACAGCACGGGTGGCCGCCGACCCAGTGAAATGCTGATGCAACGCTACTATTGGGCTGCAAAGCTGGTAACCCAGCTCAATGCCATCCTGGTGCAGAACATCGAAGCGCGGCTGTTCGCCGACCCGGACGCGCAAGCTCATCCCATCGATGAAGACTTCTGCAACATCCACGACCACCTCGACACCTATCTCGAGGACGCCTTTCAGCGCAAACCCACCTTGTTGCTACGGGCTTTTCTGGTCATGCAACAACACCCAGAACTCAAAGGCATGTCGGCACGGATGCTGCGCGCCATCTGGCACGCACGCCGCCTGATCGACGCCCAATACCGCCGCAATCCGGTCAACCGGCACACTTTCCTGGCCTTGCTGCAACAGCCGCGCGGCATCGTCCACGAATTACGCCGCATGAACGATCTGAGCATTTTGCCCCGCTACCTGCTGCCCTTCCGGCGCATTGTGGGACAAATGCAGCACGACCTTTTTCATGCATACACGGTAGACCAGCACATCCTCATGGTGGTGCGCAATTTGCGTCGCTTCACCATGCCCGAACATGCGCACGAATATCCCCTGTGCAGCCAGCTCATCGCCAACTTCGACCGGCATTGGCTGCTATATATCGCCGCACTGTTCCATGACATCGCCAAAGGCCGCGGCGGCGATCACTCAGAACTGGGAGCGCAGGAGGTCCGCAAGTTCGCTCGGGAACACGGACTTGATGCCGTCGATACCGAGTTGATCGAATTCCTGGTGCGACGCCACCTGACTTTGTCTTCGGTTGCTCAGAAGCAAGACCTTTCCGATCCGGAGGTCATTCAAAATTTCGCCGTCATCGTGGGCGACACGCGCCACCTTACTGCCCTTTACTTGCTTACGGTGGCCGATATTCGCGGCACCAGCCCCAAGGTCTGGAACGCCTGGAAAGGCAAGTTGCTGGAAGACCTCTATCTCAAAACCCGCAGGGCATTGGGCGGCGAAGCCCCCGACCCCACAGCGGTGCTTGAAAACCGCAAGCAGGAAGCCATACACGCCTTGCGGCTGGCCGGACTGAGCGATGATGCGCATCAGGCCTTATGGGACGAGCTCGATGTCGCCTATTTTCTGCGCAATGAAGCGGCTGACATCGCCTGGCAGACCCGCCGTCTCTATAACCGGGTAAACAGCGACGAGCCTATCGTACGCGCCCGCCTCGCACCTATCGGCGAAGGCCTGCAGATAGTCGTTTACGTCAAAGACCAAGCTGACCTTTTCGCCCGTATTTGCGGCTATTTCGACGAGCGCCACCTAAGCATTCAAGATGCACGCATCCACACGACAAGACACGGTTGGGCATTGGACAACTTCATCGTGCTTGCCGACGGCACTACCAGCGAACAACGCTCCTTGCTGAACCTGGTCGAACACGAACTGACCCAGCGTCTGGCCACCGCTGCCCCCTCTACCCCTTACAGCGCGAGTCCGATTCCGCTGGGGCCACGCCAATCGCGCCAATCACGCATGTTTCCGCTGAACCCGACCGTAGAACTACGGCCCGACGAACGCGGTCAATCGTGGATACTAAGCGTGACCGCCGCCGACCGCACCGGACTGCTGCACGCTTTGGCACGAACCTTCGCCAAGCACAGCGTCAACCTCAAAACGGCCAAAGTAATGACGCTGGGGGAACGTGTAGAAGACACCTTTCTTATCGACGGCCCGACGCTCGAAAATCCGCGCAATCAGATCCAATTTGAACAGGATCTGTTGGCGGCGCTACAGTAAGTAGCAACTACTGCCTCTCCTTGCCCTAGGGCCCGCCATACGCCTACGCGCAAGGCTGTGAACACTGGGCTGGCTAAGTGTTTGCACAGGCTTGAGCGACAAGCTGCGACACTTTATTGCGCGTTGACGCAGCTAGAGAGCGTAGAGTGCCAAGAACATCGAAGCAGGGAGCCGACGCGTGTCAAGCACAACCCGCAGCAATGGCGAAGACGATCGCACATCTTTGAGTAGCGATGCCCTTAAGCGCGCTTTTTTCGATCACCTCTTCTATACCCAGGGAAAATTCCCCGGCATTGCCGGTAAAAGCGACTTTTACCTGGCCTTGGCGCACACCATTCGTGACCGTTCTTTGCAACGATGGATTAGCAGCACTTTCGAATACAACCGCACAGCCCCGCGAACCGTTGCCTATTTGTCTGCAGAGTTTCTGATGGGGCCGCACTTGGGCAACAACCTCGTCAATCTGGGTATTTACGACGAGGTCAAACAAGCCATTACCGATCTGGGTCTGGATTTCAAGGACATCCTTCGCCAGGAGGAAGAGCCCGGACTAGGCAACGGTGGCCTCGGCCGCTTGGCCGCCTGCTTCATCGACTCGCTGGCGACCGCGCAAATTCCCGCTTACGGCTACGGAATCCGTTACGAATATGGCATCTTCTACCAGACCATTATTGATGGTTGGCAGGTTGAAAATACGGACAAATGGCTACGCTCCGGCAACCCTTGGGAGATCCAGCGCGCCGAATGGGCGGTAGAGATCAAGCTTGGCGGCCACACCGAACCTTATACCGATGACGGAGGACATTTGCGGGTTCGATGGGCGCCGGAAAAGACGGTAGTCGGCGTTCCGTTCGACTCCCCTATTCTGGGATACCACGTCGACACAACGAACACGCTGCGCCTGTGGCGGGCGGAAGCCACCGAGTCTTTCGATTTTTCAGTATTCAACCAAGGCGATTACATCGGGGCCGTCAACAAGAAGGTTACGTCCGAAAACCTGACCAAGGTGCTCTACCCCAATGATGACACCATCCAAGGCAAAGAACTCAGGCTGGAGCAACAGTACTTTTTTGTTTCCTGCTCTTTGCAAGACATGCTGCGCATACACAAAGCGCGCGGTCAAATCATTCCCGATTTCCATACCAAGTTCGCGGTTCAACTCAACGATACCCACCCGGCCATTGCGGTTGCAGAACTGATGCGTCTGCTTGTAGATGAGTATCTGATGCCGTGGGAGCAAGCCTGGCACATCACCACCCACACTTTTTCGTATACCAATCACACCCTGCTGCCGGAAGCACTGGAACGCTGGCCACTGGCATTGTTTCAACGCATTTTGCCGCGCCACCTTGAAATCATCTACGAAATCAATTCACGCTTTTTGAATGATGTGCGTATACGTTTCCTGGGTGACGATACGCGGCTCGCCCGCCTTTCCCTGATCGATGAAAGCGGCGAGCGCTACGTTCGCATGGCGAATCTGGCTTGCGTCGGCAGCCACACCATCAATGGTGTCGCTGCCCTGCACTCGAGCCTGCTCAAGCAGGAAGTGCTTAAAGATTTCTACGAAATGTGGCCGGAAAAATTTACCAATATCACCAATGGCGTCACACCTCGCCGCTGGCTGGTTCAAAGCAACCCCCGCTTGAGCGGACTGATAACTAGCACAATCGGCCCGGAATGGATCACCGATCTGCCACGGCTCAGGGGCCTTGAGAAATATGCCGACGACAGCCCCTTCCAGCAGTTGTGGCGCCACGTCAAACGCGCCAACAAGGTGGATCTGGCCGCGCTCATCCGGCACCGCACCGGGGTTTCGGTCAGCCCAGATTCAATCTTTGATGTCCTGGTCAAGCGCATTCACGAGTACAAACGCCAGCATCTGGCTGTTTTACACATCATCACTCTTTACCACCGATTGAAAAGCGGACATCGGGGCGACATTTTGCCTCGCACATTCATTTTTGGCGGCAAAGCCGCACCCGGCTACCAGATGGCCAAGTTGATGATCAAATTGATTACCTCGGTGGGCGAAGTCATCAATCGCGACCCTGAGATGCATGATCTTCTTAAAGTCGTGTTCATTCCGAACTTCAATGTCACGCAGGGGCAAACCATCTACCCTGCCGCCGATCTTTCCGAACAGATTTCGCTGGCCGGCAAGGAAGCTTCAGGGACGGGCAATATGAAATTCGCCATGAATGGCGCCCTCACCATAGGCACCATGGATGGCGCCAACATCGAGATCCGCGAGCAAGTGGGTGCAGAAAATTTCTTCTTGTTCGGCCACACGGCAGATGGGGTTCGCGCACTGAAAGCCCATGGCTATCGGCCGCACGATTATTACGAACAAGATCTCGAATTGCGCGCCGCAATCGATCTTATCCGCAGCGGCTTCTTTTCCCGCGGCGATGCCAGCGTATTCCAGCCGCTGGTAGACGATCTGCTCGACCAGGATCCCTACCTGCTGCTGGCGGACTACCAGTCTTACATTACCTGCCAGGACACTGTCAGTCAGGTTTATCTCAAGCAGGATAGTTGGACTCGCATGTCCATACTCAATGTGGCTAGATCAGGGCAGTTTTCGTCCGATCGCAGCATCCAGGAATATTGTCGCAATATCTGGCAAGTCAACGCCGTGCCCATCACGCTACACGAACAGGAAGAACTGGAAAAAACTCTGAAATAGTCGGGCGGCGATATGCATAGGTTCGCAGCGGTGCGACAATTGATGGTGTTTTCGTCGCAGCACCCAACAGTAAAGGACAGACATGAAGCTTTACTACACTCCTGGCGCATGCTCTCAAGCGCCTCACATCGCCTTACGCGAGGCCGGCATTGACTTCACCTGGGAAAAGGTGGATTTGCGGGCCAAGACCACCGAATCCGGCCAGGACTTCAAGAAGATCAATCCCAAGGGTTACGTGCCCGCGCTTGAAGTCAAACCCGGTGTGGTGATGACTGAGCTGGCCGTACTACTTCAATATGTGGCCGACCAAGCGCCCGAGAAGAAGCTGGCTCCGGCACCGTCCAGCCCCGAACGCTACCTCTTGCAAACCTGGTTGGTCTTCGTTGCTACCGAAATCCACAAGGGTTTGGGTGTTTTCTTCAAGCCACAGCTTGGTGACGACGTAAAAGAACACTTCAAGACTTTCATCGCCCCCCGCCTGGACTATCTTCAAAGCGAACTGTCCCAGCGCGACTACCTGATGGAAAGCGGCTTTTCCGTCGCGGATATTTATTTGTTCGTGGTTAGCGGCTGGGCGCCGCGGGTGGGCATAGACTTAGGAAAATGGCCTGCAATCGTAGCTTTTCGCGAGCGTATCGCCCAGCGCCCGTCGGTCCAGGCCGCACTGAAAGCCGAAGGTTTGCTCGGCTAAACAGTCTTGCTCAAGCAGCTAACTTGAGCAAGGTGGATAAGGCAGGAAAATATGCAAGAGCACATACAGGGCAATAGCCCGGTGCTTATGCTCTTGCAAACTGCATTGCTTTATCCGCCGAATAGCTGCCCCAGCACGCAGTGGACTTCCTTCATTTTGTTGTCAACGGTTTCACGGATTTCATCCATGGAAATCGACAGATTGCTAGCCCCCTTGCCTGCCGCGTGATTAGTCACTAAACACAGGGCCGCATAATCGAGCTCCAGTTCACGCGCCAGCGATGCCTCAGGCATACCCGTCATGCCGACCATATCGCAACCATCACGCCCCATGCGGCGGATCTCAGCGGCGGTCTCCATACGAGGGCCCTGCGTACAACCGTAGACCCCGCCGTCGCTTACAGCTACCGAGCATTCTTTTGCTGCCGAGAGCAAATCCTGCCGCATGCGATCGCCATAGGGTTGGGTCATATCCACGTGCGCCACGGCCTGATCCCCGCCATCAAAAAAGGTATTGGCGCGATCAGAGGTGTAGTCGATGATCTGGTCCGGCACCACTATCATCCCTGGTGACAAGGATGATGAAATGGCGCCCACGGTAGCCACAGAAACAATGCGCTGCACGCCCACATCGTGCAAGGCCCACAGGTTGGCGCGATAATTGATGCGATGCGGCGCCAACGTGTGCCCGTAACCGTGGCGCGCCAGAAAAATGATTTCCTCGCCATCGCCTATCCTGCCGTAGGTCAGCGCGCCAGAAGGTTCGCCATAAGGTGTGCGCACGACGTGGCGGCGAGTCACAACCAGCCCCGTCAATTGATATAGCCCGGTACCGCCGATAATCGCCTGCATCTTGCGTCCTTGCAGCCTTGGGCTGCGTCTTGAAACCTCAATGGCCGGCCAACAACTGGCGCAAGCCTTCTTCGTCCAGTACGGTCACGCCCAGTTCCTGCGCCTTGACGAGTTTGCTGCCGGCATCGGCACCTGCCACGACATAATGGGTTTTCTTGGATACCGACCCTGTTACCTTACCGCCCGCTGCGCGAATCAAGTCGGCGGCTTCATCTCGTGTCATGGAAGGCAAGGTTCCCGTCAACACGAAGGTCTTGTCGCCGATAGGTCCGGCCGTTCTATCAACGACTGCTTCCGTGTCCGGTGTTACGCCATTACGCAGCAAATCAGCCACGACTTCACGGTTATGAGCTTCGGCAAAAAAGCGGCAGATCGACGCGGCCACGATAGGGCCTACATCGTTCACCATTAACAGTTCGGCTTCCTGTGCATTCATCACCGCATCCAGCGTGCCGAAATGCTTCGCCAAGTCTCGCGCCGTCGACTCGCCTACGTGACGGATGCCCAAGGCAAACAGAAAACGTCCGAGCGGCGGATTGCGGGTAGCTGCAATGGCCGCCACCAGATTCTGGGCCGATTTCTCGCCCATCCTGTCCATACCCGATAACTCGTCTTCAGTCAGGGTATACAGGTCTGCCAGCGTATGCACCCTACCCCGCTCAACCAGTTGATCGACCAGTTTTTCGCCCAGCCCTTCGATGTCCAGCGCACGCCGCTGAACCGCATGAATCAGTGCCTGCTTGCGCTGTGCGGCGCAGAACAAACCACCCGTGCAACGCGCAATGATTTCCTCTTCGGGACGCTCGATCGCCGATCCACATATGGGGCAATGCGTCGGCATCTGAAATTGCCGTGCGTTGTCGGGACGCTTATCCAGCACCGGCATCACCACTTCAGGAATCACGTCGCCCGCACGCCGCACGACTACCGTATCGCCGATACGCACGTCTTTGCGCACGATTTCATCTTCGTTGTGCAAAGTAGCATTGGTGACCGTCACGCCGCCCACAAATACTGGTTTGAGGCGGGCGACCGGGGTAATGGCGCCGGTGCGGCCCACTTGGACTTCGATATCCAAAAGCTCGGTGGTGGCCTCTTCGGCGGGAAATTTGTGCGCCAGGGCGAATCTGGGGGCGCGCGATACAAATCCCAGACTGCGTTGCGACGCCAGCGAATCAACCTTGTAGACCACGCCGTCAATGTCATAGGGCAAAGCGGCGCGCATGGACTCGACGCGACGGTAAAATCCCAACATACCCTCGGCGCCCTTTACTTTCTCGCGCTCGGGTCCAACCGGCAAGCCTATTTCACGAAACCAATCCAGCATTCCTGCATGCGAATCCAAAGGTGGAGTCGACAAAGGGCTATTTGAATCTGCCGCCGCACTCTGTTCAGGCAGCGTCGCCAGGATCTCTCCCCAGCCATAGGCAAAAAAACGCAAAGGCCGCCGCGCAGTAATACGTGGATCCAATTGACGCAAGCTACCTGCCGCCGCATTGCGGGGGTTGATGAAAACCTTGTCTGCGCTGGCTCTTTGCGCATCGTTCAAACGTTCGAAGTCCTGCCGAAACAACAACACTTCGCCGCGCACTTCCAGAACGGCCGGCACCGTACCGCGCAACTTGAGCGGTATCGCGCGAACCGTACGGATATTGGCCGTAATGTCTTCGCCGGCCTGCCCGTCACCACGGGTCGCCGCACGCACGAACTGCCCGTGCTCATATCGCAAACTGACCGCCAGACCATCGAGCTTGAGCTCACAAGCATAGTCAACCTCGGTCGCTCCCAATCCGTCGCGCACGCGTTTGTCGAATGCTTCGACCTCTTCGTCGGCAAAAGCATTGTTCAAGGAAAGCATGGGCACCGAATGCCGCACCGAGCCAAACGCTGACAGAGGTGCGCCCCCTACTCGTTGCGTAGGAGATTCCGGCGTCACCAACTGCGGAAAAGCTTGTTCCAGCGCCTGCAGCTCTGCGAACAAGGCATCGTATTCGCTATCGCTGATCAGCGGATCATCGAGCACATAGTAGCGAGTGTTATGTGTGGCAAGTTCATCGCGCAATACGGCCGCGCGACTGGCGGCCGCGTTTTCCCGGTCTGGTCCGGATAGAGAGTCAGTCATTCGATACAGCGTTAGCTATCACCCGAATACGCGCAAAGCGCGTACCGAACCGGCAGTCAAGCCGGATTTATCCAAGCGTGCATACAAAGCGTGAAGCTGTTGGTCGATAGCGTTCTCCGCACCATCGGCCAAGGGACGGCCATTGTCATCTACCACCGTGGCTTCGAGCCTGCCGGCCAGACCGCGAGCAATCTGCGCCATGTGAGCAAAACCTTGCTCGTGGGCACGTGCACGAGGTACGTCCAGAACCAGAGTGAGCTGAGCGATGGTGGCCGGCCCAGCAGACCCTAGCGACACGCCATCGCTGCGTCCCAGCGTAAAGCAGACCGCTCCGTCCTTGTCCAACCAAGGTAGACGGCCATCCTGAATCCCTGAAAACGCAGCTTCCCGCGCAGCTGTCAGCACATCGCCCGACGACCAGCGGCGACTGCTGGCGACCAAAGTGAGTCCAACCTGGGCATCAAGCGCAGCACACAAAGCATCGAGTTTGCTAGCGCGATCCAGCACCACTTGAGCATCCGCGGCTTCAACCGTTCCGTCAAATCGATCAGCCAATACGCGCGACCGCGACAAGGCTTCCGCCCATTCTCCGGCACTAAGCGGGCCGCTGCGATTTGCCAACAGCACGGCCACTTGCACCGAAGCATAAAGCTCGCCCGGCCGGATCGTGGCGCGATGGGCGCCATCGGTCGTTTCGGCGAAGACTCGCAAGGCCTTCTGCCCCGCATGCCGTATACCTTGTGTAAAAGCAGCCAACTCATCGCCGGGTACCGGTTCGAGAAACGATACGTCGATCACCGTTTCGCACGCCTCGTCGGCCTCTTCCTTGTCATGCGGCGAAGATGCTTCATCCAGGTGGGCCTGGGCAGCCGCAGCTTCTACCGCATCGCTACCCTCTTGGGCCAAGCCCATGCCGGGTTCACGCCGCACGGAATCGGCGGGCGAAGGAGCCAGGTCGCTACCGTGCAGCAAAGCGTCTTTCCCATTGTCCGGAAAACGGTCCTGGATCTGTTTGCGCGCACGACGGTCTTGCCACCAATTCAAGCCGAGCACGACAACGATCGCCAGAACGCCGAGGGCAATCAGCCCAGTTTGTAGATCACTCATGGATTCTGTTCTCGAAGGCGGGCGTTAAAAAAGAAGAAAGGCCGATATGAATAAAAACCATCATGCGGCCTCCACAGCCAATTGCATGGCGGATTCGATATCGACCGCGACGATGCGGGAGACACCTTGTTCCTGCATGGTCACACCTACTAGCTGATGTGCCATTTCCATTGCGATTTTGTTATGGGAAATGAATAGAAATTGAGTCTGCTCGCTCATGCGGCGAACCAGGTTTGCGTAACGTTCGGTATTGGCGTCATCCAGCGGCGCGTCCACTTCGTCCAGCAAACAGAATGGAGCAGGATTCAGTTTGAATAGCGCGAACACCAGCGCTGTCGCGGTCAAGGCTTTTTCACCGCCTGACAACAGATGAATCGTGCTGTTGCGTTTACCTGGAGGCTGCGCCATCACTTGCACGCCCGCATCCAGGATTTCATCGCCAGTCATGGCTAGTTTGGCCTCACCCCCGCCAAACAAGGAGGGAAACAACTCGCCAAAGTTGCGATTGACCGAATCAAAGGTTTCCTGCAGAAGCTGGCGTGTTTCGCGGTCGATCTTGCGTATGGCATCTTCCAGCGTATCGATAGCCAGTTTCAGATCCGCTTGTTGCGCGTCCAGGTATTCCTTGCGTTCGCGCGAAGCGTTCAATTCGTCGAGCGCCGCGAGGTTCACCGCACCGAGCGCGGCAAGATCGCGCGCCAGGCGTTGCAGCTCTGATTGCAGCCAGTTGGGACGCTGCCATTCTTTGGGGAGCGCATCAAGCTGCTCGCCCAGTGCCAGCAAGTCCGCTTCGTGGGTGGAAAGCTGTTCCGCGAATTGCTCTTGCGCCAAGCGCGCAGCTTGTTCCTTCAGTTGCAATTCGGTAATACGAGCGCGGCGTGGATCCAATGAGCGCTCGATGGTCAGGCGTTGTTCGTCAGCGCCGCGCAACTGAGCAGCCAGCGTATCCAATTCGATACGAGCGCGATTCAGTATTTGTTCGCGTTCTGACCTGACTTCCAGCGCAGACTGCAGCCCGGCTTGCGCAGCAGCATCATCCAGAACACGCAGTTCCTGCTGCACACGTTCGGCCTCGGCTGCCGCTCTATGGCTTTGCTCGCCGGCCAGTTGCAAGGACCGACGCAGCTCTTCAATCCGTGCCCGCAAACCACGCTCGGCAAAACCGGCTTCTTGCGCTGCCCGCTCGAGTTCGCGCAGGCGTTCCCGGGCTCGTTGAGCATCAGCCTCGCGCTGCTCTTGCGCCATCTGCGCGTCTTCAAAAGAAGCCTGCTGTTCGGCAAGTTGCTCGTCCAGGGCTTCGAAACGGCCCTCCGCCTCTTCTTTGCGGATGCGAGTTTCTTCTTCCTGCGCTGCCAGTTCGGCGCGTTCGTCCTGGATGCGGGCTGCGCGTTCCTCTGACTGGGCGGCTTGCTGCGCCAAGCGCGAATGCTCTAGCTGAATCGTATGCAGGCGCTGGGTTACTTCCGCCAGCCGCTGGCGTGACGCCGGCAAGGCCTGCGCGACCTGTTGATAAGCGGCTTCGGCGCGCGCCACAGAGGAACGGGCTTCATCGGCGATCAGCAATTGGGCCTTGACCTGCCGCTGCAGGTTCTCGATTTCCTGCTGCCGCGCCAGCATACCCGCCTGCTCGGAGTCCGCTGCGTAAAAGCGCACGCTATTACGCCCAATCAAATGCCCTTCCCGAACGACGAAATGCGCACCATCGGGCAACTGACCGCGCGCAGCCATCGCCTGTGTAGCGTCGCTGGCGGTGTATACATCGCGCAGCCAGTCATTCATCAAAGCTCGCAGGCCAGGATCGCTGATCCGCAGTAAAGAAGTCAGAGGGTTCAAACCCGATTCCGGCGTGGGCGAAGGGCCCGCCACCGGCATCTGGAAAAACGCCAGGCGTGCTGGCGGAGCATCGCCAAAAAAGGCCTTGGCCCACTCCAGGTTGCTGACTTCCAGCCCGGCCAACCGCTCGCGCAAGACCGCTTCCAGTGCCGATTCCCAGCCAGGCTCAATATGCAGCTTTTGCCACAAACGCCCCAGTTGCGATAGTTCGTGCTTTTCCAGCCAAGGATGCAAAGCCCCTTGCTTTTGCACGTCCTGCTGCAAACGCGTCAGGGCGAGCAAGCGCGCTTCGGTTTGCGATACAGCGCTTACTTCCTTTTGTGCGTGCTCTTGGGCCTGCTTGCGAGCGGTATCCACTTGCGGCAACTGGGTTTCCAACGCTGCCAGGTCGCTTTGCGCCTGCGCCACGTGTTGTTCGGTATCGAGAAGATCACCGCTCAGTTGTTCCAGGCGACTGGCGTCCGGCCGTTGCAGATTTCGTTCTTCCTGGTCCAGACGTTCGCCGCGCTGCGCCAAGGATTGCAACTGGCGATCGGCTTCGCGTTGCGCCTGCGCGGTCAGAGCAAGCGTTTGCTCAAGTTGCGACAAGGCGGTGCGCAGTTGGGCCAAGCCCGCTACGGCATCGCGAACCTTGATCTCGACGTCGGGCAATTGCGCTTGGGCCTCTTCCGCAACGATACGTGCCTCTTCGGCGCGAGCTTCGCCTACCGCCAGGTCTTCTTCGGCGCGGGCCAGGTCTTCGCTACCGGTTTCATGCTGCTCGCTCCATTGGGCAATTTGCTGCTGCAATTGCGCCAACTGAACCTGCATGCGGTTTCGTCCCTCGACTACATACTTGATTTCAGCTTCCAGCCGGCTGACTTCGCCATTGGCTTCGTACAGACCGCCCTGCGCTGCGTGCACTGCATCGCTGGCCGCGTAGTGCGCCTGGCGGCTGCTTTCCAGGTCCGCTTCCAGTTTACGCAAGCCGGCCATGGCGCCTTCCAGCTCTGTCTGGGCCTTTTCGATTTCCAGCCCGAACTCGAGCCGCTCAGAATCGGCTTCGCGTTTTTTCAGTAACCAAAGGAAGCGCTGCTTCTGCTCGGTGTCGCTTTGCAGAAACTGATAGCGCTTGGCAACCTCGGCCTGCGCTTCCAGTTTTTCCAGCTGCGACGTGAGTTCTCGAAGGATGTCTTCCACCCGAGTCATGTTTTCTCGGGTATCGTTCAAGCGGTTTTCGGTCTCGCGACGGCGCTCTTTGTAGCGCGAAACGCCAGCGGCCTCTTCCAGGAAAACCCGCAACTCTTCCGGACGCGCCTCAATAATACGAGCGATCATCCCCTGGCCGATAATGGCGTAGCCTCGTGCGCCCAGACCGGTTCCCAGGAAAATGTCGTGAATGTCGCGACGACGTACCTGCTGATTATTGACGAAGTAGCTGCTGGTGCCATCGCGTGTCAGGACACGCTTGACGGCGATTTCTCCGTATTGGCTCCATTGGCCGGTTGCGCGGGCCTCTGAGTTGTCGAACACCAACTCAACCGAAGCACGGGCCGCAGGTTTTCGATGGACAGATCCATTGAAAATGACGTCCTGCATGGATTCACCGCGCAGCTCTGACGCCTTGGACTCGCCCAACACCCAACGCACAGCATCGATAATATTGGATTTTCCACAGCCGTTCGGCCCGACAACCCCTACCAGTTGGCTAGGAACCTGGATGGAGGTCGGATCGACGAAAGACTTGAAGCCTGCGAGTTTTAGCTGGGTTAGACGCACCGGAACGAAGCTTAATTAGTGAAGAACTGTGAAACAACGGAGAAATTGCCGCGAAAACCTTGTCAAATCGTTTAAACCGATAGAACAGGCAAGCGCTCCGTATAATACCAAAGGGTCATAGGCAAGGTTGCGCAAGCGCGGCCCTGCGGCCTGTTTTTTCACATTAGTTACGTAATCGTTCAAGCGCCATGCCTTCACAGCCATCCAATACTCTCGACACCTTCCCCAACCCGAGTCCCGATCGGGACTTTCACATCCATATCGAAGTACCCGAATTTACTTGCCTTTGCCCCATGACCGGCCAACCGGACTTCGCGGTGCTGGTCATCGACTACATTCCCGACCAGCGTTGCGTAGAGCTGAAAAGCCTGAAGATGTACACCTGGAGCTTTCGCAACGAAGGAAAATTCCACGAAGCAGTCACCAATCAAATCGTTGACGACGTGGTCGCGGCCATTTCCCCCCGATTCCTGCGCATCACCGCCAAATGGTACGTGCGCGGCGGCATTTTCACCAACGTCGTGGCTGAGCATCGCCAGGCTGGTTGGGAACCTCTGCCCGTTGTACACCTCCAAGAGTTTGCTCAAGGAAGCAATATTCGGGGTTGATATCCAAAGGCATGGACCTGAGCGGCCGCAAATACACGACTGTCGCGTGCTATAACACGGTCGCTGCACACGGCCACTGATGCTTCTTGCAGTGCTGCCCTGAGCCCACTCACTCAGTTCGAATCCACTCCATGCAGGCATTCCAGTCAAACAGCCACCGATGAAACGCGGTTTTTACCTGATCATGGCAGCGCAGTTTTTTTCTTCGCTGGCCGACAATGCGCTTTTCATCGCCGCTATCGCCTTGATCCAGCAACTGGATGGCCCCGACTGGATGACGCCAATGATCAAATGGTCATTCGCCTTGTCCTACGTGGTGTTGGCTGCGTTCGTCGGCGCCTTTGCCGACTCCTTCCCGAAAGGCAAGGTGATGTTCGCCACCAACTTCGTCAAGATTGGGGGCTGTCTGCTCATGTTCGCGCATGCCCACCTAGGACTTAGCGAGCAATACCAGGTGTATGCCGTCTGTGCCGCGTACGCACTCGTGGGCGTGGGGGCTGCCGCCTACTCACCAGCCAAATACGGCATCATTACCGAACTGCTGCCGCCCGAACAATTAGTCAAAGGCAATAGCTGGATCGAAGGCCTGACTGTCGTCTCCATCATTCTTGGGGTCGTGCTGGGAGGAGCGCTCATCAGCCCCAAGGTTTCGGCGTGGTTACTCTCCATCGAGCTATCCGCCCACATCACAGTCGGCATCGACACCCCAGCTGAAGCCGCCATCGTAGTGATCGCCCTCACCTATGTGCTCGCCGCCATCTTCAACTTGCTGATTCCCCTTACCGGCGTGCACTACCCCAAGCAGCAGCGCAATCCCGTCCGCCTGATCGGCGATTTCGGCCGCTTCATCACGACGCTGTGGCGCGACAAACTGGGACAAATCTCGCTGGCCGTCACCACCCTCTTCTGGGGTGCGGGCGCAACCTTGCAACTTATCGTGATTGAATGGGGGCGCAATCAGTTGGGACTGGCGCTCAACAAGGCGTCCATCCTGATGGGCGTAGCGTCCATCGGCACCATACTGGGGGCCACCCTGGCTGGCCGCATTCCATTGCACAAAGCCCTATGCGTACTTCCAATGGGTGTGGTGATGGGGCTGGTCGTAATGCTGATGCCTATCGCCTACGACCCCTGGTTTGTCTATGGACTGCTTATTCTTATCGGGGCCTTGGGCGGATTTTTTGTGGTGCCCATGAACGCGCTACTGCAACACCGGGGCCACGTTTTGCTATCCGCCGGTCATTCGATCGCCGTACAGAACTTCAATGAGCAATTGAATATCCTGCTGATGGTCGCCGCCTATTCGCTCATGCTGGCCGTACACATCCCCATCAACACCATCATCATCATTTTTGGCGCTCTGGTAGCCGCCATCATGGTTCTGATCATGATCTGGAATCACCACAACCATAGGCGACATCCTGACCTGGATCAGGTTATCGGCAGCCGTGCGCACGGCACCGCCCTGAATTGCGACTAAGTCTAAGGAATTTGCCCAGAAGGCGCTTGCCGCGCCCCGCCGGCAAAGCTAAAGCTTGAGCTCGCTACAAGCGCAGTAAAGCCGGCACCAAGCCCCAAGACATTCAAACCGTGGCGCTAAGCTTGGTTCCGCCTGAATCGAGGCTCTTAGCCAATTGCAAGTCTTGCCAGGCTTTCGCTTTTTCGGCAGGACTACGCAAGAGATAAGCGGGGTGATAACTCACCACTACGGGCACAGCACGCCCTTCCACGTCGATGCTGTGGACACGCCCCCTCAAGCTGCCGATCTTGGCGTCTGTTCCCAATAATGTCTGCGCGGCAAACCGCCCCACCACCAGGATCATCGACGGTTTGATCATAGCGATCTGCCTTTTCAGAAAGGGGCTGCAGTGCGCCACCTCTTCAGGCTCTGGGTCGCGATTGCCCGGGGGACGGCACTTGATTACGTTCGCTATGAATACGTCCACCTCGCGCGAACGCCCAACAGCCGCCAACATGCTGTCCAGCAATTTTCCCGAACGACCTACGAAAGGCTTGCCTTGCTTGTCTTCTTGTTCGCCCGGCGCTTCACCCACCACCATCCAACTGGCCGTATGCCGCCCCACGCCAAATACGGTCTGGGTACGTCCTTTGCACAAGCCACAGGCCACACAAGCGGCGACTTCCTGCTGAAACGCAGCCCAAACCTGCTCTGCATCACGGGCATCCATTGGCGCCGGCACCAGCGGCATTTCCGCTGTCGCAGGCGGGGCCAGCGCCGCCACGACTTCCGCCGTCACCTCTGAGGCAGCCTGTGTCTCTTCCGTCTGCCGTGGATGCGTTTGCACAGACGCCACAGGGGGAACAAGCTGTTTACTTTCAAGCACCTGAGGACGTTGCGGCACCATCAGCGAACGCTCCACCCCCAGTTCGCGCAGCCAAGCCTTACGTATCGCGTTCATACCGTGCTCCCCGCCCCTTCGCCCTGCAGCATTTTGCGCATGACAATAGCGTCCTCTCTTCCGGAAAGCGCCGGATAATACGCTTTACGCATACCTATGCGTTGGTATCCAACGCTCTGGTACAGACCCTGCGCCACGCTGTTGGATGGCCGCACCTCAAGCAGCATAGAGAGTGCCCCCTGCTGTGCCATGCCTTGCTCCACCCAGCCCAGCAAATGGCGTCCCAGGCCAAGTCCCTGTGCCCCCTTTGCCACGCTGATATTCAACAAATGGGCCTCGTCCAGCGCCAGCATACAAACGCAGTAAGCAAGCAGGCGATTGCCGTCGCGCAACACCCAGGCATCGTAGTTCGATCGGATCGAGTCGACAAAATTTCCCCTGCTCCAGGGAAAGGGATAGATTTCACGCTCGATCTCATCTATTTCGTCTAGATCTATCGTACTCATCGGGTGACATGCCTGCTTCCAACATTGCAGCAAAGCCGGCACATCTGCGGCCGACAAGCGCGTTTGCGCCGCGCTCACCTTGCCTCCTCCCTAGGCTCGACACGGGGGTTTCCCCCGGCGCCTGACTCGCGTTCTTGTGTCGTGAAGGCGACTTTGTCACGTACATAGAGCGGCATTGCCAGTTCAGGCGCGATGGCCTCATTGCGCAAATAGGCCCCATGAGCCAGTTCAGCAACCGCCGATGCCGTCGGCCGCAACACAGGCAAGCGCTCGCCGGCATCGAAAGCGGCAAAAACCTCGGGATAGGCTTGAGCGGCGTCGCCACACAAAGCTATTCCTCCTTTTTGCCCGACAGCGTTCCGGTGCGCGACTTCAGCACGCACCCAGTCACCCAGACCGTCGGTCGCCATCAATTGCGGCGCCAGCACGGTTTCCAGTTCGGCCGGACCCATTCGACGGTATATGGCAAGATAGATTTCATGCATACGCGCATCCATGGCGACGACCAGCGCACGCCCGGAGCTGTCTTCCACTTGTTGCGCGACCGCCGCATGCGACACCACCGGCAGCAAAGGCCGATCTAGCGCCAGACCCAAACCTTGGGCGACACCGCAGGCTACGCGCAAGCCGGTAAATCCGCCCGGCCCCTGCCCAAACGCGATGGCGTCAAGGGACGAGCGCTTGAGCCCGGTTTGCGCCAGGATTTCGTCAATCATGGGCAAGAGGCGAGCAGAATGCTCCTGAACGCCATGGTGTTCACGATTGGCGATCGAGATGGAGCCGGTGCCGTCATCACTAAGAAGTGCGACGCCACACCAGGCGGAAGAGGTTTCGAGGGCGAGAATATGCAGCGACATGGGCTGCAATTGTAAGACCTTAAACGGCTGTTGCTGTGAAGCCGCACAAATCTGCCGGGCCGCGCGAGGCCCGGCTTGCGATCAGGGAACTTTCCTACGATAGGGCTCGTAAACTTCCTCGCTCGCGCTGCGGATTTCCTGGCGCAGCAAATTGCGCTCTTCCGCAGTGAGTTTGCGCGGCCGATGGCGGCGTTCATCCTGGGTAACCGGACCGACCCACCTGCCGGACATAGACGCAGGAGCGATGCCGCCGTCAGAGAGCTCAGCCCTCCCGACGTCGCCAGCCATGCTGGCACGCGACACCCCGTTGTCAACTCTGGACAAGGCGCTACCTTGGACAGCGGGACCAACGAGGTTGCCAGCCGGCCCGCGCGCTTGCGCCAGTGCCGCACCAGCCGCCAATACCGTTATGATCGTGACCAAGCCGCCCATCATGAGTACCGCCGAGCCGCCTGCCGTCCACTTGAAAGTTAGGTTGAGTACTTTGTTCACGTCCCAATCATACGATGCTGCCGAGCTACCCATTGTAGTTTGCCCGTGACCAAACCCCGATTTATGTAACAAGCAATGACCCCTGCTGGATTCATCCAACCGCCTCCGTTACATTCTCCACATGTCACTAGCCAACGCCCCAAAAAAAATCCTTGTCGTCGATGACGACGTACGGTTGCGCGATTTGCTGCGCCGTTACCTCGCCGAGCAAGGTTTCTCTGTCTGGGTTGCGGAAAATGCCCAGACGATGAACAAACTTTGGCAACGTGAGCGGTTCGATCTGCTCGTGTTGGATCTCATGCTGCCCGGAGAGGACGGTCTCTCTATCTGCCGCCGTTTGCGTGGCGCCCGCGACAGCACGCCCATCATCATGTTGACGGCCAAGGCGGAAGATGTTGACCGCATCGTCGGCCTGGAAATGGGCGCCGACGATTACCTGCCAAAACCTTTCAACCCCCGTGAATTGCTGGCCCGCGTCAATGCGGTACTGCGTCGTCGCGGTCCTGAAGAACATCCCGGTGCTCCTAGCCAGGACAACGAGTCCGTCACCTTCGGACCCTACGTCCTCAATCTGGCCACACGCACACTTACCCGGGACAACGAACCGGTTGCGCTGACCACCGGCGAATTTTCAGTGTTGAAGGTGTTTGCCCGTCACCCCAAGATTCCGCTTTCGCGGGACAAACTGATGGAATTGGCTCGCGGCCGAGAATATGAAGCATTCGACCGTAGCCTGGATGTGCAGATTTCACGCTTACGCAAGTTGATCGAACCCGATCCCGCCAAGCCTGTATTCATTCAGACGGTATGGGGGCTGGGATATGTCTTCGTACCGGACGGGGGAAGTTGATCAAATCTTGATCGATTATGTCCGTTGCCCTGCGTGTCGCGTCCCGGCTTGGCTTGTTCAGCCGGACGTTCCTTTTGCTGACCGTCTTGATGACTGCCAGTCTCGCCGCCTGGCTGCAAGCTTTTCGCAGCATGGAGGTAGAGCCGCGCGCCCAGCAAGTCGCTCAGCAGATCGTCACCGTCGTCAATATCACGCGTGCGGCGCTGGTCCATTCAGCGCCGCAGGAACGCCGGTACCTGCTGCTTGACCTGGCCACCAACGAAGGCATCCAGGTCTACCCTCATGAAAAAGACGACATCACGGTGCGGCTTCCTGACCGCCAAGTCCTCCAACGGGTTGAAGATCAAGTCATAGAGCGCCTGGGGCCGGACACCGTCGTCGCCTGGGAAGTCAATCGCATACCAGGTTTGTGGGTAAGCTTTTCCATCGACGACGACGACTACTGGATGGTGGTTGAAAGGGACCGTGCTGAACGTGTGCCCGGGGTCGAATGGCTGGGCTGGGGGGCTGCCGCCCTGCTGCTTTCGCTGCTGGGTGCCGCGGTCATCGTGGGTTTCGTCAATAGACCCTTATCCCGGCTATCCCGCGCAACACAGGCTCTGTCCCGTGGTGAAACACCCCCGCCGCTGCCCGAAAGCGGCCCCGAAGAGATCAGGCGCGTCAACACCAACTTCAACCGCATGGTAGAAGAGCTGGACCGTGCGGAAGCCGATCGCGCCTTGATGCTCGCCGGTATTTCCCACGATTTGCGAACTCCGCTGGCACGCCTGCGCCTTGAAATCGAACTCAGTGGTGTCTCTGAAGCCAGTCGTGACGCAATCGACGAAGATGTGGCGCAGATTGACCGCACCATCGGACAGTTCATGGAATACGCTCGTCCATCCAGCAGTCCCGACGAGACCAACAACATTTCCGAGCTGGTTTCAGACCTGATAGAGCGCGAGCGCAGCCATACCGAATCGCTGGGTGGTATTCTGCAGGCCAACGTAACGCCTAATCTGTGGGCACGCATTGCTTCGGCTGACTTGCAGCGAGCGGTGGGCAATTTGCTGGAAAACGCCCGCCGCTATGGCCACACCCCAGACTCGGCGCCACGCATTCATTTATCGCTCACAGCCCAGGCCAACAATCTCTTGATCGAGATTTCCGACCGAGGGCCAGGGGTCAAACCCGAAGACATACCTCGCATGCTACGACCATTTACTCGTGGTTCCGACGCACGCACCAACGCCGGCGGTGCCGGCCTGGGTCTGGCTATTGTGCGGCGCCTGCTGCAGCGAGCGGGGGGATCATTGAATCTGCTCGCCCGCGAAGGGGGCGGACTCACCGCCCGTATCACGCTACCCGCTTCGTCGCAGAAACTTCCGGACTCCAAGTAGTCTGCTGCCTGCAGTCCCCGGTTCTTGCGTGCGGCAACCATGGCGCAAAGAAGCGGCGCATAGCCATGCCATCCGAACAGGAGCATCAAATGAAGACAGTGGGAGAAAAACTCGAAGCGTTCAAGGTGATTGGAGTCAAGCCAGGCTTCAACCAGCATGAGGAAAATGGCGTTTCGGCGATTGAAGCCATTACCGAAACGTCCTTCCCTGGAAAGTGGAAAGTCATCTACTTCACCCCCAAAGATTTCAGTTTTGTCTGCGCGATGGAAATCACCGGTTTTGCAGGTCTGGCAGAGGAATTTGCCAAACACGGAGCGATTTTGCTGGGCGGTTCGGTCGACAATGAATTCGTCAAGCTGGCATGGCGGCGGGAAAACCCCGATCTAGCGCATCTCAACCATTACCAATTCGGCGACAGCAACGGTTCCTTGGTGGATCAGCTAGGGGTGCGCGACAAAACCGAGGGAGTCGCCATGCGCGCGACTTTTATCATCGATCCCGACAACACCATCCAATATGTGTCCGTAAACGGCCATCATGTCGGCCGCAATCCGGCGGAAGTACTACGGGTGCTGGAAGGACTGCAGACATACGAGCCTGTCCTTGCAAGAGGCCCATAGGCGGCTCAATCAAGACAGGCCAAGCGATGGGCCTTTCCCTTCGGAAAGGGCAGGAATAAAACCCCTTGAGGCAGCAAGGCTTACACAAAGACCTGTCGCTAGCTCATTCAATCGCCGGCATATAGCTCTTCACTCATAAACGGATCTGGCTTCCGGGCCAACATGGCAACCACGGTCGCGGCGATTCCCTCTTTGCGCCCCAGATACCCCAGCGATTCGTTGGTTTTCGCCTTGATGTTGATGCAGGCCTCGGGCACCTGCAAATCGGCTGCGATATTGGCAACCATGGCAGCAGCATGCGGGCCTATCTTGGGGGCTTGGGCGTGGACTGTCGCATCGACATTGACGACTTCCCAACCTGCTTCGGCCACTTTACCTAGCGCGCTGCGCAACAGTACCCGGCTATCGGCGCCGGCATATGCAGCATCGGTATCCGGGAAATGCCGTCCGATGTCGCCCAGGCCTGCGGCACCGAGGATGGCATCGGTAATAGCGTGGAGCAGCACATCCGCATCCGAATGCCCCAACAAACCGTGAGTGTGTTCAATATTAACGCCGCCAATGACGAGGGGGCGCCCTACCACCAGGGCATGGACGTCGAAGCCCTGCCCTACCCGGTAAGGGAAGGCCATACTGTCTGTTCTGCGGCGGGTCTTATCAGTCATGAAGCAGTTTTTCCATTAAGTCGAAGTCTTGCGGCCAAGTGAGCTTGAAATTCCTGAGCGAGCCTGCAACCAGGCATGGTGCGAGCCCCAGAGCCTCGACCGCGCTGGCTTCGTCGGTAAGAGCGATAGCCCGGACATCAGCGTGAGCCAAGGCCCGGCGCAATAAGCCGGCGCGAAACATCTGCGGGGTTTGCGCTTGCCACAAGCCCTCTCGCGGCACCGTGTGCGCCACACGGGCCACGGCACGCGTCTGTGCGGGCGAAGGAGTGCCCCCGGATTCGCTTTGTGGGGGGCTTGCTTGCGCTTTGATGGTGTCCGCAACAGGCATTGCCACCAAACCACCCACTTCGTCTTCAAGGCAGGCATCGATCAGGGCCGCCAACACGGTTTCGGGCAAGCCCGGGCGGGCGGCGTCATGCACCAACACCCAGTCTTCCGCACAGGCACCGCATCGCGCCAAGGCATTGCTCACAGTGGCGCTGCGGGTGGTTCCGCCACACTCCAACCATGTTACGCGGGGCAAATCGGCCAAGGCTGCGGCCACCCAAGCATCGCCCGGGCTGACGGCCACTATCACCCGCTCGATACGGGTATCCCGCAGCAAGGCAAGGACAGCTAGGCGCAACATGGGTTGGCCCGCTACCAGGCGGTATTGCTTGGGAACAACAGAACTGGGCTGGCCAGCATTCTGAACCGCCGCCGCATCGCAAAGCTGGTCTCTTGCGTCGGAAGGCAGCGCGCGGGCGCCTACCCCTGCAGCAGGAACAATAGCAATTAATCTGGAAGATGTACTCATGGCTCCTATAATACGTAATTGCCGTAGCGACCGCGCTGGCTTGCCGGCAAGCCATCCCTTTCCCCGAGCCTGATGTCCCGATCTCCCTCTTCAGCACCGCAGTCTTTAATCGCACCCGCCACTCAGTCATCTGGCAAGTTGCCCGCCCCTTCCGCGCTCGCTCGCTCTTTACTGAGCGCCCTGAAGCCGGGGGAACGCTATGCGCAACCGCGGCCACCGGGCTCCGGGGACTCCTGGCTGCTGGCGGATTTAGCGCGCCAGGCCGGCAAACCGCTGCTCGTGCTGGCGGCCGACCCGCTGGATGCCCAACGCCTGGCAGAAGAAATCCGGCTTTTCGCACCTGAGTTGCGGGTGAACCAGTTTCCCGATTGGGAAACTCTGCCCTACGACGCGTTTTCGCCGCACGAAGATCTGATTTCTCAGCGACTAAAGGCTTTGCACAGTCTGCTGCAAAAAACGGTGGACGTGCTGACCGTGCCGGTTACGACCGCCTTGTATCGGCTAGCGCCTCCTTCATTTCTTGCCGCCTATACCTTTTCCTTCAAACAAGGAGACCGGCTGGACGAAGCTGCGCTGCGCTCCCAACTGATGCTGGCGAACTACACCCACGTCACCCAAGTCACGGCGCCGGGCGAATTCTGCATACGCGGCAGCTTGATCGATCTGTTTCCCATGGGTTCGGTCCTGCCCTATCGGCTGGATCTATTCGATGACACCATCGAGTCCATCCGCAGCTTTGACATCGACACGCAGCGCAGCCTGTATCCGGTTAAAGAAGTTCAGATGTTGCCTGGGCGCGAATTCCCGATGGACGAAGCCGCCCGCAATGATTTCCGTGCGCGCTTTCGCGAATTTTTCGAAGGCGATCCGTCTCGCGCCATGCCTTACAAGGACATCGGTAGCGGCATCGCATTTCCTGGGGTCGAATACTACCTGCCCCTGTTCTTCGATGACACGGCAACCCTGTTCGATTATCTGTCGCCGCAAACCATCGCGGTCACCCTGGGCGACTCCGACGAAACGATACGCCGCTTTGCGCAAGACACCCACAGCCGCTATAGCTTTCTCAAAAGCGACCGCGAACGCCCCATTCTGGCGCCGGAAAAAATCTTTCTGGACGCCGAAGGTCTGTTTGGCCATCTCAAGCAATTCCCTCGCCTGGCCCTGACTGACGACCGCAAGCATCCAGCCTTTACCTTTCCGCCCGACGTGGCGGTGCAGCGCAAAGCGGATGACCCGGTCGGGCGCCTGCGCGCACAAATCGGCCACGGCCATGCCAATGTGCTGCTTTGCGCGGAATCGGCCGGGCGACGTGAAACCATCGTTCAGATGTTGGCCGAATTCGATCTGCATCCGCAAGCCATGAATTCCATTCAGGATTTCCTGGCCCAGCCTACATCTTTTGCGATAGGTATCGCTCCGCTTGCGGCGGGCTTCGGGCTGCTAGACCCGGGGGCCCTGTTCCTGACCGAAAGCGATCTGTTCGCAGGTTATGTCGTTCGCCGCAACAAGCGCGGGCAAGAGCGTGCCAGTAACGTCGAGTCCATGGTGCGCGACTTGTCGGAGTTGCGGGTAGGCGATCCGGTGGTGCATACCCAACATGGGATTGGTCGCTACCAGGGCTTGGTCAGCATGGACATCGGCGAAGGCGAGATGGAGTTCCTGCATCTGGAGTATTCGGGTAGCAGCACGCTGTATGTGCCGGTTTCTCAACTACACGTTATTTCCCGATACAGCGGAGCCGATCCCGATACCGCCCCCTTGCATCAATTAGGGTCGGGTCAATGGGAAAAAGCACGCCGCAAAGCGGCTGCCCAGGCACGCGATGCAGCCGCCGAATTACTGAACTTGTATGCCCGGCGCGCCCTGCGCGAAGGCTATTCGTTCAAGATGCCGCTGTCCGATTACGAAAGCTTTGCAGAATCGTTTGGCTTCGAGGAAACCCCAGACCAGGCCGCAGCCATTCAAGCCGTTATCCAAGACATGACATCGGGCAAGCCGATGGACCGGCTGGTCTGTGGCGATGTAGGCTTTGGCAAGACGGAAGTTGCGCTGCGTGCTGCTTTCCTTGCGGTATCCAACAGCAAGCAGGTCGCGCTCTTGTGCCCTACTACCTTGCTGGCCGAACAACATGCTCAAAACTTCAGCGACCGCTTCGCCGACTGGCCGGTACGGGTGGTAGAGCTGTCTCGCTTCAAATCCGCCAAGGAAGTCAATGCATCCATCGAGCAGATCAACGATGGCCGGGTAGACATAGTCATCGGCACCCACAAGCTGCTGTCCGACAAGGTCAAATTCAAAAATTTAGGCTTGGTCATTATTGACGAAGAACACCGCTTTGGCGTGCGTCAGAAAGAGGTCCTGAAGACCTTGCGGGCCGAGGTCGATGTCTTGACCCTTACCGCCACCCCGATCCCCCGCACCCTGGGCATGTCTCTGGAAGGCATACGCGACTTTTCAGTGATCGCCACCGCCCCGCAAAAACGCTTGGCCATCAAGACCTTTGTTCGGCGTGAAGACAACAGCACCATACGGGAGGCCTTGCTGCGCGAACTGAAGCGGGGCGGACAAGTCTACTTCCTGCACAACGAAGTTGAGACCATCCACAACCGCCGCGCGAAACTGGAAGAACTCGTGCCGGAAGCGCGCATTGCGGTCGCCCACGGCCAGATGCCCGAGCGCGAATTGGAACAAGTCATGAAGGGCTTCTACCAACAGAAGTTCAACGTGCTGCTATGCACCACCATCATTGAAACGGGTATTGACGTGCCCAGCGCCAACACCATCGTGCTGCACCGGGCGGATCGCTTCGGCCTGGCGCAGTTGCATCAGTTGCGTGGCCGCGTTGGACGCTCTCATCACCAGGCCTATGCCTACCTGCTTACCCCTGGTGAAGATGCCATCACCAGCAATGCCAAGAAGCGCCTGGAAGCAATTCAGGCTATGGAGGAACTCGGTTCGGGTTTTTATCTGGCCATGCACGACCTGGAAATACGCGGCGTGGGCGAAGTGTTGGGAGAATCCCAGTCAGGCAACATCCAGGAAGTTGGCTTCCAGATGTATACCGACATGCTCAACGAGGCCGTCAAGGCGCTGAAGAACGGCCGCGAACCGGACCTGAACGCACCCTTGTCGGCCACCACGGAAATCAATCTGCACGTACCCGCCCTGCTACCCCAAGATTATTGCGGCGACGTCCATGCGCGCTTGGCTATCTACAAACGCCTGGCCAATTGCGACGAAGCCGATGATATCGACGTCATCCAGGAAGAGCTTATTGATCGTTTCGGTAAACTGCCCGAGCCTGCACGTGCGCTGATCGAGATCCATAGACTGAGACTGGCGGCCAAGCTGGTAGGTATCGTCAAGATCGACGCCAGCGAATCGAATGCGGTGCTGCAGTTCATGCCTAATCCACCCATAGACCCTTTGCGCGTCATCATGCTGGTCCAGAAAAACCGACACATGCGACTGTCGGGCCAAGACAAGCTACGCATAGAGATCAAGGGCCAAGACCTCAAGGCTCGCGTCGAGGCGATCCGCACGGTATTGCGCTCTTTAGTCTGAACCTTCTTTATTTTTGTCACTCTTGCCATGAATCATCTTGTTATCCAGGCTCCTGAACTCGCCGGCCACGCTGTTGCCCACCTTGCCCAACTGACGCAAGCCAAGACCGAAATCCGCCTGGGCGACCATGCAGTTCGGCTGCTTGCGCCGCAAGATAATCCCGGCCTGCGCGCAGATGTCGCCGCCTATTGCTCAGAAGCAGGCATAGACTGGGCTTATGTGCCTGCCGGCGCCAAACTGGCCGACTGGAAAGTCTTGGCAATGGACATGGACTCGACTCTGATCAACATCGAGTGCATAGATGAAATCGCCGATATGGCCGGGCTCAAAGCCCAGGTGTCCGCCATTACCGAGGCCGCCATGCGCGGCGAAATCAAAGACTTCAGCGATAGTTTGACGCGACGCGTCGCTTTGCTGAAGGGGTTGCCGTTGGAGGCCTTGCAACAAGTATATGTAGAACGCTTGCGCCTGAACCCCGGCGCCGAACGACTGCTATTGGCCGCACACCGCTTGGGCCTGAAAACACTATTGGTGTCTGGCGGTTTCACCTGGTTTACCAGCCGGCTGCAGCAACGTTTGCAGTTGCACGCCGCGTATGCCAACACCCTTGAAGTGGTCGACGGCAAGCTTACCGGCAAGGTTGAAGGCCCTATCCTGGATGCCGAGGGCAAAGCGCAGCACCTGAAAGAATTCGCCAGCCATTACCAAGCCTCGACGTCGCAAGCCATTGCCATTGGCGATGGCGCCAATGACTTGAAAATGTTGGCTTTGGCAGGCATTAGCGTGGCCTACCATGCCAAACCGGTAGTACGGGAACACACCAGCCACACGCTCAGCCACTGCGGCCTGGACGGGGTGTTGAACTGGTTCGAAGACACCCACGATTGACTGCTTGGACCAGGCTCACGCAAGCTGGCCCAGAGTAGCGCCGAGCCGCGTTGAATACGCCGAGCGAATCCGATTGCCCTAGCCCTGAAGGCAGATAAGCCTTCAACAAGATGTGCGCTTGCAGCAGAAGTAAACTGGAAGAACTCCGTAATTATCCCCACTCTCTGTGGAGAAGCTTGGGGATAGGCTACGGACAAGCAGGCCAAGTCCAGCATTCATGCGGGTTTCAAGGTAGTGACTCGATATTGTGCAACTACCCGTTTTACTCACGATCCGCGAAGGCCATATCGCGCAGCAGACGGGCATTCAGCAAGAAACGAGAGACAAGCCCGTCTGCCCGGCCCATACTGTCACCGTAGTGCCAAAGCGGATGCAATCCGATGCGTATATTTTCTATCCTTGTCTTGGCAAGCCTGGGGATTTTTATCTCGCCATCGGTCCTGCCAGCGGCTCCCGCAGCTACCTCCACCCTGTCCGCAGCAGAGGCAACCATAATTGCCACCCGTTTCTTTGCCGAGGAAATACGGCTCGAAGGCTCCGTTGCTTCCCCCTCTCTGCAGGCAGACTATTGGGCGTTTCCAATAAAGATCGGCTATGCCGGCTTCGTTTTGCCCGACCCCATCCTTGTTCATCGCTACACCGGTGAAACGTCATGGGCAGGGCTTGCCAAACATAAAGCGTTTCTGCAAAGCGTCAAGGCTGGCGCATTGAAATAAGGGTCTCCTTGAACCCGCTGCATGCGCTCTTATTCCTTGCGCTTTCCAACAGGCCAGCCCGCGCGGCAAGGCCGCAAAGGGCTCTCCGTAAACATCGGCACTTATCCCCACTCTCTGTGGACAAGCTTGGGGATAGACTGCGAACAAGCATGCCAAGTCCAGCATTCATGCGGGTTTCAAGGCGGTGATTCAAAATTGGGCACAGGCAAGCTCGATCGTAAGCGGGCCTGTACGCTCACCCGCTCAGCTCACCGAGCCCCACAAATCATGCGCATCAGAGCGGGCTATCCGCACCGAAACGATATCGCCTGCCTTGTATCGTTTCCAAGGTTTATCCACAGGTGCGATAAACACTTTGCCGTCGATGTCAGGCGCATCCGCCATGGATCGAGCAATTCCCCCCTCGGGGCCGACTTCATCCACCAGACATTTGAGCGTCTTGCCCACACGGCGCGCCAAGCGCTTGCGTGAAATGGCTTCCTGCACCTGCATGAATTTTGCCTGACGCTCGGCCCTCAACGCATCGGGAACAGGGTCGGGCAAAGCATTGGCACTGGCGCCTTCAACCGGCGAATAGGCAAAGCAACCTACCCGGTCCAGCTCGGCTTCGCGCAAGAAATCCAGCAGCTCTTCGAACTCGGCATCGGTCTCACCGGGAAAGCCCGCAATAAAGGTGCTGCGGATAGTGAGGTCCGGACAGATTTCCCGCCACGCACGGATACGATCCAGGTTGCGCTCGGAGGAAGCCGGGCGTTTCATCAGCTTGAGAATACGCTGGCTCGCATGCTGGAACGGAACATCAAGATAAGGCAGGACACGGCCACCGTTGGCGTGCACCTCATTCATCAAGGGCAGCACCTCATCCACATGAGGGTAGGGATAGACATAATGCAAGCGTACCCAAGCGCCCAGCTGAGAAAGTTCTCTCACCAGCTCGGTCATTCGTGTACGCACGGCCCTGCCATTAACAAAACCCGTGCGGTATTTAATGTCCACGCCATAGGCGCTGGTATCTTGGGAAATGACCAGGATTTCCTTGACCCCCGCCTTGACCAGGTTTTCAGCTTCCCGCATCACCTCATGGATGGGGCGGGAAACGAGGTCTCCGCGCATGGAAGGAATAATGCAGAAGCTGCAACGGTGATTGCAGCCTTCGGAAATTTTCAGATATGCGTAGTGCTTAGGCGTGAGCCTGACCCCCTGCGGCGGCACCAGATCGCTGAAAGGATCATGCGGTTTGGGTAAATGAGTGTGCACTGCAGCCATGACTTCATGGGTAGCGTGCGGTCCGGTAACGGCCAGCACTTTGGGGTGAATCTTGTGTACCAAGCCTTCACCGTCAGCTTCCGTCTTGGCTCCCAGGCAACCGGTTACGATGACCTTGCCATTGGCATGCAAAGCCTCGCCTATGACATCCAGGCTTTCTTTGACCGCATCATCAATGAAGCCACAGGTATTGACGATGACCAGGTCAGCCCCTTCGTAGGTCTTGGAGGTATCGTAGCCCTCCGCCCTCAACTGGGTCAGGATTTGCTCCGAATCGGACAGGGCCTTGGGGCAACCTAGACTCGCGAACGCTATCTTTGGTCCCGAATCGAGCTTTTTCGTTTCTAGCATGGTGTTTGGCATGATGGTTGTAGAGGTAGCGGCACTTGAGGACCCCGAGCCCATCTACCCGAGTCGATCAAGCCCGCATGGGCGCACCGATCGGCGGCTTAATTAACTCTTGATGGAAATCCCGGGACGCTGCGAGCGCGGCTTGCAGCCAGAAAGCAGCATCCACGATTTTACTGGAATTGCGGCGCCTGCCGCTTACTGCACCCACCTACCTTGCAAATATGCTTGCTGTCCGGGGTGCCAGCTTGCCATCGTGTCAATGGCGAACCAGGTCAATGCCTATCGACAGCTTAAGCAAACAGATTACTTGCGTTCCTTGTCTTTGGGGTCGGCGGTAAACGGAAACGTAGTAAACATCGAACGTGTCTGGTTTTGCATCTGATCTTGCATCTGCACGAACAAGTTTTTGCTCTGTTCTATGTAGCTGCTCATCATGCTCTGGATCATGGGCGTCTGCACATTCATGAATTGCGTCCAGGTTTCAGGGCCGAACTGGGTACCGTAAAGACTCTTGGACTGCTCGCCCAGCTTGTTCTGGATCTCCATGAAGGCCTGGATGTTCTTTTCCAGATAAGCCCCCATGATGCCTTGCATGGCATGGCCGTAAAACCGGATGATTTGCGACAGCATGGCCGATGTAAACATCGGAGCCCCCACCGTTTCTTCCTCAAGGATAATCTGCAGCAGAATACTGCGAGTCAGATCTTCACCGGACTTGGCGTCTATGACCTGGAAGGTTTCGTTATCCAGCACCAGTTGTTTGACGTCAACCAACGTGATGTAGGTGCTGGTCTGGGTATCGTACAACCGGCGGTTTGGATATTTTTTTATTAACCGCAACGCTTTGCCGGCGTCAGCTTGCTGCCCCATGCTTGCCCCCACTTTATGTTTTACGAAACAACACGGGATACAAAGCCCGCATCATTAGCCAAGTGTAGTTCAACCCACAAACCCCTGCCGAGATGCGGGCTGGGGCTTACCCCATGTGCAAACCGCCATTGAGCGAAAAATCTGCGCCGGTAGAAAACCCTGCATCGTCAGACGCCAGCCAGGCGATGATCGACGCTATTTCATCCGGTGTGCCCAATCGCTTGACCGGAATGCTGTCAACGATCTTGGCCAGCACGTCGGGCCGAACTGCGCGGACCATGTCGGTGCCTATATATCCTGGCGATACGGTATTGACGGTAATGCCCTTGGAGGCGACCTCCAGGGCAAGCGCCATGGTAAACCCGTGAATACCTGCCTTGGCGGTGGAATAGTTGGTCTGGCCGAACTGCCCCTTCTGGCCGTTGACCGAACTGATATTGATGATACGCCCCCATTTACGCTCGGCCATGCCGCCAAGCACCTGCTTGGTCACGTTGAACAGGCTGTTGAGGTTGGTATCGATAACCGCGCGCCAGTCGTCCAGCGACATTTTGCTGAATAAGCCATCGCGAGTGATACCCGCGTTATTGACGAGCACATCGACCTGACCGATCTCTTCGCGGACTTTGGAAAAAGCGTTAACGGTCGAATCCCAGTCGGCAACGTTACCCACCGATGCATGGAATTTGAACCCATGCGCAGCTTGCTCGTCCAGCCAGCGCTGGGCATCCCGGCTAGGACCGCAACCCGCCACAACCGTAAATCCGGATGTCGCCAAGCGCTGGCAAATGATGGTGCCGATGCCTCCCATACCACCCGTAACGTACGCTACTTTCGCATTCATGGCTCATCTCCTTATGAGGTCGGCCCGCCGCTAGGCCGCTCTTCTTTACTGCTTCAAACTGCCTTTATCTGTACATACCTTCCAGGGGCTGGTTCGATAGCCGGATATTGCTTGTTGCCAACGGCTGCTTTTGCCTTGATCTGTCTGCCGCCATGGGCTTGCAGCCAAGCGGCCCAATCTCCCCACCAGCTACCCGCCACGCTCTTTGCCCCTTCCAGCCACGCCTCAGCTTGCTCAGGTAAGGCGTCATCGCGCTCATGCACCCAATAGTTGCGCCGATTACGCGTTGCCGGGTTGATGACGCCCGCGATATGACCCGAGGCTCCCAAGACGAACCGAGCCGGCCCCTGCAAGATTGCCGTCGAGGCATAGGCAGAGGCCCAAGGCACGATGTGGTCCTCGCGCGAGCCATAAATGTAGGCGGGCATATCCAACTGGGTCAGGTCCAAGGCAGTGCCGCACGCGCTGGTGCGGCCAGGCACCTTGAGATTGTTCTCAAGATAGGTATTGCGCAGATACCAAGCGTAGAACGGCCCCGGCAGATTGGTGCTGTCGGCATTCCAGTACAAAAGGTCGAACGGCGACGGAGCCTGGCCTTTCAAGTAGTTATTGACGACGTAGTTCCAGACGAGATCATTCGGACGCAAAAAAGCGAAAGTCGTGGCCAAGTCGCGCGCTGGCAATAAGCCCCCGTGGGCGAATTGTTGTTCGCGCAGCAGGACTTGGGCTTCATCAATGAAAACATCCAAGATGCCGGTGTCGTGGAAATCCAGCAGCGTGGTCAACAATGTCAGGCTTGCCGCGGGCTCAGCCCCCCGCGCCTTGGCAAGCGCCAGTGCGGATGCCAGCAGCGTGCCGCCCACACAGAAACCCAAAGTATTGATCTGCTTCTGCCCACTGATTTCCTGGGTAACAGTTATGGCGCGCAACACCCCTTCGTCAAGATAGTCGTCCCAACTGCTTTGCTCGACACCATCTGTGTCGCTGGGCAAGGGATTGCGCCAGGACACAAGAAACACTTGCATGCCCTGCTCAAGCGCATAGCGAACAAAAGAATTGTGTTCCTGAAGATCAAGTACGTAGAATTTGTTGATGCATGGCGGCACGATCAGCAGCGGCCTGGCGTAGGTTTTACTGGTCAGGGCCTGGTATTGGATCAACTGGAACAGCTTGTTCTCAAATACCACACTGCCGGGCGTGGCGGCCAAGGTGGCGCCTACCTGGAAAGATGATTCATCGCTCTGGGAAATTCGCCCCTTTTGCAGATCGGTCAGCAAATTGGCCAGGCCATGTTGCAGACTCTCGCCGCCGGAATCGATCAAGCGTTGCTGAGCATCGGGATTAAAAGCCAGAAAATTCGATGGCGCTAATGCATCGACCCACTGCACGATGGCAAAGCGCAACCGGTTACGCGTGTGCTCGGGGCCTTCAACACTATCCGCCATGCGCAGCAAGGTGCGGGTCGATAATAGGTAAGCATGCGCCATGAACGAGTGAAAGGGATTTTTCCCCCAAGCCTCACCCGCAAAACGCTGATCGGCAAGCGGACCGAGCTTGCCGTGCATTGCAGCGCTGCACAATTCCGACCACTGCGCCGCGAATTCCTGCTGGATCTCAACTGCTTTTTCCGGGGCCAGGGGTATTGCCGAGTCGTCAGGAAAAGGCAGGCCCGAAGCCCAGGGAAACAACACCGAGGGATCGGTCGACAAACCGAGACTCTGCTGCCATGCATGAAGCCAAGCCAAGGGGTTCATTGCATCTTGCTGTGAATGACTCATCACCACGAACACCTTGATCAATCGGTTGCACTAAGTGCCATAGTGCAGAGTGCGCACAAACCTGTCAAATGCCCCGCAAAAAACCGAGGAATCACGGCCTAGCGCTGTCTCTCTGAGTCAAGGCAGATGGCTTAATAAGGTGAACGAGCCCGCCCCGCGCACGGCGATGACCGATTTCGCGTAGATTACGACCTGTCTCGATCTATTTTCCCTACGTATGTACTTCGCTATTATTGTCGCCATTGGATGGCTCTACGTCACGGTGTTGATGGCCGCGTCCCAGCACACAGTGCTTGCCGGCATTGGCACGCTGCTCTTCTACGGCCTTTTACCTGTGAGTATTTTGCTGTACATCTTTGCGACGCCGCTGCGCAAGCGCCGTCGACGCGAACTTGAAGAAGCCCAACGGCTCTCTAGCCAAGCGCAAGACGACAAAAACAAACCGACGCAGCCTTAGGCAGGCTGCCTGTACTCATCCCCTGGGAAGCATCCAGGCCACAGTGGCAAAGCGCCCTGTCTGGCCTTCTTTGCGGTAGGAATAGAAACGGTCTACGTGCTCAACCGTGCACTGTCCACTGTGCACTACCTTGTGCACACCGGCACCCCGCAAGCGCTGCTCGGCCAAAGCCGGTAAATCAGCCAGCCATCTGGGGGCTCCCGCCGCATCCCGCCCACCGCTCGCCTTAAAGGCCGACGACGCGTCGGCCTTGGCATGCATGAAAGCTGTCCGTACCTCGTTGCCTACCTCAAAAGCCCGCGGACCGATGGCGGGCCCGATCCAGGCCTGCAGAGCCACCCCTCGCGCTACCTGCATCCGTTCCAGGGTGTTTTCCAGCACACCTGCCGCCAGACCCCGCCAGCCCGCATGCGCCACCGCCAGCACACTTGCGTCAACCGCAGCGATTACAACGGGGAGACAATCGGCAGTGAGGATCGCCAGTACCTTGCCCGGTATTCTAGTAACCGCCGCATCGGCCTGTGGCGCATTCGGCGCGGAAATGCTCTGGCCTGACTGATCCCTATCCGCATCGAGTACATCCGTGCCATGGACTTGCTGCAGCCAATTGGGTGCGGCAGGCACGAGGCTTTGCAATCGCCGGCGATTTTCCCGTACTGCGCCGGCCTCGTCCCCGACATGGTCACCCAGGTTGAAGGAAGCATAAGGGCTCGCACTGACGCCGCCATGCCGGGTGGTGCAAAACACCCTGAACCCAGGCCAATCAGGCCCTTCAAACAAGTGCTTCTGCAGATCGACCGCGGAATCGCTCATACCTCATCCTCTGAAGCAGTTGAGGACGCCATTTCCCACTCAATGGCATCCATCACTGCTTGCATATCGGGCGGCACCTCGGCACGGAAAAAAACCGCTTCGCCGCTAGCCGGATCATCGAATTGTAGGCGTCGGGCATGCAACATCTGGCGGCTAGCCGGTTCCAGCAACTTGCCGCCGTATACGGTATCCGCCAACAGAGGGTGACCCAAACTGGCCAGATGCACCCGAATCTGGTGTGTACGCCCTGTTTCGAGCTTGCAGGCGACTTCCGCCACAGGTATTCCCGAGCCTATGGTTCCACAACGCACCGCGCGATAATGGGTAATCGCCGGCTTCGGCGCGATCGGCCGCTCCACACTCATGCGTACCGGCACTCGCGCATCACGGCCAATCGGCCGTTCCAGCGTTCCGTCGCGGCGCAAATGGCCAGACACCAAGGCAATATAGCGGCGACCCACTGTGCGAGCTTGCAGTTGGCGCACCAGCGAAGTCTGTGCAATGACGTTCCTGGCAACCACCATCAACCCCGAGGTGTCCTTGTCCAGTCTATGCACAATACCCGCGCGCGGCACTTGCGCCAGCTCGGGGTAGCGATGCAACAGGCCATTCAACAAGGTACCCTGCCAGTTGCCTGCGCCGGGATGCACAACCAGGCCCACCGGTTTATCTACCACGATCCAGTCCGGACTTTCCGCCACGACCGGAAAATCAATTTCTTCGGGGACAAACGCACGCGACTCCGGCGGCGCCTCTTCCCACACGGTAAGCTGATCGCCCGGGCCCACCAGTTGCCTGATGGTGGCCACGCGGCCGTTTACCAATACGCCGCCACGCTCGATCCACCCCTGCAGGCGATTGCGGGAATGTTCGGGCAAAAGCTGGGCCAGAATCTTGTCCAAGCGGCCGGCGCGCACCTCGGATGACAAATCGAGCACGCGCGGCTCGGCTTCCTGGGTTTCGGTATCGGGGGAAAGCAAAGAATGTGACATGTGCTGAGGGCTGAACCGCGAAGGCCGAATATAATCAGGAATAGTCTATCGGTGAGGAACACCACCATGCAGTTGAATAACCTCGCAACGCAAGCAGCAATAAGCAGCAGCGGCTTGCATTTCGCTACCCATTGGGCGAGCCTGGCTCGGCGACTCGGCTACATGTTGGCATGCGTCTTGGCCATCGCCCTCATCACGGGCTGCGCCGCCACCAAGGAAATCGACACTACCGCAGGCTGGAGTGCAGAGAGATTGTACAAGGAGGCCAAGGACGAGATGGGAGTCGCCAATTGGACTCAAGCCTCCAAGCTGCTGGAAAAGCTCGAATCGCGCTACCCCTTCGGTGTGTACGCCCAACAGGCGCAGATCGATATCGCCTATGTTTACTGGAAAGACGGCTCCAACCCGCAAGCCCTCGCGGCCATCGACCGCTTCGAGCGCTTGCACCCCAACCACCCTCGCCTGGACTACATGCTCTATCTCAAGGGCCTGATCAATTTCTATCAGGAAAGCGCCCTGCTGACCACTTTCACGCGCCAAGACCCCAGCGAGCGCGATCCCAAGGGGGCACGCGAGTCCTTTGACGCGTTCAAGGATCTGGTTGCCCGCTACCCGGACAGCGAATATGCCCCTGACGCCCGCCAGCGCCTGAACTACCTGATGAACTCCATCGCCATGAACGAGGTTCACGTTGCGCGCATGTACCTGGAACGTGGCGCCTATGTCGCCGCCGCCAACCGTGCTCAAACAGCAGTGCGCGACTTCCAGGGCGCCCCTGCCGTAGAGGAAGCCCTCTATATCATGGTTCAAGCCTACGACAAGCTGGGCATGCCCGAACTACGCGATGACGCCTCCCGTGTCCTGACCACCAACTATCCGGACAGCACTTATATCAAGAATGGTTTTGCCCAGGCGCAGAACCCCTGGTGGAAAATCTGGTAGCTTCAAGATCCATCGGTGCCGCGCCCTCTGTCGAGGCACCGATGATGCAACAACAAAGGGCTGACCCTTGAGCACTCCGGGGAAGACACCTGCGGCGCGCCTGCAGCCCCGGCCATCAATCCTCGCTTACTTGTTCCAATTCGGCCGTATCGGTATCCACCGAAGCTCGCTCGAAGTAGAACGCCTCGACATCTTCCATATTTCTGGTGCGGGTAAAGGGCGGCAATCCCCGCCACAGTAGTTTTCCGTAGGGCTTCTCTACCAGCCTGCGGTCTCCTACCATCAAGACTCCCCAATCCCGCTCACTACGGATCAGGCGCCCTGCTCCCTGCTTTAGGGCAATAGCCGCTTCCGGCAACTGATATTCAAAAAAAGCATTGCCACCCCGCTCTTTGCAGGCCTTGATGCGCGCGTCAAGCACCGGGTCATCAGGTGGAGCAAAGGGCAACTTATCGATGGCGACCAAGGTCAAGGCGTCGCCCGGCACATCGATACCTTCCCAAAAACTGGCGCTGCCTACCAGAACACCGTGAGCACTGCCGCGAAAACGCTCAAGCAGCTCCCGCCGAGAGCGATCGCCTTGTTTGAACAGCGGCCAGTCCCAACCGCGTTCAGCAAACTCTCTTCCCAGTATTTCGGCAATCTTGTCGACCGCGCGCAGCGTGGTGCACAACACCAGTGCCGACCCTTTGCTGGCCGCCAGCACCGGCAACAACGCCTCGACGAAACCTTCGGTGAAACGCGGGTCTTGCGGTGCGGGAATACCATGCGGCACGAAGAGGCGAGCATGGTTTGCGTAGTCGAAGGGGGATTCCCACCGCCCAGTAGTGACCTTATGCAGGCCCAACTGACGGGTGAAATGGGTGAAATCGCCATAAACCGAGAGCGTGGCCGAGGTCAGTACCCAAGCTTGCCCCGCCGGTCGATACTGAGAAAAAGCCTGCGCCACCGACAAGGGCGCCGTATGCAGGCGAATATGGTTGCTTGCGGTCTCGACCCAGCGCACCCAACCATCGTCCTTCCGGACGGCGCTGGCGGGAGGATCCTCCCAGGCCGCGCCGTCTTCCGGCAGGCTGGCCTGCGCCGGATCAGCCGCAGGCTGGGCGGCGTGCGCCTCGGTCCAGCGCGCCAGGCGGGCGATCAAATCCGGCCCGCGCTTGGCGGCAAGATCCAGGTCAGGATGACGTTCGCCGACGGCCATCAGGGTGCGGCCCAGGGTGTGCACCGCATCGATCACTCGCTTGATTGATGCACCAAAATCTTCAGGGCTGGGCAAAGCGTCGAAGGTACTGCGCTGACCAGGCATTTTTTCGACTGCGGCACAGGACAAGCGCAATTCGCGAGTAGCTTGTTCCACCGCTTGCGCAAGAACCGGCCAATCCGCGCTTTCCCGGGCGTGCGACAAGCCCGCTACCGTGGCGTCTCGTGCAAAATCCAGCAACTGATGCGAAGAAACCGATTCGCCGAGAAAGCGCGTAGCTGCCGCAGGCAATTGATGCGCCTCGTCGAAGACCACGGTATCGGCGGCAGGCAACAAATCGGTAATGCCTTCGTCTTTCAATGCCAGATCGGCCAGAAACAGAGCATGATTGACCACGACCACGTCGGCGTCGGCAGCCTGCTTGCGCGCTTGCATGACGAAGCACTCGCGAAACATCGGACAATCGGACCCCAGGCAGTTGTCGCGCGTGGAAGTCACCTTGTGCCAGATATCGGCATTTTCCGGCACGTCGGCCAGTTCCGCCTTGTCGCCAGTGCGGGTGTGCTTGGCGAAAACTTCGATCTTGCGCAGTTGCGCCACTTCGAAGCGCGAAGCCAATCGTCCATCGCCCACCGTGCGCTCAAGGTGATAGTGGCAAAGATAGTTGGAACGCCCTTTCAACAAGGCGACGGTAACCGGCAACGCCAGGGCGGCCCGCACAGCGGGCAAGTCTCTTGAAAAAAGCTGATCCTGCAAGGTTTTGGTGCCGGTCGAAATAAGCACCTTGCCGCCATGCGCCAACACCGGCACCAGATAGGCAAAGGTTTTTCCGGTACCGGTGCCGGCCTCGGCGACCAAAGTACCTTGCTGCTCGATGGCTTGCGAAATCGCAGTGGCCAGCTCAATTTGCTGCGTGCGCGGCTGGTAGCCGCGCAGCCCGCGATGCAGCGGTCCCCCTAGGGCGAACAGCGTAGCAATGTCTACTGCAGGGCTCACGCTGGGATATCCGGTACGAGCTGCATCTGCAGCGCCACTATTTGGTCTTTGATCTGCAGTTTGCGCTTTTTAAGCCGGCGCAAACGAATTTCGTCGATGGTAATCGCGACCGACAGAAGTTCGATTGCGGCATCCAGGTCCCGATGCTCTATCTGCAATTCGACAATACGACTCGCGACATCTTGATTTTGGGCGTTCATCACTTAGCCAATGAAGGGGTCGACGGCGAGTGTGACCCCTGATTCAATCGTTGTGCTTCGGCTTCGCGTTCTGCGCGACGCCTTGCGCGTTTGTTGACAGCCTCTTCTCGCTGCCTAGCCTGCTTTTCAGCGTATTCCTTAGCATCTTGCTGCTTCCGTTCAAAGGCAGCCCGCTTTTGGGCACGAAGCTGGGCGTCATCGGAGCGGGCTGGCGGGGTTGAGCCCTGCCTCGGTGGCTCAATGCTGCCGCCAGCGGCAGGCGCATCAAGCAGCGGTTCAGTGGCGGGGACTTCAGGGCTTGCAGATGGCCGTGGAGGTTTATCAACCGTCTTGGCCGCTCGTTCTGCCGCTCGAGCGTCGCGCCGGGCGTTGTCCTGCTCCAGCTTCTCATGGCGTTCCCGCGAGTGCTCTTGCCGAATGAACAATTCCGCTTGCCTGCGCCTGGAGTCGACCTCGTTAAGCGCATTATTGCGCTCTATGCGGGATTGCTCGCTACACCGGGTTGCAAAGAAAGTAGTCATGCATGCTTGCACTTCGGCCTCATGCTTTTGCTTGATTCGATCTGCTTCGTCTTTGGCGGCGTCTACTACCGCCTGCGCAGCCTGGACCGAAGCATAATGCGGGGGTGGTTGCCGATCTTCAGCCCGGACGGTCGCCATGCTAGCCCACAAGACCGGCAATAGTACGAAAAACGCGGACAAAAGTACCCGATCGCCCTGGAAAAAACGCTTCCAGACACATTGTGTAATGCCAAGATCGGACCTGATTGGAGGGATACTGTCAGCTTGTGGCAAAATTCGCGGCTTCATTTTCCAAGGTAGGACGGACTCGATGTCGATGGTTACCGACCGCGCCGGCGTGCTCGACGCAGCAGCCCAATCCCGTATTATCGCCCAGCTTGTCCAAGAGCTCGGTGCTCGCGCCACACAAATCGATGCGGCCGTGGAATTGTTAGACGGCGGAGCAACGGTGCCTTTCATCGCCCGCTACCGCAAAGAGGTGACCGGTGGCCTGGACGACACGGTCTTGCGTAACCTGGAGCTTCGCCTGGAATACCTGCGCGACATGGAAAGCCGGCGTGCCGCCATTCTTGCTTCCATCGATCAGCAAGGCAAGCTCACCCCCGAACTGCAGGAAGCCCTCGCCACCGCGGACACCAAGCAACGGCTGGAAGATTTGTACGCGCCCTACAAACCCAAGCGCCGCACCCGAGCCCAGATTGCTCGCGAGGCTGGGCTGGAGCCGCTTGCCGACCTGATCCTGGACGATGCCTCTGCCGATCCGCAAACAGTAGCAGCAGCCTACATCAATGCCGAGGCGGGGGTTGCAGACCTAAAAGCCGCGCTGGACGGGGCACGGGATATCTTGACCGAACGCTTTGCCGAGGACGCCGACCTGCTGGAAAACCTGCGCTCGCACCTCTGGAGCACTGGCCTGGTGTATTCCAAGGTATCGGAAGGCAAGGAAACCGAAGGCGCGAATTTTCGCGACTGGTTCGACTTCAGCGAACCCTTGCGTACCCTGCCCTCGCATCGTGTGCTGGCCATGTTGCGTGGCCGCCAGCAAGGCGTTCTGGAACTCCGGCTTGGTCTGGATCCTGAATTGGATGCCCAGGTACCTCACCCTTGCGTCAGCCGTATCGCCAGCGTGCTGGGTCTGAAAGACCTTTTCGATCTGGATGCCAGCGCGCGCCAGAAATGGCTGGGCGAAGTCTGCCGTTGGACTTGGCGCGTCAAGCTGCTGCCTTCTTTTGAAACCGAAAATTTCGGCCGCTTACGCGACGAAGCCGAGGCAGAAGCCATACGCGTGTTCGCCATGAACTTGAAGGATTTGCTGCTGGCAGCGCCTGCAGGCCCCAAGTCCGTCCTGGGCTTGGACCCGGGCATTCGCACCGGCGTGAAGGTCGCCGCGATCGACCGCACTGGCAAACTACTGGAAACCTCGACGGTTTTCCCACACGAGCCGCGCCGGGACTGGGACGGCTCTATCGACACCCTGGCACGCATCGCGCGTCGCCACCAGATCGAGCTGATCGCCATCGGTAACGGCACCGCCTCGCGAGAGACCGAAAAGCTGGCCGCAGACCTGATGAAGCGTCATCCCGACCTCAACCTGACCCGCATCGTAGTGTCGGAAGCCGGAGCTTCGGTCTATTCCGCATCCGAACTGGCCGCCCTTGAGTTTCCCGAACTGGACGTCAGCTTGCGCGGCGCCGTCTCGATTGCCCGCCGATTGCAAGACCCCTTGGCAGAGCTCGTCAAGATAGACCCCAAATCCATCGGCGTGGGGCAGTACCAGCATGATGTCAACCAACGCGAGCTGGCGCGCATGCTGGACAGCATTGTGGAAGACTGCGTGAACGCCGTCGGCGTAGACGTCAACACGGCCTCGGCGCCGCTGCTGACTCGAGTTTCCGGCCTGAACGCCACCTTGGCCAAGAACATCGTTGGCTGGCGCGACGAGAACGGTGCGTTTGCGTCACGCGCCAAACTAATGGATGTGCCCCGTTTTGGCGCCAAGGCATTTGAGCAGGCAGCCGGCTTTCTACGCGTAGCCAACGGCGACAACCCGCTGGATTGTTCCTCGGTTCACCCCGAAGCCTACCCGGTGGTCAAACGCATCCTGGAAAGCATCCAATCCGATATCCGAACCGTTATTGGCAATCGCGACGCTCTGAAAGGAGTTTCGCCCACCCAATTCATCGACGAACGATTCGGTTTGCCCACGGTCAAGGACATCTTCAGCGAGCTGGAAAAACCCGGCCGCGACCCGCGTCCAGAATTCAAGACCGCGACCTTCAAGGAAGGGGTTGAAACACTGAAAGACCTGCACGTGGGGATGGTATTGGAAGGCGTGGTAACCAACGTCGCCAACTTCGGCGCCTTCGTCGATATTGGCGTCCATCAGGATGGGTTGGTGCATATCTCGGCACTTGCCGAAAAATTCGTCAAAGACCCACGGGACGTCGTTCGCGTGGGGCAGACCGTCAGCGTGAAAGTACAGGAAGTGGATTTGCAACGCCAACGCATCGCGCTGACCATGCGCTTGAACGACGACTCGGCTCCTGCCCGCCGCTCGGGCGACACCGGCGGCGCACGGCCTGCCAACGGGGGCGGACGGGGGCGCGACCGCAACGCCAATAGCGCCCCTCCTGCCGGAGAAAGCGCCATGGCGGCGGCGTTTGCCAAGCTGAAGCGCTAGTCGGCCAGGCCGGCAGCAGCCGGCCTGATTTTTCCTGCCGAGTGCAAACCCGGTTAGCTACAGCGTCGCGGCGTCGCGCCGTTCGGTTTCGAGATATTCGCGCGACTGCATTTCCAGCAAACGCGACACCGTACGATGAAACTCGTTGGCCAACGCGCCTTCCGTATACAAGTCTTCAGGCGCGCACGCGGCCGATATGATCAACTTGACCCTGTGGTCGTAGAAAACGTCTATTAGCCAGGTGAAACGCCGCGCTTCGGACGCCTGGCGAGGCCCCATCTGCGGCACCCCAGACAAAATAACCGTCTGAAAACGACTGGCCAGTTCCAGGTAATCGTTCTGTGAACGGGGCCCGCCGCATAGCGTCGCAAAGTCGAACCACACCACGCTGCCGGCCAGCATCTTCGCTTTGATCTCGCGGTTTTCAATACGCAGTACCGGCGGCGCCAGCGGTGGAGTTTCCGCCAGTTTGTCGAAAGCCAGCTTCAAAGCGGCATCCGCCGTCTCACCCAGAGGTGTGTGGTAAAGGTCGACCTGTTCAAGAATCCGGCGACGATAGTCATTGCCCGAATCCACATTCAAGACGTCCATTTTCTCTTGGATAAGCGCGATAGCAGGCAGAATCCGATCACGGTGCAGCCCGTCAGGGTACAAGGTGGAGGGTTCGTAGTTGGACGTCATCACGAACGAGGTCCCGTTCTGGAATAGGGCCAACAGCAGACGATAAAGAATCATCGCATCCGCCACATCCGACACATGGAATTCGTCAAAGCATATAAGTCGATAGCGCCGCGACAATCGCCGGGCCACCTCATCGAGCGGATCCGCCATCCCTTTGACATCATCGAGTTCACGGTGGACGCCCCGCATGAACTCATGGAAGTGCAGTCGCCCCTTGCGCTGCACGGGCACGGTGGCGTAGAAAGCGTCCATAAGGAAGCTCTTGCCACGCCCCACCCCGCCCCACATATAAACGCCGCGCGGCACCCCAGGGCGATTCAGCATGCGCTTCAAAGCATTCGAGCGCAGCGACTTGAAGTGCACCCAGTCGTCATGGTAGCGCTGCAGGCGGTCAATAGCGGCACGCTGCGCCGCATCTTCGGTGAACCCGCGCTCGGCCAAGGCATGTTCGTAGTATTCGCGTACGTTCATTGCTATCGGGCAAAAGCTGAAAGTATACGTGGTCGCTAGCCGGGCATGCACAACACCCCTCCACGCCAGTCGGCACTAACATACTGCTACGACATTCACCTTCTGTGGCGGGCGCCTGTGCGTACGCCCCGCTATGCTAGATAACTGATATTCTCGAAAGGGAGTTCGACCATGGCCACCTCATCCCCCAGGGTATTGTGGAAGGGCGCGATCAGTTTCGGCCTGGTTCATATCCCGGTTGCCCTCCATACCGCTACCCAAGAGCATGACCTGGATTTCGACTGGCTCGATAAACGGACCATGGACCCGGTCGGCTATAAACGCATCAACAAGCGCAGCGGCAAAGAAATCACCAAGGAACATATCGTCAAAGGGCTGGCCTGTGAAGATGGGCGGTATGTCATCTTGACTGACGAAGAAATCCGCTCAGCCTATCCCGAGTCCACACAGAGCATAGATATCGAAGCCTTCGTTTGCGCCGAAGACATCCCTTTCATCTATTTAGAGCGCCCTTATTACCTTTCGCCGCTGGGCAAAGGCGCCAAGGTCTATGCCCTGCTGCGCGAAGCCTTGTTGAAAACTGGCCGGATCGGCATTGCCCGTGTCGTCATCCAGACCAAGCAGCATCTGGCTGCGCTGGTTCCATCCGGCCCCGGCCTGGTGCTGAACCTACTGCGTTGGAGCGAAGAGATACGATCCTGGCAAGATCTGGCGCTTCCCCCCGAAGGCGCTGCGGCGTCCGGTTTGTCTGCCAAAGAGTTGAAAATGGCTACCCAGTTGATTGAGGATATGAGCTCCGACTGGCACCCTGAAGACTATAAGGACATGTTCAAGGACCAAATCCTGCAACTGGTGCAAGCCAAGGTAGATGCGGATGAAACCCAAAGCGTATCGGAAGTGAAACCGGTCGAAGCGCGCCCCACGGCGGATATTGTCGACCTAACCGAACTACTCAAACGCAGCTTGGGCAAAGATCGAAAAATTGCTGCCGCACCCAAAAAAACGCCGGCCCGAAAAACCTCGACTCGCCACAGAGCGTAAATCCATCTACCACTCTTTGCCCATCGAGCCATGGGAAAAACAGATACGCTCAAAACTTACCGGGCAAAGCGCAATTTCACGCAAAGCCCCGAACCCGAGGCTGGCGGCACAGCGAACCCGCAAGCCCGCGCCTTCGTCGTGCAAAAACATCACGCGCGTCAACTGCACTACGACTTTCGACTGGAACTGGATGGCAGCCTTAAAAGCTGGGCGATTCCCAAAGGGCTCAGCCTGAACCCCAAGATAAAGCGCATGGCCGTTCAGGTAGAAGACCACCCCCTGGCGTATGCGACCTTCGAAGGTTCTATTCCTCAAGGTCATTACGGGGCAGGCGACGTAGCTATCTGGGATTCGGGAATTTGGGCAGCACTTGAAGACCCGGATGAAGGCTATCGCACCGGCAAGCTGAAATTCATGCTGCACGGTCAAAAGCTGCGGGGAGCTTGGGCCCTGGTAAGAATGCGCACGCAAGAACAAAAACAAACTGCATGGCTGCTAATCAAAGAGAAAGACGAATACGCCCGGGACGCCGCCCAAGTCGACTCCAAAGCCGGTGCCAAAACCAATATGCCTTTACCTGATTCTCTTGCCCCGCAACTTGCCACTCTGGTCACTGAGCCTCCGGCCGCAGACGACGCTTGGGATTACGAACTCAAGTTCGACGGCTACCGTATGCTCACTCGCATCAAGAAAGGCCAGGCCCGCCTGTTTACACGCAACGGCAAAGACTGGACCGACAAACTGCCCGAGCTGCAAGCCGCGCTGGCAGAACTTGGCCTGCAAGAGGCCTGGCTTGATGGCGAGATCATTGTTCCCGACAAAAACGGGGCACCCGACTTTCAGGCCTTGCAAAGCGCCTTTGAAGACGGGTCATCGCATGCCGTCGTTTACTACCTATTCGACCTACTTTTTCACGAAGGGCTGGACCTGCGCCCACTACCGCTGCGCACGCGCCGTTCCATGCTGGAAGAACTGCTGCAACATACCCAAACAAGCCTCATTCAATTCAGCTCCGCCTTTGAAGCCCATCCATCGAGCTTGCTTTTATCCGCCTGCCAATTAGGTTTTGAAGGGATCATCGGCAAGCGCAACAATGCTGCCCATCGTTCGGGACGATCCACCGACTGGATCAAGCTCAAGTGCCACAACCGGCAGGAATTCATCATAGGCGGCTATACCAAGCCGCAAGGCTCGCGCCCAGGGCTGGGGGCGCTTTTGTTAGGGGTTCATGACGATCAAGGGCGATTGCGCTACGCAGGCAAAGTAGGCACCGGCTTCGATGACAAAACCCTGCTATCACTGAAGAAACAGTTAGATAAGCTCAGCACCCAAAGTTCGCCATTTCACGATGCCCCGACTCACTTGCGCTGCCACTGGGTTCGCCCCACCCTGTTGGCCGAAATCTCATTCGCTCAGTGGACTCGCGACGGACATATCCGCCACGGCGTTTTTCGCGGCTTGCGCAATGACAAACCCGCTAAGCAGATTACTCGGGAGACCGCCGTGAAGGCAGAACACCCCCCCTCAGTGGAACAAGGCACGAACGATTTCCTCGGCTCTCTACACATCACTAGCCCGGAGCGCATCGTGGACGCACTAAGCGGTATCAGCAAAATGGAATTGGTACGTTGTTATGCAGCAATGGCTTCTTTGATCCTGCCGCACCTGGAAGGTAGACCAGTTGCATTGGTTCGCGCACCCGACGGCGTAGAAAAGGAACTGTTCTTCCAAAAACACGCCGAACGCACAACCATGCCGGGTATTCGCCAACTTGATCCAGCCCTTGATCCCGGCCACGCTCCGCTCTTGGAAATTCACAGCATCGAGGGTTTGCTGGCGGCAGTCCAAATGAACACTATCGAATTCCACACCTGGAATGCCAACGACCCAAAACTGGCCAAACCCGATCGCATGACCTTCGACCTCGACCCCGGAGAAGGCGTCAACTGGCCGCGAATACAGGAAGGAACACGAATTCTGCATCTTTTCTTGCAAGAACTCGGTTTGCCCTCTTTCCTGAAAACCAGCGGCGGCAAAGGTTTGCACGTGGTCGTACCACTATTGCGCCGTCACGACTGGGACACCGTCAAGGCATTTTCCCGCGCTATCGTCCAACATCTCTCCGCAACCTTGCCTCAACATTTCGTCGCCAAGAGCGGCCCACGCAACCGGGTCGGGAAAATATTCATCGATTATTTGCGCAATGGCTTCGGCGCCACTACCGCATCGGCCTGGTCTGTGCGAGCTCGACCCGGGTTAGGCGTCTCGGTGCCGCTTGCCTGGGACGAGCTGGGCACCGTGACAAGCTCTTCACACTGGACCCTGAAGAATCTTGGCGAGCGGCTATCAACGGGGAACACGCCCTGGAATGATTACGAGCATTCCCGTACGAACTTGTCGGCAGCCATGAAGCGACTGGGCTTCGATCCCAAAGCTGCGTCGAAGAGGTGATACGGCTGAAAAAGCTTTGCACATTTGACTAAATTTCTTTTCATTGTAGAATTGCCGGTTGCCTGGATGATGGCAGCAGACTAGATACTTTGCCGCTTCGAGTCTGTATCAACCGCATAGGCATGTTCAAACATAAACATGTGCGATGCGTGCGCAAGCTTAGGCAAGTAGTTTGTATAGCTTGCAACTTTACTAGCGTATCAGTGTTAAACGACGTAGCCGGCCTCTGCTTACCGGACCGCGTTTTGGGACATTCCCAACGTGGCTATTCAGTGGGCCGCGTCGTTTATACCTATTTGGCCGAACACAGACGGCAGGGGCTACCCTTCCGTTTCCGCGCTGCCAAGAATACTGGCCGATATGTGCGCAGGCCAATAAAACTGCGCCCTCCACTCCGCCTGCTTTACATCGATCCTACACGTTCGCCCTTCCTTGACGCCCAGGAAGCGGCAGCTCGTTCGGCATACGCGCGCTCAAAACCCGGCTAAACGATAAGGCGCCAGGCCGCGCCCCACTCCATTTTGTAATTTGCAGCCCCTGTGTTTCGTCACATGGCGCTATGCAAACCCAAGCCCATCAGGCCCGATCCTTCCGATCGACCGTCGCAAGCTTACGCCCCATTCAGCCCATAGCGCCCAGACTCCGCGCTTATCACTGTCACGTTTTCGAGCCGCGTCATGCAACTTACCAAAAAATTCGTCAAAGCCAAAAACCCCTGCGCCTCCGGCTATAGATGGTTTGTCCGCAACCAGAACGGACAAGGCGACTACCAGGCGCTGCTGGATGCCCTGGTTGCAGAGAATCGTATCGACGATGCTTGCTGGTTGCTGGATCAGTTCGGCGCAACCGACGAGATACTGACGGTAGACACGCTTGATGCGCCAGCGATCATTTTTGCCGGCACGCTTAATGTGCGCATGGGCATCAACGCAGACACCCTGGTTCGTGCCGGCAAACGCATCATTACCGGTGGCGGCATCAAGGCCGGCACGGCAATTGTCGCGGGCGACAGTATCGAGGCGGCCGGCAGCATCTGCAGCGACGGTGATATTCGTGTAGCGGGCGATATCTCTGCGGGCTGGGGAATCGAAGCCGCCACGACGCTGGATTGCGGTGGCAATGCACGCGCGAAATGGGACATCACCGCCGGAGAAGACATCAAGGTCAATGGGGGCATCCTGGCAGACGGCAAAGTCCAGGCGGGCCAGTCCATTCAGTGCAAACAAGGCATCCGAGCTGGCGGCGACGTCCGCGCGGAGCACGACATATCAGTCGTCAAGGGGATCCAGGCAGGACTTTCAATTCTTGCCGGCAATCACATTGAATCGGGCTGGGGACTCAAAGCCGAGGGCGACATCGTCGCCGAAGGCTCCATCAAGACCGGCGAAGGCATCGAAGCGGCAGGCAAGGTAAGCACCGGTTCGGGTTACGGCGTCTATGCCGGCCTGCACGTAAGGTTCGATGCCTGGCCTGTGTCCGCCAGGGTATCGGCACAATGCCAGCCCGAACGCCTGGTCAGCGGCCACTGGGTGGAAGCAGCCTAGCCACTACGAACGATGTCTGAAACAGTCGGGAGTGTGATCGTTAACCAAGCCGACTGCCTGCATCCATGCATAGGTAATCACCGGCCCTACGAACTTGAATCCACGCTTCTTGAGCGCACTGGAAACTTGTTCCGACAAAGAGGTTTGCGCCGGAACCGGCATCGTTCCCGCTATGGGCGTACCGCCCACCATGCCCCAGATCCATTCCGAAAAATCCTCGCCTGCCGCCTGCATGGCGAGATAGGCCCGAGCATTGCCTATCGTCGCTTCGATTTTTGCGCGAGACCGGACGATGCCCGCATCTTGCATCAGGCGCTCGACATCGGCAGCAGTAAAACACGCAACCTTGTCGGGCTCGAAACCGGCAAAAGCCAGACGAAATGCATCCCGCTTGCGCAATATGGTTATCCAGGCCAGTCCGGCCTGAAAACCGTCCAGCATCAGTTTTTCCCACAAAGCGCGACTATCGTATTCAGGTACGCCCCATTCCTCATCATGGTAGGCGCGCATCAGCACATCGTTTTGCGCCCAGGGACAGCGAACAGCATTTGTCATGACAGCGGCATCCATCTTGTCGGGCTCATTAGCCCTTTTTGTATTCAGCCAACAAAAGATCATCGAGCTCTTTGCCGCGCAACGCAGCAGGACGCGAACGCAGGCGATCCCAATAGCGCTCGAAGGCCGGGCGTTTCTCGATCGAGCCAAACGCCATGCTCCAGCCTATTTGCGAGCCCACATACACATCCGCGGCGCTGAAGCGATCTCCTGCCAGATAATCGCTGTTTGAAACGGTATCTTCCAAAACATCCAGAACTCTGGACAAACTGCCATAGCCAACCAGCGCCTCCCTTTCTTGCGGCACCGTCAAACCTAGAGCCTGGTCGGTAACCGCCGCTTCAAAAGGCCCCGCGGCAAAAAACATCCATCGGTAGTACGCGCCACGGGCCGCTTCACCCCTCGCCGGCGCAAGGCCCGCAGACGGGAAAGCATCGGCCAGATAGGCGCAGATGGCGGCGCACTCGGTGACGACGGCCGCGCCGTGACGTATTGCCGGAACCTTTCCCATAGGATTGATTGCGAGGTAATCGGGCGCCTTCATCGTCGTACCGTACTCAAGCGGCTCAGTACGATAGGGCTGGCCGATTTCTTCCAGCATCCAGCGCACTATCCTGGCGCGCGACATGGGATGAGTGTAGAAAACAAGTTCAGTACTCATAGCGGCTTTCTTCCCTGTTTATCGATTGATCGCGGCAATGGACCGCCTTGAGCCACTGGCACACCGGCGGCGCCTAGCGCTTGCCGCAGCTCACCAAGGATTATAAGTACCTAGGCTCCAGATGTGCCCTTCAGGATCGCGGCAGCTAAATCCGCGGCCGCCATAATCCTCGTCTTTAATATCCAGAAGAATGTCCGCACCAGCCGCTTTTGCTCGGGCATAAACCGCATCGGCATCCTCAACCACCACATAAGCGCTTTGCGTTTCCTTACCGCCGATTTCATCGGGTTGCTTGATCAAACGGCCCCACTCCGAATCCGTACCGGAAACCGAGCCGAGCATAATCATGCCCCCGCCGAAAGTAAGCTGTGCGTGTGCAATCGTGCCATCAGGCTCCGCATAAACCGCCTGTTTTTCAAAGCCAAAGACAGAACACAGCCAATCAATCGCGGCCGGTGCATCGCGATAGCGCAGGCAAGGAATAATGGCTGAGCTGGTATTTGCGTTAGGTAAGGACATGAGATTCTCCCTGGGCGGCACCGTGGCCGAACCCTGTGCGATGCCTGCAAAACGTGAAAAACCATATCGGCAAGCTTAACTCTGCCCCCTATGCCGGCGAACATTGAATCGCTACAAACTGCGCGTTTGCGTAGTCCGGTAACAATTCGCTCAAACACGAAAACGCAAACTTGGCCTTGACTCGGCAAATCGGCAAGAATAATATGATGATCATCATATATTTACATTCCATGTCGTTTTCCAGACCATGAATAGCAAACCCAAACGCAAAGAAATCAGCCACGAGCGCATCCTGGAAACCGCAGCACGGGCAATACGCCGCACAGGTTATGCAGGTACTGGTGTAGCCGACATCATGAAGGAAGCCGGATTGACGCATGGGGGCTTCTATGCCCATTTTCCTTCCCGCGACGCACTGCTGGCCGCCGCCATCGAACGCGCCGGCCAAGACAGCGCCGCCACTCTGGCCATGCAGATTAAAGCCAAGCGTGCGCAAGGCTGCAGCGCATTTCGAGCTTTAGTCGAATCCTATTTATCTGACAAACACCTCGAATCACCTGAAAGCGGTTGCCCTATCGCCGCGCTTGCCGCTGAAATGCCGCGGCAGTCCGATGAAGTCCTGGACGTTTCGCGCACACGCGTCGCCAAGTTGCTCGACATGGTCAAGCAGAACATGCCCGCCCCGGCCGACCCACAGTTCGCCATGATGGCCACCAGCGCTTTGGTCGGCGCCCTGCAACTAGCCCGAGCCCTGGGAAACAACCAAAGGGGCAAAGCCTTATTGGCAAGTAATCGCGACGCCTTGATCTCTCAATTCGATAAGGAAGACAAGCGCTCCATGCCCTAGGCAGTTATAGGCTACGTTTTTTTTCGGCTTAAATATGACGATCATCATATTTAAGCCGAAGCAGAAAAAACCACGTCTGAAGGAAAGTGTTCATGAACCTTCAAGGCCATGTCGCATTCCCCAAACGACTTTCGAGCACTCCCACTCTGCTCCCACATACCCTCCAAGCGCAGATCACCATGCAGAATCAACCGGCTCCCACGGTCTCCACCAAGCACGCCCCTCCTCCCCCATCACCTTGGACGGTTTTCTGGATAGCTTGCGTTGCCGTTTTCCTGGTTTCCCTGGATAGCACCATGCTATTCGCAGCTTTTGGCGCCCTGCGCGCCGACTTTCCGCAAGCCTCTGCCGCAGACCTTTCTTGGGTGCTCAACGCTTACACCGTGGTCTACGCCACCATGTTGATTCCATCAGGAGGCTTGGCCGATCGCCACGGGCACAAACGTGTGTTTCTACTAGGTGTGGCGCTATTTCTCACAGCTTCGGCTGCTTGTGGCCTGGCCGGCCAAGTGCAATGGCTGGTAGCGGCCCGCGTGTTCCAAGCCATAGGTGCAGCCCTTTTGACCCCGGCTTCGCTCTCCTTGGTTTTGGACGCATTTCCGCTATCCAAGCGTGCGGTAGCGGTCAGCCTTTGGGGTGCCGTCGGAGGCTTAGCGGCGGCAGTCGGCCCCAGCCTGGGCTCTTTCGTCGTCGACACCATAGGCTGGCCCTGGGCCTTCTACTTAAATGTGCCGCTCGGGGCCGTTTCGCTTTGGCGCGGTGCCCGCTTGCTGCGCACATCGCCGCGGCCCAAGGCTCATACTGCGCTGGATATCGTCGGCATGGGCTTACTGATTTTGAGTGTAGGCGCCATCGCCCTGGCGATCGTGCAGGCGGAATCACCATCTTGGCAAAGGGGCGAGCTCCTTGTCGTGGCAGGAGCCGGCTTGCTCACACTCATCGCCTTTCTGGCCTGGTCGCGGATAAAACCCGCCCCCTTGCTCGATCTTGCTCTGTTCCGCCACCGGACTTACCGCTACGTGAACATGGCAACTCTTATCTTCGGCATTGCTTTCGCCATGATGTTTTTCGCCTTCTTCTTCTACATGACCAATATCTGGCATTACAGCCTGTCGCGAGCCGGCCTTGCCGTCACGCCCGGGCCATTGCTGGTGGTACCGACAGCCATCATTACAGGCCGTCTGGCCGCGCGCCTTGGGCATCGACCTATTCTGGTGATCGGTTCAGTCATCTATGCGGCAGGCGGTTTATGGTTTTTGCTTGTACCCGGCGCCGAACCTGCCTATCTGCAACATTGGCTACCCGGCTTGATTTTGAGCGGCGTAGGCGTAGGCATGGTGCTGCCTTCATTGTCCGGCGCGGCGGTGAGCCGTCTGCCCGCAGAACACTATGCAATAGGCAGCGCCGTCAATCAGGCCACCAGGCAAATCGGTTCGGTTCTGGGCGTAGCCCTTACCGTGCTGCTGCTCGGCCATGCGAACTTGCAACTTGCCGACTTCAGCCCGGTATATCTGATCCACTGCAGTCTGGCCTTGTTGACTGGCTTGCTTTGCCTGCCGGTTGATACGGCTCCGCGTCTGCCTGCTTCGGCGCCACAAAGCATTGCTGGCCATGCACCGACAGCGGTCGGTGCAGACACTCCATGACAGATCAGGCAAGGTCTTGTGCTTTTATACCGTGGCGCAATATCCTTTCGAATCCATCAGGAGACCGCTCGTGCCTTCCCCTTCGCTACCCGACGACCACGCAGCAGTGCTCGCCCGCATTGTTGCAGCCATGAACAAAGACCAGCGTTTTGACGCGGTACTCGGCGGCGGCTCACTTTTGCATGGCAACTTCGATCAGCAATCCGATCTCGACCTGATCCTGATCGTACGTCCCGATGCCTACCCGGACATCATGGCCGATCGGCTCTCAATTGCAAACCAAATAGGGGATCTCTTGTCGGCCTTTAGCGGTGAACACGTCGGCGAGCCCAGGCTCATCATTTGCCTTTACGGGCCTCCGCTTGTCCATGTCGACTTGAAGTTTTTGCGGCTCGAAGATCTTGATAAGCTGGTCGAACGTCCAAAAATCCTGTGGTCTCGCACACCCGATGAAGTAACGGCGCACATAGAGAACGCCAAGATCGACTGGCCGGAACGCTCTTCTCAATGGTTCGAAGACAGGGCCTGGATTTGGCTGCACTACGCCGCCGCCAAATACTTGCGCGGTGAGTTTTTCGAAACCATCGGCATGCTGGCGTTTTTCCGCGAACAAGTACTGGGACCCATGTGGCAGAGAAACCAAGGGCAACCCCAACGGGGTGTTCGAAGACTGGACCAAGACAGCGCGGCGCGCAGCGTCCTCGAAACAACTGTTCCCCGCTATGACGCTGGCGAAATCCGAGAGGCTCTGATCTCGTCCATGCAACGCTATCTTGAATTGCGCGCAGCCGACCCGCCGTCCAGCAAGACGGCTCAGATGCCGAAGCTACTTTCTGACTTCATTGAACGAGGCCTCTCCTAACACTGCGCAAACGGCAGGCTGAGCACATTCATTCATTGCTCGCACGCCACCGAATACACCAGTTCCCTGAAAAACCGGACGGCAGGATCACTTGCGACTCTCGAATGCCAGTATTGGTGAATATCGATGGATGGAATAGCCAGCGGCAGCTTGACTATTTTGATCGGCGCGATTGGCGAAAACAGTTCGTAGACCTCATGCGGGATCACGGCGATCAAGTCGCTGGCGGCAACGATGAATGGAATCGCCGCGACATGTTCGGTGCTCATGCGGACCACACCCTCCAGGTCTCGCTTGCGCAATTGATCGGATACCCAGGCGCTGGTTACCGGTACCGCAGGCGACTGAACCTGGGCGGCCTGACTAAATTGGCGCAAGCTCATTGAATTGCCAATGCTCGGATGATCTCGGCGCGCCACGCACACATAATCGCGTCGGTAGAGTAATTGCTGAAGCAAGGCGCCATCAGGGCCTTTGAAATACCCCGCGGCAATATCCAGCTCACCCGACTCCAGTGCCGCAGCCATGGTTTCAGGCACGATCTGCGTCGGCACCAAGCAGGCGTTAGGCGCCAGCTCGGCCATTTTCCTTACCAGCTTAGGTACCAACACGATCGCACCTATTTCATTAACCCCGATCCGGAACTCACGCTCTGTACGAAGCGGATCGAAAGTGGTTAATTCGGCAATCTCGGTATCCACAATACGCAAAACCCGTGAAGCCGGTTCGGCCAGCCGCTGCGCAAAGGGCGTCGGCGACATGCGATTGCCCACGCGCACAAACAGTGGGTCCGCAAAACGCTTGCGCATGCGTTCAAGGTGATAGCTCAGCGCCGACTGGCTAAGCCCCAAGCGCTGGGATGCGCGGGTCACCGTGCCATCTTGTATCAGCGCCAACACCGCGCGCAGATCCGCCATTTGCGGCTCCGCCTTATCGAATTTGTTCATAGCCTGTATCAAGGTAATGATCTTTCCAGAGATTCATTCATTACTTAAGCTCTGTCAACAATGAAGAGGAAAGATTCGTGACAGCAGCAAGCAAGAAGCAAGAGCTGGAAACTGACGTGCTGATCGTCGGCGCGGGGCCGGCTGGTTTATCGATGGCGATTGAACTCGGAATGCAGGGTCACCGATGCCTGCTGGTCGAGCGGCATGATCGTGTAGGACTTGCACCCCGGGCAAAAACCACCAATGTTCGCAGCCGAGAGCTGATGCGCCGCTGGGGCATCGCCGACCAACTGGCTGCGGCCTCGCCATTTGGCATCGACTATCCGTCTAATGTAGTGTTTGCAACCCGTTTGACAGGGCGCGAACTCGCCCGCTTTCCCAACGCTTTTTACTGCTCTCCAGTCAGAGACGATCGCTTCTCGGAGCACGCGCAGTGGATTCCTCAATACAAGGTCGAAGAAGTTCTGCGGGCCCATGCGCATGAGCTTCCTGGTGTCGACATTCGGTTCTCCACCTGCCTGATTGATTTTTCAGCGTCGGCTGAGGGCATCACCGCTACCGTAAGCAATCTGCACAATGGCGACACCCAGGTAGTCCGTGCCAAATACCTGGTGGGGGCCGATGGTGCGCGAAGCACCGTACGCGAAAAACTCGGCGTCAAAATGGAAGGGACATCACCGCTATCCCATCACGCAAACGTCATTTTCCATGCCCCCGGCCTCGCGCAGTTGCACAAGCTGGGGCCTGCGGTCATGTACTGGCTGGTCAATCCCGATGTACCGTCGGTCATTGCTCCGCTGGACGACAATGATTTGTGGACCTTCGGCTATACGAAACAGGAAGGCGATGATAGTGATCCCGGCCCGCTGATTCGAGCAGCGCTGGGGCTGGATATCAAGGTGGATATCCGTAGTCGCGACGAATGGACCGCCCACCAATTGATCGCCACCCGATATCGGCAAGGGCCCGTTTTCCTTATTGGCGATGCCTGCCATCTGCACCCACCTTTTGGCGGGCACGGGATGAATATGGGCATAGGGGATGCCGTCGACCTCGGCTGGAAACTATCGGCCATGCTGTCAGGCTGGGGTGGACCATGCCTACTCGACAGCTACGAAACGGAAAGGCGCCAAGTCCACTCGCGGGTAGTTCAGGAATCGGTCACCAATCACAAACGCAATTCGGGCAGTTTGTGGCGAGAAGGCCTGGAAGACGATGGGCCCCGAGGCGAGCTCATTCGCGCCGACGTCGCCTGCGTCATCGCCACGGGCAAACGCCAGGAATTCGATTCTCTTGGCGTGGTTCTCGGTAGCCGCTACGACAGCTCGCCGATACTGATGCCGGAGGCAGGCATTGAGCGCGACCCCGCAGACTCGACCCACTATGTTGCCTGCGCACACCCGGGCTGCCTCGCGCCCCATGCCTGGCTCAGTGAAGGCCGCGCTCATGGAGCCTCACTATTCGATCACTTCTCGCCTACGGGCCTGACCTTGCTGCTCATTTGCTCAAGCGCAAAACAGGCAGCCGCTGTCGTCGCAGCAAAAGCCTGCGAACTCAAGATTCCTCTCAAGCTTGTCGATGCCTCTGCCCACGGTCTGCATGCACTTTACGGAGCCGACATGGCTTTGATCCGTCCCGACCAATTTGTAGCTTGGCGTGGCGACAGCATAAGCACAGCATGCACGGCGCTGGAAGTCGCAGCGGGACGCCACGCCCACGCTCTCGTTTAAGCAACAAAGCCGTAACGACAAAACGGCATGCAGCACTGTCCCACCGCTCACCTGGATTTCGTATTAGACGCAAAACATAAGGAGACATTCGATGAACATTTATCTTCGCACCCTCTCGCTTGCTTGCCTTACTTTGATCAGCGCAGGCCTGATCGGCACGGCTCAGGCCGCAAGCTGGCCCACCAAGCCAGTACGGGTCGCGGTTCCCGCGGCGGCAGGAACCGCGCCCGACATCATGGCCAGAATTCTTGGCGATAAATTGTCGAAAATGTGGGGGCACCCCGTCATCATCGAAAACAAACCCGGGGCTGGCGGCCTGGTCGGGCTCGCTTATGTCAAAGGTGCTGAAAGAGATGACCATACCCTTGTCTTCACGCCGGCCTCAGTGCTGACCTTGACCCCGTATATGTACAAGAGCACCAGCGTCGACATCGTGAACGATTTTGCTCCGGTTGCCTTGGCTGGCGTCAGCCCGATGATGGCTGCAGTAAGCGCCTCGTCGCCTGCAAACTCGCTCGCCGACATTCTCGCCATCGCCAAAAAACAAGCCGACCATTTCGTCGTTTCCACAACTTTTCTGTATTCGGTGCCCAATCTCGCGGTCGACATGCTTTCGCGCGCAAGCGGTGTTCCCTTGCGGGCTGTTCCCTACTCCAACAGCGGCCAGAGCATCGCCGCGGTAGTCGGCGGCGATGCTCAGATGCTGATCGATGGCGTGCCACCCATCGACCCCATGATCAAGGGTGGCCGGCTCAAAGCGGTGGCAATTTTTTCCGACGGCCGCGTGCCCAACAAACCCGACCTGGCCGCCGCCTCCGAAACCTACCCAAGCATGGTGATCAATGGCTGGTTTGCCGTCGTTGCCCCCAAGGGCACCAGCGAGAAAGTCATAGAAAAAGTGAATCACGATCTAGGAAAAGTACTTGCGCAAGCCGACGTCATCGAACGCTTCAATGGCTTGGGCGTCTACCCCGAGATCTTGAGCGTGAACCAATTTGCCAACTATTGGAAGGAAGAACGAACACGATGGGAAAAGGTTCTGCGCGATGTCAACGCGCAGCCCGTGCAGCAATAGGCCTCCATCGTGAAAGTCGATCTTCAGACTGCCTACATAGGCCTGGAAAGCCAGAACCCGCTAGCAATCGGCCACTATCTGGACAAGGTCGTCGGCTTGATGCCGGGTGAACCGGCCCCGGATGGCTCCCACACCTGGCGCATCGATGCCAAGCATCAACGGATATGGGTGCGACAGGGCATGGCCAATGACGCCATCTGCACCGGATTCGAGGCCCGCAACGCCGAGGTCTTCGATGCCCTGATTTCTCGCCTGGCGCATCATGGCGCGAGCCCTGTCGAAGGAAACCAGGAGCAAAAAACCGCCCGGCGGGTAAGAGAGCTCGCTATCTTCGACACACCATGGGGCGTTCCTCTTGAACTGGTCACGGGTCTTGAAGATGCCCAGACCAGTTTCCACAGTGCGCATTTTCCGCAGGGTTTCGTCACTCAAAACCAGGGATTCGGCCATTTCGTTTTCGCGGTCGGCAACGCCGACGACTACGAAGCCTCGCGCCGATTCGCCATAGACGGCATGGGATTGAAATTATCAGATTGGCTGCGTCTGCCGGTAGGCGATACCCAAATGCATGTGTCTTTTTTTCACTGCAATCCGCGCCACCACTCATTGGCTATCGCCTATCTACCCAGGCCCTGCGTGCCCCAGAAGCTGCATCACATCAATGTCGAAGTCTCGCAAGTCGCTGCCGTCGGCATCGCCTATGAACGCGCCTTGCAGTCCTCCGCACCCATTGCAAACACCTTGGGCCAGCATGCCAACGATTGCATGGTCAGCTTCTATAGCACCAGTCCGGACGGATGGCGCGTCGAAATCGGCGCCACCGGCCGCGTTATCGACGACGCCTGGAACGATGTCCGCGAATACGACCGCATCAGCGACTGGGGACATCAACCGCCCGATGTCCTGGTTCAAACACTGGCCGATTCCCTTTCCCGAAACGAGGAAGAATCCGCCGCAAGATCCAACCCCGGAAAAGTCGGCTCAGACGGGCCGCAACAGGAGAAAAAAATTGGCTAGAAAAGTCATCATCACCTGCGCGGTGACAGGATCAGTACACACCCCAAGCATGTCGCCGCACCTTCCGATCACGCCGCGACAGATCGCCGATCAAGCTATCGCCGCCGCCCAGGCGGGCGCGGCGATCCTCCATCTTCATGCCCGTCATCCAGTAGATGGCCGACCCGCTTTCGAAGCATCGGTCTACCGTGAATTCCTGCCCCAGATCCACGCAGCAACCGACGCCGTCATCAACATCACCACTGGCGGCTCGCACACCATGACCTTAGACCAGCGCCTGGCAGGCGCACTGGATATCTCCGCTGAAATGGCCTCGTGCAATATGGGCTCGATGAATTTTGGTGTTTTTCCCGTGCTGGAAAAATTGAAAGAATTCAAATATCCGTGGGAACATGGCCATATCGAAGGGACGCGAAGCGCGATTTTTCGCAACACTTTTAGCGATATCGAAAACGTTATCCAACAACTGGGCGAGGTCCATGGAACCCGATTCGAATTCGAATGCTACGACGTCGGTCATCTATATAACCTGAAGCATTTTGTTGACCGCGGCTTGGTGCGTGGCCCGATTTTTCTGCAATTCGTGCTGGGTGTACTAGGTGGTATAGGCGCCGACCCCGAAAACCTCACCCATATGAAACGCATCGCCGACAAGCTTTTTGGCGACAGCTATCAATGGTCGGTCCTGGGCGCCGGCAAGCAGCAGATGCCGCTAGCTACTCAAGCGGCACTCATGGGCGGCAACGTTCGCGTCGGCCTGGAAGATTCCTTGTCCATCAGTTCTGGGCGTCTGGCTACTTCGAATGCGGAACAGGTAATGAAAATTCGCGGCATCCTCGAATCCCTGGGATTCGAGATCGCGACTCCCGCAGAAGCACGCGTCATGCTCGGTCTGAAAGGCAGGGATAGAACCCATTTGGGCTCTGCGCAGGCCACTCCACCTCAGCTTGAATAAAAAAGACCCTTCCAGTAAAACGGAAGCACAAATGAAAAGGCCCGAACGCAAAAGCATTCGGGCCTTAAATTTGGTTGCGGGGACAGGATTTGAACCTGTGACCTTCGGGTTATGAGCCCGA
>JBEBXA010000016.1:0-57101 GCA_040391825.1 Pigmentiphaga sp.
CAATGCTGCCGTGGTGCATGATCTCATCCGAAAAATATGGATGACGTCGACAGCTAAATGTGGGGGGGTGGCCTGACATCAACCCTGCGCGATCCCCCCACTCGATCATCAACGGGGCTCGTAAGCCCGCGTGATTAAAGGGATTGGCCTTGATCAATATGGGTCACTACCGTCGCTTTTACCGTCAGGACACACATCTTTTGCTGGCGCGGGTGACGGAGCGATTTTGGGGGCAACAACTTTGGCAACGGCATCATCGATCAGGTAGCAAGAATACAGGAGACGGCGAGGCCTTCCTGTCCCCTGAGTTTTTACCGGTCAACCTACGCTCGCCTTAACAACTTCTCGATAGCGGCGGCCACTGCTCCCAAGGCATTGATGACGCCGTCCAACACGAAATCGAGCGCCCGTCCATAGCCTGCGTTGACGTTAGCTGTGTCGAAGCCAAGCCGCTGCAGGGTCATCAAGCACTGCTCTACTGCCTCATGCGCATCGGCAATTCTGAGATCGTTGTTCAAGAATAAGGGGGCCATGGCTTCATTGCGATCGTTCCAACCCTCTGGCTCTTTGCCTGAGGCAAAGGCATCGACTGCTTCCCCGTGAGCATTCAGCATTTCGATGATTGCGGATTCAGGCGGTCACTGCAACACCCTATTGATCCATGGTTGATAGAGGTGTGCAATGGCAAGTATTTACGGTGCTATGACTGCGGAGAGAAAGGTCCGGATCTGGCAGCTCTGGCGAAAGGGAACACCGATGAGTGTCATTGCGCGAGACATTGCCAAACCCCCGGCAACCGTGTATTCGTATCTCCTTTACCATGGTGGCATCATGCCCCGGCAAAGAGTACGCCGGCCAGGATGCTTATCGATGGAAGAGCGTGAATCCATTTCACGAGGCTTGGCAAGCGGGGCAAGCTATAGGGCTATAGGCCGCGAATTAGGGCGCTCGGCCTCGACGGTTTCGCGAGAAGTGCATCGCAACGGCGGCCCAAACCAATACAGGGCCTGCGCTGCCGAGAAGAGCTTCGTGAAACGCAGCCGCCGGCCAAAGTCATTGCTGTTGGCTAGCCATCCCGAACTGAGAAGCGTGGTGGTCCGTCTTCTGGAAGCCGACTGGTCTCCGGAACAGATATCAGGATGGCTTAAGCGGCAATCTCCTGATGGAAAAAGCATGTGTGTTTCTCATGAGACCATCTATCGGTCGTTATTCATTCAGGCCCGCGGCGTACTGCGTGAAGAGTTGAAAAGGCATCTGCGAACCAAGCGAATGTTTCGCCAGGCCAGGTCACATCACGCGGCCATTGCGGGCGGCATTCCTGGCGCCATATCGATACGATCTCGAGCTGCGGAAATCGAAGACCGGGCGTTATCAGGGCATTGGGAGGGTGATCTCATTGCAGGTGCGGATAACAGTGCAATTGCCACGGTTGTCGACCGGACCACGCGGTTTACAGTTCTGTGTAGAGTCAGGGACAAGAAGGCGGAGCATGTAGTCCAGTCGCTCATTGAACAGATGGGGCAGCTTCCAACACAAATTACACAAGAGCCTGACTTGGGATCGAGGCCAGGAGTTGTCCGCGCACACACGGTTTAGCATGGCTACCAACATGGCCGTGTATTTCTGTGATCCAGGTTGTCCCTGGCAACGCGGAACAAATGAAAATACGAATGGCCTGCTACGGCAATACTTTCCGAAGGGATCTGGCTTGGCTGGCTACACACAACAACAGCTGAACGACGTCGCTGCGAAACTAAATTCCCGTCCCAGGAAAACCTTGGGATTCAGAACGCCAGCCGAGGTGCTGGACTCGATGTTGCAGTGACCGCCTGAATCCGCAATGTTCAGGAGAGCCTGCAGCAACCGAAGGCTTCCCAGCTCCCTGACAGCCACCTTCGGACACCCAGCTCGCTCCAACAATGATTTGAGGTGGCCGTTTGGAACGCGCTGCCACACCTCGTGCAAGCCTTTGCAGCGAGCGAGGAACATCTGCTGCGTCATGCTCAGCGGAGCAACCTGGGCCAACCGACCGAGCGCCGGATAGACCAGCCAACCATTAGCTGCCACCTCTCCACGGTCAAAGCCGGTCAGCTCTACTCCTGACTTGTTCAATCCCACGATTGCACCGAGTGCGGAAAGGACATCGCCCAATCGTAGAAGCACATCGAGCAGCCGCTGCACCTTGGCGACCACATGCTCTTCTTCCAGATTCACGTGCGCCAAGTCAGCCGGATCGATCGCAAATGACCGAGCATGCACGATTTCGCGATCTGGCTTTGGCTTATACAACTCGCGCATCGGCACCTCAATGAGATTTCTTCCGACTCGCCGGCATTCAGTAAAACTCCACTGCCCCCGGTACGATGGGCTACAGGACCATCTACCCCAGACATGAGCTGGCGTCGAGTCGTAGAAAACACTCTGTTCGTACTTCTCGAGAAACCGATCGTCAAGATAGACCGGATCGCGTCCCACCAAGGCGTTCGCACGCGCGTGAGTCATGGGCTCAGCATCGCCAGGCCACTGAATGCCTTCAGCGGTCTGCTCTGGACAGAGATCTGGCATCACCGCCTCGACCGAAGCCCAGAGTTGAAGCAGAAGTCCACCCTTGTGCTCTCGGATGTCCAGTTCATACCAGGCAATCCCCTCGGCAGGCTTGCGGGCCACATGCGATTCTCCCCCCATGATCGCGCGGAGCTCCGGGACATCAGTTAGCTGGGCTGAATAGTAGAAGACCCGCACCCCCCGGGCACCACGCAGCCAAAGATAGCGACGGAGGTATTCGTTCGACATGCGCCAACTGACGGTTCTCTTCAAGTTCCAATGGTGGTCACCGGACACCTCGCCCTCCGCCACACCAAACTCTGGAAGTCCCAAGTCATCGTAAACCAGACGTTGCTGATCGTTCCCGACGCAGCGAGGCGTCAGTCCAAGAGTCATCCAGACCTTTTCAGCTAGATTGAAGGTGTAGAACGAGCCGTCACCCCACGCCGCGACTATGTAGTCGTGGCCTGATATCGACGGAGAAAAATCGGCCGAGCAGCCACGCTCGTCACCGGCAGGAACGGAGTACTCGACCACACCCTTGCCTGCCTCAGACGGAACTTCGATGGGACCGTCATCCAGCCCGGGAACCACGGCCATCAGCAGATGCAAGTGCTCGGCTCGCTCCCTATATGGATCGGATTCGTGCATAGAGGCCACCTCCACGACCTGGTCTGGCGACAAGCCGACAGGCTCCAACAGCCCGCGCAGCCTTGGGGGTAGTACGTGAGCCGGGATGGGAAATGCTGCTAGATAGTCAAACGGCATAATATTTCTTGGGAGGTTTCAATAGTGGTCGAGAAATAGCAGCTTTGCTGTCGTGGTTCTTCGTCCGCCGGCAACATAACATCGCGTCACCGAAGCCCCATTCAATGGCACAACGGGTTATTCATTCACGCCACTCAAGTCAATAGGCTCAAGAGTCTTTGCAGCTGGTACAGACTTACGAGGAAAGTCATGCCGTAGTTGGCGCGCAAGCTCGCCAACTTCATCACCACGATCCAACGCATGGTGGACCAGCAAAGAAGCAACCTGCCGGGCCTGCGCCTTTGCGCCAGGCTCACGACTGTTATACCGACCGCGAAGCGCGTTCCGCCAGCCCAGCTTTGCCCTTTTTACATCGATTTGATCTAGCACCCGAGTTAGGCTACTAGCCTCAACCTGCACGAGAAGGCGTAGAAACAATAGCCCTTCATTGTAGAAAGTGGGGCTGGGTTGCGACAACGCCTCCGCCAACCCACCGTAGTGCGGTTCGAGTAAAGCGGAAACTAGTGTTGGCTCCGACTGAACCATCCTCGAGAGGACTAATGCTCCCAGTTGCCAGTCGACGTGGCCCCAATGGCAGAGCGCGATAAGCTTGCCTGCCGCTATATGACGTAGAGCGCTAGCAGGAGCGATCGCTGCAAGATGTGCCGACATGCTGACGATACGCGGTTCATTGCGTGCAACCATCGCTTGGATTGCGAGTCTCGCCGCAGGTACCGCGTGCGCGACTCCGAGCAGCATTCTTGCATCGCCAATATTTTCCGCCCAATCTGGGCCTATCGCTTGGTCGATCTCGACCCAATCGAGTGCTAATACCGTCGCCTCGAACTGCTTTGGCGACGCCCTATGCATGAAGCTAAGAAGCCCTGCTGCTGCTTGAAAGTTTCGTTGCGTGCTGCGCGACAAACTGATTGCGAGATCCTTCGGCGACCAGCATCCGCAGATCTTTCGCCCTACCTGCCGCATTCGCCGTGAAGGCGCCAACTTGCCTACATAGATGTGAAGCGGATCGTAAAGCCGCAACGCGTTCCACACGATATCGCGCAGCTCGTCGAACGCGTCTTGCGGAGCGGCACGTAGTCGATCGGCGATGGCCGGGATCAGTGCTTCGATCAGCGTGAACCCGAATTCCGGTTCGAAGTAGCAGAAATGCTCGCAAAGATTGGCGACTACTGATAGGTAGGCGTCCTGAGGCCATGTTGACACGATACGATGGCACGCGTTGTGGTCGACGTGTTCAAGATAGCAGGCCTTCCACACATCATCCCTGCCAGCGCCCATCATCGAAAGCAAATCGGCGATCTCACCAGCATGCAACGGGGCCGCGACACTGATTGTCGTTGCCAATGTGCGTGGATCAGCTAGCGCGACGATGCTTTCGCCTAGTGCTCTATTGGTATTGAGCACATGATTAATTACGCGGCCAATCGCATAGCATGCGCCTTCAGGCGCCGCCTGTATCCACTCTGCAAGAGTTTCCTTGTGATCGGCAATCACGTCCATCTCTTCGGGTAGATAGCCATGCAAGTTGCTGAGTAACCAACAGGCATGCCTAATGCCGAGTGGTTCTGTCGCCACCCAGCAGCGTTCTAGAACGGGAGTAAGCCACGCCGGCTGCACAAGACGACGCCACGTACCGTATTCGCCGGCGGACGAAAGTTCGCCAAGCAGCACGCTCAGGCCGCCGAGCGGCATATCGACGTCGGCGAGCACTGTCCTGAGCATAGTGGCAATCGTCTGTCGCTCTTCGGCTACCTGACCTTCCAGAATACGTGCAAGGAGGACGCTAGCGAGACGCTGATGTGGACAGCGAAGATCATCGATACTTAGTAAAAAACGTTGCGCTACAAGCCAAGAAATCGCGGCATTTCCATCAGAGTTCGGCAACGCGTCCCCGATTAATTGCAGCAATACTTCGCGCGAACAGTGCGCATCACGTGCCGCCAACTGGCGAATTGCCGCAGCGGCGAGCACCAGGTCCGCTCCTGCTGCACGCGCGGAACTTGCCAATGCACTCGCTCGCCGCCATCCTCCTCCGAGGATGAAACAAAATTGCCACGGATAGAGCGCTTGCTCCGCAGCCTGCTCAAGGCGTAGATCGAGCTGCTCATCTCCTGGACGATCACCGATCCGATCATCGGCGCGACGAACAGCGGCAAGCGTCGCTTCGGGGGAAGCCCGTAAACCCGCCGCAATAACCCGTACCGCTCGCTTAGCATCAAGCTGGATGGCGCCCGGCAAGCCGCCCTTGTCTTCAGAAATCGTGTAAGCGCTCAACACCCATCGCAATGCAGTGGCCCGTTCTTCCAACTCACTAAGCAATGCGGGACGGGTCAGGTGTGCGTCATCAACGATGTAGAGGGTAGGTTTTGGGCTCTCGTCAAAAGGAGGAACCTTTCCAATCGGGTCAGCTAATCGTAGAACCCGCCAGCCGCGACCATGCATTTGGCGTGCCACTTGAAGGATTGAGATTGATTTCCCGGCTCCCGGTACACCCGCCAATCGAGCAGATCCGGCGCGCTCCAAGTCAGCAGTCAGCAGAGCCACCTCCGGAAGTGTGGGACAAGCCGCGACATCTGCGGGCCCGAGTGAACGCCCCATCAGCGCAGGCCCAAGATCACGTGCCGTTTCGAACTTAACCTCTGACCACACAGACGCCTCAGTATTGACTGCTGCTGATCTTGGCGCGAACGCAGTTAGGCTCCGCCTGATCTGATCGAGTTCTTCGGCACCTGGGAGCGCACGCAGCGCTGCCATGATTTTGGGCAGATCGCCTGCATGCTCGGGATAGATTTCTTCGACCACTGCCTGATGACTGGACAACAGCGCTTGAATCGTGTCCCATCCGATAGCAACCACAGGAAATTTCCTGTCCTTCAAGCGCTGCTCGGACACGAGTCGGGCATGCTCTTGAAGACTTGTGTCGTTGGGGGCTGTGGTAGCAAACGTCCAATGTCCAAGCGTGGGTCTGAACTTCTCCGCCTTGGCGAGTTCTGCATTGAACTCCACGATAGTCGCCTTGGCTCCGTAGCCTCTGTTCTTCCCTTTGCACTGAACGCCAAAATTCTTCTCGGGTGTAGCATGCGGCGTTCCATAGACATCAACACCGTGCTGTTGTTGGCCAGACCGACCGTTCTTTTGCGCAAGGGGATCACTCCACACTGCGGCAAACAGTGCGCGAGCTAAATCTTCGAATTTCTCCCACGACTTTGGCGGAGGAATCTGTTTGTCAATAAAGTCCATTGCGCAGGCTCATGATGTCCATGCTTCTGGCCTCAACAGCGACGCGCTAGTTGGACCAATGCATGCTTCTAGCCGTCCGCTATTCAAGTCGTTCACGGCTTCCGGCACGCCAAGCACGTACTTCTGGAACAGTTGCGCGCGTTCCATCGGCGTGTCGGCGAGGATGATGGCCTTGCCGGTCTCGTTGTATCCGAGCCGTCCCGCCCGTCCTGCCATGTTCTTGTACTCGGCGACGGTGAATGGGCGGCCGTCCTCACCGACGAACTCGTTCTCGGCCAAGATCACCGTCGATGCCGGCGTGTTGATACCGGCAGCTAGCGTCGTGGTCGCCACCAGCGCATGGATACCGCCGCCAGCGTTGCGATAACCTTTCTCGACGGCTTCGCGCTCCGCGCGCAAGAGATTGGTGTTGTGGAATGCGGTGCCCCCCGCAAGGCATTCCCGCAGATCCTGCGAGGCGCCGGTCAGATCCTGAGTCGGCAGCACCTCCAGGACGGTCGTCGCAGGACCCAGGCCCAATTCCTTGGACAAGTATTTGGCGCAGCCCTGTGCCGGACCACGCATGTTGCGGAACACCAGTAACTTCTCCCCCTGTGCGACCAGTTGCTGAACCAACGGCACGATCACGTCTTGCGAGCTGGGCTTGTCACGACGCTGCACGATGCGATGCGCGGGCAACAGAGCTTCGGTTTTGGTGGTGCCGTCCACACCGACGAACTGGAACGTCCCGCGCCGATCGAGCACGCCCTCGACCAGGGGCACAGGCCGCTCGCGGGACATCGACAAGGGCAGGTCGAGCCAGCGATCGAAGCTGTTAAGGTTGCCAATGACTGCCGACAAGATCACCAGTTGCGGCTCGATGCCGCGCTGACGCGCCCGTAGCAGAAGCGCGAAAATCAACTCGACCGTAATGCCTCGATTCGGGTCCGTGATGAACTGACCCTCGTCAAGCACGACAAGGCCGAGCTGGTTGAGCAGGCGCGGCGAGCTGAGCGCCAGATTGAGAAAGGTTTCGTAGGTGAAGAAACCCAGGTCATAGCGACCGCCCAACACGGGGCCAATGCCATCCGTTGCATCACCGCTGCATCGAACGACCCGCAGACCCGCAGGTCCGTATCGCTCGCTGAATTCCTCGAACTTCTCGTTGACCAGCGCCCGATACGGCAGCAGAAACGCCGCTTTCTTGCCGACTGTGACTGCCTGAATCGCAGCCAGTTCGCCGATCATCGTCTTCCCCGAGCTGGTCGGCGCGACCACCAGCAGCGATCTGCCAGCCAGTACGCCGTGTTCGTTGACTGCCTTGAGTTGCAACGCGTTGAGGCCTCGCGGGAAGTCCGTCGTCCACTGATCGACAATTTCCGGCGGAAAGCCGTGCGCGGAAAATTCCGCAAATGATCCAGACATTTGCTGGACCGCTCTGGCCGGGAACGCAGCGGCGTAGTTGTCACCATGCTTGAGGGCTGGAAACACAAGGCCACCCTGGATGTTGCCCAAGAATACAGGCGTCTGTGTCACGCTGATGCGCTCGGCCTCGACACGCGCCAGCCGGATGATCTCGCCGGCGATTTCTGGGAAGCTGACCGAGTCGCCGACCGCACCCGTCAAAGCCTCGATCACGGCATGCGTAAGCAGTCCGTGTCCGGTGCCCGGCTGCTCCCAGGCAGATTCGTTGGTTGCACAGGCGGCAAGCAGAATGCGCCCTTCGCCGTAAATCCCAGTCAACGCAAATGCGCTTCGCGGGCGCGCTGCAGCCTCCAGCACACGTGCGGGCGCCTGTCCGCTGAAGCAGCAGTCAAGTACGCACAGCACCGCACGCGCCTTCGTCGCCTTGAAGGCATCGGCCAAGCCCGCCATCGACAGGCCTGTGCTGGAAAGATCGGCTGCGTTGGTATCGAACAGGACTAGGTTTCCATCGGGAGAGCCGTGCCCAGCGAATGTGATGACGACCACGTCGTCCTGGCCCGCGGCCGACAGCGTTCCGAGGACGGCCTGCGACACCTCTGCATGTGTGGCGGCTTCATCGACAAGCAGTCGGCCAGCCAAGCCTTCGACTGTGTCGGTGAACAGCGCCCACAACGCCGTCGCATCGCGGCGGGCTCCGCCAAGCTCGGGGATCGTCGCGTCGAGATGTTTGTTGATACCGACGAAAATCGCTTTGATCGCCACGCCGCCCCCTAGCTTCTAGCTTGGTAGACGCCTTCCGGCAGGAATGCATCGTTCGAGGATTTTTTGGTCATTCGTGCCTTTCGAAAGATCAGAGAATGGAGCGGTAAGTCGCCAGCACCTTGGTGGTTTGAACCAAACCTTGTCGCAGCAAGATGTCGAGGTAGCGGTCCACGTCGAGCGGGGGATTCTTCAGTTGGGCTCGCTGACGCTGTGCGGCCGACACGACCGCAGCCGCGTCCAGGTCCAATAGGTTGTCCACGAATTCATCGGGATGCTGTGATTCGATGGCGTAGGGGGCCAGCATCTCTGCCGGGAAATCCTTCTGGTTGAAGGTCACTATCACGCTTGCCCCGCAACGAATCGCCGCCGCCAATACATGCCTGTCGTCTGGATCGGGTAAGGCCAGCCCGGCCACGAGCTCCGCATGCCCCTCCACCAGACCGTCAGGAATAGCGCGATCCATTAGATCGGATGTCCGGTCAACCTGCTCCCTGGTGAGATCTGGACGGTTGATCAGCAGATTGCGCTTCCACTCCTCATGAATGTCCTGACTCCAGCGCGCCCGAAATCTTCCTGACAGGCCAAGCCACATCAGGAAGTCCCGTAGCGGCGCAGGATAAAGAACGCACGCATCGTAGACAGCTGTGAAGGGGGAATGCCTCATTCGTACCCCATTCCCAACTCCTGCGACTGCTGGGCAAGTTCAGCCATCGCATGCTCGCTGGCTTGCTCGCGTGCTTCCTTGTACTGCATCAAGTCGGCAAACCTTACCCTACGGTGTTTGCCGGTCCGATGAAACGCAAGCACCCCATCTTCCAGCAATTTCACAAAATGGGGGCGAGATACGTTAAGCAAATCCGCCGCCTCTTGGGTCGTCAGTTCAGCATGAACCGGCACGACTTTCACGGCGTTGCCATCAGCCAGTTCGGCCAGAATATCCACCAACAAGCGCAGCGCCGAGGTAGGAAGCTCCACTTGGTGCGCCCGCTTCTGGTCGTCGAAGATCTGGATGTGCTGCGTCTCAAATTGGGTGGCTAAGTAGGCCGCCAAGGCACGTTGACCCTGCACGGCCGCCTTCACCTCCCCCGCAGCGGGTAGGCTCATCTTGGATTGGGCAGTGGTGGTCATGATTACTCCTAGGGAAAAAGCGATTACGAGGCTATGTTATTCGAAATATTCGAAAAACGCAATAATCGAAACGCCATCCACAACCCCATACCAGGAGAACTCACTTCCTAGCAAAATCACCTCCGCAGCTGTCTGAAGCTACGATCTCCAGTCACGACCACCGCCAACATGCGCGGGAGCCACCAAGCTTTCCGGAAGCAGCCTCGGAACGTGAGTCTGCCCGTTGATCCAGGCATCCACCATGTCTGCCCACTCTTGCAACATGTGGCGCCGCTGTTCGGCGTATTCGGCCTTGTTGTAGATCGAGCGCGAGGACCGTCCGTCCTCATGCGCCAGGCACTTCTCGATCCAATCCTGGTTGAAGCCCAATTCATGCAGCAGCGTTGATCCCGTACGGCGCAAATCGTGAACGGTAAACGGCTCCAGTGGTAAGCCCGCGACTTTCGCCCTCTCGACCACAAGCTGCGTGACACGATTCAAAGTCGCCTTGGATATGCAACTGTCAGCGTAGCGTGACGGCAGGACAAACTTGGAACCAGCCGCACAGGTATGCAACGCAACGAAAATGTCGAGCGCCTGGCGTGAGAGATAAACCACGTGCGGCTTCCTCCCCTTCATTCGCTGCTTTGGAATCGTCCAGGTAGCCGTCTCGAAATCGACCTCGTCCCAAGTCGCCTCGACCATCTCACTCTTTCGCACCAACGTCAGCAAGATCATGCGCAACGCTAACCAGATCGTCGGATAGGTAGCCACACACTCCAATTGCTTGGACATCGCAATGGAAGCCGCATCTACGCTATCAGCAGGGTTTACCGCCTTCTCCCCATGCAGATTCGCGTAGCTATATATCTGCTTCCCACGGTCCCTAATATGAACGGCGGTGGCCGGTGCGCCTCGCGCAGAGCGCGTAGATCCTCGCCATGGATTTCGCCAAGAAGGCGTTTGTTAAACGCCGGCAAAATGTCGCGATCCAGCACGCTCTTTCGCATCGAACGGGTCGACTCGGCCATGGCGGCCCCATAAAGCCAACGGGTGGCATGATCGCTGAAGGTCTGGGTCTCCGGTCCACGCCCCTTCTCTCGTTGCTTCTGTAGCGCTGGCGAAGTGCCCTCGCCCAGCAACCGCCTGGCGCGTCGCAGTTTTTCTCGGGCTTCGGCTAGTGAAATCCCTCCGAAGCCGTAACGACCTATGGTCAACGTCTCCCGTCGGCCATTGACCCGGTAGTCGTATCGGAAGGTAATAGTGCCTTTCGGCGAAACGATGGCGTACATGCCATCGTGATCGGCGACCTTGTAGAGGATCGCGCGGGGTTTCAAGTTCCGCAGGGCAAAGTCTGTAAGCACGGGAATAGTCTTCTGATTGAAACGGCCGATTGCCGTCACCTATCACGAGACCTACATCCCCTTGCGAACCCGCATCAATCCTGATGTCGAAGAGAAAAAACTACCGTCGCTGACGGCAGTTCTTCCGAGGCCACGCTAATCCCAGGCAAAAGAGCTTGCGCACCCCGTCAAGTTTACCGTCAGTTTCGTTGCTTGGAAGCTACTAAAAGCCAGAGTCCCACACAAAACAGTATTTAGAATCAACAACTTAGAAGAATCACATTTTCATTGATTATCTTTTGAGCGACTTCCTAAGCTGTTGATTTATAAGGAAAAACCCCTTCCCCTTACTCCCACTCAATTGTCAATTGAGCCTCTAAACCCACATAAAATAAGGCTTTCCGGCAGATGGGCCAGTCTCGACCCGCCATTGATACCGTAACGGCCGAGAATCGCCTACGCTCAGTTTTGAAGCTCTTGGTTTTGAAGTCGCCAAGGTCTATGGGCGCACCTTCGAGCACACCATCGGCTTTTCGAGAGAGGATCACAATGTCCTGCGGTTCGAACTGCTCGATTACATAGGGAGAATGAGAGGTGACGATCGCCTGGCCCATCTCCGTGAGCACGAAACGAGATCGCCGCCTGTCCGAAATCCGGCGCGTGGGATACGCCGTGACGGAAGTCGTGGAAACCCGGGGGGTAAGTTCAATTGCCATGCGCATTCGCGATGCCGATGGCAATTCGTTTGCGGCAATCAGCGTATCGACGCTGAGTTCACGCCTGGAAGGCGAGCGTGTCCAGGAAGTCGTGACCTATATTGCCGACGCCGTAGCAACGGTCGTGCCGGCGCTGGTCGGCGCAGGCTATCGCAGCGACGCCGCCCCCGATAAACCGCGCCGCCGCCTGCCCGGCCCTACCAGCCGCCCCCCATCGCGCGGATGAGATTCACCGTGAACCTGGCCTGCTCGCCCTGCATCTGCGTCGCCAGCCTTTGCTGGCGCAACACGCTACGATCGGCATCGATCACGTCCAGATAGCTGATGGAGCCTTCCCGATACTGGATGTGCGAGAGTTGCGCCGCGCGCCGGGACGCCTGAACCGCGTCGCCCTGGACGCGCGTCTGGCCCCCCAGTATGCGCAAATTCGCCAGGTTGTCTTCCACTTCCTTGAACGCGGTCAAGACCGTCTGGCGATACTTGGCCGCATCCTCTTCATAGCGGGCTCTTGCCAACGCCAATCCGGCTTCGCGCCGTCCGCCATCGAAGATGGGCAAGGACAGCATCGAACCTACCAGCGGCCCGAGCAGAAAGGTGCGACTAGACCAGTCGAACAGCTGCCCGAGCTGCGAAGACTCATACCCCAACGCGCCGGTCAACTCAAGCCGCGGGAAGAATGCAGCCTGGGCTGCGCCGATGCGGCTATTGGCCGCTGCCATGGCTCGTTCCGCGGCGGCGATATCGGGCCGGCGCTCGAGCAGCGCCGAAGGCAGTCCCGGCGGAATGTTGACCGTGGCCTGTGTCCAGCCCGCGGCGGGCAGCGTGAACTCGGCGGGCGTCTTGCCCAGCAGGATGGCGAGAGCATGCTCGGCCGCCGCCCGGGTACGCTCCAGGCCCAGCTCTTCGGATTTCGCCTCGGCCAGTTCGGTCTGCGCGCGCGCGACGTCCAGTTCGCTGATGTCCCCTTCGTCGAAACGGCGCTGGACCAGACGCAGCGTCTCTTCGCGCAGCCTCACCGCCTGCAGATACAACTGGCGCTGGGAGTCGAGTTCGCGCAACAGGAAATACGCTTGCGCCACGTCGGCCTGCAGGGCCAGCAAGACCGAGCGCAGCAAGGCCTCGTTCTGCTGCAGTTCGGCCGTTGCCGCATCCACCTGCGATGCGATGCGTCCGAACAGGTCGGCTTCGTAGGACACGCCCAGGCTGGCGCGCCACAGCGTGGAAGCCTGGGTCGAGGCGTCATCAGGTAAGCCTCGCGAGGCTGGCGATGGGCGTTGGCGTGTCGGACCAAAACCGGCATCGACCCGGGGCATCCGGTCGGCGCGGGCATTCTGCTGGATTGCCCTGGCCTGCTCCAGGCGGGCCGCCGCCGCCCGCAAATCCTGGTTGGCGGCAAGCGCCTGCGTTTGCAGACCGTTGAGCGCACTGTCGCCGAACACCCTCCACCATTCGCCACGCGCCAGGCTGTCTGAAGGCTCGGCCGGTTTCCACGCCGAATCGGCGGCAAGGGCTTCCTTGAAGGCGGCCTGCGCAGGAAGTTCGGGCGAGTGGTATTCCGGCGCCATCGAGGAGCATGCCGTCAACGCCAGCGAAACCAGCAACATCGAGTAGAAAAAAAGTCGTGAAGATTTCATGATTGCCAGATTCAATGGTGAAGTGCGGTCGGCTGAACCGGCGCCGCTACAAGAGGAGCGTCGTGCGGCGTGGCGGCATGCAGCGGCCGCTCGCCGGCCAGCTTGCGAAGCAGGACATAGAACACCGGCGTCAGGAACAGGCCGAACAAGGTGACGCCCAGCATGCCGAAGAAGACGGCGATACCCATGGCGTGCCGCATTTCCGAACCGGCGCCGGTAGACGTCACCAGCGGCACCACACCCATGATGAAAGCAATTGACGTCATCAGGATGGGCCGCAAGCGCAAGCGGCTCGACTCGATCGCCGCTTCTACCGCGCTGCGCCCTTGCATTTCCAGTTCACGGGCGAACTCGACGATAAGAATGGCGTTCTTGCATGCCAGCCCCACCAGCACCATCAGGCCGATCTGCGTGAAGATGTTGTTGTCGCCATCGGTCAGCCATACTCCCGTCAGTGCGGCCAGCAGGCTCATCGGCACGATCAGGATCACCGCCAGCGGTAGCGTCAGGCTTTCGTACAGGGCAGCCAGCACCAGGAACACCAGCAGCACGCTGATCGGGAACACCCAGATGCCCGCATTGCCGGCCAGGATCTGCTGATACGTCAGGTCGGTCCACTCGGCCTTGACGCCGCGCGGTAGCGTCTGCGCGGCAATGCGCTCCACCGCAGCCTGCGCCTGGCCAGAGGAATAGCCCGGCGCAGGCCCGCCGTTGATATCAGCGGCGGTATAGCCGTTGTAGCGAACCACCATCTCGGGCCCATACGTTGGCCGCACATCGACCAGCGACGATAGCGGCACCATGTCACCTGCCTGATTGCGGGTTTTCAAGGTAAGGATGTCGTCGGAATGCGCGCGGAACGGCGCGTCCGCCTGCGCCCTGACCTGGTAGACCCGGCCGAAGCGGTTGAAATCATTCACGTAGAGCGAACCGAGATAGATCTGCATGGTGTCGAACACGTCGGTAACCGACACACCCAGTTGCTTGGCCTTGACCCGGTCCAGGTCAACGTCGAGTTGCGGCACGTTGATCTGGTAGCTGGAGAACATCGGCCCCAGTTCCGGGGCTTTCTGGGCCTGCGCGACGAAAGCCTGCGCGGCCTTATCGAGCTCCGCATAACCCAGCGCGCCGCGGTCTTCCAGTTGCAGCTTGAACCCACCCATGGTGCCCAGCCCCATGACCGGAGGCGGCGGGAACACGGCAATATAGGATTCCTGAATCGCCGCATACTGCGTGTTGAGGGCGGCGGCGATGGCGTCGGCCGAGACCTCCTTGCCCTTGCGCTCTTCGAACGACTTAAGGGCCACGAACACGATGCCGGCGCTGGAGCTGTTGGTAAAGCCGTTGATGGAAAGCCCCGGAAACGCGATCGCATTCTCGACGCCCGGTTGCTTCAGGGCGATATCGGTCATGCGGCGAATAACGGTTTCGGTGCGATCAAGCGAAGCACCGCTGGGCAACTGGGCAAAACCGATCAAGTATTGCTTGTCCTGCGCCGGCACGAAACCGCCCGGCACGATGACCGAAACACCCACCGTCAGTGCAAGCAGCACGGCATAGACACCCATCACCGATGCCTTGCGCTGGATGATACCCGCCACGCCATTGCCATATTGATCGGAAGCCCGGCCAAAGAAGCGATTGAATCCGTTGAAAAACCCGCCCAGGACCCGGTTCATCAGGCGTGTCAGGCCATCCTGCTTTTCGTTGTGCCCTTTCAGCAGCAAGGCTGCCAGCGCGGGCGACAGGGTCAGCGAGTTGAACGCCGAGATCACGGTCGAGATCGCGATCGTCATTGCGAACTGCTTATAGAACTGGCCGGTCAGCCCAGTCATGAAGGCCAGCGGAACGAACACCGCCACCAGCGTGAGCGCAATCGCGATAATCGGGCCGCTGACTTCCTGCATGGCGCGATAAGTCGCGTCGCGCGGACTTAGGCCGGCGGCAATATTGCGTTCAACGTTCTCGACCACCACAATGGCATCGTCGACCACGATGCCGATCGCCAGCACCATGCCGAACAGCGACAGCGCGTTGATCGAATACCCGAACAGCAGCATCAGGGAGAAGGTGCCGACAATCGATACCGGCACCGCCAGCAAGGGAATGACCGAGGCGCGCCAGGTCTGCAGGAACACGATCACCACCAGCACAACCAGCGCGATTGCCTCCAGCAGCGTAACCACCACCGCCTTGATACTCGACCGCACGAATTGGGTCGGGTCATAGACAATGCGCGACTCTACCGAAGGCGGGAAGTCGGCTGACAATTCGTCGAGCGTAGCTCGCACCCGATCGGACACATCCAGTGCGTTGGCACCGGGGGACTGCATGATAGCCAGCGCCACCGCGGGCTTGTTGTCCAACAGCGACCGCAGGCCGTATTCGGAAGCCGCCAGCTCGATGCGCGCGACATCGGCAAGCCGGGTCACACCACCCTGCTCCGAGGTCTTGAGCACGATATCGGCGAAATCGGCTTCGCTCTGCAAGCGCCCTTTCGCATTGACCGATAACTGCAATGCCACGTCGGGAGAGTTAGGCGATGCGCCAATGACCCCTGCCGCGACTTGCACGTTCTGTTCGCGAATGGCGGCAATGACATCGGTCGCCGTCAGGCCACGCTGCGCGACCTTGCTGGGATCCAGCCAGATACGCATCGAATAATTGCCTGCACCCCACAATTGCACTTCGCCCACGCCCGGTATGCGCGCCAGCCTGTCCTTGATGTTGAGCAAGGCGTAGTTGCGCAAATAGGTCATGTCATAGCGATCGTCCGGCGAGATCAGGTGCGTCACCATGGTCAGCGTGGGTGAACTCTTGGTGGTCGTCACGCCCAACCGCTGCACGTCTTCCGGCAAGCGGGGCAAAGCCTGCGATACCCGGTTCTGCACCAGTTGCTGGGCCTTGTCGGGGTCGACACCCAGGTTGAAACTGATGGTCAGGGCCACATTGCCATCGCTGTTGGCTTGCGACTGCATGTAGAGCATGTCCTCGACGCCGTTGATGGATTCTTCCAGTGGAGAAGCCACGGTTTCGGCAATAACCTTGGGGTTGGCCCCCGGATACTGTGCACGCACCACTACCGATGGCGGCACGACTTCCGGGTACTCGGAAATGGGAAGCTGGATCATGGCCAGCGCACCGGCCAGCACGATCAGGATCGACAACACGCCGGCGAAGATCGGCCGGTCGATGAAAAATTTAGAGATATTCATTCAGGGCTCCGTCCGCTCAAACCTGCGGCTTGGCGGCGGTACGAACAATACCGGCATCGGATTCGTCAGCCCGCGACACGCCATGAGGCGCGGCCGCCGCCGCGGGAACCTGTGCCTGCATGGGGATCAGGCGCGGCGTTACGGCGTCGCCGGGGCGCACGCGCTGCAAGCCATTGACCACGATTTTTTCACCCGACTGCAGCCCCGACTCGACGACGCGCAGTCCATCTTCGCCGGCGCCCAAGCGCACTTCCCTATAGGCAGTGTGGCCGGTCTCGTCCAAGACCAGCACGAAACGCTTGTCCTGATCGGTGCCTATGGCCTTCTCGTCCACCAGCAGCGCTTCTCGCGGCGCGCCGCTGCCCAGGCGAATGCGCGCATACAGACCCGGTATCAGCACGCCGTCCGGATTGTCGAATACGGCGCGCACGCGAATCGTCCCCGACGAAGTATCGAGTCGGTTATCGACCGAGCTGATTACGCCTTGACGGGAATGGCCCGGCTCATTGGCCAGGCCCAGGTAGACGGGTACCTTGGATTTGCCATCGACCCGGGCCGGGTTGACGAATTTCAGGAAACTCTGCTCGTCTACATCGAACGAGGCATACATGCGCGCGACCGACACCAGCGTGGTCAACGGCGCCGAAGCGGCGCCGGCTGCGACCACGTTGCCCAGCGTTACCTGGGCCCTCGAAATACGTCCGGCCACTGGCGCAGTAATGCGGGTGTAGTCCAGATTGAGACGAGCCTGGGTGACAGCCGCCCGTGCCGCCAGGACATTGGCGGCGGCTTCGCGCGCGGCGTTCTGCTTTTCTTCATAGTCGCGCCGGGCGATGGCATTTTCCGTCAGCAACCGTTGCGCACGCGCGACATCGGACGCGGTATAGGCTTCGCGGGCGCGGGTTGCCGCCAGTTGGGCCTCGGCGCGCGCCACTTCGGCCGCATAGGGACGAGGGTCTATCGTGAATAGCACATCGCCCTTCCGGACCAGGCTGCCATCCTGGAAATGCACAGCAGTCAGGGCGCCTGGCACCTGCGAGCGGATCTCGACGCGGTCAACCGCCTCGAGCCGTCCCGAGTAGGACTGCCAGTCGACGATCTTGCGGCCGATCACCTCGGCGACATCGACTTGCGCGGCTTGCGCGACGGCGGCGGCCGGATCCGCGCTGGCGAAGGCGGGAAGGCGCAATGCCAGTATGGCGCCCGCGATGACGATTACAGCGGCTCCGCCCAGGGCATAGCGGTTGCGAAAAACAGACATGACAAACCTCGGGTACGTGGGATGGTTTGGATTCTGAGTGTTCCCACAAACAAGATAAATCTCTATAATTCGCCAACACTATTCGTCCACAGCTAACAATCGGCACCACCGCTCGGGAGAGCACCATGGACAGATTCCAGGCAATGCAGGTCTTTACGCGGGTGGTCGACGCCAACAGCTTCACGCTGGCCGCCGATACCCTCGGGCTTCCGCGCGCTACCGTCAGCACCACCATCCAGGGCCTGGAACGCCTGCTGCAGGTGCGTTTGCTCAACCGCACCACGCGCCGCCTGAGTCTGACTCCCGATGGCGCGGCCTACTACGAGCGCTGCGTGCAGATACTGTCCGACCTGGAAGAAACCGAGGCCTCGTTCCGAGAGGTATCGCGCGGCCCGAAAGGCCGGCTGCGCGTCGACGTCCCGGCATCCATCGGACGCACCATCCTGATCCCGGCGTTGTGCGATTTCCACAACCGCTATCCCGACATCGACCTGGTCATCGGCATGGGAGACCGGCCGGTCGACCTGGTACAGGAAGCGGTCGACTGCGCGATCCGCGTGGGCGAACTACAAGACTCCAGCATGGTGGCCAAGCGTATCGGCACCTTCCAGAGCCTGACCTGCGCGTCGCCAACCTACCTGGAACGCCACGGCACGCCGAAAACCATTGCCGAGCTGAAAGACCATCACGCCGTCCACTATTTCTCGAGCCGCACCGGCCGCACCATAGATTGGGATTTCGTCGTTGATGGCGTTTCCACCGAGGTCAAGGTCAAGGGCGTCGTTTCGGTCAATGATTCCGACGCCTACGTCGCTTGCGGCTTGCAGGGCTTCGGCCTGATCCAACCGGCACGCTACATGGTGCTTCCGCATCTCCAATCGGGCGAACTGGTGGAAGTGCTGCCGCAATGGAGCCCCGCCTCCATGCCCATCTCGGTCGTCTACCTGCACAACCGCCACCTGGCGCCCAAGGTGCGGGCCTTCGTGGATTGGGTGACCGAACTGTTCAGCGGCTGCTCGCTCATGAGAGGCCAGGATATCGGCCAGCAGGAATGCCATTTCGCCTGCCCAGGGCCCGACTCCATGACCCTTCGCACGGTTGTCGCGCAGCACAATATCGCGGAAAGCGTATTCTGACCGGCGGCTAAGCCTCGCTCGGACTGGCCCGCTCCGGAAAATCAGGGTGAAAGAAATACCGAGGCTTCTTCGCAGTTTTTAAACAGGGCCGGACCGGGACGGCATATACATGATCGCTCGATTTCAAAAGTACTAGCGAGATAATGGGGCAGATTTTTCAATCGTTGTCCGCCTGGCAAGTCATCCTTTGGGGGCTTGGTTTCTTTGGCGCAATCTATTTGTTTTTCGGCGCAGCCACCTGGTGGCTGACCCGGCATGCACTGCCGGCGTTAGGCGTGGGCCGTCCGCTAGACCCGCGTCCGCTCGGCCCGGGGCAACTGAAGCGCGAATGGCTGCAGTCCGGCCTTTCCATCCTTATTTTCGGCATCGGCATGATCGCCCCCTGGGGTTTACTGCAACTCGGCTGGGCCCGGCTCACCCCCGATGCCGGTCCACAGCGCATCGCGCTTGAAATCCTGGTGCTGGTGATCTGGAACGACATCCATTTCTGGTTCAACCACCGCTTGCTGCACACCAAGCTGTTGCGCAACTTTCATCTGCCGCACCACCGTTCTGTAGTAACGACGCCTTTTGCAACCTACAGTTTCCATCCGGTCGAAGCCCTGATGCTGGGCAACGTCATCCTGCTGCCGATGATGCTGCATGATTTCAGTTTCTGGTCCCTGTTCTCGGTCCCTTTGTTCAGCCTTTTCTTCAATTGCGTCGGACACGCCAACTACGATTTCTTCCCCGGCGTTTCTTATTCGCACTGGTTTGCCGCCAGCCGTCGCCATCACCTGCACCATGCGTGCCATCAAGGTAATTTCGGCTTCCAGTTCACTTTCATGGATCGCCTGTTCTTCACGCGGCTTCCGGCCGACGCCGCACAAGCGCGAATTGCCGCTTTCCAGCAACCGGAAGCGCGCAGCGTCAATTCGTGAGCAAGACATTGCGCATTCCTCGCCTGCGACATCGCCGCGATTGGCAAAGCCTGGCGTACATGATTACCTTGCCGGCGCTGGCCGCCTGGCAATGGATCCACGGCTTTTCTCTTCCCATGTATGGCGCGTTGCTGTTCCTCACGCTGGGCATCGGCGTCATCCATCACAACCATGCCCACTTGCGCATGTGGCGCGGCCGCATCGCCAATCGACTCACTGATTTCGCGATCACCCTGCTGCAGGGCCACCCCACCTGCGTGTTCTATCCCGCCCATGTAGGCAATCACCATCGGCACAGGCATGGGCCCGGCGACATCGCGCGCACTTATCGCTTTGGCGGCGACAGCAACGATCTGGGCGGTTATCTGCTGCACCCGCCGCAGGCGGTCGGCGTGCTCTACCCCCATATCTTCGGCTGGCTGCAACGGCTGCGCCGGCATTGGCCGGGAGTCTGGCGCTACTACTTGCTGCAGTACTCCGCCTGGCTCGGACTCTGGGCCGGCCTGCTCGCCGTGAACCCTGCCAAGGCACTGGTGTATGTCATCGTGCCGCAGTTGCACGGCCTGCATTGGCTGCTCGCCACCAACTATCTCCAGCATGCGCATGCCGACACCCGCCCCTCGATCGAACGGGGCCCTCTGGCCTATGCGCGCAATTTCGAAGGGCTGGTCAACCCCCTGCTTTTCAACATTGGCTTGCACACCGCGCACCACGAACATTCGCGTGCGCACTGGTCTGCCCTGCCCCGGTTACATCGCGAGCGGTATCGCCATCGCGTTCCTGCCGCCCTGAACGAGCGTGGCCTCGCGCCCTATATGATGCGTGTATTCGTACTTGGCACCATCCTGCCGCGCTTTCGCAGCCGGCCGCTCGCTCCTCCTGTGGACAAACCTCCACGCCTTTTCGTTCTACCGAAGTGAACCGACGATATGCCTACCGCCTTTGACCGCGTCTATCTACAGGGCGCCAGTTATTTTCTTCCCGGTGAACCGGTCGACAACCTGCGCATGGACGACTTCATCGCGCCGCTAAATCGTATTTCGTCGCGCATCAAGCATCGCATCCTGGCAGAGAACGGAATCAAGCAACGCCATTACGCCATCGATACCGAAGGCAACACGGTCATGAGCAATGCGGCGCTGGCCGCCCAAGCCATACGCAACTGCCTGCAGGAAGCCCGCGCGGATCTGTCTCAGGTATCGCTGCTGGCCAGCGGCTCGTCGGGCGGCGACACCCTGATGCCAGGCTTCGCCAATATGATCCAGGGTGAACTTGCAGCACCACCCATGGAAACGGTATCCATCCACGGGGTTTGCGCCGCCGGTGTCTCGGCTATCCAGGCAGTCGCGCAGGGGATAGAACTCGGCGCGCACCGGCTTGGCCTGGCCGTCGCCAGCGAAATGCCCTCGCGGCTGTTCAAGCGTTCGCGCTTTGCCGCGCGCGGCTACGACGCCGACTTCGACGCCCATTTCCTGCGCTGGATGCTGTCCGATGGCGCTGGTGCCGTCCTGCTCGGCGACGGCGCGCCGGGCACAGCCAGCATCGCGCCCGGGGTACGCGTACGCCTGAAATGGATCCACCAGCGCTCATTCTCGGGCGACTACCCTGTATGCATGCAACTGGGTTTGTCGGCAGACCGCCAGCGCGGCCACCTGGACTACCCATCGTGGAGCGATGCCGAAACCGACGGTGCCCTGTCCTTGCGGCAAGACATCCGACTGCTGCCGCATCTGTTCGACATTGGTATCCACGAATACGCCATGCTCGTGCGAGATGGCTGGGTCGCCCCCGCGCGCATCAGTCACTTTCTTTGCCACTATTCGTCCGAAAAATTCATCCCCGTCGTCGAAAACCTGATGGACCAGGCCGGGCTGGCCATTGCGCGCGAACGCTGGTTCAGCAATCTGGCCTGGCGCGGCAATACCGGCGCCGCCTCGATACTGATCATGCTGGCGGAGTTCCTGCAGACCCGGCGCGTTGCGCCGGGCGAACAGATTTTCTGCTACATACCGGAATCGGGACGCTTCACGACGGCGTACATGTTGTTCGAGATCGAAGCCGATACCGCCGCAAGCGCCAGCTCTGCCAATAGGGGTGCGGCCGTCCCGGCACCCTCGGCGCCGCTGCCCAGCCGCTCCGACGATGCCGACGCCATCGCGCCGCCGCACGATCCGGCTCATGCGCCCGAGGGCCTGGGTGAACTCCTGACAGAACTGGCGTCCATCTGGCATGACTACCGTTCGCGAGTCTGGCGCACGCCGCTTGTGCGCGCCTTGCGCGAACGGCAATTCCAGACGCAAGACTACATAGACTGGATGGCAAGCTGGATCCCGCAAGTGCGGGAGGGTTCGAAATGGATGCGCGAAGCCGCCACCTCGCTATCCGGGCAGTACCGCCCGCTGGCGGAGCTGATCAATACCCATGCAGGCGAGGAACAGGAAGATTTCAAGATCCTGTTCAATGATTATCAAAATGCCGGCGGCACCGCCGGCAGCATCGACGAACTGCGTCGCAATCCGGGTGGCGAAGCGCTGAATGCCTACCTGCACGCCCTGGCTGCCACCCACGACCCGATAGGCCTGCTCGGCGCGATCTACATTATCGAGGGTACCGGCCAGCGCATCGTGCCGGCCTTGCTGCCCCTGCTCAAGGCCAGCCTGCCGCTGCCGCCCGACGCATTCCGCTTCCTGGAATACCATGGCCATAATGACGAACATCACCTCAGCCGCTGGCTGAGCGCGGTAGCCCTGGCGCTAGACTGCGATGAGGGCGACCTGGCCGAGCGCCGCATCGTCGATACCGCCCGCCGCACTGCCGCGCTCTACCTGATGCAATTCCACCACGTCAAAGAATAGCGATCGCATGCACCGACCTCCCGACTTCCTGACGCAGGCCCACGACCCCGCCGACCCCAGCCCCTGGCTCGCCTCCTACCTGGACCGCAGCACGCCGCTGCCCGACGCAGTCAAATCCGCCTGGCTAGCGGACTCCAGTTCGCGCTCGCGGCAGTTCTTGCTGCCCTTCCTGCGGCCGCTGGCGCGGGCATTCATCATCTTGATCCAGGTCGTCAAGACCTTCCTGCCCAAGCGCTGGTCGCACTCGCGCCTGCTGCACCGCATCCTAGCCTGGGGCTTGAAGCGCTTTGTCTCGCCCGAAGCCAATTGGCTCATCCTGCGGCACTTCCACCTGGGCTCGCAAATACTTGCGTTCATCGCGCGCAACTCGCCAGCGCCGGTAGCCACCACGCCGCTCGAACCCCTTGGCATCGACGACTTGAAGGACGACCTGTTCGTCAAGCACGACATCAATCTCTTCAATTTCGTGATTCGCCTGAACCAGGCCTTGCGCGATGCCGGCACCGAAATGCATGCGCCCGACCACCTGGATTTTTCGATGATCCATGAACCTGAGCTGCGCCTGGAAGAGATGCCGCACGGCCGAAGCAACTTCCTCGATCTGCAAACCGCCATCGAACTGTTCACGCCGCTCTACCAGTTGCTGCTGACCGACAACGATTTCTGGCGGGCCTGCAACTCGCTGCAACTGGATGAAACCATAGGCATCTACGCCGCTCAATTGCTCGCGGCGCCGCAACACCTGATTCTCGTTAACAATAACCATCCGCTGGTGCCGCTGTCGACCTTGCGCGCCGGCCACCGGCTGGTATTGCACGGGCTCTCTTCGGAAATGCTGCATAGCTTGCTGATGCGCATGAAAGCCGCCCAGAGCGGCGCGGAAATGCCGGCGCCGGTGGCCTGACACTACGGAATTCGACCGCAATCACCGGAGCCCGCGCGCAAGCCTGCGTCCTGCTGGGTTTCGCGCTGCCTGATGTGGAAGACATTCTGCTGGCGCTCGAAGCCATCCAGAGAAGCGCTCACCCAAGCAGCGTCGCTGTCCGAGCCATCACGTTCGAACAATCCACCACAGGGGCGGCAGCCGTGTTGCCGTTTCTGGTCAGGAATGGCAAATCTGCTTTCCCGATACCATGTCAGCTCTATTAAGCTAGCGATGGTATCGGCGTTTTTTCAATGGCGCGCCTTCCTCATGCCATAAAAAAATACCATGCAACACCAAAAGAAACCGAACTGATACCGTAGGATGGCGTTCAACCTCCAGCCTGGCGCCGCTTCTCCCGCTCGGCGTCGGCCAAATCGCTGGGCCACCTCGCCAATTCGTCATCGGCGAGGTCCGCAAGAATTTGCCGCAGGTTCATAGTTCGATCCGGAGGGATCGGCAGGTCACATTGCTAAGCAGAGCTGCGCTGTGACGTGAGAATCCAACACTCACTGGCCGTGATCCGTGTGAATAACACGCATAACCGCTTGTTTTGAGTTACGCATTGTAATATTTTGAGCTCATCGCCTTGCGGGCCGTGTCGCACCCAGGAGATACGTCCCATCGGGCCGTCAACGCGCCATCCGGCTCTTGCCGCTCTTCGTTTCCTGTTGCCCATGCCGTCCAACGACACCCAGCCCGCCCGCGTACACGACAAACTCCTGCAGAGTCGGCAGGAACTCTTGGACATCGGGCTACGCAACAACCTGATCAGCTTCAGGAAGAACGCTCGGAACGTCGCGGTACAGCAGGCCGAGGCAGAATCGCTTCTGCAGATCCTGATCAACGCACAGAAACCCCTGAGCTTTCGCGCCATCGGGGCTCCTCGCGTCGCCGCGAAGGTCTCCGTCGCGACGCTCGATATTGCACACGACCATCCTTCCGAAGAGCTAGCGCCAACCGAGCCGCCTGTCACTCCACAAACAAGGTCCGCCAAGGTCTCTTCTGCAAGCGGCGCACAAGCGCCGCGCGCCGCTGCGGTCGCCGTCCCGGATGATGTCCAGGCGCCTGAAGCCTCCGACAAGATGCCTCCCAAGCGACCCAACGAACTGGTCGTGGCCTCATCAGAGGATGCTCTCTCGCTCCAGCTCCTCAAGGTGCGCGCAGACGCCCAGGCGTTTGTGGAAGAGCAAGGCGCGAATCTGCTATTTCTGGCCATTGGCTTTCTCCACTGGTACGAAAGCGAATCGTCCGGAGAGGCCAGGCGCGCGCCCCTGATCCTTGTGCCATGCACATTGGTGCGAAGGTCGGCACTGGAGCTGTTCCATCTAGAGCCTACCGGCGACGACGTTCAGGTGAACATGTCCCTAGCGGCCAAATTGCGCACGGACTTCGGCGTCACGCTACCCATGCCAGAGGCTGACGACGACGGTGATGCTGCGAACTGGGTGCAGTACCTGGCAGACGTCGAGAAGGCCGTGGCGCGGCAACCGCGCTGGCGAGTGAAGACCGACGATGTAGTGCTGGGCTTTTTCTCCTTCGGCAAGTTCCTGATGTACAAGGATCTTGACCCAGACACATGGCCACAGGACAGGCAGCCGAGCGAGCATCCGGTGCTACAGCGCCTGATCGGCGAGGGATTCGGTGGCGATCCGGCCGCTTATGACGATGACGTGCACATCGATGACGTCATCGCCCCCGGCGAAGTCCACTTCGTCAAGGACGCCGACAGCAGCCAGACACAAGCCATCCTGGAAGTGCGAGCGGGGAGCAACCTCGTCATCCAGGGGCCGCCTGGTACGGGCAAATCGCAGACCATCACCAATCTCATCGCCGAGCTGATCGGGCAGAACAAGACCGTGTTGTTCGTGGCCGAGAAGATGGCCGCCCTGGAAGTGGTGAAGCGTCGTCTGGATGAATGTCATCTGGGCGATGCCGTACTGGAACTGCACAGCCATAGAGCCACAAAGACGGCGGTGCTGCAGGAACTGCGACGATCACTGGAGCAAGGCCGGCCGGTCGTAGAGAGCGGCGAGCGCAACCTCCAGCAATTGCGACGCGTGCAGGACGAGCTGAATGCCTACTGTGAGGCTGTCGCAACCACCGTTGGCCGAACCCAGATACCCTTCTCAACTGTCCTGGGTCGCTTCCTTGCGCTCAAGCGCCAGTACCCGGATCTGGCCCCCTTGTCAGTCCCCGCGATGGCTGACTGGACTGAACAGGACCATGCGAACGCCGGCGAGCTAGTCGACAGCATGACGCGGACCCTTAGCGTCCTAGGTCGGCCCACAGCAAGCGCACTGTGGGGAAGCCAACACACCGTTTTCACGCCCGTCGAAGAGAATCGTGCCAGCGACGCACTAACCCGCGGTGCCACGGCACTGGACGCCTTGCTGGCGTCGGCCAATGCGCTCTCGGAACGACTTCAACTGACAGCCCCCGCCAGTCTTCACGACGTTGATGTGGTGTGCCGCGCAGCCAAGCGTGCAGCCGACGCGCCCAAGCTAACCGGGGTCCAGCTCTCTACCGGCGACTGGCAAGCTCGACGCGACACCCTCCAGGCGCTGACAGAGGCCGGTGCAGGCATGAGCACCGAGCGCGCGCAATGGGATGGGGTGCTGATCGAAGCAGCCTGGGAACAAGACCTCCTAACGACACGGCAGAGCCTGGCTCGCCTGAGCCCCAAGTGGTGGCGCGGCGTATCCGGTGAGTGGCGCGCAGCCAAGCGCACACTTCAAGGCCTGGCGAGAAGCGAATTGCCTGACGAGCCAGTGCAACTGGTGGCGATTGCCGACAGCGTCCTGGCCTATCAACGTCATCGTAAGGCTTACGAGGCACATGCCGGCTTGGGGCAAACCCTTTTTGGCGCGCAATGGCAAGCCGACCGATCAGATTGGGCTGTCCTCGACCGCATTTCGCAGTGGGTGATTGCCCTACATGACGAAGTTGGCAAGGGTGACATGCCGCAGGGGATTGTGGACTTCCTGTCCGGCCATCAGGATGCCAGCGGGCTGGGCGATATGGCCGTAGCCACCAAAGCAAACGTCAGGACGCTCAGGTCGGCCGTTGAAGCCGCCACGCAAGCACTCGCGCTGCCTGCATCGAACTGGAGCGAGTATCCACTGCAGCAGCTTGCCGGGCAGCTCCAGCAATGGCGCCAGCAACTGCCGCACTTGCACCAGATGGCGCGCTTCAATGCGCTGGCCGAGAAATTCAATGCTGCTGACATGCAGGTAATGCTGGCGGCTGCCCGTGACTGCGATCAGTCCGATACCCTAGTGCCCCTGCTCGATATCACCTGGTATACCAGCCTGGTGCAGCGCGCCTACAAAGACCTGCCCATTCTTGCCCGCTTCGACCGCCTGGAGCATGAGCACCGCATCCAGCGATTCCGCAGTCTGGATCTTGCCTCCATCGATCATGCGCAGACGCGCCTCGCTACCGCCATCTGGCAGCGCAAGCCCCACATCAATCAGCCCGGCGAAATGGCCGTGTTGCGCACCGAGATCAACAAGAAGCGCAAGCATCTGCCGATCCGCCAGTTGATTGACCGCGCCGGCCGCGCCATCCAGCAGCTCAAGCCCGTGTTCATGATGAGCCCCATGTCCATCGCGAACTTTCTGCCGCCAGCAAAGGTGGACTTCGACGTGGTGATCTTCGACGAAGCCTCGCAGGTGAAGGCGGTGGATGCCCTGGGTGCGATCCTACGCGGCAAGCAGGTGATTGTCGTGGGCGACACCCGCCAGATGCCACCGACGGACTTCTTCAGCCGCGACCTGGATCAGGAGGACGAGACCGAGACGGCCGACATGGAGAGCATTCTCAGCCTTTTTAAGGCCAAAGGCTGTAACGAGCGCTACCTGCGGTGGCACTACCGCAGCCGCCATGAGTCGCTCATCGCGGTGTCCAACGTCGAGTTCTACGACAGTAAACTAGTTGTGTTCCCTGCGGCTGGACAGACGCCGCATGCCACGGGCATTTCGTTCCGGCACCTGCCAGACGCCCTGTACGACCGCGGCAAGACGCGCAGCAACCCGGGAGAAGCCCAGGCCGTGGCAGAAGCCGTGCTGCACCATGCCCGCACCACACCTCACCTGTCACTGGGCGTAGCCGCCTTCAGCGTGGCTCAGCGTGACCGAATCGAAGAAGAGCTGGAGCGCCTGCGCAAGTCGCATCCGGAGAGTGAATCCTTCTTCACCGCCCACCCCAGCGAACCTTTCTTCGTGAAGAACCTGGAGAACATCCAGGGGGACGAGCGCGATGCCATGTTCATCAGCATTGGCTACGGACGCAACGAATCGGGTCGCATCGCCAAAGAGTTTGGTCCCCTGAACCGCGATGGCGGGCACCGTCGCTTGAACGTGCTGATCACGCGAGCGAAAATGGCCATGACCGTGTTCAGCAACTTCCGCGGAGACGAGCTCGAACTGGACGCCAGCACCAAACACGGCGTACGGGCGCTCAAGAACCTTCTCACCTACGCCGAGACACGCGAACTCACGGTGAGCACCGAAACCGGCAAAGCCACCGACTCCCCCTTTGAAGACCAGGTGCTGCGCGCACTGCAAGACCGGAGCTACAGCGTAGAACCCCAAGTCGGCACAGCTGGCTACTTCATCGATCTTGCCGTGCGAGACCCAGAGATGCCCGGGCGCTATGTGCTGGCCATCGAGTGCGACGGCGCGGCGTACCACAGCGCGAAGTCGGCTCGTGACCGCGACCGCCTGCGCCAGGGTGTGCTCGAGGGACTGGGCTGGCGATTCCATCGGATCTGGAGCACGGACTGGTTCCGAAATGCCGCGCATGAGACGGATCGGGTGGTCGAGGCAATCGAGGCTGCACGCCTGGCGCTGGCCGAGCAAGCAGTCGCGCAGCCTGAACTCGTGCTAGACAACCTCGCGCGCGAGCCTGCCGCGCCAGCGACTCTGGCACGGACGGACATGGATCTGCCTAGCGGTCCTGACCATGTCATTCCCTACACCGCCATAGCCCTTCCCCCGCAGCACGGCGGCGACATCGTGGCAGCACCATTGCATGTGCTCCGCAACCTGACGAAGCAGACTGTAGACATCGAAGCCCCAGTCCACGTCGACGTGGTGACCCGCAGGCTGATGACCGCCTATGGCGTGAGTCGAGCGGGCGCGCGCGTGGCTGCACGGGTGAAAGACGCCGTGGACGCGGCTGCGCGTGAGCATGGATGGGTGCAGCACAATGGATTTGTGCTTCGTCCAGGTCAGTGCAACGGCAATGAATCCATCCCCGTGAGAAGCCGATCACTCCTGCCTGCGGCTGAACGCAAGATCGAGCTGATCGCACCAGAGGAAATCCGCACAGCGCTGCTCAAAACGGTTGAAGTGGCCTTCTCCATTGGCCTCGCTGATCTCGTTGCGGAAGTCGCCAGGGCGCTTGGCTTCGGCCGGGCTACAGCAAACATCACCGCGCAGATTGAAACCCAACTGAGTGTTCTGCTGTCCACCGAGGCGCTAAGAAAGGCTGAAGACGGACGGGTGGCCGCCGTGGAGCCAACGTGCGCCACTTGAGGTCTGTGCGTGCAGCGCGGCGTATTGTATCCGCCCGGTGAACGCACCTTGAGCCGTCCGAGCATCCGATAGAGCATACCGTTCGGCTTCACCCCGCGTGTGTGCCAGCCGTATCACACCGAGACCAAGGGCAAGGTCGAACGCTTCAACGGATATCTGAAGGGCAACTTCTGTGTGCCGCTGGCCACCACCCTCAAGCAAGCCGGGCTGCGCTTCGATGTGACGGCAGCCAATGCACACAGCGGTCGCTGGCTGACGGAGGTGGCCGATCAGCGGCTGCACGGCACCGCTCGGGAGCGGCCAGCCAAGCGGCTGCAGGAAGAACATCTGGCACTAGTGCCGTTGCCCGTGCAACACGGCATCCTGGTACCAGCCGCTGCTCACATAGCGAGCGACGAGACTATTGGAGTTAACCGTGTGCCCGCAACCAACGACTCGATATTAGGCGCGTATCGCCCAGTTCGACTAGGAGCAGGTTCAGTTTTCCGGTATTTTGATTACCCATAGTGTTCAAAATACCGCTTCCATGAACCGCTGCCGAGCTACAAGGCTTAATAAAATACAAAAAAGATCACTTATAGTGATCTTTTTATCAGAATAACAAGTCTGGGCAACATCCGGCCATAGCGATACGCGAGTGTTCTCCCAATACGATGCCGGGATCACCAACTTGGCCATGCTATCAGCGCTTCTTCCCTGGCATGCCTTCCGCTTACCATGAAAAATGCCATTGATGATGTAGGAGATATAGTTATTGAGTCTTTATTTTTATAATTAAATCAATAACTTAAAGATAAACCTCACTCCCACTCAATCGTAGCTGGCGGCTTACTACTCACGTCATAAACCACCCGATTGATCCCCCTCACCTCATTGATCACCCTGCCCGACACTTTCGCCAGCAAGGGATAAGGCAAAGGCGCCCAATCCGCCGTCATGAAATCCGAAGTCTGCACCGCCCTCAGCGCGACCACGTATTCATACGTACGCCCATCACCCATCACCCCTACCGACTTCACCGGCAGGAACACCGCAAAGGCTTGCGAGGTCAGGTCATACCAAGACGTACCCGACTCATCTTTGAAGTTGTGCAGCTCTTCAATAAAGATCGCATCGGCACGCCGCAGCAGATCGGCATATTCCTTCTTCACTTCGCCAAGAATACGCACGCCCAGCCCCGGCCCGGGGAAAGGATGGCGATAGACCATGCCCGGCGGCAGGCCCAGGGCTACGCCCAACTTGCGCACTTCGTCTTTGAAGAGTTCGCGCAGGGGCTCAAGCAACTTCAGGTTCAAGGTGTCCGGCAAACCGCCCACATTGTGGTGTGATTTGATGGTGGCGGCCTTGCCGGTTTTGCTGCCTGATTCGATCACGTCAGGGTAGATGGTGCCTTGCGCCAACCAGCGCGCATTCTTCAGTTTTCCGGCTTCGCGCTGGAATACTTCAACGAATTCACGGCCTATGATTTTGCGCTTGGCTTCGGGGTCGGTTACGCCTTCGAGCTTGCCCATGAAGTCGGCCGTTGCATCGACGTGAATGATCTTCAAGCCCATGTTTTCGGCAAAGGTCTTCATGACCTGTTCGCCTTCGTTCAAGCGCAGCAAGCCGTGGTCGACAAAGACGCAAGTCAGTTTGTCGCCGATGGCTTTGTGGATGAGTGCGGCAGCTACCGAAGAATCTACCCCGCCCGATAGGCCCAGGATGACTTCGTCGTCACCCACTTGGCGGCGGATATTTTGCACGGCTTCGCTGACGTAGTCGGGCATGTTCCAGTCAGTGCCGCAGCCGCAGATGCCGTGCACGAAGCGCGACAGCAGCGCTTGCCCTTGTACGGTGTGAGTGACTTCGGGGTGGAACTGTACGGCGTAGTAGCCACGGTCCGGGTCGGCCATGCCTGCTATCGGGCAGGAAGGCGTGGATGCCAGCAGCTTGAATCCTGGCGGCAGTTCGGTGACTTTGTCGCCGTGGCTCATCCAGACTTTGAGCATGCCGTGGCCTTGCTCGGTCTGGAAGTCTTGGATGTTTTGCAGCAAGGGGGTGTGGCCATGGGCGCGCACTTCGGCGTAGCCGAATTCGCGGTGGTCGCTGAAGCTGACTTTGCCGCCCAACTGGATGGCCATGGTCTGCATGCCGTAGCAGATGCCCAGCACCGGCACGCCGGCGTCGAACACGGCCTGCGGGGCGCGCATGGATGTTTCTTCGTAGGCCGATGCGTGGCTGCCTGAAAGGATGATGCCTTTCAGGCCTTTGGCTTTTTCCTGGCGAATGAATTCGTCAGATACATCGTAGGGATGGATTTCGCAAAACACTTGCGCTTCGCGCACGCGCCGTGCAATCAGTTGGGTAACCTGCGATCCGAAGTCCAGGATCAGGATGCGATCGTGCACGCTTAGTCCATTCGATAGTTAGGGGCTTCTTTGGTGATCTGCACGTCATGGACGTGCGATTCACGAATACCGGCCGAGGTGATTTCCACGAATTCGCTTTTGGTGCGCATTTCTTCAATCGTTGCGCAACCGCAGTAGCCCATCGAAGCACGTATGCCGCCGACCAATTGGTAGATGATGGCCAGCACGCTGCCTTTGTAGGGCACGCGGCCTTCGATGCCTTCGGGCACGAATTTGTCAGTGTTGTTGGCGGGATCCTGGAAGTAGCGATCAGCCGAGCCATCGGACATGGCGCCCAGGCTGCCCATGCCGCGATAGGACTTGTACGAACGCCCTTGGTAGAGGACGACTTCGCCGGGGGCTTCTTCGGTTCCAGCAAACATGCCGCCCATCATGACGGTGGAAGCGCCTGCGGAAATGGCTTTGGCGATGTCGCCGGAGAAGCGCACGCCGCCGTCTGCGATCAGGGGCACGCCTGTGCCTTCCAAGGCCTTGGCCACGTTGGATATTGCCGTGATTTGCGGCACGCCCACGCCGGCCACGATACGCGTAGTACAGATGGACCCGGGACCGATACCGACCTTGACACCGTCGGCGCCGGCTTCCACCAGCGCCAGCGCGGCTGCGCCGGTAGCAATGTTGCCGCCGATAACCTGCATTTGCGGATAATGTTTCTTGATCCAGCGCACGCGCTCGATCACGCCGTGCGAGTGGCCGTGGGCGGTGTCGACCACCAGCACGTCCACGCCTGCGGCGACCAGCTTTTCAACACGCTCTTCAGTGCCGTCACCCACGCCTACCGCGGCGCCAACACGCAGCTTGCCGTGTTCGTCCTTGTTGGCATTGGGGTTTTCAGTGTTCTTGATGATGTCTTTGACGGTGATGAGGCCACGCAGCTCGAAGCTTTCGTTGACGACCAGCACACGTTCCAGGCGATGCTTGTGCATCAGAGCCTGGGCGTCTTCAAGCGTCGCGCCTTCCGGCACGGTGATGAGACGTTCGCGCGGCGTCATGACGGTGCGCACGGGTTCGTTCAGGCGGTGTTCGAAACGCAGGTCACGGTTGGTGACGATACCCACCACTTGGCGGCCTTCGACCACCGGCAAGCCGGAAATGCCGTGATGGCGTTGCAGTTCAATGACGTCGCCCACTTTCATGTGGGGGGCGATCGTGATCGGATCAAGCACGACGCCAGATTCGTAGCGCTTGACCTTGGCAACCTCACGCGCCTGTTCATCGGCGTTGAAGTTTTTGTGGATGATCCCGATCCCGCCTTCCTTGGCCATGGCGATAGCCAGCGGCGCTTCCGTTACGGTGTCCATGGCGGCGGACAGCAAGGGAATGTTCAGCGAAATTTCACGGGTCAGACGGGTTCGTAGACTGGTGTCGCGTGGCAACACCGCAGAGTATGCGGGCACCAACAACACGTCATCGAAGGTAAACGCTTTTTGTACGAGACGCATCGAGCAACCCCATTTGCCGCAATAAACCCAGCATTGTAATTCAGAGCTGACCGAAACGTCTGTTTGTCAGGTTGTCAAGAGGGTCAATCATGCAGGAAAACCCACAGTTTTTTGCTTTTTTTGGAGCTACCTTGCCGCTTAAGCCTTATTTCTGGCCGATTTCTCAAGCTGATGGATGGCTTTGCCTTTTTTTGCTTTGTGGTGAGCACGGCGCCGCCGGGAATCCATAGGGTCGAAACTAAGCGCGCGGTATATTTCCACCCTGTCATGATCGTGCAGGCGATAATCCAGGGGCTTGAGCTTGCCGAAAACGCCGGTACCGCTACTTGCCGGGTTCACCCTGGGAAAGGCCGCGGCAAAGCCGCTGGCGTCGATAGCCTGCTGCAAGGTGGCCCCCTGCGGCAGGCACAACTCCCGGTGCCAAACGGTGCGCGGCAAGGCGTAGCACACCATAATGGCAAGGCTTGCGCCGGGCTGGCCTGCGTCAGTCGCCATAGCAGACGTCGGCGCGCTGGGAAAAAGCGTCGATGAAGCTGGTTGCGATTCTGTTGAATACCGGGCCAACCAGGGCTTCCAGGGTTCGGCTGGAAAACTGGTATTGCATGGTAAACACGACCTTACAAGCGTCTTCAGCCAGAGAATTGAACTCCCAGAGGCCTTCCAGCATCGAAAAAGGGCCATCCACCAGCGACAATTCAATTCTGTCGGGATAATGATGGGTATTGCGTGTGGTGAAGCGCTGGCGCAAACCGGCAAACTGGATGACCACAGAGGCTTCCAGGCCGTTTTCGTCGCGGTGGTGCACTTCCGCACCGCCACACCAGGGCATGAACTTGGGATAATCCTCTACCTTGGCGACCAGGTCGAACATCTGACCTGCGCTGTAGGGGACCAATACCGAACGTTGCACTTTATGCATGCGTAGATAAACCGCTGAGGCAATTGCTAGAATGAATGATTTTACCGGCCTGACGTATGAGCATCATTGACAACCGCAAGGCATTTCACGATTACTTCATCGACGAGCGTTTCGAGGCCGGTTTGGTGCTCGAAGGCTGGGAGGTCAAGGCGATCCGTGCCGGGCGCGCTCAGCTCAAGGAAAGCTACGTCATCGTGCGCGATGCCGAGCTGTTCTTGCTGGGCATGCACGTCAGCCCCCTGGCAACCGCCTCGACCCATATCCATCCTGACGCCACCCGTACGCGCAAGCTGTTGCTGAAGGCCGACGAAATCCACAAATTGATCGGCAAGGTCGAACAACGCGGTTTTACCTTGGTGCCGATCAACTTGCACTATAAAAATTCACGCATCAAACTGGATTTCGGCCTGGCGCGCGGGAAGAAACAGTTCGACAAGCGCGACACCGAGCGCGAACGCGACTGGTTGCGTGAAAAAGCCCAGATCATGAAGCACGACACCCGCCGGCGCGACGATTAACAAACGCCTGACGGGTGCGGTTTCACGGCCCTGGGCCCTAGTTCGCTTCCTGCTTGGGCTGCGTGCCCTTAATGACCGTCATGGCGGACGCGATCAAGCCGCTGATGTCGCTGACATTGGCCGGCACGATCAGGGTGTTGTTGGTTCGGGCCAGGTTGCCGAAGGCATCCACATAACGCTCGGCCACCTTCAGGTTGACGGCTTCCATGCCACCGGGCTGGCGTACCGCGTCAGCAACCTGCGTAATAGCCTTGGCCGTGGCTTCGGCCACCGTTACCACTGCTGTGGCCTCACCTTGCGCCTGATTGATCTGCGCCTGTTTTTCACCTTCCGAGCGGGCGATGGCGGCTTCGCGCTCACCCGTGGCGATATTGATTTGCTCTTGGCGACGGCCTTCGGATGCCGCAATCAGGGCACGTTTTTCACGTTCAGCTGTGATCTGGGCCTGCATGGCGCGCAAGATTTCGTTGGGCGGCGTCAAATCCTTGATTTCATAGCGCAAGACTTTCACGCCCCAGTTCAGCGCCGCTTCATCTAGTGCGTTGACGATGCTGCTGTTGATCTGTTCACGCTCTTCGAAGGTCTTGTCCAATTCCAGCTTGCCGATAACCGAGCGCAGCGTGGTCTGGGCCAGTTGGGTAATGGCGATGATGTAGTTGGATGAGCCGTACGAGGCACGCATGGCGTCCGTCACCTGGAAGTACAGGATGCCGTCGACCTGCAACTGAGTGTTGTCACGCGTGATACATACTTGACTGGGCACATCCAGCGGAATTTCCTTCAGAGAGTGCTTGTACGACACCTTTTCGATGAAGGGAATGACGAAACCCGCACCTGGCGACAACACGCGGTCGAACTTGCCCAGGCGCTCAACCACCCAGGCGTGTTGCTGGGGAACGATGGCGATCGCCTTGATAACAATGACGATGGCAAGAAAAAGAATGATCAACAGAACGATCGTGGCTTCGGTCATGGTGCTTCCTTCATGGGGGATCCTTTTTCGAAAAAATAGATGGGCGCGTAATGACCCGGCTCAGGCCTGTGGCGTCAGGACCAGGCTGCTGCCACGCATTTCGGTAATGATGTACATACCTGCGGTGGGGATAGCGCCAGCTACCAGCTCAGCCTGCCAATGAGCCCCACGATACCAGACGCGGGTCGTGCCATCCGAGTTCCAGGCATCGACTTTCACGGTCTGGCCGATGTCCATATTGAGGTTGGCATTGCGCGAGGGTTCGCCACTGCGTTTCTTGAGGACGTTGAGCCGGCGCAGCGCCAACATGGCCAGCACCACCACGACGGCGCATACACCCAACTGTATGGCCAGACCCAAACCAAACCAGGCCGCGAGGGCCGCCGCCGCAAGGCCTACGGCCACAATCAGCAGATAAAATGTTCCACTCATTACCTCGCCAATCAGGGCCAAGGCCATCAAACCTAGCCATATCCAGGCGGCACTCATCGCACTCTCCTTTGTAAGGCTGCATTCCGCACCAACGGGCACCGGTTGCCGCACGGTATCCATCGCTGGGTTTCGCACACCGGGCATCGGCGTATCCATGCGGATGAACCGTTCATATTATGCCCGCTACTTACCGTTAAAAACGGGACTCGGCTATCAATCTCAATTAAAACGCCTGCCACTTCAAAAGAGGCGTGATTGGCTCTACTTCGAACTAGCCTTACCATCCTGCAGTCGACACCCGCTGCCTATACCCAGCTGCCGCGCCAACCAGCACCGAATGGCGCGCCGAAGCGGAACCCTCTCTATGCTTTACTAGCGATAAACAAAAGGAGTAGTTGGTGGATCGAAAGGCGAGTGGCTGGCTTAATGGGTTTATCGGGGTTGTAATCTTTGCAGGCTCATTGCCGGCAACACGCGCTGCGGTCATAGACTTCGACCCCACATTCCTAACCGGTGCGCGAGCCACCATAGCCGCGTTGCTGGGGTTGACGCTGCTGCTGGTGCTGAGACAGCGCCGTCCCGGTCTGGAGGACCTGCCTTCGCTCGCGCTGACGGCCTTGGGAGTCGTTGTTGGTTTTCCGCTGCTGACCGCGCTGGCCCTGCAATATGTTTCATCTGCGCATTCGATTGTCTTCCTGGGCCTATTGCCGGTTTGCACCGCCGTCTTCGGCGTCCTTCGCGGGGGCGAGAAACAGCGGCCGGCTTTCTGGCTATTTTCGATTATTGGAAGCGCCTTCGTCGTCGGCTACGGTGCTATAGGAGGAATCGAAGCATCGCTGCAAGGTAATTTGCTGATGCTGGCGGCTGTTGTCGTATGCGGCATGGGTTACGCGGAAGGCGCTCGCCTTTCCCGCAAATTGGGCGGCTGGCAGGTAATCAGTTGGGCACTGGTGCTGTCCTTGCCATTAATGCTTCCGGTCGCGCTGCTTACCATGCCGGCATCGTTCGAACATATTGGCTCCGCAGCGTGGTTCGGGCTGACCTATGTATCTCTTTTCAGTATGCTGATCGGCTTCATGTTCTGGTACAGCGGTTTGGCACAGGGCGGCATTGCAGCCGTCAGCCAGTTGCAGTTGCTTCAGCCTTTCATGGCTCTCGGCCTTGCTGCAATGTTTCTGCATGAGACGGTGAGCTGGACGATGCTGGTCGTGACGCTGGCGGCAGTGGCTTGTGTTGCGGGGGCGAGGCGGTTCGCTTCCTGACCTTGCGCGTACCCGGTGTAAGCGCCGGCCAGGGTATCGGTGGATTCGTCCCGCCATAAAAAAAGCCTGACGCAAATGTCAGGCTTTTTTGTGGAGGTGTAGTGCGTTCAAGCACCACACCTTCCTTCACCGCTCAATCAGGAAGCTGCGAGCTTCTTCCAAGTGTCGACCACCGTGTCAGGGTTCAAAGAGATGGACAAAATGCCCTGCTCTTTCAGCCAGACAGCGAAATCAGGATGATCGGACGGGCCCTGGCCGCAGATGCCGACATACTTGCCGGCAGCCAGGCAGGCGGAAATGGCGCGCGACAGCAAGGCTTGGACGGCCGGATCCCGTTCGTCGAAATCAGCAGCCAGCAGCTCCAGCCCTGAATCGCGGTCCAGACCCAAGGTCAGTTGGGTCAAGTCATTCGAACCGATAGAGAAGCCGTCGAAATACTCGAGGAAGCTTTCAGCCAGCACCGCATTGGACGGCACTTCGCACATCATGATCAGGCGCAAGCCGTTTTCACCACGCTTGAGCTGGTTCTGCGCCAACAGGTCCACCACGGTTTCCGCTTGCTTGAGCGTACGCACGAAGGGAATCATGATCTCGACGTTGGTCAAGCCCATGTCTTCGCGCACGCGCTTGAGCGCTTCGCATTCCATCTTGAAACACTCGGCGAACTCGGCCGAGATATAGCGCGACGCGCCACGGAAACCCAGCATGGGGTTTTCTTCTTCCGGCTCGTAGCGCGAACCGCCAATCAACTTGCGATACTCGTTCGACTTGAAGTCGGACATGCGAACGATGACCGTCTTGGGCCAGAAGGCCGCGGCGATAGTTGCAATGCCCTCGGCCAATTTATCGACGAAGAAAGCACGGGGGCTGGCGTAGCCGCGCGCCACCGACTCCACTGCCTTTTTCAGCTCGCCGTCGACATTCGGGTAGTCGAGAATAGCCTTGGGGTGGATGCCGATATTGTTGTTGATGATGAACTCGAGACGCGCCAAGCCAACACCTGCGTTGGGGATCTGGGCGAAATCGAAGGCCAATTGCGGATTGCCCACGTTCATCATGATCTTCAAAGGCATGGCGGGCATGTCGCCGCGACGCACTTCCTCGACCTCGGTTTCGATCAAGCCGTCGTAGATCCGGCCTTCGTCGCCTTCGGCGCAGGAAACCGTCACCAAAGCGCCGTCAGTCAGGGTAGAAGTGGCGTCGCCACATCCCACCACAGCAGGAATACCGAGTTCGCGCGCAATGATGGCTGCGTGGCAGGTGCGGCCGCCACGGTTGGTGACGATGGCCGATGCGCGCTTCATGACGGGTTCCCAGTTGGGATCGGTCATGTCGGTTACCAACACGTCGCCGGGCTGGACCTTGTCCATATCTGAAATATCGCCTACCAGGCGAACCGGGCCGGAACCGATCTTCTGACCGATTGCGCGTCCGGTGATCAGCACCTTGCCGGTTGCCTTCAGGCGATAGCGCTGCTGAACTTCATTGCCAGACTGCTGCGATTTGACGGTTTCAGGACGTGCTTGCAGGATGTAGATCTTGCCATCGACGCCGTCACGGCCCCACTCGATATCCATCGGGCGGCCGTAGTGCTTTTCGATGATCACTGCGTAGCGGGCGAGCTCGATGACGTCTTCGTCAGACAAAGAAAAGCGGTTGCGCAGCTCGGGCGCAACGTCGACCGTGCGCACGGCACGACCTTCAGTGCGCTCAGGGTCGAATTCCATCTTGAGCATTTTGGAGCCGATGCGGCGGCTGACGATGGGGTAGTGGCCGGATTCCAGGGTCGACTTGAACACATAGTATTCGTCGGGGTTGACCGCGCCCTGCACGACCGTTTCGCCCAGGCCGTACGATGAAGTGATGAAGACCACATCGCGAAAGCCCGACTCGGTGTCCAGCGTAAACACGACGCCAGCCGAACCGGAGTCGGAACGCACCATGCGCTGGATACCCGCCGACAAGGCGACTTCAGCGTGGGCATAGCCTTTGTGCACGCGATAAGAAATCGCGCGATCGTTGTACAAGGACGCAAATACGTGGCGGATTTTGTCCAGGACGTCGTCGATACCGACCACGTTCAGGTAGGTTTCCTGTTGGCCGGCAAACGAAGCGTCGGGCAAATCTTCGGCGGTAGCCGAGGAACGAACGGCAAACGAGCCTTTGCCGTCTGCGTCGAACTTGGCAAACGCTTCACGGATGGCGTTCTCGAACTTTGTCGAGAAAGGCGCATCGATGATCCATTGGCGAATTTCCGAACCGGTATCGGCCAACGCCCGCACATCTTCCGGGTTAAGGGAAGACAGGCGTTCGCTGATACGGGTATCGAGACCCGAATCCTTCAGGAAATCGCGAAATGCTTCAGCTGTGGTCGCGAAACCACCCGGCACCCGGACTCCGGCGTCGGTCAGCTGGCTGATCATCTCTCCTAGTGAAGCGTTCTTTCCTCCTACCGAGTCAACGTCCGTCATGCGGAGCTGCTCGAATGGCAAAACATAAGACATGAAAGTCCCCTATTACAATGGCAAGAAAGCATGTTTGGCGAGCACACCGACGCGGGAGCCCCCTAAGGGGGAAAACCGGGGAAACCCCTGATTTATCGCGTATTTCAGTGTGCTGGCCAAACCCGCCTTCGCAACCACCGCAGCGCTAAGTCTGCGCAAAGTCGCCATCGGGACAAAGCAGATAACCACGGGATTGTACGCCGGGCATCCTGTTTTCTGCACATCGGTCATTTGTTACGTTTTCCCATCCCCGGTTGGCCCCGTTCCTGCGAGACTCTTGCATGCCTATAGAAACCGTTCCCCCTCCCGGTTACCTGCGTACCGTTTTCGTTGTTTCCGACGGAACCGGCATCACTGCGGAAACCTTCGCCCATGCGGTGTTGGCCCAGTTCGAAGATGCCCGTTTCCGCCATATCCGGATGCCTTTCATCGATTCGGTAGACAAGGCCGCCGACGTCGCAACGCGTATCGACGAGGCCTTTCACGTCGATGGACAACGCCCTATCGTCTTCAGCACTTTGGTCAATTCAGAGATCAACACACGGGTCCGCCAAGCCAATGGCTTGTTTCTGGACCTGTTCTCGACCTTTGTCGAACCTATCGAACACGAGCTGAACATCAAGTCCAGCCACTCGATCGGCCGTTCGCACAACGCCGCCAATAGCAAGCAATACCAAAATCGCATTGAGGCCATCAATTTCAGCCTGGCGCATGACGACGGCCAGTACATCAAGGGCCTTGAGCAAGCCGACGTCATCCTGGTAGGCGTGTCGCGCTGCGGCAAAACCCCCACCAGCCTCTACCTGGCCATGCAGTACGGCATTAAGGCCGCCAATGTGCCGCTGATTCCCGACGATTTCGAGCGCGACAGCCTGCCCTCAGCCATTTTCCCGTATCGCAGCAAACTTTTCGGCCTGACCATTCAGCCTGACCGTTTGGCCGAAGTTCGTCACGAACGTCGGCCCAATAGCCGCTATGCGTCGCTGGAACAATGCCGCTATGAAATTGCCGAGGCCGAAAAACTGATGCGCCGTGAGAGCATCCGTTGGCTATCCACGACAACCAAATCCATCGAAGAGATATCCACCACGGTTTTGCAGAAAATCGGTCTGGAAGGCCGCTTCTATTGAAATAGCGGGCCGAACATCCGGAAACAAGGCCGGATGTGTGTGCTGGAGCGACAAGGGCCCACCCTTTCCTACCCTGGATTTAGGCTGGCCTGGGGCGGCACAATGGCCGAACGCACGCCATCCCGTTTGGCAGCCTTCGTCCTTAGCGGCCTTTTAAGCCGCTTTCCCGCTCTAGGTCAGGAAACGGCGGCGCTGCTCGAACAGACAAATCGCGCTTGCCGCTGCCACATTCAGCGACTCCGCCGCCGGCTCTTGCGGAATATTCACTCGTAAGCTGGCAGCCGCCTGCAAAGCCGGCTCTACGCCCTGCCCCTCATGGCCGAATACCCAGGCGCAACGGCTGGGCAAATCAGCGCGATACAGGCTTTCTGCGCCTTCAAGAGTGGTCACGGCCAGAGGAACGTCCAAACGTGGCAACAAGGCCTGCAAATCGACTCGCTCATGGATGGTCAGCGAGAAATGCGCCCCCTGAGCCGAACGCAAGACCTTGGGCGACCAGGCAAACGCGGTTTCATCCGACAGAAACACCCGACGTATGCCCGCAGCAGCGCAGCTGCGCAAGATGGAACCGACGTTGCCTGGATCTTGAACCCGATCCAGCAATACGCAGTTTTCATCGACTCTTGCAGGCATTTCAGCCTGAGGCGTACTAATCACGAACAACACACCCTGTCCGGCCGGCACGCTTTGCAGCCCGTCCAGCAATTTACCGTCGAGCCATACCTGTTGTTCGGGCGGAATCTGTTCGCATAAGCGCCGAATTTCGGCACTGGCGCTGTCTGATTCCAGGCGCGCGCTATCGAATACGGCATAGCGTGGCAGCCCTTGCCACTGCAAATAGGCTTCGCACAAATGAATGCCATCCAGCAAGGACAAGCCCTCTTCCTTGCGGGTACGCGAGGACTCGGCAAGCTTGCGCAAAGACTTATAAAGCGCGTTCTCGCGCGAGGCTATGCGTTTCATTTACCATCCAGCGCGCGCCGCACGGGCGCGAAGCTGCGGCGGTGCTCAGGGCATGGCCCATGTTCGAGCAGGCTATTGATATGCAGAGCGGTGCCGTACCCCTTATGGCGATCAAAGCCATACATGGGGTAGGTTTCGTGCAAACGCAGAAGTTCTGCGTCGCGGGCGGTTTTTGCCAGGATGGACGCTGCTGAAATGGCAGGCACTTGGGCATCGCCCCCGATCACGGTTTCCACACGACAAGCCAGGGCAGGCGCCCTGTTGCCATCAACCTGCACCAGGCCGGGTTGCAGGCTCAAACCTTCAACTGCGCGGCGCATAGCCAGCATGGTGGCGTTCAAGATATTCAACTCATCGATCTCGGCTGCGCTGACGCTCGCGATGTACCAGGCGCTTGCCTGCTCACGAATAAGAAGCGCCAAAGCATCGCGCGCCCGCGCACTCAACACTTTAGAATCAGCCAATCCGGCAATAGGCCGTGCGGGATCAAGCACGACTGCCGCCGCATAGACCGGCCCCGCCAGCGGGCCTCGGCCCGCTTCGTCAACGCCGGCCACCAGAACCGTCAGCGCCGCGGGCGGTTCTTCGCTATCGGCCTGCAGGGTATCAAGCGCGGCCCAGCCAAAATCCGTTTGCACCCATCCACGTTCACGCTGCATGGCCGGCTACCTCCAGTATGGCCTGGCTGGCCAAAGCGGGCGTATCGCGCACCAGATCATCGTGCAAAACCGTAAAGCGGCGTTCGAGTTCGCGTGCTCCGGCTTCGTCGGTAAGCGCCTTCCAGGCGGCTTCGGCCAGCGCCTGGGGGCTTGCCGCGTCCTGCAATAACTCGGGCACCACCGTATCGTTGCACAAAACATTGGGCAGGCCCACCCAGGGCAGATAGGCCTGACGCCTCATGATCCACCACGAAAGCCGGGGCAATACGTAGGATATGACCATAGGGCGCTTGAACAGCGCCGCTTCCAGGGTTGCCGTGCCGCTGGCGACCAGAACCGCGTCGCAGGCGGTCAGTATGTCGTGCGAACCGCCTATGCGGCAATGCAGACTGTCCATTACACCCAAGGATCGCGCGCAGGCTTGCATATCGTCTTGCCGCTCGGCATTGGCCATCGGCGCCCAGAGCTGCAATCCAGGATCGCGCTTGCGCAATAGCTTGGCAGCGGCCAGAAAGCGTGGCGCCAGATGTTTCACCTCACCGGCCCGGCTACCGGGCATCAAGGCCAAAACACGCGCCGAGGCGTCGATTCCCAGGCGCTTACGCGCAGCCGCACGATCCGGTTCACGGGGGATCACCCCTGCCAAGGGGTGGCCGACATAAGTTACGTCGACCCCGGCATCGCGATACAGCTTCTCTTCGAACGGAAACACCACCAGCATACGGCTTACCGACTCGCGTATGCGATGAATCCGCTCACCGCGCCAAGCCCAAAGCGACGGACCAATGAAATGTACGGTAGGGATGGCACGCTGATGTAAAGCGTGTTCCAGGGAAAAATTGAAATCCGGGGCATCGACGCCCACGAACACTGCGGGCGGGCTCGCTAACCAGCGGTCGCGTATGGTGCGCCGAATACGCAAGAGCTCGGGCAGATGACGCAAGACGTCGGCATAGCCATTTACCGCCAGCTTCTGCATGGGATACCAAGCATCGAAACCCTGCGCTTGCATCTTGGGGCCGCCGATACCTTCCAAGGCCAATTGCGGCGCCCTGAGCTTCAGCGCTTCCATCACCATGGCCGCGAGCAAATCGCCCGAAGGTTCCCCTGCCACCATACCGATAGCCGGCCGGGCTGCGTTAGGGATTACAAGTTCTGTCAACGCACGATCCCGCGCGTGGCGGCATCCAGAAAAGCCAGCAAGGCGCCAAACGGCGCATCGAGTTCCTCTGATTCGGCGCGGCGCGCCTGCAGTGCGGTGCGGGCTTCATCCAAGGTAAGGCCCTGCCGGTATAGCGCCTTATAAGCTGCTCGCAAGCCCGAAATCTGCTCTGCGGAAAAACCGCGACGCTTCAAGCCTTCGACATTGATGCCTGCCGGCCGTGCCGGGCTGCCCGCGCAGGTCACGAATGGAGGCAGGTCTTGCAACAAGGTCGTGTGGACGCTGGTCATGGCGTGGGCGCCGATCTTGACGAATTGGTGCACGCCGGTCATGCCGCCCAGGATGACGTGGTCGCCGATATGGACGTGCCCGGCCAACTGGGTGCCATTGGCCAGCACGATGTGGCTGCCCAGTTGGCAATCGTGCGCCACATGAACATAGGCCATGATCCAGTTGTCGTCGCCCAGGCGGGTAACGCCAACATCCTGCACCGTTCCGGTATTGATCGTGCACGACTCGCGTACGGTATTGCCGTTGCCGATTTCCAGACGGGTAGGCTCACCCGCGTATTTTTTATCTTGCGGCACGCAACCTATGGCGCAGGAAGCGAAGAAACGATTTGCCTCGCCTATGGTCGTGTGCCCTTCAATGACGCAATGCGGCCCTACTTGGGTGTTAGCGCCGATGCACACATGCGGGCCCACAATGCTGTATGGACCGATCGACACACTCTCGTCCAGCTGTGCAGCCGGATCGACGATGGCTGTGGGATGTATCCGGGACACCTTGCTCCCGCCTTCAGGATTCGAGTGTGCGCATGGTGCACATAAGGCTGGCCTCTGCCGCGACTTGGTCGTCCACCAGTGCCTGCCCCGTGTACTTCACAATGCCGCGCGAAGTACGCTCGACATTGATCACCAGCCTGAGCTGGTCACCCGGCACGACCGGCCGCTTGAAGCGCGCGTTATCGATGCCGACAAAGTAGTACACGGTGCTTTCGTCCGGCTTTTTGCCTGCGGCGGTAAACGAGACAATCGCCGCAGCCTGCGCCATCGCTTCGAGGATCAGCACGCCCGGCATGACAGGGTGATGCGGGAAGTGTCCGGTAAAAAACGGTTCGTTGATCGAAACGTTTTTGATCGCGACGATGGATTCCCCCGGCTTGACGTCGATGACTCGATCGATCAACAGCATCGGATACCGATGCGGCAAATGATCGAGTATCCCCTTGATATCCATTTCCATACAGAATTCCAGTTTTTTATACAGGGAAAAAGCGCGCGTGGCGCGTCCCGTTTACTTCTTTTCCAGCGCCTTCAGTCGTCGCGACAGCGTAGCCAAATGACGAACTGCAACGGCATTACGTTCCCATTGGGCGTGTTCGCTCATGGGAAATATGCCAGTATATTGGCCCGGCTTGCTGATATGGCTATGCACTGCGGTCGCTGCGGAAATGAATACATCGTCGCCGATGTTCAAATGCCCCCCGATCATGGCCGCCCCACCAATCGAGCAACGGGCGCCGATGGTAGTCGAGCCGGCAATGCCGACGCAAGCCGCCATGGCGGTATGCTCCCCTATCTGCACGTTATGGCCGATCATGATCTGGTTATCGATCTTGACACCGTTGGCGATGATAGTGTTTTCCAAAGCCCCACGGTCAATGGTGGTATTGGCGCCAATCTCGACATCATCGCCGATCTGCACCCCGCCAAACTGCGGAATCTTGCTCCACGCCCCTTTGGCGCGCTCAGGATCAGGCGCAAAGCCGAAGCCGTCTGCCCCGATCACCGCACCAGGCAGCACCACGCAACGCGCCCCCATATGTACCCCCCGGTACAGGGTGACACGCGCATGCAACTGCGTATCCGCGCCTATGGAGCAGTTTTGCCCCATGATGACCCCAGCCCCGATTCGTGCACGCGGACCGACGACGCAGGCCGACTCGATCACCGCCAACGGGCCGATATGGGCGCTGGGGTCGATCTGCGCATCCGGCGCCACCACCGCCGTAGGATGTATCGAGCCGCCAGGATGTGGGTGCAGTTGCGCATCGAACCACTGCCCCACCCTGGCATAAAGCAGATAAGGGGATTTACAGACGACCAGTGTCACCGCTTGATCGCCCTCTCGCAAACTGTCTTGATAAGCTTGCGCTACTTCAGGCGTGACAAGAACCGCCGCGGCACGGCTAGTTCCCAGTTGGGCCTGGTAGCGAGGATTGGAAACGAATGAGATTTCCTGAGGACCAGCGCCGCCCAGCGTTCCGATACCTGCGATGCGCGGGCCTCCGGCGGGATAACCCGCGCCGGGTTCGGTATGCCACGACAACCCTCCGGTCTCACTTTCTTCAAGCAATTTTTCCAGGGCTGGCGCCCTGGCCGGGTCAAGCAGAATAGGCATGGAAACTCAACACGACAAAAAACAGGACGAGAGGCTCGTGGCCGTTACTTGGCGCCGTTGTTGAGCGCCTTGAGCACTTTGTCGGTAATGTCGACGCGCGGGCTCACTACTACGGCTTCCTGAATGATCAGGTCATAGCCTTCTTGTTCCGCGATCTGCTTGATTACGCGGTTGGCGCGTTCAAGGATCTGGGACAGTTCTTCGTTGCGGCGCTGGTTCAGGTCTTCTTGAAATTCGCGGCGCTTGCGCTGGAATTCCTTGTCAAGATCGCTGAGCTCACGCTGACGACGCGAACGATCGGATTCAGACAACACAGCGCTTTCTTTGTCCAACTGTTCGGACAGGTTGCGCAAACGGTTAGCCATATCCTGAAGTTCGGTATCGCGACGCTTGAAGTCGGATTCGATCTTGGCCTGCGCCGCCTTGGCTGGAGAGGCATCACGGAAAATGCGTTCAGTGTTGACGAAGCCGATCTTCACCGGCCCTTGTGCCGACTTGGCGGTCGCTGGAGCTGCGGCCTGCTGCGCATGAGCCGCGCCGACAGCGGCGCTGGAGAGCACCAATACTGCCAGCATCCGGCCGGCACCTTTGACTGCAGATGAGGCGGTCAGACTGGTAGCAGATGTCGAAAACTTGCGGATCATTTATTTCTCGCTAGGAAGATGGTCGTGTATTTTGCCACTAATGGCCGGTGTTCGCGCAAACCACACCAGCGTTACAGTAATCGGTTGTAGCAGAAAAAAACAGTGTATGGGCATCCCGCGAATGGCGGATGCCCAAGGAATTAGAAACCTGTACCGATCTGGAACTGGAAGCTTTGCGTACGGTCTTCAGGCTTGGCATTCAAAGCCTTACCAAAGGACACCTTCAAAGGACCGATAGGCGACTGCCAGCTCAGCCCAATACCGGCCGAATACCGCAATTGGCCAAGATCGATATTTTGGTCGTCGGAATACACGTTGCCCGCGTCGGCAAACAAGAACCAGCGCAAAGTACGGTCTTGCTGGGTTCCGGGGAACGGCAGCAATAGTTCAGCATTGGCGATGATGCGCTTCGCACCCCCCAAGCTATCGCCGAACTTGGCATCGCGTGGGCCGAGTGAGCCGCCGTCGAAACCGCGGATCGAGCCGATACCACCGGCATACATGTTCTTAAGCAGAGGATACGGCTTGCCGCCAAAGCCCTTGCCATAGTCCACCTGCCCGTTCAAGGCTACAGTTACGCTGCGCGTGACCGGCCAGAAGTATTGATGCTGATAGCTTGCTTTGTAGTAACGCAGATCGCCAAAAAGCGAGCTTTCCCCCGCTGCGCGCATATAGGTGCCGCGGGTGGGAGCCAAAGCACTGTCACGGCGGTCATTGCTCCAACCTACCGAGAAGATGACCGCATTGCTTCGGGCGCCAAAGGTATTGACGTAATCCAGATAGCGTTGCGGGCTGTTGTCATTGGTTTCAATATCGTTGAACTCGAGCGCGCCGCCAAAGAACACGCGTTGCGTCTCGGTAAACGGCACGCCGAAGGTCAAGCCCGCACCAGCTGTCTTGATACGGTATTCACCGCGGTTGATGGCCAGCGGACGCAAGGTACGGTAGTAAACGCTAGTGGAGCGGCTGACGCCATCCTGGGTGAAATATGGATTGGTCTGGCTGACGGCGATGGTTCGGTATGTTTTGCCGGTATTGATTTCAACACCCGCCGTCGTGCCGCTGCCGAAGATATTGTCCTGGCTCAGGCCGGCAGACAGAACCACTTTGTCGGTACTGCTGAAACCGGCACCCAGGTTGATCATGCCTGTGGGTTTTTCCTGAACGGTCACATTGACGTCGACCTGGTCGGGACTACCCGGTACAGGTGGCGTTTCAATGTTGATATTCTGAAAGTAGCCCAAACGGTCGATACGGTCGCGTGACAACTGGATGCTGCTGGCGTCGTACCAAGCGCTTTCCAATTGGCGCATTTCCCGGCGCACCACTACATCGCGCGTTCGGGTGTTGCCGCCGATATTCACGCGGCGTACATAAACGCGCCGATTGGGATCCACAAAGAACGTCAGTGAGGCGCGCTTCTTTTCCCGATCGACCTGGGGGGTGGCGTTGACGTTGCTGAAAGCATAGCCAAGCTTGCCGAGGTAATCGGTGATAGCCTTGCTTGAGACGTTGACCTTTTCCGCCGAGAACGTTTCATCAGGCTTGACCGTAATCAGCTTGCGCAGATCTTCGTCCAGACCAAGCAATTCGCCCGCCAGCTTGACGTCGCTGACAGTGTATTTTTCGCCTTCCGTCACAGACAAGGTGATGTAAATGTCTTTGCGGTCAGGCGAAATCGTCACTTGCGGCGAGTCGACGTTGAACTCAAGGTAACCGCGATCCATGTAGTAGGAGCGCAGCGTTTCGATATCGCCCTGGAGCTTCTGGCGCGAATACTGATCAGCCTTGGTGTACCAGGTCAGCCAGCCCGGCGTGCTCAGTTGCAGCAGTCCCAGCAACTCTTTTTCGGGAATGGCTTTGGCGCCAATGATCTTGATGCCTGCAATTCGGGCCACATCGCCTTCAAACACGTCGAAGGTAATGCCGACACGATTGCGTTCCAACGGCGTGACGGTAGGCACGATTTCGACAGAGTACTTACCGCGTGCCAAATATTGACGCTTGAGCTCTTGCTCGGCGCGTTCCAGCAGAGCGCGATCGAAAATACGCGCCTCGGCAAAACCGACTTCGGCCAATGATTTGATGACATTGGCCGATTCGAACTCTTTCATGCCATTGAACGATATGGCGGCGATTGCCGGACGTTCGTCCACGACGACGACGACGACATCGTTCTCGACCTCAATCCGAACATCGCGAAAAAACCCGGTGCCATAGAGCGCACGTACGGCCTGGGTGGCCTGTTCATCAGTGAAGCGTTCACCGACTTTGACCGGCAAGTAACCGAAAACGGTACCTGCTTCAGTACGCTGGATGCCTTCGACTCGGATATCCCGCACCACGAAGGGGTCGAAAGCATGGGCCAGTGGAGCAACGGCCATAGCCAACAAAATAGACAGCAGACGCGGCAGGCGCCGGGTGCGGTTGGTCATTCGTAATCCCGGATTTCTAATTTACAAACCAAAGCGACTCATACCGCAAAACTGCCGGAATCGAAAAACCGGCTTGCGTTGCGTTTCTGAGCATCTATGTCAGCAGGCGCGAAAAATCGTTAAACAGGGCAACCGCCATCAGCATCATCAAGATCCCGAACCCTGCGCGCTGCCCGAGCTCCATCCAGCGCTCAGGCGGCGGACTACCTCGGACAATCTCGACGAGATAATACAGCAGGTGCCCGCCATCTAGCATGGGAATGGGCAACAGATTGAGTACGCCCAGGCTCACGCTGACCAAAGCGAGGAAGGCGATGTAGGCTTCCAGCCCCATCCTCGCGGTTTGTCCAGCGTAATCCGCTATGGTCACAGGACCGCTCAAATTGCGCAAGGATACGTCGCCTACCACCATTTTTCCAAGCATGCGCAGCGAAAACCAGGATACCTCAGCCGTGCGCTTGGTCCCCATGACGAGGCTGTCCAGCACGCCGTAACGAGTCGTAATAAGCTGTATATCACCGCCGATCTGGGCGCCTATCCGGCCAACCGTTTCCTGAGTTTGCGGCGAACGCTCGGCGCGGGGAACGATGTTTATCGTCATGGGAGTGCCATCGCGCATGATGGCCAACTCCAAGTCCCGGTTCGCGTGGCTCTGGATGAGCGAAATCAATTCATTGGCGCTTAGGTTGGACTGCTTAGCTGCGCCGACGATACGGTCACCAGCCTGCAAACCTGCCTGGGCCGCCGCGCTATCGCTCAGCACCCCGCGTACGATCGGTTTGGGGCTGGCTAAGGCTATCCCTTCACGCCCCAGTACGTCGCCTTCCATATTTCCCAGCGTCGCCGAGGAAAAATCCAGATGACGCACAGCTTGCCCTCCCGACGCCGGCTCTACCTGGACATCGGCGGTCGACTTGTCGGTCAATCGCTTGAGCAATATCCAGCGCGCGTCGCCCCAAGAGTCGACAGCGTCGCCATCGATTCCGGTAATTCGATCACCTGCCGAGACTCCGGCTATGGCCGCCGCCGTATTGGCAGGTGGAGCCCCCAGCACAGCGGCCGGCTCTTTGATGCCGATCATGTTCAAGGAGGCGTAAAGCAGAGCCGCCAGGACCAGATTGAAGAGCGGTCCGGCAATGACGATGGCGATGCGGCTACCCACCGGCTTGGTGTTGAAAGCCTGAGACCGCAGCTCCGGCGCTACCTCGCCTTCACGTTCGTCCAGCATCTTGACGTATCCGCCAAGAGGGATAGCCGACAAGGCCCATTCCGTGCCATGGCGGTCGACCCGCTTGCACAACACCTTTCCGAACCCAACGGAAAAACGCAGAATCTTGACGCCGCAGGCTCGTGCCACCAGGTAGTGACCCAGTTCGTGGATCACGACCAGTATGCCCAAGGCAACGGCGAAAGCCACTAAAGTCAATAGCATGGGGTGCTCCCGGTTCTAAACTCATTCAACACTGTATACCGCCCCGGAAACCGCAAAGACAGCGGTGAGTAAGAGGATATGATAACGACGCTTGTGACCCCAAGGAGAAGCCGAGCCAGCTCAGGCTCAAGCACGGGCATGAACCACGTGGTGGCCAGCCAGTTCCTGTCGGGCCAGTGCTCTGGCGCAAGCGTCTATTTCCAGTAGACCTTCCAGCGATCCCAGGCTTTCTTCAGAGGCGGCGGCCAACGAATGGTTCAAAACCGCTTCGATGGTGGCGGCTATGTCAGGATAAGCCACTTCCCGCTTCAAGAATGCATCGACAGCCACCTCGTTGGCGGCATTTAGCGCGATACAAGCGCCCTGCCCCGCATCCAAGGCCTGGAAAGCCAGACGCAGACAAGGAAAACGTGCCAAGTCGGGTTCCTCAAAATCCAGGCGGCCCAGGCGAGCCAGATCGAGCGGACTCACCCCGGCATCGGTACGTTCCGGAAATGCCAATCCGTATGCAATTGGGGTACGCATATCGGGCTGCCCCAATTGAGCCAGCACCGATCCATCTTCGTACTCGACCATGGAATGGACGACGCTTTGCGGGTGAATGACCACCGCGATCCTGCTGGCTGGCATGGCAAACAGCCAGTGCGCCTCAATGACTTCCAGCCCTTTATTGAGCATGGTCGCAGAATCCACCGAAATTTTCCGGCCCATGGACCAATTGGGATGGGCACAGGCTTGCTCTGGGGTCACCTTGGCGAGTTCATGCAGAGGCCGCGTACGGAACGGTCCTCCCGAGGCAGTCAGCAGCAGGCGGCGCACTCCCGGATCGGCGGCTTCAGGCGCTTGCGCCCGGCCTTTTTGGGGCAAACACTGAAAAATTGCATTGTGCTCGCTGTCGATAGGCAAAAGCTCGGCGCCATATTCGCGTACGGTGTCCATGAACAGCTTGCCCGCTACCACCAATGCTTCCTTGTTGGCCAACAAAACCCGCTTGCCGGCCCTGGCGGCGGCAAGCGCCGACGGCAGCCCGGCCGCGCCCACGATGGCCGCCATAACGGTATCGCTAGCCGGATCCGCTGCCGTATCCGCCAAGGCCTGCGCCCCCACGCGAACTTCGGGGAAACGCCCTTTTCCTTGCCAGGCGGCCGTAAAACGGTCGCGGGCTGCGGTGTCAGGCACCACTACCACGGGCGCCGCGCAGGCGGCCGCTTGCGCGGCCAACTGTTCCATACGGCTGTATGCGCTTAAGGCATGCACCCGGTAACGATCAGGATGGCGGGCGATAACATCCAGCGTGCTGACACCGATAGAGCCCGTAGCCCCGAGGATGGTGACCGAGCGAAGATTCATGACAACAATACCGCCAAAGGCAGCACGGGAATCAATGCATCGATGCGATCGAGCACGCCCCCATGACCGGGCAACAAATTGCTGGAGTCCTTGATGCCGGCGCGACGCTTGAGCAAGGACTCGAACAGGTCGCCCGCAATGGACAGGGCCGCCAGCAGCAAGGCAATCAATAATGCGCCAAGCCAGGACCAGCGAGCGATCAGGGCTGCGCCGAAAGTGCCTGCAAACGCACCGCTGGCCAAGACGAAGACGACCGAGGCCGCTATGCCGCCGACAGCGCCTTCCAGCGTCTTGCCTGGACTGATATGCGGCGCCAGCTTGCGTTTGCCCACAGCCTTGCCGGTGAAATAGGCCGCAATATCGGCAATCCACACCAAAGCCATCAAAGTCAGCAGAAAGGCGATGCCTTGTTCATAAGCCACGATCAATGCGGCCCAGGCGGCCAGCAATGCAAAAGGCGCCAGGATGGTAAGCGGCACGCTTCGGGCTGGCGCGTCGGCCTTGGCCCGAAACAGCAAAGGCAGCAGGCAAAACAGCCAAAGCAAGGAAGACGCGATCCACAAACCTTGCCAGAAATTTGCGCCGGGCGCCGACAGCAATGTCGCCCCGCCCTGCGTCAAACGCCAGGCAATCAACCCCACACCCAGTGCCAAACCAGCAAGCACTGCCGGCGCGCACAGGCGGGCTGCGCCGCCGTCTGGCGACAAGGTCAGGCGCCACCATTCCCAGAGAGCGCAGGCGACAAACACCGCCATCAGGCCTTCAAAGGGCAAAGAACTGGGAAGCAACAACACGCCGAAGAGCACAAGCAGCAACACGACGGCGGTAATCACACGTTGTCCGAGCATGCGGTCTAGTCGCCGGTTGTGTGCGTCGGTACTGCAGATTCCGGCGCAACGGGGTTTCGAAGCTGTTCGCTGGTGCGGCCGAAGCGGCGCTCTCGTTTGCAATAGGATCTACATGCCAATTCCAACTGTTCCGCATCGAAATCCGGCCAGAAGCAATCGGTGAAATAGAGTTCAGTGTAGGCTAATTGCCAGACTAGAAAGTTTGAAATGCGCTGCTCGCCACCGGTACGGATGAACAGATCAGGTTCCGGCGCATATGCCATCGCCAGATAGGAGCTCAACATGGTTTCATCCAGATTTTCCGGATGGCTTGCCAAATCAGGCCGATCTGCCAACAAACGCCGGGTAGCTTGAAGAATGTCCCAACGGCCACCGTAATTGGCGGCTATGGTCAAGGTAAGGCGCGTGTTTTCACGTGTCCGTTCCTGGACCTCGTGTATCAACTTTTGCAACTTGGGCTCGAAAGCACTCAGGTCGCCCACCACCCTGAGCCGGATGCCATTGCGATCAAGCTTGGTAACCTCGCGTTCCAGCGCATGCACGAACAGACGCATCAATAGTGATACTTCTTCGGGCGGCCGGCGCCAGTTCTCGGAACTGAAGGCAAATAAAGTCAGGTACTTAACGCCACGAACCGCGCAGGCTTCCACCACGGTACGAACCGCATCGACACCCTTTTTGTGGCCCGCCACGCGCGGCAGAAACCGCCGGGTGGCCCAACGGCCGTTCCCATCCATGATGATGGCAATGTGCTTGGGCCCGTCATTAACAGCAGGAATACCAAGCGTCGAACTCAAGCCCATACGGAAGGCGCCCCAGTCTTAACAATAAGGGCCGGCATTTGCCGCCCAGCCCCGGCCAAGCAGATTAACGGCATTAAACCGTCATGATCTCGGCTTCTTTTTGAGTGACCATTTTATCGATCTCGGTCACGTAGCGATCCGTCAACTTCTGAACGTCGTCTTGCGAACGACGCTCTTCGTCTTCGGAGATATCCTTGTCCTTGAGCAAACGCTTGAGCTGCTCGTTGGCATCGCGGCGCAGATTGCGCACGGCGATCTTGGCATCCTCGCCTTCGCCCTTGACGATCTTGGTCAAGTCGCGACGACGCTCTTCGGTTAAAGCCGGCATCGGCACCCGGATCACCTCGCCCATCGACTGAGGATTAAGCCCGAGATCGGAGTCGCGGATAGCCTTTTCCAGAACAGACGACAGCTTCTTTTCCCAGGGCTGGACACTGAGCGTGCGGGCATCAAGCACGCTGACGCTTGCTACCTGGCTCAGGGGTACCGGTGAACCGTAGTACTCGACCTGAATGTGATCCAGGATACCAGCATGGGCGCGGCCCGTGCGGATCTTGGCCAGATTGGCTTTGAGCGTGTCGATCGACTTGCCCATTTTTGTCTCGGCGTTATTTTTGACGTCGGATGAGCTCATAGGGATCTCCAAAACTTACAGTGCGATCAATCAAACGTGGACCAGCGTGCCTTCGTCGTCGCCGGACACAACCCGTTTCAGGGCGCCAGGTTTATTGATCGAAAAAACCTTGATCGGTAGTTTCTGGTCACGGCACAAGGCGAAAGCCGTTGCGTCCATGACTTCGAGGCGCCGGACAATAGCTTCGTCGAAGCTAATGCGGCTGTAACGCGTTGCGTTGGGATCTTTCTTGGGGTCGGCTGAGTAGATGCCGTCCACCTTGGTCGCCTTCAACACAATCTCAGCGCCGATTTCAGCGCCGCGCAAGGCAGCCGCCGTATCGGTCGTAAAGAAGGGATTACCGGTACCCGCGGCAAAAATGACGACTTTGCCTTCTTCCAGGTAACGCAGTGCTTTCGGCCGAATATAAGGTTCGACCACTTGCTCGATGTTCAACGCCGATTGTACGCGTGCATCGATACCGCGCCGTTTGAGGGCGTCCTGCAGAGCCAGCGAGTTCATGATGGTAGCCATCATGCCCATGTAATCGGCCGTGGCGCGATCCATGCCTTGGGCGCCTGGAGCAACCCCGCGAAAAATATTGCCGCCGCCGATCACCAGCGCCAATTCGACGCCAAGTTCCACGACTTCCACGATTTCGTCGACCATGCGGCCAATGGTGCTGCGGTTGATACCGAACGCATCGTCGCCCATCAGGGCTTCACCCGAAAGCTTAAGCAGTACGCGCTTGTAAACGCCCGTTTTCGCATCTGATGCGTTGATCTCACCCGTCATACCTGCTCCCTGCCTGTTCGGTCATACCCAGTACGTATTCAAACGCAATGCCCCGCCCGGGGCATTGCGTCGACTTCTTTAGCCGCGTGCTGCAGCAGCTTGTGCGGCCACTTCGGCAGCGAAGTCGTTCGTTTTCTTCTCAATGCCTTCACCCACCACATACAGCACGAATTGCTGAATGGCCGAACCCTTGGACTTCAGGATCTGCTCAACGGTGTGCTTGTCGTCCTTGACGAAAGGCTGCGACAGTAGCGTAACCTCTTTCAGGAACTTCTGGACCGAACCTTCTACCATCTTGGCCACGATTTCAGCCGGCTTGCCCGATTCCGCAGCCTTTTGTTCGGCAACTGAACGCTCGCGTTGGATATCATCAGCCGATACGCCCGATGCGTCCAGAGCCTTGGGCTTGGTGGCAGCGACGTGCATGGCCAGATCTTTGCCCAGGGCCTCGTCGCCGGTAAATTCGACCAGCACGCCGATACGGCCGCTGTGCACGTATTGCGCCAGCTTGTTGGCGGTTTCGATTACGCTGAAGCGACGAATCGTGATGTTTTCGCCGATTTTGCCGATCAGGCCGCTACGTACGCTGTCAACGGTGCCGTCGCGGAATGCCAGGGCGCCAAGGGCCTCGACATCAGCAGGCTTGGCAGTAGCGATGAGCTCGGCGATGTCGTTGGTGAAAGCGACAAAATCGTCGTTTTTGGCAACGAAGTCGGTTTCGCTGTTGACTTCAAGCACGACGCCGGTCTTGGCATCAGCCGTAACAAACACGTTTACCAAGCCTTCGGCGGTCACGCGGGCTGCAGCCTTGCTGGCTTTGCTGCCCAGCTTGACACGCAGCAGCTCTTCGGCCTTCGCCAGATCGCCGTCAGCCTCGGTCAAGGCTTTCTTGCACTCCATCATGGGGGCGTCGGTCTTTTCGCGCAGTTCTTTGACCATTGCAGCGGTAATTGCAGCCATGATTACTCCTTACGTCATCCACGCAGCACATGCCGGCGGAAAAATTAGACTAAAAAGAAGGGGCTCGAGGCCCCTTCAGACGAACTTAGCAGGGTGCTGAATTCACCTGCCGGCGATTAAGCCTCGTCCTCGACTTCCACGAAATCGTCGTCGCCTTCGGCAACGGCTTCAACCACGCCTTGCAGAGCTTGCTCACGACCTTCGACCACTGCGTCGGCGACACCACGAGCATACAAGGCAATCGCCTTGGACGAGTCGTCATTGCCGGGGATGACATGCGCCACGCCGTCAGGCGAGTGGTTGGTATCGACTACGGCCACGACCGGAATATTAAGGGTCTTGGCTTCGGTAACGGTGATTTTGTGGTAACCAACGTCAATGATGAAGATGGCGTCGGGCAGGCCATTCATGTCCTTGATGCCGCCGATCGACTTGTTCAGCTTGTCGAGTTCACGCTGGAACATGAGCCCTTCTTTCTTGCTCATGCGCTCGGTCGCGCCTTCGGCCTGCATCGCTTCCATTTCTTTCAAGCGCTTGATCGAGGTCTTGACCGTCTTGAAGTTGGTCAGCATGCCACCCAACCAGCGGCTGTCGACGAAAGGCATACCGCAACGCGCCGCTTCTTCAGCGATGATTTCGCGTGCAGCGCGCTTGGTGCTGACGAACAGAACCGTACCGCCACGGGCCGACAACTGGCGCACGAACTTCAGCGCGTCCTGGTACAGGGCGAGCGTCTTTTCGAGGTTGATAATGTGAATCTTGTTGCGATGGCCGAAAATATAGGGGGCCATCTTGGGGTTCCAGAAGCGGGTTTGGTGACCAAAGTGGACACCGGCTTCCAGCATTTCGCGCATACTAACGGACATAATAGACTCCGAGGGTTGGGTCTTGCGCCGTATCTGCATCGACTCCGGCATGCGCTTCTAGAGCAGCTCCGGCCATCGACACCCTGGGTGACACGGCACGCGATTTAAAATCGGGCGTACCCGGTAAAGTCGCTAAGAAAATTTTCCAGCACACCTACTTTCCAGCACACCTACTTTCCAGCACACCTACCTACATACTGCGGTAACGCACCT
>JBEBXA010000017.1:0-54916 GCA_040391825.1 Pigmentiphaga sp.
CCCCTCGAAACGCTTTCCGAAGGATGACGCAATGAAAATAATGGTCGCCGTGAAACGCGTGGTGGACTACAACGTGAAGGTCCGCGTGAAGACGGACAACACCGGCATGGACATCGCCAATGTGAAGATGAGCATGAATCCCTTCGACGAGATTGCCGTTGAGGAGGCGGTTCGCCTGAAAGAGACAGGGGCTGTCGTCGAAGTGGTTGCGGTTTCTTGCGGAGTTGCGCAATGCCAGGAAACGCTGCGCACGGCTATTGCGATGGGGGCAGACCGCGGAATTCTGGTGGAAACGACAGAGGAACTCCAGCCGCTGGCCGTGGCCAAGCTGCTCAAGGCCCTGATGGACAAGGAGCAGCCGCAACTGGTGTTGTTGGGTAAGCAGGCGATCGACGACGACGCGAATCAAACCGGCCAGATGCTGGCGGCGCTGGCCGATCTGCCGCAAGCCACCTGCGCGAACAAGGTAGAGTTGATAGATGGTGAGGTCGTCGTCAGCTGCGAGGTCGACAGTGGCATGGAAACCGTGGCGATGACGCTGCCTGCGGTGATCACGACTGACTTGCGCCTGAACGAGCCGCGATTCGTTACGCTGCCCAATGTGATGAAGGCTAAGAAAAAGCCCATTGATGTCGTCAAGCCTGATAATCTCGGGGTCCGGATCGCGCCGCGCCTTCGGACGATCCGGGTTGCAGAGCCTCGCCCGCGGGCGGCGCCTGTTAAGGTTGCCGATGTAGCGGAGCTGGTGGACAGACTGCGTAACGAAGCCGAAGTCATCTGAGGGAGAACCGCATGACCGTACTCGTCGTCGCCGACCACGACCGTGTTTCCATCAAGCCGGCTACCCTGAATGTCGTTAGTGCGGGAGTAGCCTGCGGAGGCGAGGTCCATGTGCTGGTCGCCGGAAGCGGTGTGCAAGGGGCAGTTCATGCCGCGGCGCAGATTGCTGGCGTAACCAAAGTGCTGCATGCTGATGGAGCAAGCCTTGCCGATGGCTTGGCCGAGAACATGGCGGCGCAGGTGTTGGTGGTCGCTGCTGGCTATAGCCACATTCTGTTTCCCTCTACCGCCAGCGGCAAGAACGTTGCGCCGCGTGTCGCGGCCCGGCTCGACGTCGCCCAGATCAGCGACGTTGTCGCGGTCGAGGATGCTAATACCTTCGAACGACCCATTTACGCGGGCAATGCCATCGCCACTGTGCGGAGTGATGACGCTGTCAAGGTGATCACGGTGCGCACAACCTGCTTCGAAGCGGCCGGCCACGCCGATAGTGCCGCAGCCGTTGATACCGTGGATGCCGTGCCGGAGGCCCGCAGTAGCCGCTTCAGGGGCCGTGAGGTCAATTACAGCGACCGCCCCGATCTCGTCGCCGCCAAGATCGTGGTGTCGGGCGGCCGTGGGCTAGGCAACGCCAGCCGGTTCAAAGAAGTGATCACGCCTTTAGCCGATAAGCTGGGCGCCGCCATTGGCGCCAGCCGGGCCGCGGTGGATGCGGGTTACGTGCCGCACGACCTGCAGGTAGGGCAGACCGGCAAGATCGTTGCGCCGCAGCTCTATGTCGCCATTGGCATCTCGGGGGCCATCCAGCATTTGGCCGGCATGAAGGATTCCAAGGTGATCGTGGCAATCAACAAGGACGGGGAAGCACCGATCTTTGGCGTGGCCGATTACGGCTTGGAAGCCGATCTCTTCGATGCGGTTCCGGAGTTGATGACCAGACTGTAGTCGTCGCTCATCCGAGATCCGTCGATCCCCGAAAATAAGGCTTTCTTATGTTTAAAATCCTGAGCCCCAGTTTGCCCGTGCACGATCCCTTGCGACATCCCGCGCCCGAAGCCTCGTATGAGGTGAAGCACACGACGTGCTACATGTGTGCGTGTCGCTGCGGCATCCGGGTGCATTTGCGCGATGGCGAAGTCCGCTACATTGATGGCAATCCAGATCATCCGCTCAATGAGGGAAAAATCTGCGCCAAGGGATCGTCGGGCATCATGAAGCAGTATTCTCCCGCGCGTCTGACTGTGCCGCTCAAGCGCCGTCCGGGCACGGCCCGAGGCGACGGTGAATATGTGGAGATTTCATGGGATGAGGTGTTCGACACGCTGGCGGAGCGCCTGGGCCGCATTCGTGCGACCGACCCCAAGAAGTTTGCGCTGTTCACGGGGCGCGATCAGATGCAGGCCCTGACCGGCTTGTGGGCAAAGCAGTTCGGGACGCCGAACTATGCGGCGCACGGGGGGTTCTGTTCGGTAAACATGGCCGCCGGCATGATCTACAGCATCGGCGGGTCGTTCTGGGAGTTCGGAGGCCCCGACTTAGACCACGCCAAGCTGTTCGTGATGATAGGCACTGCCGAAGATCATCATTCGAATCCGCTGAAAACGGCGCTTGCGAAGTTCAAGCGGGCGGGCGGCCGGTTCATTTCGATCAATCCCGTGCGTACCGGTTATTCCGCCATCGCCGATGAATGGATACCGATCCGGCCCGGTACCGACGGCGCCCTGTTCATGGCGCTGATTCGGGAACTGATTGTCAGCGGCGAGTTCGATACCGATTTCGTGGCTCGCTACACGAATGCGCTGGATCTGGTCGATCTCGATACCGGATTAATCGTGGGCAAGGGCGAGTCGCTTGATGATGAGCAGCTGGTGCAAGGAAAGGCGGCCAAGTCGGCGTTTGCGCTTCTTAAGGAGCGGGTCTCGTCCTGTACGCCCGAATGGGCCAGCGCCATCACCGGTATCCCTGCGGTGCGCATCGTGCGCCTTGCCCGGGAAATGGGCGAGACGGCCATGCGTAGATCCTTCGACCTGCCCATTGCCTGGACGGATACCGAAGGCCGCGAGCATGCAAGCGTGACGGCCCGACCGGTGGCATTCCATGCCATGCGTGGTCTGGCAGCGCATTCCAATGGCTTTCAGACCATTCGCGCCCTGGCGATCCTGATGAGTTTGCTGGGTACGATTGACCGGCCCGGCGGCTTTCGCCATAAGGCGCCGTTTCCCAAATCGATCCCGCCGGCGGTGAGGCCCCCCAGTTCATGGGACGACGTGCGTCCCATGACTCCGCTTGGCGCCGCGCCCTTGGGCTTTCCCGTCACCCCCGACGATCTGGCGGTAAACCAGGAAGGCGAGCCCATCCGTATCGACAAGGGTTTTTCGTGGGACCATCCCCTTTCGGCACATGGCCTGATGCACAATGTCATCACCAACGCTTGGCGCGGCGATCCTTATCGCATCGATACGCTGCTGATTTTCATGGCCAATATGGCGTGGAACTCGGCTATGAACACCACCCAGGTGCGGGCGATGCTGAACGACCGTGACGAAACCGGCGAGTACAAGATTCCCTTCATCGCGGTGTGCGATGCCTTCGCTTCCGAAATGACCCAGTACGCCGATATCATCCTGCCCGACACCACCTATCTGGAACGGCACGACGCGATGTCAATGCTTGATAGGCCTATCTCGGAATTCGATGGGCCTATGGATTCGGTGCGCATTCCCGTTGTGAGCCCGACAGGACAATGCAAGCCTTTCCAGGAAGTACTGATCGAGTTGGGCTGGCGCCTGAGGCTGCCGGTGTTTACAAATGCCGATGGCGGACGCAAGTATCAGGGTTACGAAGACTTCATCGTTAACTACGAGACGGCACCCGGCTCGGGCATCGGGTTCCTGGCGGGGTGGCGAGGCGTTGATGGAGATAAGGCGCTGGTTGGCGAACCCAATCCGCAACAGTGGGAGAAGTATGCGGAGAACCATTGCGTGTTCCATTATGAAATGCCCAAGGGCATGCAATACATGCGCAACTGGAACCGCGACTACCTGGAGTTCGCCCAAAAGTCCGGGTTTGCCGGCTCGGCCGAAGCCATCCAGATCCATCTATATTCCCCTGTGATGCAGAATTTTCGCCTTGCCGCGCAGGGGCGGCGCGAAGGCAAGCAGCCGCCGGCGCATTTGCGCGAGCGCATCGAACATCATTTCGATCCCCTGCCGTTCTGGTCGCCGCCGTTGGAATACGCCGCGACCGATCTGGAAAAGTATCCCCTCAATGCCGTCACGCAGCGGCCCATGGCGATGTACCATTCCTGGGACTCTCAGAACGCGTGGCTGCGTCAGATACACAGCCATAATTACCTGATGGTCAATCCGGTCGCAGCCAGAGCGGCGGGCATCGAGGATGGAGGCTGGATCTGGGTCGAGTCGCAATGGGGCAAGTTGCGCTGCATGTGCCGCTACAGTGAAGCTGTGGAACCTGGCACGGTCTGGACCTGGAATGCCATCGGCAAGTCGCGAGGTGCGTGGAACCTTGGCCCGCAGGCCGACGAATCCAGCAAGGGTTTCCTGCTCAATCACCTGATTTCGGAAGAACTGCCTATTGCCGGCGACCAAGCCGCCAAGACCATCTCCAATAGCGATCCCATCACCGGCCAAGCCGGCTGGTACGACGTTCGGGTGCGCATCTATCCTGCCCAGCCCGACGAGCCCAAGGAGGTCTGGCCCCGCTTTCCTGTGATGAAGCAGATGCCTGGCACAGGCATCGTCAGGAAAGTCCAAGCTTACTTTGCCGGCACCAAACGGATATTGCCATGACACAACTTGCTTTGGTCATCGATCTCAACGTCTGCGTCGGCTGTCATGCTTGTGTGACGTCCTGCAAACAGTGGAACACTTCCGGTTCCGCGGGGCCGCTGGAAGACGCGAACCCTTATGGGGCAAGCCCGAGCGGGACCTTCTTCAATCGCGTGCAGACTTTCGAGGTCGGTGAGTTCCCGCTGACCCAGACCGTGCACTTTCCCAAGAGCTGCCTGCATTGCGAGGACCCCCCTTGCGTCCCGGTTTGCCCCACTGGCGCTTCGTACAAACGCAAGGAAGATGGCATTGTCCTCGTGGATTACGACAAATGCATCGGCTGCAAATATTGTTCGTGGGCCTGCCCCTATGGCGCGCGCGAGATTGACGAAGGGCGTAAGGTCATGACCAAATGCACCTTGTGCGTGGACCGCATCCACGACAAAGACCTGCCTGAAGCAGAGCGCAAGCCGGCCTGTGTAATGGCGTGTCCTACCAATGCACGCCTGTTCGGAGACGTGCACGACGAACATTCCGAAGTATCGCAAGCAATCCGGGAACGAGGGGGTTATACGCTGATGCCGGAGTGGGGAACTCGGCCGGCGAATCACTATCTGCCCCGCCAACTTACCGATGTGATCGACGAGGCCCGACTGTGATGCGGCGCGAAAGGATGTTGCCATGAAACCCGCCTGGTCGGTCATCTTCTTTACTACCCTGTGCGGCATGGCGCAAGGCTTGATGCTGGCGCTGGTTGGCGCGGACTTGTTCGGCGGTGCGCTGGCGCCCGCCGCCGATCGTGTTTTTTTTGGCGGTGGCGCGATCCTTTGCGTTGCGCTGGGCAGCCTAGGACTCTTGTGCTCATTTTTTCACCTGGGACGGCCGGAGCGTTTCTGGCGTAGTGCGACTATGTGGCGTACTTCGTGGCTCTCGCGTGAGGTTATCGCGGTTCCGGCTTTCATCGGCAGCGCGGCATGCTATGCCTGGGCGCACGGCACAGGCCAGGTTTACGCACCGGTGCTAGGGCTTGTATGCGTGCTTTGTGCCATCGCGCTTTGGGTCTGCACGGGCATGATCTATGCCTGCCTGCGCTTCATCCGAGAGTGGGCGAGTCTGTATACCGTTGCGAACTTCGCATTGCTCGGCTGCGCTTCAGGGTTTACCGCTGCGTCGGTTTGGGCAGTCTGGACGGCGCCGCACTGGGTGCCCGCCTACTTGGCCGCCAGCCAGCTGGCACTCGCGGCCGGCATGGTGGTGCGCTTGCTCATGCTCCGTCGCAATGCCGGGTTGAAGCCAGTGTCCACCTTGCAAAGTGCAATCGGCATCCAGCATCCTCGCATCGCACAGAAATCCATGGGCGCGATGGGAGGGACCTTCAATACGAGGGAGTTCTTCCATGGCCGCAGCGCGGCGCTGATTGGAAACGTAAGGGGGCTATTCCTGTTGCTGGTGTTTCCCGGGTCGGCATTACTGCTAGCGCTGGGGCAGCATTTGACGAGCGCACTGTTGCTGGTTATGGCGTTGTCCGTACAGTACGTGGGTCTGCTGGCAGAGCGGTGGTTTTTCTTCGCCCAGGCGAATCATCCGCAGAATCTGTATTACCAAGTGGTGTCGTGAAGGCCGGCGTGGCGCTGCCCAGCGTCAAATGCCCGAGTACAAGGCCGGCTTGATCCAGAGCACGGGCCAACCCGCCACGCGGCGGCCCGACTCTTGGAACGGAGTGTCAGCCCAGCACGGATTCCAGCGCAAGCAGTTGTTCAACCGTTTCGCGCGCCCGAACCACGTGGAAGTGCTTGCCGTCCACCATGACCTCGGCTGCGCGCGGACGAGTGTTGTAGTTGCTGGCCATGACCATGCTGTAGGCGCCGGCCGATTCTATCGCCAGCAAGTCGCCTTGTTGCGCCGCTAATTTCCTGTCTTTAGCCAGCCAATCACCGCTTTCGCAGATGGGGCCAACCACGTCGTACAGAGCGGATGCCGTGTCGTTGCGAGGGGTGACTGCCAGCACACCGTGATAGGCGTCGTATAGGGTGGGCCGGATCAAATCGTTCATCGCGGCGTCGACGATCAAGAAGTTCTTGGCTTCGGTTGGTTTCAGATATTCGATCTGCGTGATGAGCAGGCCGGCATTCCCCACCAGCGAACGACCGGGTTCCAGCACAATCTGGCGCGAACTGTATCCGCGTGCGTCGACGCGCTCGAAAACGGCATGCAGCAGGGTGGATGGGGACAGCAGGGTTTCGTCAGAGTATCGAATCCCCAAGCCGCCACCCAGATCCATGTGTTCGACCTGGATGCCATCCGCGGCCAGGACATCCAGCAGATCCAGCAGTTTTTCCAGGGCATCCAGGAAGGGAGCCGCCTCGGTGATCTGAGAACCGATGTGGCAGTCGATGCCGACGACGTTCAGCCCAGGCAGCGATGCGGCGAGCCGGTAGGCCGCCGGTGCATCGTCGATGGCGATGCCGAATTTGTTCTCTTTCAGCCCGGTGGAAATATAAGGGTGAGTTTTAGGGTCGACGTCGGGGTTGACGCGCAGGGATACCGGGGCCCGCTTGCCCATAGCCTGTGCAACTTCCGACAGGCGCTGCAGTTCGGGCAGGGATTCGACGTTGAAGCATTTGACGCCGGCATCCAGTGCGGCGCGCATTTCGGAGACTTGTTTGCCGACCCCTGAAAACACGACTTTTCCTGGATCGCCGCCTACTGCCAGCACGCGTTGCAGTTCACCGGCGGACACGATGTCGAAACCCGCGCCCATGCGGGCGAATTCGCGCAGCACGGCCAGGTTGGAGTTGGCTTTCATGCCGTAGCAGACTAATACGTCGCGGCTTCCTATACCTTGCTGATAAGCGCCATAGGCAGCTTGCAGCGCAGCCCGGGAATAAATGTAGAGCGGCGTACCCAGGCGCTGTGCCAATTCGGCAACCGAAACGTCTTCGGCGTGCAGGACCCCGTTCTTGTATGCGAAATGAGGACTACCGACGGGAGTGGGCAAAGAAAGGGAGGCGGTCATTGTATGAGGGGGCTGTGGGAGGAGGATTCGTTGCGGCGTTCGACACCGTTGGAGGCGGGCTGGACTGGGGCTTTGGCCGGGGCCTGGGATGCGGGGCTGGCGGTGGGGGTGGGCGGTGGGGGTAGAAAAAGAGGCCCTTTTTGACCGCAGGCGGACACCAAGGCCAGGGCGGCCGCAGCCAGGCCCGCACGCAGGCTGGATCTGGTCCAGCCCAGGCTTGCGGGCGAGGGCTTGGCCTTGCTGGCTACAATGCCGCTATCAGCAACCAATAAGGTGTGTGGGCATGCGGCACGCGCACAGTGTGAGGGTTTCATGTCAGACATAGTCCAAATTATGAACGAAAGCGAGTTTCTTGCCTTGGCCGAGGCTATCCTGGATGCTATCGAGCAACAGGCGGACGTCTGGTTCGAGGAACTGGACATCGACGTTGAAGGCTCCCGTAGTGGCAATGTCCTGACCCTGACATTTGCCAACGGCACCCATGCCGTTATCAATAGCCAGAGCCCCATGCGTGAAATGTGGGTGGCAGCGGTCAGCGGGGGCTTCCACTATCGTCTGGTGGATGGACTCTGGCTGGATACCCGCTCCGGCGTTGAACTGTCGGTGGCCTTGTCGCAAATCTGTTCCGAACAGGCTGGTACCGCCATTACTGTTTCGATCCCCTGACCTCAACCGCCAAGGCTTGACCCCCTGGCGGCTGCGGATCAAGAGCCGGAGCCTCAGGGGAGTTCAGCAGGTGGCAAATACGGCTTGTTCTTGCCGTTACCGGTAATCAGGCTACCCAAGCCATCAATCAGGCGTGACATGGGGTCGGATTCCTCCGGCGCTGGCAGGCCTACGCTTGCCACAGCCTGGCCAGGCGGGAATTCAGAGAAATAGTACTCGCCGTTGTCCACGATCAGGCCCGGCGGCATGGGCAGTTCGCGCTGAGGCACGTCTTTCAGCGCCCTTTTCATGTAGTTCAACCAGATAGGCATGGCCGCGCCGCCACCGGTTTCGCGATCGCCCAATGACTTGGGTTGATCGAAGCCCAGCCAGGCGATGCCGACCAAGCCCGGGGTGTAGCCGGCAAACCAGGCATCGACCGAGTTGTTGGTGGTGCCGGTTTTGCCGCCCACATCTTTGCGCTTGAGCGACAGGGCTGCCCGAGCAGTGCCGGTGCGGACGACTTCACGCAGCATCGAGTCGCCAACGAAAGCGGTTCGGGCGTCGATGGCGCGCAAGGATTCGTCTCCGGCTTTGGTGGGGCGGGCCTGCATGAGCACCCGGTCGTTGCTGTCGGTGACTTTGTCGATCAAGTACGGGGTGACCCGATAGCCGCCGTTGGCGAAGACGGAATAGGCGCCGGCCATCTGTAGCGGAGTGACTGCGCCCGCGCCCAGAGCCATCGTCAAATAGGCGGGGTGGCGGGCGGCATCGAAACCGAAGCGGGTGATGTAGTCCTGGGCGTATTGCGGGCCTATGCTTTGCAAGACGCGGATAGACACCATGTTCTTGGACTTTGCCAAACCCCGGCGCATGGTCATGGGCGGTTCATTCTTGCCGTCGTAGTTCTTGGGCTCCCAGCGCTGTGAGCCGGTGGCGGACGCATCCAGCACAAACGGATCATCAGAGATGATGGTGGCTGGCGTCAGGCCGCGCTCAAGCGCGGCAGCATAGATGAAAGGTTTGAAGCTGGAGCCGGGCTGGCGCCATGCCTGAGTTACGCGGTTGAATTTACCGCGGTAGAAGTCAAAACCGCCCACCATGGCGCGAATGGCGCCGTTTTGCGGATCGGTGGAAACAAAGGCAGCTTGTACGGCGGGCGTTTGCAGGATTTCCCAATCGTTACCGGTTTTCAAGATGCGCACGATGGCGCCACGGCGCAGCTTGTGGGTAGGTTGGGCCTTGGCCGACAGGGCCGACTGCGCAAAGCGCAATCCCTTGCCGGAAATATCGATGATTTCGCCCGAACTGCGGGCCACCCGAACCGTCTTGGCATCCGCCGCCAAGACGACCGCCGCCAGCAGATTGTCGTTGTCGGGGTGGTCGTTAAGGGCGTCGTCAACCGCTTCGTTCAGCTTTTCGGCGTTGCCATCAATGCCCGCGGGCAGGTCTACAAAGGCCTCCGGGCCGCGATAGCCATGGCGGCGTTCGTAGTCCAGCACACCGGCGCGCAAGGCATCGTAGGCCGCGTCTTGCTGTTCTTTGTTGATGGTGGTGTACACGTTCAGGCCGCGGGTATAGGTCTCTTCTTTATAGATGTCATAGACCAATTGGCGAGCAAGTTCAGCCACGTATTCGGCCCGGATGGCGAATTCGCCGCCTAATTGGCGAATTTTGAGCTTCTCTTCCAGGGCTTCCCGGTATTCGGCTTCGGTCAGGTAGCCCAAATTGTGCATGCGCTGCAACACATATTGTTGGCGTAGCGTGGCGCGGGTAGGGTTGACCACAGGGTTGTAGCGTGAGGGCGCTTTGGGCACGCCGGCCAGCATGGCGGCTTCGGCGGCAGTCAATTCAGATAGGGGTTTGCCATAGTAGATACGTGCGGCCGAGGCAAAGCCGTAAGAGCGCTGGCCCAGGTAGATCTGGTTGATGTAGAGCTCGAGAATCTGGTCTTTGCTAAGGTTGGCTTCGATCTTGAACGTCAACAATATTTCGTAAAGCTTGCGGGTCCACGTCTTTTCAGAGGATAAGTAGAAGTTGCGCGCGACCTGCATTGTGATGGTGCTGGCACCTTGCGACTTCGAGAAATGGACCAGGTTGGTGAGCGCCGCGCGCATGACTCCCGACCAGTCTATGCCGCCATGTTGATAGAAACGGTCGTCTTCTGCCGATAAAATCGCGGATTTGAGGACATCGGGAACTTCCCGGATACGGACCACATTACGACGTTCTTCACCAAATTCGCCAATCAGGACGTGGTCGGCGGTGTATACCCGCAAGGGCATCTTGGGGTGATAGTCGGTCAGTGCATCCAGATCAGGCAGGTTCGGGTAGGCAAGCGCGAGCGCCAGCCCAACCAGAAGTGCGGCGCATACGGCCAGACCGGCAAATAAACCGGCGATCTTCAGCAGGATTCGGGACATGTAGGAACAGTTTCTCTAGCGAGGGATTGATCCATTATAGAAACATAGAAATGGATCGGTTTATAGACAGGGAATCAGCCTATCCGTTCCTGTAACAGTTGGTGTGCGAGTGTCACCGCTACATAGAGGCGGTTTTTCGTTTTCCGTTGAGCCCCGCTTGCGGGATAATGCGGTGATATTCCGTATAAAGCGGCTTCGGCCCTATCAAGCTAGTGAGTCTTGTCTCTTTCAATCCATGCGTAAGCCCTCTTCCTGTGCCTGGCGAGGTCGTGATCACGCCGATCTTCCTTGTAGGAATGATGGGGGCTGGCAAAACCACGATCGGCCGGGGCCTGGCGCGCGCTTTGTCACGGCACTTCGTTGACGTCGACCAACTGATCGAAGCGCGTTGCGGGGTGCGTATTCCCACTATTTTCGAGCTGGAAGGTGAGCCCGGCTTTCGTCGCAGGGAAACCTGGGTCATCGATGAATGCAGCCGCTCGTCGGGTGTGGTGCTGGCCACTGGCGGGGGAGCTGTCATGGCCGAAGCCAATCGCCGCATGCTGCGTGAGCGGGGCAAGGTCATTTACTTGCGCGCCCGCGCCGAAGACCTTTACCAGCGTACGCGCCATGACCGCAACCGTCCACTGCTGCAGACGGCCAATCCTTTGGCCAAAATTTCCGAGTTGCTGACCCAGCGCGAACCTCTCTATGAAGAAATTGCCGACCTGGTAATCGATACCGGCAAGACTTCCGTGCCGCGCCTGGTCAATCGCATATTGCCTTTGCTGCTAAGCTGCGACAAGCAGATCACGCCGCTTGCCGATCTGCCACCCCTGGAGTGTTTATGAAAGAAGTACGTGTCGATACGCCGGGGGGTAGTTACCCCATACGTATTGCTCCTGGCCGTCTGGATCGCCTGGCCGAAGCCGTGCCGGCCGACGCCACGATGCTGGTGTTGATAAGCAACCCCACCGTGTCTGCCTTGTATGGCGAGCGCGCTGAACGCGCACTGCAAGCCAGCGGGCGCGAGATTCTGCGTATCGATTTGCCCGATGGCGAGCAATATAAAGACTGGCAGACACTGAACCTGATCTTCGACGCCATGCTGGCCCGCCATTGCGACCGCAAGGCGGTTATCGTGGCCTTGGGTGGCGGAGTGATCGGCGACATGGCGGGTTTTGCCGCGGCGGTCTATATGCGCGGTATTCGCTTTATTCAGGTCCCGACGACGCTGTTATCTCAGGTCGACTCCTCGGTGGGCGGCAAGACCGCGGTGAACCACCCCATAGGCAAGAACATGATCGGCGCCTTCTACCAGCCTATTTCGGTGGAGATCGATACCGATGTACTGGCTAGCTTGCCGGCGCGCGAAGTTTCCGCCGGCCTGGCCGAAGTCATCAAGTACGGCGCGATTCTGGACACCGAATTCTTTGCCTGGTGCGAACGCAATGCGCAGGCGCTGCGTGAACTTGAACCCGCAGCTTTGGCGACTGCGATCGCCCGTTCATGCGAGCTCAAGGCCTATGTAGTGTCGCAAGACGAACGCGAAACCGGTATGCGGGCCATCCTGAATTTTGGCCATACTTTTGCTCATGCTATCGAGGCCGGGCTGGGTTATGGCAAGTGGTTGCACGGTGAAGCGGTGGGTTGCGGCATGGTCCAGGCAGCCGAGCTGTCGGTCGTGGAGACGGGTCTGCCGCGCGCCGATGCTGACCGGATTCGTCATCTTGTGCTGGCCATAGGCTGTCCCGCTTACGCGCCTGATCTAGGTGGCGAGCGCTGGTTTGACCTGATGCAGGGCGACAAAAAAACCGAAGCGGGTCAGATTCGCTTCGTGCTCTTGCCCGAGTTGGGCAAGGCAATTCGAACCCCGGCATCCGCCGAGAACGTGCGGCTCGCCCTGGATCTTACTGTGTGCAAGGACGCGGGCGAGCAAGCAGTCGCCGTCGCCTGAGGCCACCTAAGGGAGTCCAACTATCCATGTCGCAGGTTCTTGCTCCGTACGCTGCCCATCCCGATAAATCGCGAGGCCGCCGCCACCCCGAAGCGGCGCCTCAGGGCCGATCGGAATTTCAGCGGGACCGCGACCGCATCATTCATTCCAACGCCTTTCGTCGCCTGGAATACAAGACTCAGGTTTTCGTTAATCACGAAGGCGATTTGTTCCGGACACGCCTTACACACAGTCTGGAGGTTGCCCAGATCGCGCGGTCGGTGGCGCGCAACCTGGGCTTGAACGAAGACCTGGTTGAAGCCATCTCGCTGGCGCACGACCTGGGCCACACCCCGTTCGGGCATGCCGGACAAGATATTCTGAATGCATGCATGCGCGAGTTCGCGCCGGAGTCCAGCGGCTTCGAGCACAATCTGCAAAGCCTGAGGGTGGTTGATGAGCTGGAAGAGCGTTACGGAGACTTCAACGGCTTGAATCTGTGTTTCGAAACCCGCGAAGGCATACTCAAACATTGCTCGCAAGAACGAGCCCGTAAGCTAGGCGATGTTGGTGAACGTTTTCTGACGCGTACGCAGCCTTCGCTTGAGGCCCAACTGACCAATCTGTCTGATGAAATTGCTTACAATAATCACGACATCGACGACGGTTTGCGTTCAGGACTGATTACCCTGGATCAACTGCAGCAAGTGCATATTTTTGCGCGGCATCATGCCGAGGTGCTGCAGCGTTACCCAGGCTTGACCGAGCGCCGCACCATTACGGAAACGGTACGCCGCATGATCAATACCCTGATCATCGACCTGACCACCACCACCGCACAGCACGTGGCGCAGCACCAGCCAGCATCCATAGCCGATATTCGCAACGGACCACCGCTGGTGGGTTTCAGCGCGAGCGTGCGCGCCGAAGCCAATGAGTTGAAGGATTTCCTGCGCGACAAACTGTATTGGCACTACCGGGTATTGCGTATGACCACCAAGGCCAAACGCATAGTGCGTGATTTGTTCACCGCCTTTCTGGAAGACCCGCGCCTGTTGCCGCCGCAACATCAGGCGCGTGCCAATGTGGATCAGGCTCGCGCTATTGCCGACTACATTGCCGGCATGACCGACCGCTATGCGATCAAAGAGCATCGGCGTTTATTCACCGTAGGCGATTGAGCGGGGCGCGCCTTTATCTTGATAGATTGAGCATGGCGCGCGCTTCATCGGCAGTGGCTATTTCTCCTCCCATGGCCTCGACGATACCGCGTGCTTTCAGCACCAAAGCCGCGTTGCTTTCAGCAAGCACGCCCTTGCTCAGGTAAATGTTGTCCTCCAGGCCTACCCGCACGTGGCCTCCCAGCAACCAGGCTTGGGCGACGAAAGGGAATTCAGCGCGACCAATGCCGAAAGCTGCCCAAGTGGCGCCCTGAGGCAATTGATTGACGATGTAGTGCAAAGTGGCGGGGTCGGTGTTCAAACCGTATTTCACGCCCATCACGAAGGTGTACAAACCAGGTCCGTCCAGCGTGCCGTCCTTGATCAGGTCGAGCGCCAGATTCAGGTCGCCCGTATCGAAGATTTCGAGTTCGGGTTTGACCCCGGCATCCCGAATGACCTTCGCCATGAGACGAACGTTTCTGGGGGTGTTGATCACCACATCTGGGCCGGAGTTCATGGTGTTCAAGTCGAGGGAGCAAATGTCGGGGCGCAACTGGGCCACGTGTTCCACGCGCTTGAGCGGGTGGCAAAGCGTAGAGGCGGGGCCTGCTACTTTCGGATCGTCGTCGCTTGGTACGAATCGACCCCCGGGTCCGGTTGTCAAATTAATAATCAAACTACGGTTTTTGGCGCGAATCCGCGCCATGACGTCGCGATATAATTCGACCTCCATCGAGGGTTTGCCTGTTTCAGGCTCACGAACATGAATGTGAACAACGGCGGCGCCGGCCTCGGCTGCGTCCAGGCAGGAGTTGGCGATTTGCTCGGGTGTTACGGGCAAATGCGGTGTTTGTTCAGGTTTGGTCAAGTTGCCTGTCACGGCGCAGGTAATAATTGTCTTCTTGCTCATTGCTCGTCCTGTTAGCGTGCTGAAAATTCTATTTTGAAACTAGCCAAACAACCCCCGCAGCCCGCCCCTCAGGCAGTCGCCCGTCTACTGGACGTGGCCGAAGTCTTGTTTGCCGAACATGGTTACACCGCAACAACGGTGCGCCATATTGCCCAATTGGCGGGCGTGAACCAGGCGCTCATCAATTACCACTTCAAGACGAAAACCGGTTTGTTCATGTCGATTTTCGAACGGCGTGGCGCGGTCATTATGGAAGAGCGCCGGCGTTTGCTTGAAGAGGCGCGAAATCGAGCGGGCCGTGATGCGTCGATTCCCGTTCGCGAAATCCTGTATGCCTTTGTCTACCCTCCTTTGCGCATGGCGAACGACGATGGTGCCGGTGGCCGGGCATTTGTGAAGTTGCAAGCTCGTTTGCACAACGAACCGAAAGAAATCGAGCATATGCTGCGGACTCGGTTCTACGATGACACCACCTTCAAGTTCGTCGAAGAGCTCAAGCGCAGCTTTCCCGATATGCCCCATGAATCGCTCTACTGGAAACTCACTTTCGTAATGGGTGTCTATATCTATGTGGCGTCTAACACCGGGCGCCTGGAAATCATTTCCCAAGGTCGCTGCAGCGGCGAGGACCTCGATCAGGCTTTGCGCGAGATCCTCGATTTTTGCGAAAAGGGATTTACCTGATACCGTACTTTATTCGCGTTTGGCGCCAGTGTCCTTGACGATTTTTGCCCAGCGGGTCAACTCGGTCTGCAGGTAGTCGGAAAACTCCGCGGGCGTGCCGCCCATGGCGGTCATGACCTGATTGTCGAGGCTTTTCTTTACTTCGGGCAGAGTAAGCGTGTGCTCGATGGCTGCATTGATTTTCTTGACTATGTCTGGTGGGGTGCCGGCTGGTGCCAATACCGCTGTCCAGGTGTAGTCGAGGATGTCCGGGTAGCCTAGTTCGTAGAGCGTGGGAACATCGGGCATGGAGGGGACCCGCTCTTTGCTGGACACGGCAATGGGTCGCAGTTTCCCCGCCTTGATAAAGGGCAGGGGGCCGGCCAGCGCTACCGAAGCAATTGGCGGCTCGCCGGCTCCGACGGCGGCTACTGCCGGGCCGGCGCCTCGATAGGGGATGGCCGTGATATCCGCTTTCCACAACAGTTTGAACAGATGCTCGCCAGTGAGCTGCGGCGTGGTGCCATTGCCCGGCGTCGCAAAGGCCAGCTTGCGTGTCTTGGATAATTCCTGGAGATCTTTCAGGGTTTTGACCGGAAGACTGTCGTGGACCACGATGATGTTTGGCTGGGTTGCCACGGCGGCGACTGGAGCGAAATCCTTGGCGGCGTCAAAGCCGGCATCCTTGCCCCACAGCGCTGCATTAACAGCGAAGGACGTGGTCGTCAGCAGCAGGGTGTAGCCATCGGGTTCAGAACTGGCAACCGCTTGCGCGCCAACGGTGCCGCCCGCGCCACCCCGGTTTTCCACTACCACCGTTTGTCCCAGGGCTTTCGACATCCCAGGCGTAATGATGCGCGCCACGATGTCGGAGGGGCCTCCGGGTGGAAAGGCAACGATCAAACGTATGGTTTTGCTGGGGTAGTTGTCGGTTGCGGCAAAGCCGGGCGTTGTCATCCATGTAGCGGCCAGACAAGCTGCAAGGTAATGCAAAGTCCTTTTCATGGTGTCTCCTCGTTTTGTGATGAGTCAGGCGACTGGGACAGGAGCCAGTGCCTCGATGTCGGTCACTACGTCAACGACTACAACGGCTTTTGCCGACAATGCTTGCTGCAACGCGGATTGAAGTTTGCCGGGATCGGTTACCCGTATGCCTTTGGCACCGACGACTTCCGCCAGTTTGGCAAAATCCACTTGCTTATATGTCCAGAGTTCGCGGCCGCGTTCGGTTTGAGTACCGCCGTATGCGCGGTCGAAACCACGTTTGGATTGGTTGCCGCCTCCATTGTTATTGACCACGATGACGGCATGAATGCCCCAGCGTACGGCAGTTTCAAGCTCTGCAATGTGATACCAGAATCCGGCGTCGCCGGTGAAGATGACTACTGGGCGATCAGGCTGTGCGCACTTGGCTCCAAGCCCGGCGGGAAAGGCCCAGCCCAGATGGCCCGCGCTGCGTAGATAGCTCTGCTGCGGACTGCGGAGATCGAACATGCCCCCCATCCACATGCCGGCATGGCCCGTGTCGACGACTACGATGGCGTCGTCCGGCACATGCTTCGAAAGTTCATGGCAGATGCGTTCGGGCCGTATCGGTATGGCGTCAGAATTCAACGCGGCTTGGTACTGTTCATACCAGGCTTCTTTCAAGCCTTGGGCTTCGGCCAGCCAAGCCCGGCGATCAGGGTTTGGCCGCTCGCCGTTTTCCTGCAGCAACCGCGCGAGCACCGCTTTGGCATCTCCGCATAAGGCTGCTTGCAAGGGATATCCGCGGCCCAGGATGGCCGGGTCGATGTCGATCTGGATGACGTCGGTGCCCGGGCGCGGAACCTGCCAGATGTGCGTCGTCATCCCGCCCGCTTCGGTGCCGATGAAGCAGACCAGATCGGCTTGCTGGACCGTCAAGTTGGCGCTTGCTCTGGAGTAGGACCCGACCACGCCCAGGCTTAAAGGGTGCGTGGAGGGCATGACATCCTTGGCGTTGAGCGAGGTTGCGACTGGGATCTGGAACCGCTCGGCGAATTGCCGTAATTCATCGCCAGCCCGCGATGCACGCACGCCGCCGCCCGCAACGATGACGGGTTTGGATGCTGTTCGTAGATGTTCCAGGAAAGGAGCCAGTTGATCGTGCTGGGGCTCGGAACGGAAGGGGGGAACCCGGGCGAACTGCGGTTCGCAGTGGGCGTCCAGCTCGCCTTCTTCCGTATCCAGTTGCCCTTCATTGCCCCGAAACTGGAGATGCACCGGGCCGGGTGCTCCTGACACCGCCACACGAAACGCTTGTCGCAACATATCCGGGATGCGCGTCACGTCGTCGACGGTGGCATTCCATTTGGTGACGGGCTCGAAGGCGGGCATGTCGTCCACCTCTTGGTAGAGCTTGCGGAACTTCGTTTTGGGATCGCGGCCCCCGGTTAAGGCGATGACCGGGGCATGGGCCAGATAGGCATCGCGCAGACCAGCGGCAAGGTTCAGGGCGCCGACAACCTGAGCCATGCAGATGCCTGGCTTACCTGAAGCGCGGGCATAACCATCCGCCATGTAGGCAGCAGACTTTTCCCCATGAGTGTGGATACGTGCGATGTCGGTCCTGAATTCCAGCTCGGCGAAGGTGCGCCGAAGTACCGCGGGGACCATGAATACATGCGTGACTTCATAGCCCTTGAGCATGTCGGCTATGGCTTGTGCTCCGCTGGAGTGGGTCAAGGTTTTCTCCTTCGCTCTGCGTTATGGGTGCGTGTGCTTTTGCCTGTGTATCCTGTGTTTACTTGATAGCCAAGGGATTGGTCGGGGAGCCGACCGCGCCTGTGATGGGGATGGCGGGTGCGACGAAAAGAAATTCATAACGACCATCAGCGGCGCAGTCGGCAGCCAGATCGGCTACGTGGAAAATCTCGCCCATGGTCAGGCCGATGATGGGAATGGTGATCCAGTGCCAGGGCTGGTTGATGCCTGTTACGGATTCGTTGGGGCGCACTTCGCAACCCCAGGTGTCGCTGGCCAGCGCCGCAATCTGTTTGCCGTGGACCCATTCCAGGGTTTCGAACGAGAAGCCCGGCGCGTCGCCACCAGGGTAGCCGTCCCAGTTGCGGGCCTTGAGCTTGGTTTCCATTTGGCCGGTGCGTACGATGACATAGTCGCCACGGCCGACTTCAACGCCTTGCTTCTTGGCAGTGGAGTCAAGATCGGCGCTGGTGATGGCGTAGCCGTCATCCAGCGCATCTACACCGTGCGCACGCGCAACATCCAGGAACACCCCGCGGCCAACCATTTTGTTTTTGGTCTTTTCGATACCGGCCTTTTGAGCGCCGGCGCTGGTGACTTCGCGGCAATCGTAGCCGTTCCACATCGAATCTTCGTAGAACACGTGGCCCAGGCCATCCCACTGCGTACCGCATTGCAAGGGCATGACCACGATATCGTCGGCAGCGCGGATGCCCCGGCTGTCAAGCACACCGGCATAGGCATCAGTGCCGGTACGCAGCATCAGGTGCAAGGGGTTGATGCGGCCCATGGATGGGTATTTGCTCTTGGCGCCCTGCGGGCCGTTCTGGTCGAAGTTCAGGGCCAGTGAAATCACTTTGCCCTTTTGCACTAGAGAGGCCGCGCGGACGATATCTTCGGGTTGGGTGTAGTTCAGGGTACCGATCTCGTCGTCAGGGCCCCACTTTCCCCAGTTTTTGAAACGCTCAGCAGCTATTGCCAAATCATCGCGCGTTACTTTTTTCACGGGCATCCCCCTCGCTTCTTGAATTGAAGAAGTCGATCCAACGACATTAACCAGGTGGGTTGGCTTTGATGAATCGAACTAAACATACGTTTTAAACGTTTGTTTAGTCAACTATAAGTGCCGCTGGCTTGCCCGTCAATATGGAATTTTCTTGCGGCCCTTCGCTATCAGAGCGGGGGCCGCAATCAGATCAGTCGGAGGGGATGATCGGCAGCGTGATGTAGGATTCACGTCCGGGACCACTGTGGATGGTCGTGACCCCGTTGAAGTCGGCTGAACCGCGATCCTCGGGATGGCTGTGTGTCAGCCTGCCCTTGACGCCTTCAAACTCGAAATCTTTTCCCTGTAGCGTCAAAACAAGGCGAAAGCCGGGAGGAATAAGTATGCATGTCGGCCAGATCTCAAGGTCCAATGCATAACAAGTGTCGGGTTCGAGTTTTTGTACTTCGTCGTGGCTATGGTAGACGCGATAGGGGGTCGACATGTGTTCGTCAACCTTTCGATGAGATGCTCGCAACCAGCCGCGGGTCAATGGAGTCGGTTCGTGCGCGCCATCGAAAATAACTTCCTGGCCGGCTTGATCAAACAGTCGCAACACGGCGAACAAATCCAGATCGCGAGTGGATGAGGACACCCAGGTTCTTAAAGTGACGAATCCGGTGATCTCCGTTTCTTTCTCGAACGGTTCGGTAGAAAAGTTCACCCCACTACCTTGCGCAGAGAAGTCGATGCGGGTCAGCGCTGAGGGGGCATCTTGCCGCATGATTTGACTGTCGGCGTTTAGATGGAAGCGAGTCCATTGTGTGCGCGCCAGGGGAAACTCTTGCTCCGTCCGGTGAGTTTGCCCATCGGGTGTTCGAATAGAAAGTAGAACCGGCGGTTGATCTTCCCAACCGTTATCAACACCTTTCAAATAGCAATCGAAGAAGCGTTTTTGAAGCGCCACGTACCTAGGCAGGTAAAAGCTTTCATAGTGTGTTCCGATGTGCATGGATAGCCATTTCTTCTTGGATCCGGCTCGAAGATAGGCCTCAATGTTTCCTCTCAGGTGATTGCCGGGCCCTCCCCAATTGCCTGCCGACAAAAGGGGCACATCGATTCGTGCCAAGTCTGGAGATCTTTCTTTATGCCATGCGTCACAAAGAGGGTGGCTCGCCATCGCCGCGGGGTAATCGCAGCGGTTACCGGCAAGCATCTCTTCACTCAAGGGGGTTCCTGTGGTGGGTAGGCCATCATCGCGGTCCCGATATGGGGTGCGCCCGCTGCCATGTTGATTGGAAAGGACTTGCTTTGGCCACCATGCGTTAAGGAATCCGTTACTCATGATTCCACCGTGATAGCCATAGTCGCGATAATGATCGGAGCGGCCTTCCCAAGGAATGATCGCCGCCAGGTGAGCGGGACGTAAGGCGGCGACTCGCCATTGGGTTGCGGCGTAATACGAGATTCCGATAAGGCCGACTTTGCCGTTGCTCCAGGCCTGGGTTCCGGCCCATTCAATCGATGAGCAGTAGTCCTGAATTTCACGCGGCGACATGGGATCGAGATAGCCGGGGGATTTTCCACTGCCCCGTGCGTCTACGTGAATAACAACGTAACCATCCCGAACCCAGCGTTCAGGGTCTACCGTCTCCCAGCGCAAATATTTACCGCTTGAACCCTCTTCGCAAAGCCCGGGGTACAGGCGTAAAAGCTTCTCCCATTGAGGCTTGAACCCGTCGGCGAAGTGAACATCCTTTCCGTAAACGCCTTGCGCCATCACCACAGGAAAACGTCCTGGGCCTTTTGGTCGAAAGACGTTCGCTCGAAGTACGACGCCGTCATCCATCATGATGGCGACATCTTTCTCAAAAACGAGTTCATGCGCGATATTTTCTTGCTGGGTCATTCGACCTTCTCCGTTTTACGCTGCTTATATGTTGAAAGGGCTCTTTCCGATACAACGCCGCGCTATTGTTTTTCCAGCTTGGCCGCTTGGACAATATCGGTGTACGTGGCGGTTTCTTTGGCCAAATACGAACTCATGTCTTGAGGTGTGCCACCGGCGACATCTAAACCCATAGATTCAAGCCGCTGATTGATAGCAGGAGATCGAAGGGCATCGTTGAATGCCTTATTGATTTTGGCAACGACTTCAGGCGGAGTCCCGGCTGGTGCAAGAACTCCTTGCCAACCGCCTTGCACCTCGAAGCCACTAACTCCCGCTTGCGCGACGGTAGGCACATCGGGTAGTTGAGGGAAACGCTGTGAGCCCGTGACCGCCAAGGCGCGCAACTTGCCGTGTTTTACCTGCTCAATGGCCGATACCGGGTTAAGGAAGGCCAGTTTGACTTCACCTGAGATGACGGCGTTCGTCGCTGGCGCTGCCCCTTTGTAAGGGATGTGGGCGAGATGCGTGCCCGCTTTGTAATTGAAGTATTCCGCGACCAAATGCATGGTGTTGCCGATTCCCGCCGAGCCGTAGGTAATGTTGGACGACTTGGAACGGGCTAGCGCGACGAGATCTTTCAAGTCTTTAGCGGGTAGAGATGGATTGACGACAAGAACTTGTCCACGTGTTGAGCCAACCAGCACTACTGGAACGAAGTCTTTCGCGGTATCGAACGGAAGCGTTTTATACAAAAGAGGATTGATGACGTGTGAGCCGGTGGTGTAAAGCAGCGTGTAGCCGTCTGCGGGGGCTTTGGCGACGGCTTCCGTCGCAATGATGGCGTTGGCACCGGCCCGGTTTTCGACAACAACGGATTGGCCCAAGGATTTTGTCAGCTCCTGGGACAGGATTCGTGAAACCGTGTCGGGATTGCCGCCCGGCGAAAAGGGGAGTAGGAGCTTGATCGGACGTTCGGGGTAGTTGTCGGCGTTGGCCGCTGGGGTAGCTGCTAACAGCATTGCTCCAAGGAACGCCGGGAATAGCTTAAGACGCGAATTGACCTTCATTGTTGTTTCCTCCAGATTCTGGGCGGACTGAGTTGGCATCTTTTAGGCTGCGCTCGTCCACCCATGTTTATTTTCTTTGGCTCTACCTGGGTAGGCTTGTTTGAGAGCGGCTCTTCTTATATCGAAGCCAGTACATAGCGCGCCATTTCTTCCCGGGTACACACCCAGACGTCGTCGGCGGCTAACACACGCCCTATGATTTCGTCGTACACCCACGCCCCGGAAGGGCGCCCCAAAACATGGGTATGGGCGGTTACGTCGAGTAGCAAGGGCGCTGTTTCATGATCGCGATAAGCATCGAAACAGTCTTGGAAGGTGTCCAGCATGTGGCGCGGACCCTGTCCATAGCGGATGCAGGTCGGAAGATCGTTGACGTCCATGGTGAGTGGTATTCCAACGATGCGCTTACCATCGAAGTTCATGACGTAGGGGCGGTCGTCGTCGTTGACGTCCCCGTGGTGTAGATAGCCGGCTTCGGCTAGTAGCCGCGAACTGATGGGGCTGCCGGTGCCGCGTGGGCTGATCCAGCCGGTAGGCGTAACCCCTGCGGTAGCGTGCAGGATTTCGTGGTTGCGTTGCAGATTGGCGCGCTCGCCTGCTTCATCGAAGTACACCGGGATGACATCCATGCCCCAGGAGTGGTTGATGATTTCGTGGCCCAGCGCCGCGATGCGTTTGACGGTGGCCGGGTCGCGTTCGCAGATTACGCCGTTGACCATTACGCTGGTTTTCACGCCGCGTTTTTCGGCAATATCGATGAGTCGATGGATGCCGCGGTTCAGGCCAAAGCTTGCCCAGGAGTGTGCATTCGTATCGAAGAATCCAGGCTTGAGAACGTTGCCCATTGGGCCGATACCGGGGGCTTGACCGTCGGACCATGCTTCATAGGCAATGTTGAAAATGACGGCGATGCGTTGGCCGGCGGGCCAACGGAAATTGTCGGGCAGACGGGTGATGGTGGGGGTGCTGCTCATTTCTCGTCCTCGATGATGTTGGAGAGGACGCCGATGCCCTCGACTTCGATCTCGATGCAATCACCTGCCCGCATCCATACGGGTGGTTTGCGGGCGTAGCCGACGCCGGCGGGAGTGCCCATCATGACCACGTCACCGGGTTCCAAGGTGATGGCTTCGGTGATGATGCAGAGCGCTTCGGCTACGGGGAAAATCATGTTGCTCGTGTTGTCGCTTTGCATGACCTGGCCGTTCAGGCGAGATTCGATCTTCAGGCCGGCGGCGCCTGGAGGCAGATCGGATGCCGGGATTAGCCAGGGGCCGAAGGGGCCGGTGGCATCGAAGTTCTTGCCGATGGTCCACTGCGCTGCCTTGCGCTGATAATCGCGTAGGGTGCCATCGTTAAAGCAGGAGTAGCCCGCGACGGCGGCAAGCGCATTTGCGGGCGTGAGATGACGTGCCCGCTGGCCGATGATCACTGCCAGTTCGGCTTCGAAATCCAATTGGGTGGAGACGAGTGGCCGTATAAGGGGTGCCCCATGGGCGATCAAAGAGCTTGTGCCGCGCATGAAGAAGCTGGGGTAATCGGGTTTGGCATTGCCTCCTTCCGCAGCATGGTCAGCGTAATTCAGGCCAAGACACAGCACTTTGCCGGGCCGTGGGACCGGTGGCAGCAGCCGAGTTTCGGACACAGGGTAGCGAGCGTTGGCGCCGGCCGCTTTGGCTGCCTGGATTGCGGCGGCAAAACCCGTGGGGCCGGCTGTTGCCAGTGCGACCATGTCGCGTGGCAAGGTCGCGTCGGCTTTATGCAGATCAATAATGCTGTCGCCAGACAACAGGCCTAGTCGTTCAGCAGGGTCATTAAGAAGGGAAAATGAAAGGAATTTTTCAGTCATTGACGAGAGAGGCCTGTGGGAGGAAGGAGATGGACGAAAGGAGAGCTTTCTTTTACGTACTGGCAGAATTGTGAGGCGACAGACCCGAGCCCGAGCGGTTTTGGAAGTAAGGGCTGGCGTTTACCGCTTCTGTTCAGGCACTTCATAACAAACGGCGTCGTTCGCCATTTTGTCGATAAAAGTATATTAGATACAATAATATCGACAAACAAGGAAAACCCGTAGATGGATCCAGCTAGTCTTTCCCCCAGTTCACAACGAGACACCGAAACACCGGCTAATCCTGCCCTCGTCGGTGCGTTCGCTCCTAGCCTGACGGTCCAGATCTACGAGCGTCTGCGAGCCGACTTGCTGGACGGCTACTGGCCACCCGGGCAAAAACTGTTGATGCATCGTTTGCGTGATCGTTATGCCTGTGGCGCTAGTCCCTTGCGCGAAGCATTGAGCCGCTTGCTTGCCAAAGGCTTGGTGGTCCACAACGATCAGCGTGGGTTTGCCGCGGCTGAGGTGTCAGACGCCGAGCTCCAGGACATTGTGCGAAATCGCATCGCGCTTGAGTCGATGGCCCTGGAAGGGGGGCTTACGCACCGGACGGCAGAATGGGAAGAGTCGCTGGTGCTTGCGTTTCATCGTCTGTCGCGGACACCGCGCTCGGTGCAGCCTGACAGCTATGAGGAGAACCCGCGTTGGGAGCAGGAGCACCGGATTTTCCACCGCACCTTGTTGGCGGCGTGCGGCTCACCCCTGTTGATCGGGTTTTGCGAGCAACTGTACGACAGTGCCTATCGGTACCGCCAGTTAGCGGCGCGCAAGGCATACAAGTCCCGCAACGAACTGGACGAGCATCGCGCTATCTTCGACGCGGTTATGGCCGGGGACTTGGACAGAGCGCAGGCCGTGCTGGCGCAGCATTACGAATGCACGGCATTGTTATTCACCGAGCCGAAGTAAGCCCTTGGGGCGACTGCTTTCTGGTGGTCGCCCGTCTGGCTACGGCTTGTGCTCTATTTCAAAAACAACTTATAGGCCGGGTTGTCTGATTCGTCCCAGTGCCGGTAGCCCAGTTCGACCAGGAAGTCGGCAAACGCTTTCTTATCGGCGGGTGGGACTTGCAGGCCCACCAGAATGTTTCCGTAGTCGGCGCCCAGGTTGCGGTAGTGGAACAGGCTGATGTTCCAGTTGGGCGGCATTGAGTTAAGGAAGCGCATCAGGGCGCCCGGGCGTTCGGGAAACTCGAAGCGGTAGAGCAGTTCGTGGTTGGATACCGGGACGGCGCGCCCACCTATCATGTGGCGCAAGTGCGTCTTGGCCAATTCGTCTTGGGTCAGGTCGAGTGCGGTGAACCCGTTGCGGCGAAAGTGCGTGGCGATTTTGGTGGATTCGCCAGCGGCGATCTGCAATCCCACAAAAACATGGGCTTTTTCCGAATCAGCCATGCGATAGTTGAATTCGGTGACGTTGCGGTCGCCCACCAGTTCGCAAAAGCGGCGAAAGCTACCGCGTTCCTCGGGCATGGTGACGGCATAGACGGCTTCGCGGGCTTCGCCAACGTCGGCGCGTTCGGCAACGAAACGCAAGCGGTCGAAATTCATGTTGGCGCCGCTGGTGATGGCGACGACGGTCTTGTTTTTCCAACGGTGTTGCGCCAGGTATTTTTTGGCGCCCGCCAGGGCCAGCGCACCGGCGGGTTCGAGTACGTTGCGGGTTTCCTCGAAAACATCCTTGATGGCGGCGCAGATAGCGTCGGTGTCGACCACGACGAAGTCGTCGACGTACTTGCGGGTAAGCCGGAAGGTTTCCTCGCCCACCAGCTTGACGGCGGTGCCATCTGAAAAAAGGCCAACGTCCGGCAAGGTGACGCGACGGCCTTTGGCGATACTTTGCACCATGGCGTCGGAATCAACGGTTTGTACGCCGATGATGCGGACTTCCGGCCGCAACTGCTTGATATAGGCAGCGATGCCCGAGATCATGCCGCCGCCGCCGATGGCGACAAACACGGCATCCAGGGGGCCGGTATGCTGGCGCAGGATCTCCATGCCGATGGTGCCCTGGCCGGCAATCACGTCGGGATCGTCGAAGGGATGAACGGGGGTGAGCTTTTGTTCGACTTCCAGCACTTTGGCGTGCGCTTGTGCATCGGTGAAGCTTTCACCATGAAGCACCACTTCTGCGCCGCGCGCGCGGACCGCATCGATCTTCAAAAGGGGCGTGGTGAAAGGCATGACGATGACCGCGCGGCAGTTCAGGCGCTGTGCCGACAGCGCAACGCCCTGAGCGTGGTTGCCGGCGGACGCGGCGATCACCCCGTGCGACAGCGCCTCGGCTGTCAGGTGGGCCATCTTGTTGTAGGCGCCTCGTAATTTGAAACTGAATACGCCCTGCGTGTCTTCGCGTTTGAGCAGCACCGTGTTGCCGATTCGCGCCGAAATCTGCGGGGCCGGGTCGAGTGCGGACTCGATGGCGACGTCATAGACTTTGGCGTTGAGGATGCGTTTTAAATAGTCGGTGGGCATGGTGAGAAAAAGCTCGAAACGGACGCTGAATCATTAAGTTTGACACATCCGGCTCCAGCTTGTCCGGCCAAGTTGCGCCGGTCTGGCAAGTGGACGCTGCTTTTTCCCCGCGGAATTGCAGCCTGGCAACAGGGCATTTCCAGTCGCGAAGCTCCTGAGCCTGGTCGTTTGATTTGCCCTTACACTTGCGCGCATGCAAGCTTGGCTTCACTCATCCATCCAGTGGCTGCTGGTTACTCTATCTCTGCCGGAAGTCGGTCTGTCGGCGATTTTCGTCGTCAGCCTGGTGTCGGCCACGCTATTGCCCCTGGGCTCCGAGCCTGCGGTGTTCGGCTATGTGAAGCTGGCGCCTCATATGTTCTGGGCGGCAGTGCTCGTGGCGACCCTGGGTAATACCATTGGCGGCATCATCAGCTACGCCATGGGCTGGTGGGGCAAGCGCGGATACGATCGCTTGCGCGCTCGCCATGAGGCGCGCCACGGCGCAGCCGCATCCGAACCGGCCCATGCGCCGAACCAACGCGACCGCTGGCATGCTTATGCGCATGCCTGGATCGAGCGCTATGGCCCCAAGACCTTATTGCTGTCGTGGTTGCCCTTGGTGGGCGACCCCTTATGCGCCGTAGCCGGCTGGCTGCGGATGGATTTCTGGCCGAGCGTCCTCTATATGGCCATAGGCAAACTGTTGCGGTATACGACGATGACCGCTGCGCTACTGTGGTTTTTCCCCAATCATTGACCGGGCCCTTCTGCAGCTATGAGTAATACGCGTGTTTATGGACTGAATAACTGTGATACCTGTCGCAAAGCCCGCAAGTGGCTGACCCAACAAGGGATTGCGCATGTGTTCATCGATTACCGGGATCAGCCGGTAGCGCCGCCGATACTGCAAGAGTGGGCGGCCAAAGTAGGCGGGTGGGAAAAGCTGGTGAACCGCTCTTCGACGACTTGGCGGACTTTGCCCGAGGCCAGCAAGCAGCCTGCCTCGGAAGGCGATTGGCTGGCGCTGGTCGTGGCAAGTCCGCAGTTGGTGAAGCGACCGGTGTTGGCCACTGAAGACGGCCAGGTCAGCGTTGGGTTCTCGGAAGCCGCCTGGCTGGCTCGCCTGAGCTGATTTCTCAGGCCGCGTGGGCCTGAGTTCGCGGTGGGCCGGGCCCAAAACGGGCAGTCGATGTTTTTCCAGGCTGTTTTGTCCGGTTTTCCAGCTGGCGGGCACAAGCTGACTGACTCGATGGGCAATGGGCTAGAATGACGGGCTGCCCTCGGGATGAAGCTTTACCCATCATGAACGCCCCTCTACCTACCGCTATCGCTCCTGCGCAAGCCCCTGGCCGTCTGCGCGAGATCCCTTATAACTACACCTCGTTCTCTGATCGGGAAATCGTTCAGCGTCTTTTGGGCCCGCAAGCCTGGGAAATGTTGTCCGACCTGCGCAGTGAGCGCCGCACCGGGCGATCCGCACGGATGCTGTACGAAGTGTTGGGCGATATCTGGGTCGTAAGGCGCAATCCCTATCTGCACGACGACCTGCTGGACAACCCCAAGCGTCGCGCCCTGCTGGTCGAAGCACTTAATCATCGTTTGCGCGAGATCGAGCGTCGGCGGGGTCCTGACGACGCCGAGCGCGATGGCAAGGTAGGCCGTTTGCTGGACATGGCGCGCGCCGCCGTCCAGGCCTTCGAACTTGAATTCAGCGCAACCGCCGAACTGCGGCGCCAGGCCCAGAAGGTACTGGGCAAAGTCACGGCGCGGGACAACATCAAGTTCGATGGTATGTCGCGTGTGTCGCATGTTACCGACGCCACGGATTGGCGGGTCGAGTTCCCCTTCGTGGTATTGACCCCCGATAGCGAAGACGAAATCGCGGCTCTGGTGCGCGGCTGTATCGAGCTGGATCTGACCATTATTCCGCGGGGCGGCGGCACGGGTTATACAGGTGGCGCAGTGCCGCTGACCTGGAAATCAGCCGTCATCAATACGGAAAAACTTGAAACGCTGGGTAGCGTCGAGATCGGGCCGATGCCTGGTGTGGACGTAGCAGTCGCCACAATTTTCTCGGGCGCGGGTGTTGTTACCAAGCGCGTGGCTGACGCGGCCGACAAGGCCGGTTATGTCTTTGCGGTAGACCCGACCTCGGCCGAAGCCTCCTGTGTGGGCGGCAATGTGGCCATGAACGCGGGCGGCAAGAAGGCGGTGTTGTGGGGCACGGCCCTCGACAACCTGGCTTGGTGGCGCATGGTGGACCCGGAAGGCAACTGGCTGGAAGTGACCCGCCTGGACCATAACCGCGGCAAGATCCACGACGTGGAGGTGGCCCGTTTCGAGTTGAAATGGTTCGATGGCCAAGGCAAGCCGGGCGAGCGCCTGCTGCGTACGGAAGCGCTGGACATTCATGGCCGGACATTCCGCAAGGAAGGCCTGGGCAAGGACGTAACCGATAAGTTCCTGGCGGGACTGCCCGGCATCCAGAAGGAAGGCACTGACGGCTTGATCACGGCAGCGCGCTGGGTCTTGCACCGCATGCCCGGCCATGTGCGCACGGTCTGTATGGAATTTTTCGGCCAGGCGCGCGATGCGATTCCGTCCATTGTCGAAATCAAAAGTTATCTGGATGGCGCGGGGCGCGAGCGCGGCGCCATTCTTGCCGGACTCGAGCATCTGGACGAACGCTATCTGCGCGCGGTGGGATACGCCACCAAGAGCAAGCGCGGCACGCTGCCCAAGATGGTGCTGATCGGCGACATCGTCGGCGACGACGAGAGCGCGGTGGCGGTTGCCGCCAGCGAGGTCGTGCGCTTGGCCAATACCCGTCATGGTGAAGGCTTTGTCGCGGTCAGCGCCGAAGCGCGCAAGACCTTCTGGCTGGACCGCTCGCGCACTGCGGCGATCGCGCGTCATACCAATGCGTTCAAGATCAATGAAGACGTGGTGATCCCCTTGCCGCGCATGGGCGAATACACCGACGAGATCGAGCGCATCAATATCGAATTGTCGACGCGCAACAAATTGAAGTTGATCGACCGCCTGACCGAGTTCTTCGATGCCGGCGACTTGCCGCTGGGCAAGAGCGAAGACGGCGAGGGCGCAAGCCTGGATCGCGAAGACATGCTGGGCGACCGTCCGGTGCAGGCGCTGGAGCTCTTGAGCGCGGTGCGCGAGCGCTGGCAATGGATATTGCGCAGCATGGACTTGCCACTTGCCGATACCTTGGGCGAGTTCGCGCGCATAGGCCTGAGCACATTGCTTCCCGCCTTGCAGGCCCGCTTGCAGACCCAGACCGACGCCCGCGTGTTCGACGTCGTGCAGGACCATACTGTACGTGTGTCGTGGCGCACCGAGTTGAAGGCGCCGCTGGCCCGTATTTTTTCAGGCGCGGCTTACTTGCCCGTCCTCGCGAAAACGCAGGAAATTCACGACAAGGCGCTGAAGGGGCGGGTGTTTGTCGCCCTGCACATGCATGCCGGCGACGGCAATGTGCACACCAATATCCCGGTAAATTCCGACGATTACGACATGCTGCAAGAGGCCAACGAAGCCGTTGCCCGCATCATGGACGTGGCGCGTAACCTGGATGGCGTGATTTCCGGCGAGCACGGCATAGGTATTACCAAGTACGAATTTTTATCCGAGTCCGAGCTTGCGCCTTTCCAGGACTACAAGCGCCGGGTCGATCCGCATAACCGCTTCAATGCAGGCAAGCTGATGCCGGGCGGAGACTTGCGTCACGCTTATACGCCTAGCTTCAACCTGATGGGCCACGAATCGCTGATCATGCAGCAAAGCGAGATCGGGGCGATTTCCGATTCCATCAAAGATTGCCTGCGCTGCGGCAAGTGCAAACCGGTGTGCGCCACCCATGTGCCGCGCGCCAACCTGCTGTATTCGCCACGCAACAAGATTCTCGCCACGTCGCTCTTGATCGAAGCTTTCCTGTACGAAGAGCAGACCCGGCGCGGTGTCAGCATCAAGCACTGGGAAGAGTTCGAAGACGTGGCCGACCATTGCACGGTGTGCCACAAGTGCGAGAAACCCTGTCCGGTCGATATCGACTTTGGCGATGTGTCCATGAACATGCGCAGCCTCTTGCGCCGCATGGGCCGCAAATCGTTCAACCCCGGCACGACGGCGGCGATGTTTTTCCTGAACGCCAAAGATCCACGCACTATCAACGCCACGCGCAAGATGATGGTGGGGGTCGGCTATAAGGCGCAGCGCCTGGCGCACGACGTGCTTGCCAAGTTCGCGCGCAAGCAGACGCAGCACCCGCCGGCGACGGTGGGCAAGCCGCCCATGCGTGAGCAAGTCATTCATTTCGTCAACAAGAAGATGCCCGGCGGCCTGCCCAAGCAAAGCGCGCGCAAGCTGCTGGACATCGAAGATGCCAAGTACGTCCCCATTATCCGCAACCCCCAAGTCACCTCGGCCGATACCGAAGCGGTGTTTTATTTTCCCGGTTGCGGATCCGAGCGCTTGTTCTCGCAAGTAGGGCTGGCCACGCAAGCCATGCTGTGGGAAGTGGGGGTGCAGACGGTGTTGCCGCCGGGTTATCTGTGCTGCGGCTATCCGCAACGCGGCAATGGCATGGAGGACAAGGCCGAGAAGATCATCACCGATAACCGGGTGCTCTTTCATCGCATGTCCAACACGCTTAACTACCTCGACATCAAGACCGTTGTGGTCAGTTGCGGCACCTGTTACGACCAGCTTGCCGGCTACGAGTTCGACAAGATATTCCCGGGCTGCCGTTTGATCGACATCCACGAATACCTGCTCGAAAAAGGGGTGAAGCTGGAAGGGGTGACGGGTACGCGTTACATGTACCACGATCCTTGCCATACCCCGATGAAGCTGCAAGATCCTATGAAGACCGTGCGGGCGCTGGTGGGCGAAGGCGTAGACAAGAGCGACCGCTGCTGCGGCGAAGCCGGTACCTTGGCGGTGGCGCGTCCCGATATCTCGACGCAGATCCGCTTTCGCAAGGAAGAGGAGCTGCGCCAAGGGGCCGACAAGCTGCGAGCCGATGGTTTCACGGGCGACGTCAAGGTTTTGACCTCTTGCCCGTCTTGCCTGCAAGGCTTGAAGCGTTACAACGACGATGCCGAGCTGGACGCCGACTACATCGTGGTGGAGATCGCCAAGCATTTACTTGGGCCGCAGTGGATGGAAAATTACGTCAGGCGCGCCAACGAAGGCGGGATCGAGCGGGTGTTGGTATAGGGGAAGCCGGCTGTGCGCAGGCAAGGGTTTTTGCTAGCGACCAGCCGGGCCGCGTAAGCTATGCTAGCTCCCATGATTCCGACCGCCGCCCCCACTTGCCCCTTGTGTGCGTCCGCCGACGTCCCTGCGCTGTGGCGCAACGACAAGCTGCGTGTGATCGCAGTCGACGACGCTGATTATCCCGGCTATACGCGTGTCATCTGGCATGGCCACGATGCCGAAATGACCGATCTGGATGAAGCCGACCAGCAGCATCTGATGCAGGTCGTGCTGGCGGTGGAAGCCGCTCAGCGCGCCAAGCTGCAACCCGATAAGGTCAATCTGGCCGCTTTGGGGAATATGGTGCCGCACCTGCACTGGCACGTGATTCCACGCTGGCGCCGCGATCGGCAGTTTCCCGACGCCATTTGGGCCGAGGCGCGTGTTCCCCTGGGAGCGGAGCCTGAAAGCTTCCTGGCGCGTCGCCAGCAATTGGCCGAGCAGGTTGGCGCCTATCACAGCCATTTGCAACAGGAACTGGCGGCTCGCTTTTCAGCTACATAAGCCGCGCAGCCTCCTGTCGAGGCACGATGGCATGCCTTACAACACCTTGCAACGGACCGTAATGGGCAAGTCCGTCAGCGCTTTGATCAACTCGGCGTCGGCCTTGTCGCCGATGTCGGTCAATACATAGCCGATCGGGCCTTTGGTCTGCAATTGCTGGCTGACGATATTGATCTTGCGATCAGCGAAGGTGGCGTTAAGCGTGGCCAGCGCACCGGGTTCGTTGCGGTGCACGTGCAGGATGCGGGAAGTGCCGGCCTGTTCCTGGTAGGGCAGTTCGGGAAAGTTCACCGCGCCCTTGGTGGTGCCGCTTTGTATGTAGCGCACCAACTTTTCAGCCACTTCACGCCCGATGTTTTCCTGCGATTCCATCGTGCTGCCGCCGATATGCGGCGTCAGGATGACGTTGGGCAGGCCGATGAGCGGGCTGGCCAGGGGTTCGTCCACGCTCTTGGGCTCGACCGGGAAAACATCGAGCGCCGCACCGCGCAAATGCTTGGCATCCAAGGCTGCGCGCAGCGCATCGATATCGACTACCGTGCCGCGTGAAGCGTTGATCAGGATGGCGCCGGGCTTCATTTGAGTCAGCGTGTCTTCGTTGATGATGTTGGCCGTGCCGCGGCCGCCGGGCACGTGCAGGGTCACCACGTCGGATTCAGCCAGCAGAGAAGCCAGGTCGGGGTAGGCGCGGGCGTTGCCCAGCGGCAGCTTGGCCTCGAGATCGTGGAAGATGACGCGCATGCCCAGGGCTTCGGCCAGAATGCCTACCTGTGAACCAATATTGCCGTAGCCAATGATGCCCAGGGTCTTGCCGCGGGTTTCATATGAGCCGGAGGCGCTCTTGTCCCAGTGGCCCTGATGCACCCGAAGGTTTTTTTCCGGAATGCGGCGCAACAGCAGGATGGCTTCCGCCAGCACCAGTTCAGCCACCGAGCGGGTATTGGAGAATGGCGCGTTGAAGACGGGAATGCCGCTTTCCATGGCCGTGGCCAGGTCGACCTGATTGGTGCCTATGCAAAAGCAGCCAATGATGCCCAGTTCGGGCAGGCCATCGAGGACGGCTTTGTCCAGATGAGTGCGTGAACGGATGCCCACCACGTCGGCGCCGCGCAGTGCGTCGTGCAAGGCCTCGGGAGGCAGTGCGCTGGCGTGGGTGGTGATGTCATTGAAGCCGGCGGCGGTAAAAACCTCTACCGCGCTGGGGTGAATGTTTTCTAACAGGACAATTTTCGCCATACAGGGCAACTCCGGCTGGATGAAGCGGTTCGCTGGAACCCAATATCTACAAGGTGGGGGCGATTGCGCGAATTACGAGGGGCGGGGATTGGGCAAGCCCGGTGCGGGCGCGTATCCAGATACCGCAAGCCTCGACTGTTACACACTATGGCGAGCTTGTTAAGAAAGGCACTGCTGGCCGACGGGGAATTCGGCCAAGGAAAATGGTGGTTTTTCAGTGCAGACTAATCCCACGATGGCGCGGTTCTTTCGGGGCTGCGCGACAGCCCTAAGGGTGGGCTTTAATCCACGCTCAGGGTATTTCCAGCGGCCGACTCGGCGAAACGGCTTGCAGATAGCTCAGTGTTTACTTGCGTGGATGACTCGCGAAGGCGGGAAATGCAAAGTAAAGGTGCTGCCTTGACCCACTTCACTGTTTATTCGCAATTCGGCGCCATGACGCATGGCGATGTGTTTGGTAATAGCCAAGCCCAGGCCGGTGCCGCCCGATTCGCGTGAACGACTGCGATCGATGCGGTAAAAGCGTTCGGTCAGGCGGGGCAGATGGTGGGAGGCGATGCCTATGCCGCTATCGGTAACGGCATAGCGGGCGCCGCCATCGCTTTCCACTTGCCAGGATACCTTGATGTGACCGCCCGCCGGCGTATAGCGAACGGCATTGATCAGCAGGTTGGAAATAGCCGAGGCTATTTCGGTACTGCTGCCCTGGATATCCAGGGTGGGGCTGATCTCCCGGGTAAAGGAGTGCTGTCCGCCGGATAGCGCAATGGCCTGGTTTAGCGCGGTTTCGATCAGGGCGGGCATGCTGACGGGCTGGGGGTCGGTCGTGGGCGAGGACTCCAGCGTAGACAAAGTCAGCAAATCGGCAACGATGGCTTGCATGCGCTGTGACTGGTCGAACATCAGTTTTAGATACTGTTCGCGCTGTTCGCGGGTCAAGGCCTCTTCCGGCATGTCGCGCAAGGTTTCCAGGAAACCGGCTAGCACCGTTAAGGGGGTGCGCAGCTCGTGCGAAACATTGGCGACGAAGTCGCGGCGCGTCGTTTCCAGCTTTTCTATTTGCGTGACATCGCGCGTGAGCAGCATGTGGCGGTGCTTGTCGTAGGTCACCATCTGGACCATCAGCAGGCGGTCATCGCCCGATGGGCTGCGCAAGAGAATAGGCCCGGGCCAGTCCGCCTGGCGAGCGTATTTGATGAATTCAGGCGCGCGCACCAGGTTCAGCAGGTTGACCCCGCGGTCGGCGGGCAGGCGCAAGCCCAGGTGCTGGCGGGCGATACGATTGCACCAATCGATCTGGAATTCTTGGTCCAGGGTGACCACGCCGTCGGGCAGGGCCTGGGCGGCGGCAAAAAAACCGTGCACGCTGCCCTCCAGCGCCGCCATATGGCGTTCCTGGTTGCGCAGATGCCGGTAGATACGCGCCAAGGCTTCGTCCCAGGACCCTGCCGATGCGGGGGGGGGACGTTGCAGGTCGCGGGTCCAGCGGCTGATGCGGTTCAACTGCCAGATGTGCATGAACAGCAGGGTCAGCAGCCCGAAGCTGAACACTGCCCAACTGACCTGGTGGCCCGCGATAGGCTTGCTGAGCGCGGCCAGGCCGGCCCAAAGCAGTACGAAGAAGAGATTACGAATCCAGACCATGGAACGGATTGTCGCATTGCCCGGGGGCGCACGCGATGGCGGCCTCTGTCAGTTTGCGGAAACAGTGACGGCAGGGTGTGCGGTAAAGCGGTAGCCGCTGCCTCGTACGGTTTCGACGAGGACGTCGTGCTTGCTGGGTTCGAGCGCCTTGCGCAGGCGGCGAATATGGACATCGACGGTGCGCTCTTCGACGAATACGTGGTCGCCCCATACTTGGTCGAGTAGTTGCGTACGAGAGAAAACGCGTTCGGGGTGGGTCATGAAGAAGTGCAATAGCCGGAACTCGGTAGGCCCGATATTGAGCGCCACGCCGTTGCCGCTGAGCCTGTGCGTGACTGGGTCGAGCTGGAGGCCGGCGACATTGATCAGATCATCGGTCAGCTGCGGCGCACGCCGACGCAGCACGGCTTTGATGCGCGCCATCAGTTCTTTGGGCGAAAAAGGCTTGGTGATGTAGTCATCAGCGCCTGCTTCCAGGCCATCTACCTTGTCCTGTTCGGCACCCTTGGCCGTCAACATGATGATGGGGACCGCTTTGGTGCGTTCATCGGTGCGCAGCTTGCGGGCAAGCGTGACGCCGGATGTGCCGGGCAGCATCCAGTCGAGCAGGATCAAATCGGGCAGTTCGGCCCGAATCAGAGTTTGCGCCTGTTCGACGTCGGAGGCCCGGAGAACCTTGTGTCCTGCGAATGACAGGTTGACGGCGATCAGTTCCTGAATGGCAGGTTCGTCTTCAACGACTAGAATGGTGCTGGACATGTTTAGGCGGTATGAGTTGCGGAAACATGTCCATAGTATGGCGTTAATGTTTCAAGTATGTGACGCCCTTTGCGCGGCGAGTGCCTTCACGCGCCGGGTAGGCGGCGGCATCGGCTACCATTGCAGTCTTACACCGAGGACATCATGGCTGGCCTGGACAAAAATACTCCCAATCCCACCCGTATCGTCGTGCATAGCCAGTCCAAGAACCTGGAAGTGGCGTTTGACGACGGTTGCGTGTTCACCTTGCCTTTCGAATATCTGCGTGTCTGCAGCCCATCCGCCGAAGTGCGCGGCCATGGGCCGGGCCAAGAGGTATTGCAGGTCGAAAAGAAGGGTGTCGACATCGTCGAGCTGGAGCCTGTAGGAAATTACGCGGTGCAACCCCATTTTTCCGATGGGCATACCAGCGGTATCTATTCCTGGGACCTGCTGTACGACCTGGGCCGGGACCAGAAAGTGCTGTGGGCAGAGTATCTTGCCGCCTTGGAAGCGGCGGGAGCCTCGCGCGAGCCGCAGGCGCCGCCGGTGCAAGGCCCGATAGAAGGCGTAACCGAAATACGCCGCAAAGGTGCGAAATGAGCGAAAACCGTTTTTCTGGTGAGGCGACCGGAGATAAGCCCGATACCGCCGGCACCACCCATTTTGGCTTCCAGCAGGTGGCTGAAGAAGACAAGGTGCGCAAGGTGGCCGAAGTGTTCCACTCGGTTGCTTCGCGCTATGACGTCATGAATGATCTGATGTCGGTCGGACTGCACCGTGCATGGAAGGCTTTCACCATTGCTCGCGCGGGCGTGCGCCCGGGTATGAAGGTGCTGGATATTGCCGGCGGCACAGGCGATCTGGCACGATCTTTCGCCAAGAGGGCCGGCCCCACAGGTGAAGTTTGGCTGACCGACATCAATGATTCCATGCTGCGGGTTGGGCGCGACCGGCTGGTGGACGCAGGGTTGCTGACACCCACTGCGGTTTGCGATGCGGAAAAGCTGCCGTTTCCCGATGCGTATTTCGACCGTGTAACGGTAGCTTTCGGCTTGCGCAACATGACGCACAAAGACTTGGCCTTGGCGGAAATGACCCGCGTCCTGCGGCCGGGGGGCAAGTTGATGGTGCTGGAGTTTTCCAAGGTGGCCAAGCCCCTGCAGCCGGCCTATGACTGGTATTCCTTCAAGATCTTGCCTTGGCTGGGGCGTAAGGTGGCCAATGACGAGGCAAGCTATCGTTATCTGGCCGAATCCATCCGCATGCATCCAGATCAGGCGACTTTGGCGAAAATGTTGGAACAGGCCGGGCTTTCGCGTGTCCAATTCTTCAATTTGAGCGCCGGTGTCGTGGCGCTGCATGAAGGGGTGCGTTTGTAGAGCAAGCTATTTTGATGCAAATTTCCAAGATAAATCTTGCCAGTCGACTGGTTATTTTCGCGTCAGTCAGCTAAATTCAGCTTATTGTCAGGAAAGATTCGGATCGCTGCCGTCCGCGGGGACGGGACGAGCGCCGATTTTTTGGTCCTGAGCGCTATGACATTGATTAAAGGAGAACCTACACAATGTCCCGACGGTTTTTTTCCCGGATTCTTCCGGCACTGGTAGTAGTCATCAGCACGGCCGCCATGCTCGGCGCATCGTTCGACGCCGAAGCCCGGCGCGTGGGCGGTGGCAGCAGCATGGGCCGACAGTCCGGCAACCTTCAGCGCCAAGCGACGCCGCCTGCGCGCACTCCTCAACAGAGCCAGCAGGCTGCGCCTAACGCCGCGCCGGCAGCAGCCGGTGCTGCGGCGGGCGCCACCGCCGGCGCTGCCCGTAGCGGCATGTCCCGCTGGCTGGGCCCGATCGCCGGCATCGCCGCCGGTATCGGTTTGGCCTCTTTGCTGTCGCATTTCGGCTTGGGCGGCGCAATGGCTGAAATGATCGGCAGCCTGCTGTTGATCGGCCTGGTGATTTTCGCCGTCCTGTTCATTGTTCGCCGTCTGCGTGGCGGAGCTGCTCAGCCCGCTTTCCAGGGTGCCGGCAATAATCGCCAACCGCGCAACGAGCCAGCTCCGATGGCGCGTGAGGCCCTGTCGCCGGTTTCGTCCGCCCCGGCGGCTGCTCCCGTCGCATCGATGGCCGCGGCCACTCCCGCAGCCTCGGAAGCCGGTGCGGTAGGCGAATGGGGGATTCCCTCCGACTTCGATACGATGAACTTCCTGCGCCACTCCAAAGATTACTTTGTGAAGCTGCAAGGGGTCTGGGACCGCGGCAATATCGATGAGCTGCGTGAACTGGTTACCGACGATCTGCTGGCCGAACTGGGGCAGCAGATGAGCCAGCGCGATGGCGACAATGTGACCGAGGTCGTGTTGCTGAATGCCGAGCTGCTGGGTATTGAAACGGTTTCCGATGGTCACCTGGCCAGCGTGCGTTTTTCAGGCATGCTGCGCGAGGAACCAGGCACCGCGGCCTTCCGTTTCGAAGAGGTCTGGAATCTGTTCAAGCCGCAAGCCGGCGGCTGGCTGCTGGCAGGGGTGCAGCAGATCCCGGTCACTCAGGAATAACCTTGATCGCCGGCAACCGGTAAACTGCACGGATTGATCCCCGTGGAACGCCCGTCCTCGGACGGGCGTTTTTTATTTTGCTGGTTTGAAAAAAAGGGCTTGCGCCCTTGAAACGTACCCGGTCTTTATTCCAACTATGTCCGCGCTTTCGTTGAATCCCTCTACTGCCGCCATGCGCGCGCTCAATGCGCTGCTAGCGCGTGAATCCTGGGCGCGCGAGCGCCTGCGCCCGCATGCCGGCAAGACGGCGCGTCTGGTGTTCGGGGCCAGCGCACTGACCTTTTCCCTTACACCCGAAGGTTTGCTTGAGGCCGCCGAGCCCGAGGCTGTACCGGACGTGATCCTGACTGCGGCCACCGATAAGCTGGCTGCCCTGCTGTCAGGCGACACCGCGCAACGCATGGGTGCGGTACGTATTGAAGGCGATGCCGCTCTGGCGCATGTAATAGGGGACCTTGCCCGCGATCTGCGCTGGGACGTGGAAGATGACTTGGCCGCCGTGCTGGGAGACATTCCGGCAGCCCGTCTGGTAGCGACCGCAAGTGGGGTGGTGCAGGGCTTGCGCGGCAGCGCCTGGCGGCTGGCCGAGAACGTGGCGGAGTATTTGTCGGAAGAAAGCGGCGCAGTGGCGTCCTCTCATGCATTGCACGCCTGGAGCTCCGATGTGCGCCGCTTGCGGGATGACGCCGAACGGGCCGGCAAGCGGGTCGCGCAGCTCGAGGCCAGGCTGGCGGAGCTGCAAACCCGCCTGTCTCGCAGTGTGGACAAGGAGTAGGCCCCGTGTTCACCTTGTTCAGATTGATACGCATCATTTTCGTGATGTTTCGCTACGGCCTGGATGAACTGGCCGTGTCGGGCATTCGTCATCGCTGGACCGGACGCGCCCTGAGGGTATTGCGCGTGGGGCGCAAGCTGGATGCGCCGCGCGGCGAACGTCTGCGCCTGGCGCTGGAAACCCTGGGGCCCATATTCGTCAAGTTCGGTCAGGTCTTGTCCACCCGCCGCGATCTGATCCCGGCCGACGTCGCCGATGAATTGGCGCGCCTGCAGGATAGGGTGCCGCCCTTTGATTCCGACCTGGCGATAGAGTGTGTGCGGCGTGGCCTGGGACGCCATCCCGACGAGCTTTTCGCGAGCTTCGAGCGTATACCGGTTGCCTCGGCATCCATCGCCCAAGTCCACTTCGCCGTCTTGCATGATGGTCGTGAAGTGGCGGTCAAGGTCCTGCGCCCGAATATGCAGGCGGTGATCGAAAAGGACCTGGCCTTGCTGAAGGCGGCGGCGGGCCTGATCGAAAGGGCATCGACCGATGGCCGGCGGCTGCGCTTGCGCGAGGTGGTGGCCGAGTTCGACAAATATCTGCACGATGAGCTGGACCTCTTGCTGGAGGCCGCCAATTGCAGCCAGTTGCGCCGCAACTTTGATCCCGCTGGGCCGCGCGGCGATCTTTTGATCATTCCCGAAGTGATGTGGGATTACTGCTCCTCATCCATTTTCACGATGGAGCGCATGCGGGGCATTCCGGTCAACCATATAGAGCGTTTGCTGGAAGCAGGGGTCGATCTGAAGAAACTGGCGCGCGATGGCGTAGAAATCTTCTTCACCCAGATGTTTGCCGACGGTTTTTTCCACGCCGATATGCATCCCGGCAATATCTATGTGTCTGACAACCCCGAATCGCTGGGGCGCTACATCGCTCTGGATTTCGGTATCGTCGGGTCGCTTTCAGAATTCGACAAGAACTATCTGGCGCAAAACTTCCTGGCTTTTTTCCGTCGGGACTACCGCCAGGTTGCCAAACTGCATATCGAGTCGGGCTGGGTGCCGCCGCATACGCGCGAAGAAGAGCTGGAAAGCGCAATTCGGGCCTGCTGCGAACCTTATTTCGATCGGCCCCTGGCCGAGATTTCTCTGGGTCAGGTCTTGCTGCGCTTGTTCCAGACTTCCCGCCGTTTCAACGTCCAGATTCAGCCGCAACTGGTGCTCTTGCAAAAGACACTGCTCAATATCGAAGGCCTGGGGCGAGAGCTCGACCCCACTCTGGACCTCTGGAAAACCGCGCGGCCTTATCTTGAACGCTGGATGAACGAGCGGGTGGGTTTTGCCGCTCTGCGCAATGGGATCAAGCGAGAAGCCGAGCAGTGGGCCCAGATGTTGCCTGAATTGCCGCGATTGGTGCATCACAAGCTGGCCAGGCCCGACCATTCCGAAGCGATGCTGGCGGAGTTGCGCCAATTGCGCCTGGCCCAGCAACAGAACAACCGTTTGATGGCCGTAACGGTGGCCGTGCTGGCGGTGGCGGTAGCCGTCGCCATGTGGGCGCTGACCCGCTAATTGGCTGAGCGCGCGGGGCCGCCACGGCGGCCCGCAAAGTCCGGCTAGGCCTGGCGCCGGGGCTATGCGATACTCGCGCGATTTGATTTCCTGCTTTGGGCATACGCGGCATCATGGTTCTCTGGTTCGTCTTGCTTTACCTGCTGACTTCCATCGCAATCGGCTTGCTGGCCGCGCGCCGCGTGTCGAGCGCTGCGGACTACGCCGTGGCGGGTCGTTCTCTTCCCCTGTACATCGTCATTGCGACCACTTTCGCGACCTGGTTCGGTTCGGAAGCGGTGCTGGGAGTGTCCGCGGTATTTGTGCAGGAAGGGCTGGGAGGGGTGGTGGAAGATCCTTTCGGCGCCGCTTTTTGTCTCGTGCTGGTGGGTATGTTTTTCGCCGCCCGCTTGTACAAGCATAATTTTCTGACCATCGGCGACTATTATCGCGAGCGCTACGGTTCAGTGGTCGAAGTGCTGATGAGCGTAGCCATCATCATTTCCTATCTGGGCTGGGTGGCGGCGCAGATCAAGGCCCTGGGGCTGGTGTTCCATATGCTGGATCCCACCGTGTTTTCGCAGCAGAGCGGCATGATCATCGGCACTCTGGTGGTTATGACCTACACCTTGTTTGGCGGTATGTGGTCGGTGGCGCTGACCGACTTCTTCCAGATGGTCATTATCGTGTTGGGTCTGATTACCATCGCCTATTTCGCCACCGATCTGGCTGGAGGCGTGGGCGTCATCATGCATGAGGCCAGCAGCCGCGATCTGTTGAATTTTCTGCCACCCGCCACAGTGCACGATATCCTGTTCTTTTTCGCTGCGCTGGTGACGATGATGCTGGGGTCGATCCCGCAGCAAGACGTCTATCAACGCGTCATGTCGTCCAAGGACGTCAAAACGGCCCAAAGAGGTCCGATCATCGGCGGGTTGTTGTACCTGGTGTTTGCCTTTATTCCGATGTATATCGGCTTGGCCGCGTTCGGCGTGATGCCCGATGTGGTATCCGTTCTTTTGCGCGATGATCCGCAGAAAATTCTGCCGACTTTCATCCTGGAAAGAATGCCGGTGCTGGCACAGGTGTTTTTCTTCGGCGCTTTACTCTCTGCCATCATGTCTACCGCCTCGGCAACCTTGCTGGCGCCGTCCACTACCTTTGCCGAAAACATGTTGCGCCATCTGCGCCCGGGTATGTCGGATACACAGTTTCTGCGCGCCATGCGGGTGTCGGTGGTGGTGTTCGCCTTGTGCGTGCTTACCTTCGCCTTGCGTACCTCGGACAGTATTTATCAGATGGTGGCGGGCGCTTATACCGTTACCTTGGTAGGAGCTTTCGTGCCGCTGTTGATGGGTTTGTACTGGAAGCGTGCCACAACCCAAGGCGCCCTGCTGTCCACCATCCTGGGAGTGCTGGCCTGGTTGCTGACTCGGGCTTATGCGGCGGAAACCTTTCCCCCGCAATTGGCCGGCTTGGCGGGCGGTTTCATCGGAATTTTTGCGGGAAGCTTATTGCCGCAGTGGATAGTGGCGCGCACCCGTCCGTCGCTACACCCTTGAGCGGTCCGGCGGAGCCGGCCGGGGGCCCGGCTCCGAATTGCCCGCCCGTTTTGCGGGGGGCTGGCGTCATCAAGTCGTCATGGCATGTCGGTATGGTTCGCCTGTGCCCCGTCTTGCCTTGGGCATGACGCTGCGGGGCGATCTGCGATAGCAAGAGGCTAGCCATGTTGTATCCCGAACTATTCAAGTCCCTGGAGGCCGTGCGCTGGAGCATGGATAAGGACGTGCCGTGGGATCGCTTCGATGCCGATTTGCTGAGCGACGAGCAGGCACGCACCATCAAGATGAATGCGATTACCGAATGGGCGGCTTTGCCCGCTACCGAAATGTTTCTGCGCGACAATCGGCATGACAGCGATTTCAGCGCTTTCATGTCGGTCTGGTTCTACGAAGAACAAAAGCATTCCTTGGTGCTGCAGGAATACCTGAGGCGCTTTCGTCCGGAGATGGTGCCGACCGAAGAGGAATTGCACAAGGTAAGGTTCGAATTTGACCCGGCGCCGGAGCTGGAAACCCTGACCCTGCATTTTTGCGGCGAAGTCAGGTTGAATCATTGGTACCGGCGCGCAGCACAGTGGCATACTGAGCCGGTCATCAAGGCGATCTACAAGCTGATCGCGCAGGATGAAGCCAGGCATGCCGGCGCTTACTTGCGCTACATGAGGCGCGCTTTGACCCACCGCAGCAAAGAGCTGGCCGATCAGGCACGGGCGGCGTTTGCGAAAGTAGGCGTATTGATGGCGTCGGCGCGCCGTACGGCGCAGGCCATGCATCCTACCAATCTGCACGTCAATAAAGAGCTGTTTCCCCATGACACTATCCAGTCGCGATTGCCGGAGCCTGGCTGGCTCGAGCACTGGCTGGATCAGCAGATCGATTTCGATAAGGAGTGGGAAAGCAAGGTAGCGGCACGCATCCTGCACAATATGTCGATCCTGCTCGATCGCAGTTTCGCAACCGTGCAGGATCTGAACCGCTATCGCAAAGAACTGGCGCCTTAGCCTATGCGCACGGGCACGAAGATCTGACTGTCGCCACGCTGGATCAGCAAGGCGACTGTCTTGCCCGATTTACTGAGCAACGCGCGAACCTGTTCTACGCTTTTTACAGGCGTGCCATTGAGCGACAGCAACACATCGCCCGCCTGTACTCCCGCCTGGGCCGCCGCGCCGCCAACCTGGCCGATCAGCAAGCCATCTTTATTACCCAAGGCTTGTTTTTCCTGAGGTTCTAGTGGGCGCAAGGCCAGTCCCAGCTTACCTTGTCCGGCCAGGTCTTCTCCTTGCGCAACCGTTGCGCTGCTGGAGCCTGCTTGGCCGAGCTTCGCGGAAACCTCCTGCTTTTTGCCGCTGCGCACGACGTCAAGCTTGACCTCTTGGCCGGGTTGGGCGAGTGCGATTACAGCCGGAAGGTCGCCCGAGGCCAGTACGGGCTTGCCATCGATGGCGCGGATGACATCGCCCGACTGCAAGCCGGCTTTCTCTGCAGGACTGCCCTTTTCGACATTGGCAACCAGTGCGCCCGAGGGCGAGTCGAGTTTGAAAGAGTCGGCCAGTGCCTGGTTGACGTCCTGGATGGTGACGCCAAGACGGGCATGGCGGACTTCGCCATGAGCGATGATCTGATCCTTGACCTTGTTGGCGACGTCGATCGGGATCGCAAAGGACAAGCCCTGGTAGCCGCCCGTTTGGCTATAGATCTGCGAATTGATGCCGACCACCTCGCCACGCGCGTTAAACAGGGGCCCACCCGAGTTGCCGGGGTTGACAGCAACGTCGGTCTGGATAAAAGGCACCGAGCTATCGTTGGGTAGCGAGCGGCCTTTGGCGCTGACCACACCGGCGGTGACTGTGTTTTCCAGGCCATAGGGCGAACCGATGGCCAACACCCATTCGCCCACGCGCAGGTCGGAGACCTGGCCAAAGTTCACTACGGGCAGGTTCTTGGCGTCGATCTTGATCACCGCCACGTCGGTTTGCGGGTCGGAGCCCAGCACCTTGGCCTGAAATTCTCGACGGTCTGTCAGCTTGACGGTGACATCCTTGGCGTCTTTCACCACATGGGCGTTGGTTAAGATAATGCCGTCGGCGCTGACGATAAAGCCGGAGCCTTGGCCACGAACCGGGACGCTACGAGAAGGTTGTTCGGCGCGCGGGTCCTGCTGGCCCCGAAAGAACCATGAGAAGGGATCATTGAATTCGGTTTGCGCGACCTGGGTGCTGCCGCTGACGCTGATGTTGACGACTGCAGGGCCGTAGCGTTCGGTAATCTGGGAAAAATCGGGTGGGGATACGACGCCTACCGGTGCCGCCGGGGCGGAAATGGTAGAACTTGCGGCCATGACTTGATCGGTGCTGGCATGCTTGAAGGCACTTGCGCCGGCAACGCCGAAAACCCCGGCGGCGACCAGGGCGACAGCCAGATGTTTAGGGGTAAATGTGCGGGTTTTCATAAGGGCTCCTAGTCCAGGCGTAAACAACATGGCCTTATGGTGGAGCCCGATACTTAAATGAGGCTTAAGTGGGCGTTCTTCCGGCGGGAAAATCGACTCGTACCCGTAAGCCGCCCAATACCGGCGCATCCAGCAACTGTACCGAGGCCCCATGGCGGTCGGCAACGGTTTTAACGATGGCCAGCCCCAGGCCGCTGCCGACGGCCCCGTTGTCTTGCTGGGCGCGGTAGAATCGGTCGAACACGCGCTGGCGCTCGCTTGGCGCAATGCCTGGGCCATTGTCGTCGATGGTAAGCGCACAGCCGTGCGGCCCGGCATCCAGATGGATATCTACCCGTCCGCCTTCTGGTACGTACTTGACCGCGTTATCCAGTAAATTGCGCACCATCAGCACCAGGGGCTCGGTTTGTCCCGGGATCCAGGCGCTGGCGGCGCCATCCAGGCCGATGTCGATATTACGGGACTGGGCGTGGGGTAACACGTCGGCAAGCGCCTGGCGGATGACTGCGACCAGATCGACGGTGTTACGGCTATCGGTATCGATGCGTGTTTCATGGCGCGCCAAAGACAGCAGTTGCTCGACCAATCGGGTAGCGCGATCGATACCCGCCGTTAGCCGTCCGATCGCGATCTGTCGCGTAGCCTCGTCGCCAGCCCGTTGCAGCGATTGCAATTGCAGTTTCAGCGCGGCCAGCGGAGAGCGCAATTCGTGGGCGGCATCGCCCACGAATTGCTTTTGAGTGGCGAATGCCTGGCGTACGCGATCCAGCAGCAGGTTGAGTTCGTGCACCAGGGGACGGACTTCGTCCGGCAGACCCTCTTCATTGACGGGTGACAAGTCGTCGGGTTGGCGCGATGCGACTTGCCTGCGAGCGCGGTTGACGGGGGTCAGCGACAAACTGATCACCCACCACACGACCAGGGCCAGCAATGGCGCCATGGCCGCAATCGGCCATATGGTGCGCAAGGCCAGCGAACGCGCCATGCTGGTTCGCACCTTCATGTCTTGTGCGACCTGAATAATCTGTGAGGATGTTTGCAGCGCAAACATCCGGTAGGTAGCGCCCTCGGTTGCTATGGTGGAAAAACCAAGCACCGCGCGATCAGGTAGCAGCAGGCGAGGGGTGGATCTGAACAGGCGCACGCCGTCAGGTGTCCAGACCTGGATGATGAGGTCGTGATTGGCGGGATCATTCAGTAACTCGGCCCCCGGGTCGGTGCTGAACAGGGGGTTGCCGGTGCCCAGCGAGAAAGCCATGCGCTGCAACTGGTAATCGAGGATTTCGTCGGTCTGCGCCAGGGCGCCCCGATAGGCGATGACACCCTGGATAAGCGCCGCCAGGAAAATGGCGCCCAGCAGGAATGCCAATAAGCGGGCGCGCAAGGAATGGCTCAGAGCGAGTTTCATGTTTTGGGTACCACGTAGCCGACGCCGCGGACGTTCTGGATCAGGTGCGCGCCCAGTTTTTTGCGCAAGCCGTGAATATAAACCTCGACGGCGTTGCTGCTGATGTCGTCCTTCCAGCTATAGAGCTTTTCTTCCAGTTGGGCGCGCGACAGGATAACGCCGGGCCGCGCCAATAGGGGTTCCAGCACTGCCCATTCTTTGGCCGTAAGTACTACATCCTCGCCGTTGACCGTGACGGCGCGGGTAGCCGGGTCGATACAAACACCACCATGCTCATAGACCGGTTCGGCCCGCCCCGCGCTACGCCGTATCAAGGCTCGTATGCGAGCCAGAAGTTCGTCGACGTCGTAAGGCTTGACGACATAATCGTCAGCACCCGCATCAAGCCCGGCAATGCGTTGCTCAATGGCGTCGCGCGCGGTGGCTATCAAAACCGGAGTCAGGGATTTGCGATGGCGCAAAGCGCGCAATACCGTCAGCCCGTCTTGGTCGGGCAGGCCGAGGTCCAGCAGCACCAGGTCGTAGCTGTCGGTGCGCAGTGCAGTGTCGGCGCTGCCTGCGTTCTTGACCCAATCTACCGCGTAGTGCTCGGCGCGCAACACGTCGAGGACGCTTTCGCCGATCATGGGGTCGTCTTCGACCAGGAGTAGACGCATGAAGTTTTCTCCAGCCTTGGGGGCGGTGCGTAAGAGTACGGCATAGCCGTAGTGGACGCAGCGGAGGTGGATTCGTTTCCATCTCTCACCAGCAGGACACTACAATGAAAGTTGTATTTGCTCTCTGCCCGGTTTCTATTGTGCCTGCCCGTTTCGAAAAAAAAATCCTCAGTCCCGACGATTGCGTGCGTGCTATCGAGCACAAGCAATGGCCACGTCCGATAGTGTTCACCAATGGCGTCTTCGATCTTTTGCATCGAGGGCATGTCAGCTATCTGGATGCTGCCGCGCAATTGGGGGCCATGTTGGTGGTTGCCATCAATACCGACGCTTCGGCACGGCGTCTGGGCAAAGGGCCCGACCGCCCACTCAATGGAGAGCAGGATCGTGCCGCTATGCTGGCGGCCCTGGCATGCGTGGATGCGGTAACTTTTTTCGATGAAGACACCCCGCTTGCCCTGATCGGGCGCTTGAAGCCCGACTTGATCGTTAAGGGGGGGGATTACGACATGGAAAAGCTGCCCGAGACGGCTTTGGTGCGCACTTGGGGCGGGGACGCACGCGCCATCGACTTTGAACACGATCGTTCCACCACCCAGCTGGTCGCACGCATACGCTCGCAAGCGTAAGCACGCAGGGAGGCCTTCGGTGCGCTCCTAACGCCCTTTGGCGGCGACGGCGGGCAGCTCACATTCGCGCAGGGTGCTTTGTGCAAACAGGGTTTGGGCTTGAGCAATGGCGTCGCGACCGGTCTGGTCTACGCCTTGCAGGCGCACCCAGTTACGATGGACGGAATTGGGCCGGGCAACGACTTTGGCCGTACGTATGCCCTTGGCTTGCAAGGTGCTGGCGTGCCGCTTCGCCCCTTCTTCGGTTCTGAAAACACCTAGTGAAATGCCGTGCTGGTAGGGGCCTTCCTGCACGACAAAGAAGTCTTGGACGCCGTTTTTTGCGAATTGCGCCGCCATTGCCTGAGCCGCGGAAGCGCTGGCTTGCGGCGGCACGATAACCATCCAGGGCGCTTTGGGCGGTTCGCCGCGGGTGGAAAGTTTGGCGGCGGGCAGGTGCTCGGCCGACCATTGGCGGGCGCGGTCCAGTTCCTGACTGTTGAAGGTGCCCCATTCAAGACAAGCAAGAGGGACAGGCTTGCTGTCAACAGGCGGTAAGGCCTTTTCCATCTGCGATGTCGAAGTATCGGCAGGGTTTGCTGGTACAGGGGCGTCGGTATCGGTATGGATAGGAGCGGGGTCGTCCTGCTTCGCGTCTTCGGTTTGTGCCGGTTCAGCGGGTGCTTCGTCCTGCCTTGGGGCGGGGGTTTCTTGGGGGCTGCTTGGCACCAGGGGCGCGATCGGGTCGGCGTTTACCCCGGGCAAGCGAGGAATCTGTATGGTGTCGGGTCGGACTTCACGGTCGATGCGCTCGGGTTCACGGCCTCGCAATGCAAGCGATTGGCCTAGCCAACCGCGGTCCAGCGCAAGAAGTGCCACATTGGCCAATAACAAAACTATAAACAGGCTACGCATGATGGAGAGTCAGGTGGGAACGGCGGGCGGAACAGGAGAGGCTTCAGCCAGGCAAGCCAGGCCGTCGAGGACCGGATTATCGACCACATCGACCTCTTGCGTCGATCCGCCCAGTTTTAGCAGATGCCTGACTTCGCTTTCCACGAGGGGCCAGGCGCCGCCGGTCACGTGCAGGGCAGGTTCGCTCCCGTAACGTTCGCGAACAGCCTGCCACTGGCGGATGACCGCACCGGCCTGGGCCGCACCGATGCCGGAGGCGATGGCGTCGTGGGTGTCAAGGGGAAAGGCTGTGGCCAGACCTGTGGCGACGGGCAATTGGGCGGTACCTGTCGCTAGCGAGCGTCGCATCATGTCGTGCCCGGGAAGAATCAATCCCCCCACGAAATGGCCGCCGCTGTCTATGGTATCCAGCGTGGTGGCGGTGCCGAAGTGGGCCAGCAGGTGGGCTTGGGGGGCACGGTCTGAGGCAAGCTGCGTCTGGTGCCGCACTCCTGCCCAGACACCTATCATGCCCATCCAGCGATCGGCCCCCAGTTTGGCTGGAGCGCGGTAACCGTTGTGCAGGCCCAGCAGGGAGCCGCTGGCGGCTACCCAGATGATGGGGCAATGTCCAGGGTCCAGCAGTTCAGCGATCAGCTCGGCAATAGCAGAGCCCGCCACATTAGTGCCGAAGGCGAGGCGGGGGCGTGAGTCCAGCGACCGCAGCCAGGCTGGTAGGCCCAGCGATAGCTGCTTGTAGTCGAAAGCCTGGTATCCAGGCTCGCGCGCCGGATGCCGTCCCTGGTAATCGCGTTCCCGTCGCCAGCCAAACTTGACCCGGCTATTGCCCGCATCGATGAGGAGTACCGTCATGCTTGAACCTGGGCCGCAATAGTGCGTACGGATACATCGCCTACCGTAACCGGGCGCAGCTCTTGCCCAGTAGCGACCAGCAGCCGTCCGCTGTCGTCGACGCCCTGGGCATAGCCGTCAAACAGCACGCGGCCCTGGTCGAGGACATTGACGTGCTGGTCGCGCAGGGCGTCCCAGCGGGCGAAGCGTGCATGAAAGGGGGCGAATCCCCGGTCGGCAAATAAAGTGATGGCCTTATTCCAGGCTTGCGCCAGCGTGGCGGCGATGGTGGCCAGATCGGCATTGCCGCCGGTTGAGGCCCAGTCGGCGACCGGACGCTCTAGCGTTTTCGATAACTGAGCAGCGCCGTGTAGATTCATGCCCATGCCGATAATGATGCCCAATTGCGAGGGGTGGGTACGCTGCGCTGGTGGAATCACGACGGTTTCCACCAGGATGCCCGCCAGTTTGCCTTGTTGCAACAAGAGATCGTTGGGCCATTTCAGGCTGAGTCGGCTCTGGGAGGGGTCCGGTAACAGGCTGGTCAGTGCTTCACAGGCCAGCAGCCCCGCCACGATGGAAAGGGGGGGCAAGAGCCCGGGTTGAACCGGGATGCGCCAGCCGCAGGAGAACAAGAGTGCATCGCCACGGCGGGTCTGCCAAGCCCGGCCCGCGCGGCCTCGGCCCGCCGTCTGGTGAAAGCAGCCTATCAGTTTGGGGCCAAGTTCATCGCGCCCGGCGGCGCGCAGTTGTTGCTGCATGTCGGCATTGGTGGATGTGGTGGCGTCCACCCATGACACCGCGCCCCAGTCCGGCAAGCGGGCGCCGACGCGTTCGGCAAGGCGGCCGGACGCAAGCAGCGATTCGTCGGCGGGTATAGGTGTGAAAACAGACATGGGGAAAAACAGGGCGCAGGCGGCCAAAGGCGGGAATCCTGGGATTGTAGGCAGGTATGGGGGCTTTCGCACGCTCCAGTCAGGGGCTTTTACTTGTTTGTTCGGCAAAACGCATAAACTGAGGCTATGTCGCATATGTTTTGCCTCCATTCATGAGCGCGGCAGTGCCACGCTCTCTCGAGCGCTCCCCAGGCAGGGCGGGCGCGCCGTTGGCCCGGCTGGCGTTGCTCATCACGGTTTTGTTGATGGTCTATGCCAGCCTGTATCCGTTTACGGGCTGGGTCGACCTGGGTGTGCCGGCTTTTGCTTATCTGCGTGCGCCTTGGCCGCGCTATTGGGTGGGTACGGAAATCCTTGCCAACGTTGGCGCGTATATGCCGGCTGGAGCCTTGGTGGTCTGGGCCGCCTATCCGGCTTGCCGGGGAATCTGGGCGGTATTGTTGGCCGCCTTGTTCTGCTGTGGCTTGTCAGGCGGGCTTGAGGCCTTGCAGACCTTCCTGCCCAATCGCATTTCGTCCAATGTCGATCTGGCGGCGAATGCCGCGGGCGGGCTGCTGGGGGCCTTGTTGGGGGTTGCAACGGCCTCGCGCCTGATCGGCGATGGGGCACTGGCCCGCTGGCGTGCTCGCTGGTTTGTACCTGAAGCAGGCCCCGCGCTGATTCTTGCCGGCCTGTGGATATTCATGCAGATTCCACGTCAGCCCATGCTGTTTGGCACCGGAGAGCTAGCTCTAGTGTTGGGTGATTGGGCAGCCCTGCCGGCTGAGTTGCTAGGAGGCTTATGGTCGCCATCACCTCCCCAGCGGATTTGGGCCGAGACGCTGTGTTCCTCCGTGGCGATTGTCGGCGCCACCATGCTTTTGCTGCAAGTCAGCAAGCCTGTTGCGATACGCGGTATCCTTCCTCTGACATTGGTGGGAAGCGCTTTGCTGGTCAAGGTGGTGTTGCAGCCTCTTGCAGTGCCTGCCCTGGCGACAGGCGCGTGGGTTACCACAGGCGCTATAAGCGGCACGGCCATAGGTTTGAGTGTGGCGGTATTGCTTTCTTACCTGAAACCGTCCTGGCAGCGGGGCTTGGCCATCACGGCCCTGTTCGTGCAGATGGTTATCGTCAATTTGTTTCCGTCAGACCAGTATTTCGATATGTCGACGTCGATGGCGCGTACGGGCTGGCTGCATCTTGAGTCGCTAACCCTGGGCCTGTCGGTCATCTGGCCTTTGGCGGCCTTGCTTTTACTGGCCCGGCAGCGCCGACCCTGAGTTGAGTGCGCCGGTCTATTTCTCTCGATTTCTTGAGCGTATGGATCACTACTACAAACATCATGTCTTTTTCTGTCTGAATGAACGGGGAGTGGATTCGCCACGGCCCAGTTGCGCCAGGCAATGTGCCCAGGAAATGCAGGGTTATGCCAAGCAGCGTATCAAAGCGCTGGGCCTGTCCGGCAAAGGCCAAGTGCGTATCAACAAGGCGGGTTGCCTGGATCGCTGCGAAGAAGGGCCGGTGCTGGTCGTGTATCCGGAAGGTATTTGGTACACCTTCGTCGATGAAAGCGATATCGACGAAATCATCGATTCGCATCTGGTTCAAGGGCAGCCAGTCGAACGCTTGATGATCTGAAGGCAGGGCGGTCATGGCAGTTTCTACGCAATACCAGAGCTTTGTCGGCGAGGCCGGTGCGATTGATTGCGCGATCGATATCCCCGAGGGCGGTATTGAAAACGCGCGCGGCTGGGCGCTGGTCTTGCACCCGCATCCTTTGTTCGGCGGTACGCGCAACAACAAGGTCGTGACGACGGTTGCGCGGGCTTGTGTGCAGCACGGCTTGGTCGCCGTGCGGCCCGACTTTCGCGGTATAGGCAAGTCTGAAGGAGAGTTCGACAACGCAATCGGCGAGACCGCCGACATGCTGGCTCTGGTCGAGCAGTTTCGTACAGCCTATCCCGGGTTGGCGCAGGGGGCTTTCGTTCTGGCTGGGTTTTCCTTTGGCAGCGCGGTAGCCAGTCAGGTCTATGCGCAAGGCGGTCCGCAGAGCGGGCGCGCTTGGGCTGTGGCGGGCCTGATGCTGCTGGGTGCCGCGACCAGTCGTTTCAAAGTGGCCGAGGTGCCGGATAACACCATGGTGCTGCATGGCGAGCAGGACGATACGGTGCCGCTGACGTCCGTGATGGACTGGGCCCGTCCGCAATCGTTACCGGTAACCGTCATTCCGGGAGCCGAGCATTTTTTCCACGGTAAGCTGGTCGTCGTCAAGCGTCTGGTGCTGAATTATCTTGCGCAGGTGCTTCCTTAACAGTGGGCAAGGTTTGCAAGAAGGGATAGGGGCGGTAGCATTCGGTTTCATTACCGCTTCGAAGCTGCGCCGTGCCGGGCTTGGCGCGGGTGCCTATAATCATGCTTTCCACCCCCGCATCTCGGGATGAGCCTCAGCCCGCTGCTTTCGATCTCGCGGCCCGGTGGCCCGTCCCTCTTTTTGCACGACATTCCTCCCACATGAAACAGCGATTTTTCTCGTTTGGTCCAGGACGTCGATTCGCCCTGGCGTCCCTGACTTCGGCATGTCTACTTGCGTTTGCCAGCGCATCTTCCCCTGTCCTCGCGGCTGCGGCGGCGGCCCCCGCGTCCACCGCATCGCCGGCTGCTTCCACGTCTGCCGCTACGGCGGCAATGCCGACGGTAGGCCAGCTATCGTCGATTCCGGCCCCGGCTATCGCTGCGCGTTCGTGGATCGTCTTTGATGTCACCAGCGACCAGGTCCTGACGGAAAATGGTGCCGATGAGCGTATCGAGCCGGCCTCGCTGACCAAGGTGATGTCGGCCTATCTGGTCTTTAATGCGCTGCGTGAAAAACGCCTTACCTTGACGCAGACCGTCAACGTCTCGCCCAAGGCCTGGCGTACCGGCGGTTCGCGTATGTTTATCGAACCGCGCAAGCCGGTGACGGTTGAAGAACTGATCCGCGGCGTGATCGTCCAGTCGGGCAATGACGCAACGGTGGCTCTGGCAGAAGCGGTGTCGGGCACGGAAGAGGCTTTCGTGGCCTTGATGAACAAGGAAGCCGTGCGTATTGGTATGAAGAATACGCATTTCACCAATTCCACCGGCTTGCCTGATCCGCAACACATCACGACGGTGCGCGACCTGGCATTGCTCGCCAAGCGTTTGATCCAGGACCATCCTGATTACTACGGCTATTACAAAGAGCGCGAGTTCTCGTACAACAAGATCACTCAGCCTAACCGCAACCGTTTGTTGTGGGTGGATCCTTCGGTTGATGGCATGAAGACCGGGCACACCGATGCTGCGGGATATTGCCTGATCGCTTCGTCCATCCGCGGCGATCGCCGGGTGCTGACCGTGTTGGTAGGGGCCAAAAGCGAAAACGCGCGTGCTCAGGAAAGCCTGAAGTTGATGAATTGGGGCTATCAGAATTTCGACACTGTGCGGGTTTATGACGCCAAGCAGCCCGTGGTTGAGCCCGCCGTCTGGAAAGGCAGTGCAAGCAAGGCCAAGCTGGGTTCGCCATCACCGATCTGGGTGACGGTGCCGCGCGGGCAGGCGGGTAACGTCAAGTCTGCGATCGAACGTACCGATCCGCTGGTCGCGCCCCTGAGCGCGGGGCAGACGGTAGGAACGCTGCGTCTCACTCTTAACGATAAGCCTATGCGCGAAATACCGCTCACCGTGCTTGAGCCGGTAGAGCTGGCTGGCATTTTTGGCCGGGCTTTCGACGCAATCCGACTTTGGTTCCAATAAGGAGCTGACGATGATTCCCGGTGTAGCTAACGATTCCACGGTTTATCTGAACGGTGCGTTTACGCCTTTGTCTGAGGCCAAGGTTTCAGTGCTTGACCGGGGGTTCATTTTTGGCGATGGCATTTATGAGGTGGTGCCGGTATATGGGCGCAAGCCGTTCCGGATGGCACATCATCTGGCCCGGCTGGGGCGCAGTCTGGATTCGATCCGGATCGCCAATCCACATTCGACAGCTCAATGGCAGCAATTGGTTCAGCAACTGATAGAGACCTCGACAGATGCGGACCAGTGCGTATATTTGCAGGTGACTCGCGGCGTGGCCAAGCGGGATCACGCTTTTCCTGCGGGCGTGCAGCCTACGGTTTTTGGTATGACGACGCCGTTTGTCAGGCCGGGTGCAGCGTTGCGCGATGGCGGGGTGGATGCCGTCAGCATGCGCGATGAGCGCTGGCTGCGTTGTGAGATCAAGTCGGTGTCTTTGTTGGGTAATGTGTTGGCGCGTCAGTACGCGGTGGATCATGACGCCCATGAGGTGGTGATGTTTCGCGACGGTTTTCTGTCGGAAGGGTCGTCGAGCAATGTCTGGGTGGTGAAGGATGGGAGTTTGCTGGCGCCGCAGCGCAGTAATCTTATTCTTGAAGGTATACGGTACGGCTTCATCGAGGAGTTGTGCGCGCAGTTCGGTATCGAGCTGGATGAGCGGCCGGTTTCCAAGGCGGAGGTCGAGGCTGCCGATGAGTTGATGTTGTCTTCGGCGACCAAGGAGATTCTTCCTGTTGTGCGTTTGGATGGCAAGCCGGTGGGGTCGGGCCGGCCGGGGCCGGTTTATGAGAAGCTGCGTCGGGCTTACGATGCGGCGGTTGCGGCACTTTAATTGTTGATCATGGCAGATATTCCTGAGGTTCCGGTTTCGTTGATTGAGTACCCGTCGGATTTTCCGATCAAGGTGATGGGGGCGAATCATCCTGATTTCGTGGCGATCTTGACTGAGGTTGTGCTTAAGCATGACCCGGGGTTTGAGGCGGGGTCGGTTGAGGTTCGGCCGAGTTCGGGGGGGAATTATCTCGGGTTGACGTTTGTGGTTCGGGCGGTTTCGCGGGAGCAGTTGGATGCTTTGTATCGGGAGTTGACGGGGCATCCTATGGTTAAGTATGTGCTTTGAGGGGGTGGGTTTTAGCGGGTAAGTGGTGTGTTGGTGAGGGTAGTGGTTCTTTAGCCGGTTTGGGAGGGCTGGGGAGGGGGTGGGGCGTGGTCG
>JBEBXA010000018.1:0-53116 GCA_040391825.1 Pigmentiphaga sp.
TGAGGGGGGAACATCGCTGGCCCCATAGGGTTGGCGGTGCATGCGCGAATGTTTTGACCGGTTGCTCCACTCGGAGCTGACCCTGCGCACGAGAACTCGGTTTCCCTGTGGGGAGATAACCACGCTGTGTAGTTGACCGTGCAGGATTAACGGAACAGCAACATTGCGTGGTCATCATGCTTGCTTCACCCCACACATCCGTTTCTCATCATGACAAAATTTCCGATTATTCCCCTCGACATGAACCAGCGTCGGCGCTTCTTGCGTTTGACCTTGGCAAGCGCGGGGGCCGTGACCATGAGCGGCTTCCTGGCAGCCTGCGGTAGCGACGGCGACAGCGGGGTACCGGGGGAAACGCCGCCCGTGACCCCACCAGTCACACCGCCGGTGACACCACCCGTTAAAACCAGCCCGTTTGAAAACATGTCGGCTTTGCGTCCGGCCGACGCAAATGGTGTGATGTTGCCGGAAGGATTCTCTTCACGAATCGTGGCGAAATCCAGCATCCCGCCCTTGCCAGGTACTGAGGCTTGGCATGGCGCGCCGGATGGCGGCGCCTGTTATGCGACACCGGACGGAGGCTGGGTGTATGTCAGCAACGCTGAACTAGCCTTGAGCCCAACCGGCAGGCCCTTGGGCGGAGTGGGAGCTCTGCGTTTCAACAAAGACGGCGAGCTGATCAACAGCTATCCTATACTGAAAGATACCGGTGGTAATTGCGCTGGCGGCCAGACTCCTTGGGGGACGTGGCTGTCGTGTGAAGAGTTCGAGTTCGATCCCAATGGACCTGAAGCCGCGATTGTGGGCCGTGCCGCGGGGCTGGTATGGGAATGCGATCCTTTCACCCCCTGGGTCGACGGTCAGGTTGGCCGCAGCTTTCCCGCACTGGGCAGATTCGCCCACGAGGCGGTCTGCGTGGATACCGAAAACAAGGTGCTGTACCTGTCGGAAGATGCCAGCGGCGGACGCTTCTATCGCTTTGTGTGCGACAGCAACGATTGGCCCGCGCAGCTGGATCGCCCCCGTATGCAAAAAGGCAAACTGCAAGTGCTGCAGATCAAGGCGCTACCCGCGGATACGGAAGTGATCGCTGCTGCCCAAAGCGTGGCGCTCGATCTCAACAAACCCTGCGCAGTCGAATGGATGGACGTGGTCAATCCTGAACAAGGCCAAGCTTACACGCGCATCATCGAGCGCCAGGCAGGCCGCACGCCACCCGGCACCAATTTCCCGAAATGCGAAGGCACCTGGTTCTTTAACGGTATCGTTTATTTCACTACCCAATCGAATCACCGCATCTGGGCTTACGATACGGCCAACAAGACGGTTGAGGTCATCTATGACGGCAATCAGAACGGTAGCGATCCCGTCAAATATTCCGTCAATCGACCGGACAACATTACGGTTACCGCGCTGGGTGAAGTGATCGCGGTGGAAGACGGCGGCAACCTTGAAGTGGGTGTGGTGCGTGCGGATGGTACTTCGCAGGCGATTGCTCGTCTGGAAGGACATAACAACAGCGAAACGACTGGCGTGGCCATGTCGCCCGATGGCACCCGTATGTATTTCAGTTCGCAGCGGGGGACGACAGGGAAATCGGAAGACGGCGTGACGTTCGAGATTCTGCTGCCGTCGCCGGCGATTTAAGGAAACAGCGTTAAGAAATCGTGCGGGATGAGCGCTGCGACTCCGCACGATTTGGTGACGATAGCTGTCTTCAATTGCGCTAGTGCGCGCTACTGAAGACAGCCCGTCCGGCCTTGTGTGCAATGCGCCAGCCTTCAGCGGTGAGCACCAGCTTATCTTTAACTAGCTGGATTGCGCGGATTGGTGGCACCGGTACAGCCGTGCCGGGATGCTCTCCGCCTTCATGACGCAACACCATGACGTACATTGATGCGGTTGCGGTTTGCTCGTCTTCCCTGTCGACGACAAGGTTCTGAACCAAATGGGTGCTTATTACGCCTGTGCTGCGCTGGCTCAAAGCTTCAAGTACGGCACTCTGGCCTTCGAGAGTCTTCCCTTGTCTTACCCAAACGCCCTCTGGGAGCATTTGCTTAATCAGTGTCTTGTAGTCGCCAGCATCAAGTGAGCGGTAGAAGCGGTGTATTAAGTCCGTGCATTCGGCCACGAGAAGGCCCTGCTGTTTGGTACTCATCGCTCATCCTCTACGGTATTGGCCAGGGTGCCTATTCCAGCGATCTCAACTTCAATACGATCACCTTTTTTCATCCAAACTTGCGGGTCACGGCGATGTCCAACACCTGCTGGAGTACCCGTGGCGATCATGTCGCCGGGAACAAGCGTCGTGATTTCAGATAAGTAGGAAAGAATCAGCGGCACCGAGTAGATCAAGAGGTCTGTGCCCGAGCGTTGCATCTCCTTGCCGTTCAAGCGTGAAACGAGCGTGAGTTTGGTCGGGTCGGGGATTTCATCTGTGGTGACGATCCATGGTCCGTATGAGCCGCTACGGTCGAAGTTTTTGCCAGCCGTGACCGAGAATTTTTGATAGTCGCGCACACTGCCATCCATGAAGCAGCTATACCCTGCAACGTATTGCATCGCGTCTGTTTCAGAAACGTTGTGAGCAGTGCGGCCAATAATCGCAGCAAGTTCGCCTTCGAAATCGAATCGTGTCGACACCACCGGACGAATGATCGGTGCATTGTGCGGGACGATGCTTTCATGCACGCGAATGAAGACGGAGGGGCGGGGCGATACTTCACGGCCGGTTTCCTCTGCATGGGACTTGTAGTTCACCCCCACGCAGAACATGCGGTTGACGGCTTCGATAGGGGCTAGCAGGGTGACTTTGTCTAGCGGGTGGTCGACATTTTCATTGCGTGCCAGCTGCGCGACTTCGTCAAGCGCGGCAAGCATCCCGTTGATGGTATTCAGGTGGGGCGCGCGGCGGCCGATATCGATCACGCCAGCGTCCAGGGCAACACCGGTGCTGCTTGTGCCGTTGACCTGGAATTTAATCAGTTTCATCTCTTGCTTCCTTTGGCATATTTGAAGAGGATGGGGTGCGCCTATTTCGAAAAAATCATATAGGCCATTTCAGTCAGTCTGGCTTCGCTCCGGACATCTTGACGATCTGGCTCCACTTGGTCACTTGTGCGGCCAGGTACTGGTGGGCCTGCTGTGGAGTATTGCCGACAGCTACCGCCCCCAGTTCAGATAAGCGCTTTTGCATTGCAGGATCATGCATGGCCTCGCTTGCTTTCTGTGAAACTTTATTGATGATGTCAACAGGCGTGCCTTTGGGTGCGACCAGGGCAAAGAAGGATGTTGACTCGGCTCCCGGAAAACCCGATTCCGCAAGAGTCGGGAGGTCAGGTAGTTGCGGGATGCGTTCATTTGAAGTTGCCGCGAGCGCCCGCAGCTTGCCGCTACGAATGTGGGCAAGCACGTTGGGTGTGTTGTCGAACATTACTTGGATCTGGCCTCCAAGCAAATCGGTCATGGCGGGTGCGTTGCCGCGATAGGGGACGTGCAACATGGTGGTGCCCGCCTGGCTGTTGAACAGTTCTCCAGACAAATGAAAGGGCGAACCGCTGCCAGGCGAGCCATATGCGACATTCTTCGGATTTGCTTTCGTGTAGGCAACGAAGTCTTTGATCGTTTTGGCTGGTACCGCCGGATTGATCACGAGTACGCTGGGCGATTCCGCCAAGATAGACGCAGGCGAAAAATCTTTCACCGGGTCGTAGTCGAGCTTGGCAAATAGGCTTGGATGGATCGCCAGGGTGCTGGTGTTACCCAATAATAAGGTGTATCCGTCAGGATTCGACCGTGCTACATGAGAAGCGCCGATCGTGCCATGACCGCCAGTACGATTTTCTACGATGAATGTTTGTTTGGTGAGCTCGGTCAATTTCTGCGCGAGCGCGCGAGCGAGGATGTCGTTGGTGGCACCCGGCGCCAGGGTCACGACAATGGTGACTGGGCGGCTGGGGTAGTCGGCCTGAGCAAACGCCGTGGGGGATCCAAGCGCTGCGCAGATGGCCATCGATTTGATGATACAGCTAGGTTTCATTTGAAATTCCACTACTTGATGCATTGCATTTGAGAAGCGCGCTGTTCACTTATCGGAAGAAGCTGTTCGCTCCCAGCCCAACATGCGCATTAGCGGCGCGTCTGACACGCGTAGCAATATTGCGTCGCTGCTTGTTTGAACCTCATGGTCATGCCAACTCGGGATCGCAATCATGTCGCCGGGACTCCAATTGAATACATGTTCGCCGGAAGTTGTGACGCCGTTACCCTTCACGACTACGTATATCTGGTTGACTGTGGTGCGAGGCATATTCCATCGGGTACCCACGCCTAGCCGCACCATCACCCGGTCGAAAGTGGTGAGGCGCGGCGGCCCCAACTCCATGCATTGAATGCCGGGAGCCGTGTCCTGAACGGCATCCAGTTGATGGCTGTACTCGGAGTAAGCGAAACGCATGGGGGACAAGGGGGAGACTTCCTTGCTCGGTTCTAACGTGTCTGGATGGATCTCGAAGAAGATCGGGCCCAGGTATTCAGCCAAAGGGACGTCGAGGAAGTCGATCCAGTAGGCATCCTGGCTACTCTGGTTGTGGTGGCCGTGATAGCACCAGTTAGGTGTCAACAAGACGTCCCCGGCTTGCATCGGAATACGTTTACCGTCGACGATCGTATAAGCGTCGGGTGCGCCTTCAAGGATGATGCGCATTGCGTTTGGCGTGTGGCGGTGGCTACGGGCAAATTCGCCTGCCTTGACCATTTGGTATGCACCGACGATCGTGCGTGTGGTGGCGTAGTCGTTGCCAGGTACAGGGTTAGCCATGATGAGGTTGCGACGTTCAGCGCGGTCGGTGCCAACCAGGCGTCCCGCTGTATGTAAGGCGGCGCGCGCGTCCACGTATCGCCAGTGAGCGGGCCTGAAGGGACGTTTTGGCTCTGGGTAAAGAGAGGGACTGATCTTGGCCCAACCGTTTTTCATCTGGACGTCATCCAGCATCGCATGCAATTCGTCCAGGCTTTGCGCGCTATCAAACGCGCACGCGGGCTTCAAAGTCTCAATCATGATTGTGTCTACCCTTGTTTATTTGACATCGAGGGTCATTTCGCCGATATGGTCAATGGCTATGCGGACGCGGTCTCCGCGCTTAACAGGCCCTACACCTTCAGGGGTGCCCGTGGCGATGATGTCGCCCGGATAGAGTGTTGCGACTTTCGACGCGATCTCGATCATTTCGGGAATATCCACGATTAGGTCGCGCGTGTTCGCGTCTTGCCGCAGTTGGTCGTTCACCCATAGTTTTGCCTGGATGTTGGCGGGATCTGGAATTTCGTCCGACGTTACGATCCACGGCCCAAATGGGCAAAATGTGTCGTACGACTTGCGCATGACCCGTTCTTCGTTACCACGGACTACCATGTCGATCAGACAGGCATAGCCGAATACGTGCTTGTAGGCGTCTTCGCGTGAAATGTTTTTACCGCCTTTACCGATAACGATGCCCACCTCGCACTCGTGATGGATCTCTCGGTCAGGCATGTCAGGAAGGATGATCGGGTCGTTCGGACCAGATAGTGACGAGTTCGTTTTCAGGAAGAATCCGTTACGATCCGCCCGGTTTTTGGAGTTCATTTCCAGCCCGTGCTTCACGTAGTTCACCGGGTAGGCGAGAAGCTTGTTTGGCCACTCAATGGGAACTTCCAGTCTTACCGTGGATAAGTCAATGACGCGGGTCTTGGCATGCTTTTCGATGCCGGGCATGCGCTCATCGAAGTTCGCTATTAACTGCACCATTTGAACGGGGGGCCACATTGCTGTGTCGATCGCGAGTGCCTCGGTGATGTCGTAAGAGTCGTCACCTATGGTGACGCCGATCCGGCCGCCGTTGAATCGGAAAAGTTTCATTGTTCGCTTCCTTTGTGTCCTGTTACTGCTGAAAGGAGGCCGTGGGCATCCTGGGGAATACTATCGCCGCGCCATGCAACATGACCGTCCGGTCGCACCAGCACGAAATTTTTCTCGTAGAGCTCTGCTAAATCTGCCTGCGTCAGGTGGATATGGTCTACGGGCACTCCACTCTTTTTCGCGGTTGTGGTGAAGGCTTCAGCGTTAACGGCTCGGGGGCCGAAGCTCAGCAGCACAAAGCCTTTGCCAAACAAATCTAGTGTGGATTGACCGCCCTCCAGCCACGCATGAGGTGCGCGGCAGCCGGGGCGAGAGGTCGGACGGTAGTTGATGGCATCGTCGAATTCCGCTGCGATGGAAGCAGGGCTTTCTGGTTCTGAGTAAATGATTACGGGTGATCCCGTGTACCGGTTTCCGAGGTGAATGTTCATTGAAAACCATTCCTGCTTCAGGCCTTCGGCCAGGGCTTTTCCAGCGGCTGCTCGCGTCTCAGCCCCTTCAGCGCTGTCTTCGTACAGTTTTTCACTGGTAGGAACTTGTCTCATCGTTTGCAGGTTTGAGGTGGAAAAGGCAGTGATCCGTTTCGCGATGGGACGGCGCTCAATGTCATAGGCATCGAACAGAGAGGGGCCGCCCCAGCCCTCCAAGTGTGCGGAAAGTTTCCAGGACAGCGAAACGGCGTCGCCGATGCCAGTATTCATACCCAGGCCGCCAGTCGGAGACGTCAGGTGGCAAGCGTCACCACAGAGGAAGGCGCGTCCTTGATGGTAGTGTTCGGCGACGAGTTCCATGCGCGCCCAGCGCAGCACTGATAGGATTTCCAGATTGAAGCGCTTACCCATAGCCCGGTATGCAAACTCCTTGATCTGTTCGTCAGTGTATTTAGGACGTTCGTGAGCATTGCCGATGATGGACATGCGCCACTGGTCTTTCCCGTTGATAGCAACAATGGTTGCCCAGATGCCGCTAGAGCCAGTAAACATATAGCGATAGCCGGGGTTTTTATCGTGCAGTTGGTTGAACTCAGGGCAAAGAAAGATCACGTTTGTGGTGTGTGTGAGCAATCCGCGGCCGTTCATTTCGATGCCGAGCTGGGTGCGCACCGTACTTCTTCCTCCATCGCAACCAACTAAGAATCGTGCATGAATAGTTTTTTCGATATTGCTGGTGAGGTCGACGACTTTCGCTATTACGCCACTTTCGTCCTGCTCAAAAGACAAGAATTCGTGCTGGTAAAGCAAGGCAGTGGACGGTTGCGATTCGGCAAATTTCCGCAGGATGGGATCGAACATATTCTGCGGACAGCGTTCGCGATGCTGCGGGCTCTCCGGTGGAGCCTTTTCCTCGCGCATCGAGGGCATCGGCTGACGTTCAAGTTCATAGCCGTTTAGAGCCGTGAGATAAACATTGTCCTGCGGATAGTCTCGATCAAAGGGGCTCGCTTCGACATCGTCGACAAGGCCCCAACGGCGGCAATATTCCATCGTGCGAATGCCGACCAGATCCATTCTGGATTGTCCGATGGTGCCATCGCTGCGTTCAACGACAAGGCATTGTCTGCCCCGCCACCCCAGGTCGCCTGCGAGAGCGAGGCCTACGGGCCCAGCGCCTACCACCAAAACTTCAGTTCGTAATTCCATGTGCGTATGCGTGTGCTTGTGTGAATGTTGCGCTAGAGGAGGAGGCGATTGGCTCACTTTGCTTTATTATTTGCTATGCAGATTATTTATCTGCTTAGCAAATAATCTACACGATTTTCGCAGCGTGAGTCAATGGGTGGGGCTCATCGCTACGAGGTCAAGGAGCTTGCAAAGCAACTTTGCAAGCTGATTCGTACTTTTGAGCCACAAGCTGCGTGGAATTTTCGTTGAAGAGGGTGTTCGAGCAGGAGCAAGAGCAGGCTAGGCAAGCTTCTTTGTCTGCCGCATGGAATCAGCCGAATTCAGTGTGCCGGGAGCTTGCTTGGAGTAGGGGGGCGAGAGCTACGATGCACGCCATGGATTCGCCATTGCCGAATCCATGGATGCACATCTCATCGGTATGGTGAGATACAGCGGTGCTGAACTCTTGTGGGCGTGCCAGCCGTAATGCCCGTGGGGTGCTAAGCGACAGGGTGCAGGATTTCCCATAACACAGCCGGAGTGGCCGGCATGGGGATCTCTGCTGAAGTCACTCCGCGTAGTGCATCGGCTAAGGCGTTAAATATCGCCGCCGTGGCAGGAGTGATTCCACTTTCGCCCCCGCCTTTGATACCCAAGGGATTGCTCGTTGTGCGATCGTCGGTCATTTCTATTCGAAGTGGGGGCACTGCGCCTGCTCGAGGCACTCCATAATCCATGTAAGAGCCGGACAGTACTTGTCCGCTCGACCGGTCAACATAATAAGATTCGGAAAGAGCTTGTCCTATCCCTTGCGCCAAGCCCCCGTGTACCTGGCCGTCGACCACCAATGGGTTGATCGGACGGCCTACATCGTCCACGGACGTATAGTTCAGAAGGGAAACATCTCCTGTGCTTTGGTCGATTTCCAGTTCGCATACCGTACTGCCTGTGGGGTAGGCCGGGAGGCGGCCGGTAAAGTCTCCTATGGCGGAGAACACTCTTACGGAGCGGTCGGAGGGCAGTCCGGCATGAGCAATATGTGCTGCTATCTCAAACAAGCTTGCGCGTTGGGCACCATCCTGCGCAGCATAATGGCCGTGCTCGAAGCGGACACTGTCTGTCTTCAACACCTCCTGGGCAGCCTCCATGCCGGTTTCGATCAGTTGTGCCGAGGCTTGCACTAAGAGGGTGCCTACCAAGCGCATTGAGCGGTCAGAGTGTGTGCCCCCACCGGCTGTGACGAATGCCGTGTCTCCCGTTCGTAACTGGGTCGAGTCGAGCGGCACACCGAGCTGAGATGAAATGACTTGAGCGAAGGTCGTGGCATGTCCTTGTCCTTGGCTTTGGGTACCCGAGACTAAGTCGACGACGCCTGTCGGCAGAATAGTAAGTTCTATACGTTCGCGCGCCGCGCCGACCGGCGATTCGATGTAATTGGCCACACCGATACCGCGCAGTTTGCCGTGGGCTAGGGACTGTCTCCGCCGCATTTCGAAATCATGCCACCCGGCCAATGAAATGGCGCGGTCCATATTGCCTTCGAAGTCACCGCTGTCGTATGTCAATCCCATGGGGTTGCGGTAGGGCAACTGGTCGCGCTTGATAAGGTTGCGGCGTCGAATTTCGACACGGTCGATGGCGAGTTCCTGCGCAGCGATGTCTAGCATGCGCTCGATGACGTGCATCGCTTCGGGTCGCCCAGCTCCGCGATAGGGGGCCGTCGGCACGGTATTGGTAAGGACAGCGGTTACTAGTACCGAGGACGCCGGTATGTCGTAAACCGATGAAATAATGCGCGAGCCATTGCCCATCGAGACGAAGGCGACGGGGTGTGCCCCAAGATTGCCCAACCAGTCGTAATCAATGGCGAGAATCCGGCCATCAGAGGAGAGGCCCATCGTCGCCCGGATTAGTTGATCTCGGCCTTGGTAGTCGGAAACAAAGGCTTCACTGCGGTCGCTGGTCCATTTCACCGGACGACCCACTTTCCGTGCGGCCCAAACCACCGCAACCTGTTCAATGTAAATAGCGGTGCGTGAGCCGAAGCCACCGCCTACGTCGGGGCAGATCACACGCACCTTATCCAGCGGTACATTCAGTGCATCGGCCAAGTTGATCCGAGGCCGTACCACGCCTTGGCTACCGGAAACCAAGGTATAGCTGTCATGGGTGGCATCGTATAAGCCAAGCGCAGCGCGCGGCTCCATCTGGCAGTTCACTACACGGCTGATTCGGAACTCGCGGTATATCCGGTGATTGCAGTCAGCCAAGATCGCGAGAGCTGCCTCTCGGTCACCGCACTGCTCGCGGAAGGCAATGTTGTTCGGTGCCGCGTCCCACACCAGGGGAGCATCATCAAGAATTGCTTGATCAGACTGAACGACTGGCGCAAGTACCTCATAATCGATTTCGATCATCTCTGCGGCATCGCGTGCCTGGGAAAAATTTTCCGCCACGATCATCACGACCGCTTCGCCGACGTGGCGAACCTTGTCCCGGGCGAGTGGCAATTGTGGATTCTGGAAGAGAAAGCCATCTACCGTGTTTCGGAACCATGGCAGGGAGACGTCGTTCGCGTCAGGTGGATTCGCAGCGTGTTGGATGGGTTTGCAGCCGGCCGCCAGATAATCGGCTGCAGTCAGTACCGCTAAAACACCAGGCGCGGCCTTGGCCGAGGCGGTGTCGATTCTTACTACGCGTGCATGGGCATGCGGAGAGCGGAGGAACACGGCATAGGTTTGGCCTGGCTCGTTGATGTCGTCGGTGTAGCGTCCCTGGCCCAGGACCAGTCGCCGATCTTCCAGTCGGGGGAGAGACTGACCGATCATGAGGCTACCTTTTGGTCAACGCTTTTGCCCCAGGTCTGTGGATACATGCTGGCCGCAGCGTGCCGAACTGCGGCAATAATATTCACATATCCGGTGCAGCGGCAGATATTGCCTTCCAGCGCTCGGTGAATGGATTCGTCATTGAGGGACGTAGGGCAGGTGGAGAGGAACTGCAGAATTGCCATCATCATGCCCGGCGTGCAAAAACCACATTGCAGCCCGTGACATCGCACGAAGGCCTCCTGTACGGGGTGTAGCTGCCCATCTTGGGCCAGTCCTTCCACCGTCATGACACTTGCGCCAGACGCCTGGGCGGCAAGAATCGTGCATGACTTGACGGCAGTCCCATTGAGCGTGACCGTACATGCGCCGCACTGCGTGGTGTCGCATCCAACGTGGGTGCCAGTCAGCCCGCAATGCTGGCGAAGGAACTCTACTAAAAGCGTGCGATCTTCGACGTCATGGCTGGCAGCCTTTCCGTTTATGTGTAGCTGAACTTTCACCCTGGCCTCTTGTGTGATAACGGTGCTTGCTCGTCTGCTATTGCGCGGTCTGCGCTGAAACGTTGGTATTGAAGCGCTTGAAAAAATCGGCGGCAATTTTGTTTGCCGCCGCCTGTATCAAGCGTGAGCCAATCTGCGCCAGTTTGCCGCCTACCTCTGCTTTCGCCTCATAAGTCAACAAGGTGTCCGCGCCTTCGTCAGATAGATGTACATCTGCAACCATCTGGCCAAAACCGGCAAGACCTCCTGCTCCTTTTCCGGTCAGGCGAAAACCGCTCCCAATCTTTTTGTCCGACAGTGATAAGCTGCCCTTGAAACGAGCCTTGACCGGGCCGATCGCGGCAACGACGACGGCGTCGTACTGGTCATCGCCGGATACCGTGAACGATTCACAGCCCGGCACGCTCGCTTGAAGAGTTGCCGGATCGTTCAGGCATTGCCACACAAGATCGCGTGGCGCGGCAATAGTTTGAGATCCAGAAAATTCCATCTATTTCTTCCTTCTCTGTGTTCTGATTCGGTCTTATATGAACTAGCGGGCAGACGTACCGGCCATCTGTGCGACCAGGCGCTGGGTGTAAACCTCGGCGAGGTTGGCGCGGTAGCGCTGCGAGGCATGTACATCGTCCAGCATGGAAGAGGGATCCAGGTGTAAGCCGGCCAAGGCCTGTTCGCTGAAGTTCTTTTTTAGTCGCTCTTCCGCCTTGATCCAACGGAATACGCAAGGGCTGCTGCCGGTGATAGCGACACGAACCGAATCGGAAGTGCGCGAGATGAAGACGCCTGTTACGGCATAGCCGGAAGCAGCATGGCGGTGTTTGAGATAACCGGCTTGAGAGACCAGCGGAAATTGCAGAGCAATGATTACCTCGTCTGCGTGTAGCACGGTCTCGAACATGCCGAGAAAATAGTCGTCTGCAGCGATGGAGCGTTCGGTAGTGAGTACTGTGGCGTTCAAGGAAAGGACGGCGCAGGGGTAGTCTGCGGCCGGATCGTTGTTGGCGAGCGATCCACCTAGGGTGCCGCGATTACGCACTTGCGGATCGGCGATCAAGCCGGCTAGATGAGACAATGCAGGGATGGTTTGTGCTACCAGAGGCGAGCGCGCTACCTCGGCATGTGGGGTGGCAGCACCGATTCTGAGCATGTCGTTGCCGACGGTGATGCCTTTTAATGCGTCGAGCTTGGTAAGGTCGACAAGGTGAGAAGGCGCGGCTAAGCGCTGTTTCAGCGTCGGGATAAGGGTCATGCCACCGGATAAAGGTCGGGCTTCGGGGTTGTCCCTCAGGAAGGCGACAGCCTCATCGAGTGTGGGGGGCTGAACATAGCGGGTAGCGTACACAGTGATATCTCGAATTTTTTTGGTAGGCAGAAAACAGACTTATGAATTCGAATAAATAAAATTCGCATATCGAATGTTATATCTGCTTTGCGAATAGACTAGCTCAGCCAGAGGGGGTTGTCAATTTTTTGGCGTGCTCTTCCCTGGTTGGTATTTACTTCCTCTGCGATTAAGGAACTCTGCTCCATGAAAAAAGTGTCTGCCCAGTCCGAGAGCGACGAACAGGTGGAACAAGAAGGACAAGGCAAAGATCGGCAGTTTGTGACTGCGTTGGCTCGCGGCCTGCAGATCTTGCGCTGCTTCACGCGTGCCCAGCCTGCGCTGCGTGCTTCCGAGTTAGCTCGTATGACGGGCTTGCCGCAACCGACGGTTTGGCGTCTGTGCTACACATTGATCCAAGAGGGATACTTGGTTCATGTTGATGGCGGTGAAAAGCTGCGACCCAACTATCCTGTACTGGCGTTGGGCTATGCCGCGATTGCGGGGGCACCGGTAGCGGAGTTGGCTCGCCCTGAGATGGAGGAGTTGGCCGACCGCTACCAAGGTGCAGTGATGCTGGGCGTCCGGGATGGCTTGCATGTCATCTACCTTGCGCGTAGCCAGCGTTCGGACATCCTGATTCGTGATGCGGATGTCGGTTCGCGAGTGCCGCTGATATCTGCCCCGATTGCCTGGGGTTATATTGCGGGGCTAGCACCCGCCGCGCGCAAATCAGTATTGGGGGAGTTGTCCAAATCGCGTGATGAGCGTTGGCCAGTATTGCAGCCGAAACTTATTAGTGCGCTAGCTGACTATGAAAAACTCGGCTACGTGGTCAGCAAGGGCATCTTGCATGAGCAAATTAATGCAGTGGCGGTGCCGGTGTTTGCTGAGGACGGAACGGTTGCCATGGCTCTCAGTTCCGGGGGGTTAGCGCCAATGTTTCCAGACAAAAGACTGGCGGCGATTGGTGAAGATCTGAAGGCGCTGGCGGAACGTCTGCGTTCGGCGATCAAGTCGACGCGCTAAAAAAAGTTGGTCGTGTGGTTGACTCGACCACACGACAGTCACCACTGGAGGAGAACAATGAGTAATGAACTGCTTGTGCAGCAAGACGGTTTGATCTTGCGTATCACGATGAATCGTCCTGAGCAGGGCAATGGCATGAGCGATGCGATGGCGCTCAAACTTGCAAGTGTGCTCGACCGAGCCCATGAGTCGTCGGAGTTGGTGCTGCTGCGCGGTGCAGGTGCAGATTTTTGCACGGGTAGGGCACGTGATCCGAATGGGCCACCGCCGTCTCCTGAAGCTTACGTCAGGCGCGAAGAGTATGAGGCGATCTTCGATTGCTATAGCTCGATCCGCCGCTGTCAAATACCTGTGGTCGGCGCGGTGCAGGGCAGGGCAATGGGCTTTGGTACTGCAGTCGTTGCCTTATGTGATGTGTCTTTTGCCAGCGAAGCGGCTAGCTTCAATATTCCGGAAATGGCGCACAACATCATGCCAACGATGGTGATGTCGGCCTTGTTCGATCGTATGAGTCGCAATGCGATTCTTTGGATGACCTATTCGCGCGATTTCATCAATGCCGAACGAGCGTTGCTCTATGGCTTGGTCAGCACAGTGGTGCCGGCCGACAAGCTGGACCAGGAAGTCGAGTCGTTCTGCGCAAAGCTTGCCGCAACGCCACGCCCGGCTATCCGTGGATTGAAGGAATATCTGCGAGTGGCTCCGTCGATGGATGCGCAAGGTGCGGTCGACTATGCACGCAGCTTGCATGCGATGGTTAACACTGCCAGTGGAATGAAAAAGAGTTCCTGATATCCCTTCTGTGTAATCCACGCGGTCTGCGCGGGTTACATCTTGTCTTTGAGGCGGATTCCCGCCTTTCCCATTGTTCCAAGTCCCTTTGCGTCTCTCTTGCGCAGATCTACTTTCGTTCTGAAAGGCGGTTTGACTCTTTTTTACTCGCCAAGTTTTTTTGATGCGCGGCCTTTCCCCCTGTTGACTGTAGTCAATATCAACGTTAATGTTGCATTCGCACTGCGACAATATTATTCGTAGTGCAAATAATAATGGCGATACGGATGACGGCTCCCAGGTGGGAATAGCAGCGCCATGCAAGTGGCTGATGGCCGTACAGCCGCCGTGACTACGGATACGTAGCGCAATAACGAGCAGAGGAGAGATGCAGAATGGTAAAGAACCGGAAGTCTTGGATTGTGGCGCTTTGCACCGTGGTAAGCGGTACGCTGGCCGGCCCTGTACTGGCACAAGATAAATACCCTAATCGCCCGGTGAAGATTGTCGTCGCACTTGGGCCGGGATCGGCTACAGATTCCTTTGCCCGTATGCTGGCTGAAGGATTGCGTACCGAATTGAAGGCCGATTTCTTCGTCGAGAACAAGCCCGGTGTCGGAGGAGTGCTCGGTGGCAACTACCTCGCGAAGTCCGTACCAGACGGCTACACCTTGGGAGTATTTCATTCTTCGGTGGTGACCACTGCCCCGGCGATTCAGAAGTCGGCTCAGTATGACCCCCGCAAGGACTTTACCTATCTGGGCAATACCGTGTCCAACCCAGTCGTTCTGCTGGTGCCGGGGAGCTCGCCTTTCAAAAAACTGGAAGATTTTGTCGAAGCTGCCAAGAAAGATCCCACTAAGTACAGCACCGGAATCATTGGTATGGGTTCGCATAGTCACTTCAATCTTGAACTGTTGAAGTTGTCCTCAGGGGCTGGTTTGACGCGTATTCCCTACAGTGGCGGCACTGGTCCGATCATTGCTGATCTGGTCGGGAATCAAGTGAACAGCGCGTCCTTGATCTGGGCAGGCCTGAGTGAATTCATCAAGGATGGAAGGATACGTGCGCTCGCTGCAACCAGTCCCTTGAAAGGCTTTCCGGACGTGCCGACTTTCGAGAGCAAGGGCTATCCGAAGGTTCATCTGGAAGTATTTCTCGCGGTAGTTGCGCCGGCGGGGTTACCTAAGGAAGTCAGTGATCGTTTGGTGCCAGCGATTGAACGGATCGTGAAGAATCCAAAAAATGAAGAGAAGATGAATAGCCTGGGTTACCGAGTTAACTACGAGCCCCCGGCGAAAGCGGCACAAACTGTCAAGGATGAACTTGAATCAGTGATTCCTCTGGCGAAGCAGCTTGGCTTGACCGCGCAGGAGTAAACGTCACTCGCGGCGGCTTGCAAGAGGCGTCGCGCCGAATTTGACTCAAATGAGTGCACTATGAAGAATGACCTCCCCGACCTTAATCGCTTTCGCTTGAAAAGTTTCTTGGACAGCTTGCGTGAGCTGCCCTGTGCCGCGGATGAAATTGAGGTCCGCTCAGAGCCGACCTCCTTGGCCGACGTTGCGGGAATTCTCGATAACAACCCCAAGGCGGTGTTGTTCGAGAAGGCCGGAGCCGCCGGCTACGCTCTGGTGGGAAATGCCCTTGCCAGCCGAAGCCGCATGGCACATGCTTTTGGCGTGTCTTCGCGTGACTTGCTTCCGGAAGTGTTAAAGCGCCTGCGTAGCAAACCTGAGTTCATTGAAGTGGATCGCGAGCAGGCGCCGGTTCAGGAAGTGGTCATGATGGGCGAAGAGATCGATCTGACTACACTGCCGGTCAATCTCCAGCACGAATTGGATGGCGGTCCATACATTTCCGCCGCAATGGATTTCGCGCATGACAAGGCATCGGGGTGGACCAACGTTGGTTTGCGTCGCCTGATGATTCGGGGCCGTAAGGAAACAGGCATTGACCTGGTTGCACCTTCCGATTTGCGCATGATATTGCTGGAGAGCCTTGCCGAGAAAAAGCACCTGCCGCTGTCGATTGTGGTTGGCAGCCATCCTATTGATTACCTCGCAGCAACCATGCGTCTGCCAGTTGATGAACTCGGTTTGATGGCTCAGCTGCGCGGCGCCCCATTGCCTTTGGTGAAAAGTCTTACCAATGATTTGATGGTGCCTGCGGATGCCGAGTGGGTAATCGAGGGTTACCTTGATGCTGTGGGTTATACCGAACCTGAAGGCCCATATGGGGAATTTCTAGGCTATTACGGCGGCGTCAAGATCAACCCGGTTTTCCGCGTGACTGCCATCACAAGACGCAAGGATGCGGTTTTCCAAACCCTGACCATTGGCGGTAACGCTATGAGTCACACCGATACCGCTCAATTGTGTGCCCTGCGAACTGAAGCGCTGGCATGGCGAGCTCTGGAAACCGCAGTACGGGAAGTCAAAGCGGTCTATGCGCCTCCTGCTACGGGAGGTGTCTACAACCTGCGTATTGCCCTGCGTCAACGAGTACCAGGCGAGGCTCGAAATGCGATCGCTGCAGTGTTTGGGTCGGTGGCTAATGTGAAGAATGTATTTGTCGTTGATCCGGACATTGACATCTTCTCGAATGAGCAGATGGAGTGGGCGATGGGGACGCGCTTTCAGCCAGAGCGCGACTTGGTGGTGCAGGGTGGATTCCGCACCTTGCCGTTGGACCCATCGCTGGATGACGATGCTACTACTGGATCAAAGGCGGGATTCGACTTGACCTGGCGTTTTGGGTCTACAAATAGGATGGAGGCAACCACTCCTGTAGCCCCAACGTACACCGGCAGACGGTTTGATTCAATACGCGCAGCGCTTGAAGATGGTCCGAAGTTTTTTGAGGAATTGATGGCGGCGGTGGCCAGTGCTGATGGCGGTGATGTGGTGCGTGAGTTGGAAGATTTGCGCAACGCGGGCTTGCTGATGCGTGAACCGGAGCGCTGGCGCTATTGCTTGAAAGCCTAAGGCAGCAACTAGCCCCTCTAGGGCGATAAGTTGGAGTCAGCCACATCAGGCTGGCTCCATTTTTTTCTCTGCCAGATGGTCAATTTTGTACGGGAATGAACAGCTGATCGACGGGTAGAACCTCGTTTATAAGGCCCTGTTCCTGCATGTGCCGCATGAGAGTGGACAAGGTTTGCCGATTGGCTTGGACCCCATATGTCCATGGGTCTGAGCCAAAAACTGCGTCAAGCTCGTCCAGGTCGTCATTCAGCCAAGGAAGCATGTAGCGTAAGGCTGCCAGGTTTCTCATGTTTCTGTAGGCGACTTGTTTGGATTCAATGAACGCGCGATACAGCGATTGGGCGATGAAAGGGTGCTGCTGGTAGAGGCTCTTCCTGATCGCAACCAGATGCATGATGGGAAAGATGCCTGTGCGTTTGTAATAGTCCTTTTCCACTTCTCGGAAATCTGGAAAAAGCCTCTGGATGTCTGGGTTGTGTCGACGACATTCGGGTAAGGTCGTGCCGAAGATGGCGTCAATGCTGCCTTCATCAAGAAGCTGGCTAAGCGACTTTCCTTCGTTATGACCCCGCTCGATTGACACCTCGCGCGCCAAAGGCATGAGGGTAGGTGTCCCATGACTCGTGGCACTGTTTATTGACCCTTCTACCCATTGCACCTTGGAAAAGTCTATTCCGTAATCGTCTTGCAGAACGCCGCGAATCCACACCGCCGCAGTCATGGTGTAGAGCGGAACCCCTATACGTTTCCCTTCAAGGTCTTTGGGGGACCGGATGCCCGAGCGCCGGTTGACCGTTATGAAGCTGTGCCGGAAGGTACGTGAAGGAAATACCGGGAGAGCGACAAAAGAGTCGTCGCCCGTGCTCATACGGGTGATGAACTCGGAGCAGGACAGCTCCGAAACATCAAATGCCTGCTCGCCCGCCATTAAATCAAAAATTTTTCGTGGCGCATCGATGTTGAGGAATTGCAGATCAATGCCTTCTGGCTCGACTTCGCGCGTATATAGCGCCTGCATGCGGTCGTACAAGCCGCATGCGAAGCGCACTGGAATCTTGGTAGAGCGGGAATCAGAGGTAGGGATAGTGCTTTTTTGCATGTTCAGCCCCTGTCGATAACGCTCGACTTTAATTTGCAATGCAAGTTATAAATCTGTTGTGCGAATTATAATGGATTTTCTATTTATAGCGCCACTTGAGGTGTCAGCGTCGCGGATGTCAGGGAAAACTCTTCCAAAAATGGCTTTGGCAGGCGCTGATAACGCATCCTGAACGACCGGAAAAACTGAGAAAAAAATGGCGACGGCAGCGCAGCTTTTTCTTGCCTTTCTGAGCGCTTATTTTCGGAAAAAGCGAGCTTGATCGTGATTGCATTGCTGTCCTGTTATCTAACAAGAGGAGACCTTCATGACCTATTCATCCACTGGACTGCTTAAGGCTTGCCTTGGCTTTGCAATAGCGGGCCACGTTGCCGTAGTGAGTGCGCAGGCCGCGCCTGCAGATTATCCGTCGCGTCCGGTACGCATCATTGCTCCGTATGCCCCAGGAGGGACTGTGGACTCATTGGCCAGAGCGATGGGGAGTGCATTGAGTACGATGCTCGACAAAACCTTTATCGTGGAGAATCGTCCCGGCGCGGGCGGCAATGTCGGGCTCTCTGCGCTGGCGAAGTCTGCGCCCGATGGCTATACCTTGGGTTTGGCGGCGGCGAATATGCTTGCTACCAATCGAGCTTTGTACAAATCCTTGCCCTTTGATACGGTAGAAGACTTCACCCCCGTAGGTTTCATCGGCAAGGTTCCTTACGTTTTGGTGGTGCACCCATCAGTGCCCGCGCATACGTTGAAAGAGCTGATAGCGGAATTGAAGGCCAACCCAGATAAGTACAGCTATGGATCTTCGGGGCAGGGCAACACGGCGCATATCTTCGGCGAGCTGTTCAAAGTGCGGACCGGGACGAAAATGGTGCATGTGCCCTACAAATCCAGCGGCGAGTCTTTGCAAGACTTGCTGGCCGGGCGGATTCAGTTGCAGTTTTTCACTCCCGTCGATTTGCTTCCTCATATCCAGCGAGGATCTCTGCGCCCAATCGCGATTGCTTCTGGTCGACGTCTTGCCAGCCTTCCCAACGTTCCGACAATGAGTGAGTCCAACATAAGTGGCTTTGAAACCCCCACTTGGTTTGGAGTCATTGTTCCAGCCGGAACGCCGCCTGCTGTGGTGAACTACCTGAACGCACAAATGCAACGCGCAAAGAAGCAACCTGAAGTAGCCCAGCGGCTTGCCAAGGCAGGAGTAGAAAGTGAAGATATGAGCCCTGCTGAGTTCGAGGCTTTCATCCGCAAAGAAATCCATCATTGGGCAAAGGTAGTTAAAGAGTCGGGGTCGGCCATCGAGTGAGGGGCAAGCGTCGTCTTATGGCTCGCTCGCCTATCAGGCGGGCCTCACCTATTTTCAGGAAGTGCAATGCGTTCAATTTCTAACCTTATCCGCGATCTGGTGACGGCAAATCGTATCCTGGCTGATGAAGGAGTGGTCGACGCTTATGGGCATGTCAGTATGCGTCACCCAGACCAGCCGAATCAGTACTTCTTGTCTCGCTCCCGCAGCCCTGAGCTGGTAGAGGCGTCCGACATCAAGATCTACCATCTGGATGGCCGTCCGGTCGACGATGATGGGCATCAGCCCTATCTAGAGCGCTTCATTCATGGAGCGCTCTACGAGGCTCGCCCCGACATCCAGGCAGTCATTCATAGTCATGCAAGTGCGGTGCTGCCTTTTACGGTTTGTGACGCGCCCTTGGTGCCGGTCATCCACACTGCCAGCGATATGGGAAGCCGTGTACCACTATGGGACATTCATAAACGCTTCGGCGATACCAATCTGTTGGTTACCTGCATGGCGCATGGTCGAGATATGGCTTCTTGCATGGGGGATCAAAAATCGGTCTTGATGCGGGGTCACGGTTTTACGACGACAGGTCGATCCCTGGTGGAAGCTGTCAAGGCAGCGATTTACATGCCTGAGAATGCCCGTGTGCTTATGCAGGCGATGCAAATGGGCAAGGTGAGCGCGCTTACCCAAGGAGAAATAGAAATTCGCAGTCAAGTCGCACCGGACTCCCCACAAATGCAGAGAGCATGGGAGTACTGGAGCCGCCGTGCAGGCGTTGTGCCAGGTGGAGAGGCGTAGTAGGCGGCTCTGCTAGGGCGTTTCGAATCCCTTAAGCAGGGCTGGCCCGAACCAGCCTTTCCCACATGTCCGTCGCAGCCACCGACAGGCTGCGGTGGCGCCGCTTGACCATGAAAATCGGTCGTACCGCGCTGCGGTCGATGATAGGTACCGCTGCCAGTCCCGTACGGTTGCACAGGGGGAGCGCGTACTGCCCCACGATACTGACTCCGAAGCCTGCGCAGACGAGCCCGGTCATGGTGGCGAGCTCAGTTACCTCGAAGCCGCTATCGCGTATTGCCACCGCGTCCAGTAGAGGCTGTAACTGTTGCCAGACGCTGCCGGTTCGTATCGTGTGAATGAAATCGCGGCCACGCAAGTCTCGCAACCGTATCTTGCCGGTGCGCGACAGTGGGTCGGTGTCGGGGCAGATAAGAAATAGACGTTCGTTGAATAGCAAATGAGTTTCGAACTCTTGTTCGTTGCCTCTACGAGCGTTCAGGCCGAAGTCCACTTCACCTTGCGCGATCATGCTCAAACACCGGTCGGAAACCACGTCATGGAGTTGCAGCGCAATGCCGGGATGGTCGGATCGGAATTGCGCCAGGATCTGGGGTAGCCATGACGAACAAAGAGAGGGGGGCGAAGCGATGGAGAGCCGGCCGGTGCTTCGTTCGGCCAGTCCTTTTAGTTCCGCCAAGGAGGCATGAATTTCAGCTGCAATGCGGTGTGCCCGCCGTGCAAACACTTCGCCTTCCGGGGTTAGGGTGACGTTTCTGGTGTCCCTATCGAATAGGCGGACTTCAACTTGTTCCTCTAAGCGGTTGATCATTTGGCTGAATGCCGAAGGCGAGACGTGACAGCGTTCCGCTGCGGTCGCAAAGCGGCGTGTCTCTTCAAGAGCGATGAATGCTTCGATCAAACGGACTGAAAGATTCATTAGGAAAACAGTACGTTAATGTAAATAATCCAAATATACATACATATTCTTCCATGACAAACTACGACTGACTCTACTGCCTGCGGCGGTGTATCTACTCTTAGATTCCGCCGCGGTTCGGAAGCACAACGGAAGCGAGATTCAGCCATGGTGAAGGAAGAGAAAGACCGGGTTTTGCGCGAAAGCGAATTCGATTCGGCCAATACACAAGAGAAGGCCGGGGGCTGGCCCAAGCAGGTATTTCATGTAAGCCATTTACGCGAAGAAGATTTCACGAACGACGGGTTTCGTTCCTATACCCTGACGCGGGATATGGGCTTCGCCAAGGCCACGGGGGGCATGGTGCAGGTGCATGTGAATCGCCGCGCGCGTCCGTATAACGCGGCTGAAGTGTCGCACGCGCATTTTCACGATACTCAGTTCCAAATGGTGTACGTGCTCAAGGGATGGGTCAGAAGCGAGTTCGAGGGGCAGGGCGTGCTGGAAATGCGCGAAGGTAGTTGCTGGATCCAGCCGCCGCGCATCAAGCACAACGTGCTTGGGTATTCGGATGATCTGGAGATTCTCGAAATTATCATGCCGGCGGGTTACGACACGGTAAATCTGGAGGGGCAGATCCCGCAAGAGCATCAGCCTGAAGTGGCGGCCGGCGAGGCGCGGCATGGCTGAGTCGCTCAAGGGGCGGGTGGCTCTGGTCACAGGGGGCAGCGCGGGAATCGGGCGCGCCACGGCTGTGGCGCTCGCCCGCGAAGGTGCCGAAGTGATGGTGACGGGGCGGCGCCAGGCGGAACTCGACGCAGTCCTTGCTCAATGCGTCCAAGTCGGAGCAACTGGCAAAGCTATTCGAGGAGATCTGAACGATAGCGGTTTCGTTCGTGAATTGGGCCAGGCAGCCCGGCATGTCGATATCTTGGTCAATAACGCGGGCATTCTGACTTACGCGCCGCTTCGCGACACTCTGATTGAAGACTCCGAAGCCATGTTTCGCTCGAATGTGATCGCGGCACTGGCCGTTACGCAGGAAGTCGTGCTCGGAATGGTTGAGCGTGGGCATGGGCATCTGGTGTTCGTGACATCGCTGTCGGCGCGCAATGTGAACCCATTGGCTGTATCTTACGCGGCGACCAAGCATGCGCTATCGGCTTATGCGAAGGGTTTCCGGGCCGAGTACAAGTCGCAGGGAATAAAGGTAACTGAGGTCGCCCCGGGTATGGTCGACACGGCCATTCGGGATAACAGCCAGCATCCGGAAGTGCTCAAATCGATTGCCGCGCGCAAGTTCGCGCCGCTTACTCCGGACGATGTCGCTCAAGCGATTATCTATGCGCTGAAGACGCGGGATGGGTGCTGTCCTGATCTGATCGAGTTGCGTCCTACGGACAACTAAGACATGGAACTGGGCCTGAAGGGGAAGCGTGCGCTGGTGACCGGGGCTTCCCAGGGGATAGGGCACGCCATCGCCCAGACGCTGGCGCAAGAAGGGTGCGATTTGCATCTTGTGGCGCGTGATGCGGATCAGTTACGAGCTGTCGCGACGGATATCGGCGAGCGCTACGGCGTTGAAGTAGGTATTCATCCCTTGGATTTGACGCAGCCGGGAAGCGTAGCTCTGATCGCCGAAAAATGCGCGGATTCGGATATCGTGATTAATAACGCGGGTAGTACTCCCCGTGGCGATATTCTTGCTGTCGATGAGCAGGCCTGGCGTCAAGGCTGGGAACTCAAAGTGTTTGGGTATATCAATCTGACTCGTGAGTTCTATCGGCGTATGCAGGCGCGCAAGGATGGCGTCATCGTCAACATCATCGGTATTAGCGCCGAGAAGTACGAATATGCCTACGCTGCCGGGGGAACCGGCAATGCGGCACTCGCCGCCATGACGCGGATCGTGGGTAGTGCGAGTCTGGAGTATGGGGTGCGGGTCTTGGGCGTGCATCCAGGCTGGGTGGAAACTGCCAAGGCGAAGCGCTCGTTGCGGGCGAGAGCGGCGGCTGAACTGGGCAATAGCGAACGTTGGCCGGAACTCGTCAAGGACTGGCCGCGAGGGCGTTTGATTCAAGCGCAAGAGGTGGCGGACGTGGTCGCCTTCGTCGCGTCGGCGCGGGCCAGCGCCATGTCCGGTGTAATCGTTACCGTCGACGCGGGTTTTACGTCGCGGGCATATCCCCACACGGTTGGCCCGATCGCTGCGAGCCAGCCATGAGTGATCCCATGTTGATGGTTAACCCCGTCAAGCGCAAGCTGGCCTCCCATGAACCGGTACTGCTTATGTCCCTGCGCCAGTTGCAGGGGCCTGATGCCGCCATGATCGTGCGCGAATGCGGCTTTGATGGTTTCTATGTGGATTGTGAGCACGGCATGTACTCGTGGGCGCAAGTTTCCGCTCTGTGTACCGGAGCACTCTTGGCCGGGCTGATGCCTGCAGTGAGGGTGCGCAGTAATTCATGTGCGGATATCGGTGCGGCACTGGATGGCGGGGCCTTATGCGTGATCGTCCCGCATGTCTCCAGTTCCAGGGAAGCCGAAGACGCGGTGCGCGCAGCCAAGTATCCACCGCAAGGGCAGCGTTCCTTGGCAGCAGTCGGGCCGGCAACCCGCTACCGATCATTATCCGCAAGCGAGAACATTCGTCTGATGAACGACCAGACGATGATCATCGCCATGTTGGAGACGGCTGCCGGCGTAGCGGCAGCTGACGAGATTGCCGCGGTGCCTGGCATAGATGCCCTGATGATTGGACCGGGAGATTTGTCCGTTGAGTTCGGCGCGCCGGCTGATATGGGCAATTCCTTGATCAAGGCGGCTTATATGACGGCCGTAACGGCAGCTGGGCGGCATGGCAAGCAGTTCGTGGCGAATGGTCCGTATGTAGACGAACTGTTTGCAAAAGGGGCGCGCATCCTGTTGGGCACGACCGACGTGAGCTATCTCATGGCGGGTGCGCGGCAGGGGGCTTTGGCTCTGCGCGATAAAACGATCACCTGACTTTTTATATTACAACGGGAGAGTGTCATGAGGTGCAGCGCATTGAATGTACTGGCCATGGTGGCGTTCGCCACTGCGAGCGGCGCAGTGGCAGCCCAGCCAAGTTATCCAAGCAAGCCCATCCGGATGATTGTCGCGTGGCCTCCGGGCAGTGGAATCGATGTCTTCATGCGAATGATCAATGACGGTCTTAGCCAGGAGTTGGGGCAAACCGTCATTATCGAAAATCGGGCGGGTGCTGCCGGGGGCGTAGGCGCGCAAGTGGTGGCCGATGCGGCGCCCGACGGCTATACCTTGTTGTTCAGTTCGGCCGCCATGAATATGGTGGCTGCGATGCGCACGCCTACCCCCTACAAGATGCCGGATTCGTTTGCGCCGGTGGCCAATGTCTTCTCATCGCCGATGATGTTGGTTGTTGATCCGAAGCGAGGTCTGAAGACTCCTCAGGACCTGATCGAGCTGGCCAAGAAAGAACGCCTCTTCTATGCCACGTCTGGCATTGGTGCGCCATCGCATTTCGTTGGTGAACTGTTCGCGAACCGTACGGGCATTCAGGTCACATCGGTGCCGACCCAGGGGTCGCCTCAGGCGATGATGGAACAGATCGCGGGCAGGGTAACTTATCACTTTGCGGTGTCGTCGACAGCGCTGCCACCCGCTCGCGATGGGAAAATACAGGCGCTGGCCGTTACCAGCAAGAAGCGGCTGGAGATTGCCCCCGATGTTCCTACGCTGGAGGAAACCGGTATCAAGGGGGTTGAAGCCAGCTATTGGAACGGCATTCTCGGCCCCAAGGGGCTGCCTGATTCGATCGCTCAGAAGATCGCCATCGCGGTCAACAAGGTATTGGCGCGCGAGGACATCCGTAAGCGTCTTGCTCCGACTGGCAGCGAATTGGATGGAAACAGCAACCCACAAAGCTTCGCTGCCTTGATCAAGTCGGATGCAGCCCTGTGGAGCGGCGTAGCCCAGGCCGCGTCCATCAAGGCGCAGTGAGCCTTCTCTATTTGTTAAGCGGATTCACATGTCCATTCAAGACAAAGTAGTGTTGGTGACGGGTGCGGCGTCGGGAATCGGCCGTGCGGCGGCGCACTTGTTTGCGAGTAAGGGAGCGAAGGTGCTTATCGCCGACCGCGATGCGGCGGGCGCGGCCGCTGTTTGCCGGGCAATCTCAGCTGGCGGTGGCCTGGTAGCAGACGTTGTCACTGATTTTGGTGATGCCGCGCAGATTCGCTCCCTTGTTGAGGGTATCTTGCACAACTACGGCCAGATCGACGTCCTGGTTCATGCCGCAGGAATATGCCTGCCGGTGCCGCTACTTGATATGAGCGATGAACAGTGGCGTGAAACGCTAAGGGTCAATCTAGACGGCACGTTCTTCTTGACGCGTGACGTGGGCCGCGCCATGGCATCGCGTCGCTCGGGGTCGATGATTTTGTTGACCTCGGATCGGGGAGTGCATGGCGCTGTCGACTATGCGCACTATGCAGCTTCCAAAGGCGGCATGATCGCGCTGACCAAGAGCCTGGCGCTTGCGCTGGGTCAATACCAGGTGTCGGTCAACGGCTTGAACCCGGGTATGACCGACACGCCTCTTGCCCGTGGGGCAAACCCGAAAAGCTGGGATGCCAAGGTGTCGGTGGATGTTCTCGGCAAGCCCAGCCTGCCAGAAGAAATCGCGCAAACGATATTATTTCTAGCCGAAACCGGCGGAGCATATACGACCGGGCAGATTCTCGGTACGCGCCTTCGCCACGGCCAATAATTCGCTTGTGGCCAAGGTTTTTTCCACCGCTCTTTACTCAAGGAGACCATAGTGTTGGAAGGCAGGAGTGCGATCATTACAGGATCGCTGGACGGAATCGGCTATGCCATAGCAAGCGCGCTTGCCAGCAAGGGGTGTGCTGTCATGCTTAATGGTTTCGGCCCGGAGGAACTGGTTCGGGAGCGCGTTGCCGGCCTGCGCAGTCAAGGTGTCGATGCGGATTACCACGGTGCGGACATTTCGGCCCAGAGCCAAATCGAAGATCTGGTGGCTACGGCGCAGCACCGATTCGGTGCCGTGGATATTGTGGTTAACAATGCCGTTACCCGATACGACGCAAATATCGAGGATCTTCCGACTGAAAAATGGTCGTATGCGTTGGCGGTCAACCTGACGGCCGCTTTCCATCTTATCCGCCTTACGCTGCCGGGTATGAAGCAGCGCAACTGGGGCAGAATCATCAGCCTCGCATCTATCTTCGGTGTCGAAGGTACGCCGCGCCGCACTGACTATGTGGTGACCAAGCACGGCTTGGTGGGCATGACCAAGGTCGTGGCGCTGGAATGCGCCGAGTTCGACATCACATGCAATGCGCTCTGTCCAGGAGCCGTGCTGACGCCGCATTTGAAGATGTTGATTGCTGAAAGAATGGCGGCTAGCGGCCAGTCAGAAAAAGAGGCGACAGCCGGTTTTCTGGGGCCGCGCCAGCCGTCCAAGAAGTTTGTTCAGCCTGAAAGCGTAGGCGCTTTGGCCGCGTTTTTGTGTAGCGACGAGGCTCGCGACATAACCGGTACGCCGATTCCGATTGATGGTGGGTGGCAGGCGCGCGCTTGAGGTATCTGGATTGACACTCAGAATCCATACAGACGAGCCGGGTTGTCCACCAGTATGCGTTTACGGATATCTACCTCGGGCACCCACACAGGCAGCAAGTTCAGCAGCGCCCCGGTATCGGGCATCTTGCTCACGGACACGTGGGGCCAATCGCTGCCCCACACGAGACGGTCAGGTGCGAATTCCACTAGTTGCCTGGCAAGGTCGGTAGCGGCCGGATAGGGGTAGTTCGTACAGCCCAGTCGATAAGCCCCAGACAACTTCACCCACCATCCACAATCGGCCACCATGCGTAGCAGGGCTTGAAAACCTGCGTTTTGAACCCCCAGTTCTGCAGGCATGTGCCCCATATGGTCGACCACGCAAGGGCAGGGCAGCTTGCGCATTCGCGGTATCAAGCCAGGTAGTTCGCGCACATCCATCAGTAACTGCATATGCCAGCCCAAAGGCGCGATCCTGGCCGCCAGGGTTTCCAGCAGATCGAATCCCACCCCGCCCCTAAATAAAACGTTGATGCGCAGGCCTCTGATTCCGGCCTCATGCATGGATAGAAGCTCCTGGTCGGTGACCGTGGCGTCCACCACGGCAATCCCCCGCAAACATTGCGGATGGCGGCTCAGCACATCCAGCATGCAACGGTTGTCGTTGCCGTACACGCTGACTTGCACTAATACCCCGCGCTGCATACCCAGGGCGTCCTGCATCGCCAGGTATTTGCTTTCAGGCGCCGGGGGCGGGGTATAGCTGCGGTTCGCAACCATGGGGTAGCTTGCGCAGTCGGCGGCAATAACGTGCGCATGGGTATCGCAGGCCAACGCAGGAATGTTGAACAAGATGGGGTCGACCAGGTCGTGCGGCGCCAGGCAGGTGCTGCCGCCCGTCATGGTCGGGCTGTGCCCTCGGGCAGAAGGGCATGTATCTCGAAGGCAGCCGGAACATGTTCGGACCACTGGTTCAGCAGGGTGTGCAGCTCTTCGTGATTGTCTACCTCAAGAACCAGGATCACGCCCCGCCCCACTTTGCGCAGGCAGCTTTTGACCGTACCGCGTTCAAGCAGTGCGTCCAGCCATGACCAGAAGGCCTGCTGCTGCGCACGCACCGAAGAGGGTCGTTCGGGGCGAGGTGAGCTGATGACCATGAAAAGCACGGGATGCCTTTTTTAACTCAGCGCAGCTTGGAGTAGCTGGTGGGCGACAGGATCTGGTTGGAGAGGGATTGCACCAGCGGCCCATTTTCTTCGCTTGCGGCGCGTGCGGCTATCCATTCCGGATCGCGACCGAAGGCGCTCCATTTACGGTCGCGTTCGGCCAGGTCTTCCCATGCCAGCATGTAATACAGATCGTGGTTGCTGTCGCCGATATTGACTGTCCAGAAGCCGATGGGCCGAATACCATGTTTTTCCCACAGGCTCAGCGTTGAGGTTTCAAAGCGCCGATTCAGGTCTGCCAGGCGGCCCGGCATGGCGCGGTAGATGCGAAGTTCGTATTGCATAGGTGGTGCTCCTGTCTCTACTTTTTAATCGCTGATCCATCCAGGTTTTCTGGGAGCCAAACCCGCAGCTTGCTTGCGGCAGCGCACGAGAAAAGATCTGCATCATGACTGGAATTCTTGGTGCGGTCTAGCCGGCGCGTGCGCCGGATTCGGTCACTATTCTGGACCAGGTTTTCAACTCATCACGGATGAATTGGCTGAATTCAGCCGGGGAGCTCAAGCGAAGTTCCAGGCCGGCCGATTTCAACTGCTCGCTAACCTCGGCGGATTTCATGGTGTCTTGGGCCGCCCGATGTAACACTTGCAGGACGTCGGCCGGGGTGTTCTTTGGGGCAAGCAGGCCGAACCAGGCCGATACGTCGAATGGACGTATACCGGCTTCTTCCATGGTCATTACTTGAGGTAGCGAAGGCAGGCGAGTTTTGGTAGTGACTGCCAGTGCCTTGATTCTTCCCGCCTGAATAAATGGCAGCGCGACCGAAACACCGTTAAGCATGAGGTCGACTTCGCCGCCGACCAGAGCAGTAGTGGCGGGTGCGGCCCCCTTATAAGGCACATGCAGTAGCTTGATGTTTGCAGCGGATTTGAAAAGCTCTGCCGCCAAGTGGTTGGCGGAACCGACGCCGCCGGAACTGTAGCTGAGGCTTTTCTGGCGCGAGTTGGCCAGTTTGATCAACTCGCCGACGTCATTGGCTCCCAGCCCGGGGCGGGTGACCAGTACCAGCGGATTGCTGGCGAGCATGGTGATGGCGGAAAAATCTTCGACGGGGTCGAAGGGTTGAGCCTGGTAGAGCGCCGGGTTGATGGCAAGTGGCCCGATGTAGCCCAGTAGCAGCGTGTAGCCATCGGCTGCTGCACTCGCTACCTGCGCCGTTCCGATGTTGCCGCCGGCGCCAGGCTTGTTTTCTACGATGACGCTGGTTTTAAGTCGGCTGGCAAGGCCTTGGGCAAGTTGCCGGCCCAGACTATCGGCTGGCCCCCCGGCGGCAAAGGGTACGACGATCTTGATGGGGCGTTCAGGGTACTGCGCGATGGCTGGCGACATGCTGCCGGCCATGCCGAGCAGGCCGGCAATGGTGATACAGAGCGTACGACGTTTGGGGGATCGTTTCATGGATATCTCCTGAGGTAATTGCTCCAGAGAACCGGATCAAAGCGAAAGATGGGTGACGAACTTGGGCGCCAAGTAGGCGGACAAGCCTTCGGTTCCGCCTTCCGACCCATAGCCGCTTTCGTGTACCCCGCCGAACGGGGCTTCCGCGATGGAGATGGATAAGTGGTTGATGCCTACCATGCCGGAAGACAGCCTTTGCGATACCAAGGCTGCGGTGCGTGATGATTCGGTGAAGGCATAGGCGGCTAGCCCGAAAGACAAGCTGTTGGCACGGCTTATGGCTTCTTCAGCGCTATCGAATGCCACCACCGGGGCGATGGGACCGAAGGTTTCCTCGCACATGGCCAGGGCGCTGTCGGGCAAATCCGTGATGACCGTAGGCGCGAAATAGAAGCCGGGACGGTCGAGCTGCCGCCCGCCGGTTCTGATGCGGGCGCCCAAGGCAATCGCATCGTCGACGTAGTGTTTCATTGCTTCCAGTCTTCTCTCGTTAGCCAGTGGCCCGAGTGTTGTCGATGCCTCCAGCCCATCCCCTATCTTGAGCGCTTCGGCGGCGCTGCACAGATGGGAGACGAATTGGTCAATTGCGCCGCGTTGCACGTAGAAGCGCGAAGGCGCTACGCATACCTGGCCGGCGTTGCGGAAACGTCCCGCGGCGCATATCTGTGCCGCCCGCGCGATATCGGCATCATCGAACACCAGTACGGGCGCATGGCCGCCAAGCTCCAGGGTGCAGCGCTTCAAGCCGTGAGTGGCAGCTAGTTTGGCAAGATGTTTGCCGACGCCGATCGACCCTGTAAACGTGATCTTGCGTATAAGCGGACTCTTGATCAGGAATTCGGAAACCTGCGCGGGCACTCCAAATACCAGATTCAGCACGCCGGCCGGTAGGCCCGCGTCAACACACGCGCGCACTAGTTGAATCGCAGTGGCCGGCGTTTCCTCCGAGGGTTTGATGACGAGGGAACAACCTGCCGCCAGCGCGCCAGCGATCTTGCGCGCGGGAGTCAGTGCCGGAAAATTCCACGGGGTGAACGCTGCGACCGGCCCGACCGGTTCGTTATGAACGAGCTGTACGACATTTGCCGCACGCGCAGGGATGGCGCGCCCGTACAGACGCCGTGTTTCTTCCGCATACCATTCGAAGATGTCGATCGCGGCTCCCAGTTCAGCCTGTGATTCGGCCAAGGGCTTGCCTTCTTCCAGCGTCATGATGTGGGCGATGTAGGAGGCTCGCTCGCGCAGCAACTGGGCCGCGTCCATCAGCACGCGCCGCCGCTCCATTGCGGGGGTGCGCGACCAGATGGCGAACCCTCGCTCTGCGGCGCTTACTGCGCGACGCAGGTCTTCATCGCTGGCATGTGGCAACTGGCCCAGGCTTTGGCCGGTGGCGGGGTTGATGACGGATTCGCTTGCATCGCTGCTTCCGGCTGTCCATTTACCATCGATGAACATCTGCAGATCGGCAAACACAGCGCTTTCAACCGCGTCCTGTTCGTGCTGGCTCATGAAACATTCCTCTAATTTTGAGACTATGGTTGCTGTGTTCACTGCGGATTGGCGGCGCTTGCCGAGCTTTTCGCAAGTAATCCGGCCGACTTCAATAGTTGATGGTTAATGGTGGACTCGGCCACCAGAAGCTTCTGGAAGTTGGCTCCGTCGGCATACAGCGGTCTTACTTTCAGATTTTCCAGCGCGGTCTTGTAGGCGGGAGTGTTGGAGGCTTTTGCACACGATTTCTGTAAGGTCGCCCGAATGTTCGGATCCAGACCTTTGGGGGCAAGCATGCCGCCCATGATGGACCACACGACCTTGTAGCCGGCCTCTGCAAGCGTGGGGGTGTCGGGAGATTCTTCGTTGCGCGCTTCGGATGCAACACCCAGCCGCCGCAGGTTGTGGCTGGTGGCGACGGCATTGGTGCCGAAGTAGACATCCACGTGCTTGCCCAACAGATCGGTTACAGCAGGCCCCTCGCCTTTGTAGGGAATATGGTTCATGCGTATGTTCGCCGCGCGGGATAAGTCCAGCGCAGCCATGTTAGGCAGAGAGCCCGGACCCACCGTGGCGTAATTCAGCTTGTTGGGGTTGTCGCGCGCATAATCGACCAGGTCTTTCAGGGTCTTGAAGCGTGAGTCGGGCGTGACGAGTACGAAAACCGGAATGTCGTAGGCCCGGCATAGGTAGTCGAAAGATGCGAAGTTGTAGGGTACTGCTTGCATATGGGGAAGAATGGTCAGCGAGGCCACCGAGATCAAACCGATGGTGTATCCATTGGGGTGCGCGCTGGCGATCGCACCGGTGCCTATGGAGCCACCCGCCCCGGCGCGGTTGACCACGACCACAGTCTGTTTCAGGTCTTGGCTCATCTCGTGCGCCATGGCGCGCGCCACGATGTCGGTTGCTCCGCCGGGAGCGAAAGACACCACCATGGTGATAGGCTGGGCGGGATAGCTTTGCGCATGGACGGGCGAGACATTCGAAAGCGCAAGTGCCAAAGGCACCAGCATGGATGTTGCGACTCTCTTGACCATGATTCGTCTCCTCGATGGTGTTAGAGGTGGGGGCGGAGAAATGCTGTGTTTATGCGCGCGCGGTGGGCAGAGGACTGTCATCGGCAAGGTCCTCCATGGTTTGCACCATTTGCATCAGCAACCCTTCCCGTAGCGCGCTTAGGGCGGGGTCGTTCCAACGGTTATCCATTTCCAGGGGGTCTTGGTGCAGATCATAGAGTTCTCCCCATTGCACTCCGCGATATACCGATAGGCGCCAGCGGTCGGTGACCAGGGTGCGCAATCGCACCGGCTGATCGAAGCCCAGGAATACGCGTTGGTTGTCCTCTTCGATCAGCATCGCCTCGCGTTGCGGCGCATCGCCATTCATCAATGCCACCAAATCGCGCCCTTGCATGCCGTGGAAAGGTGCCAGCCCAGCCCGTTTCAGGATGGTGCCGGCGATGTCGATGGTGCCGGCCAAGGCGTCGAATGTCCGGCCTTGGGCTTCAAGCTGCGGATCGCTCCAGATAAAGGGCACCCGGATCAGGCCGTCGTAATGCATGGGGCCCTTGAACATCAATTGATGGTCGCCCATGTAGTCGCCGTGGTCGCTGGTGAATACCAGTACGGTATTGCGATCCAGGCCCAGTTGTTTCAATTTTTGCAGCACCTTGCCTATGGCGTCGTCGATCATGGTGATCGATCCATAGGTAAGGGCGATGGCTTCGCGCACGTCTTTCTCGCTTACCGCCTGCAGCATCCACGAATCGCGATTGGACCGGCCTTCGTCACGCTCGGCAATCAAATGCTTCAAGGTGGGGGGTGCATTGTCTTTGTGCTCAGCGTAAGAGCCCGGCAGGGTGACATCGGCGGGATCGTACATGTTCCAGTATTTGCCTGGCGGAGTGAAAGGATGGTGCGGATCGTTGAAAGAGACCTGCATGAAGAAGGGCTGGCCATTGCCTTGCTCGCTGTGCCGTTGCAGGAAGGCAGTAGCTTGTTCACCGATGTAGCTGGTGGAGTACAGGTCTTCCGGAACGGCGGTGCGCCAGGCTTGCAGGGCGGTGATCTGTTCCGGCGAGTGGGCATGGGCAGGGCCCACCAGTTTGCTGGAGCCAGGGTGGCGCTCTTCCAGCCAGCGTCCATAGTGTCCATGGGCGCCATCGGCGTGCATCATCGTCAGGTGAGCTTCATCAAAGCCGTAATAGGGTAGGCGCAGGTCATGATCGGGGTCGTCTTGCCATCGATTGATGCGTTCCTGCTCGTAGTGCTCGCGCGGGGCGTCGGGGCACCAAGCATCGGAAAGATCAGCTGGGGGTTTAAGCAGTCCGTGGGGGTCTGCAGCTTTGAAGATAGGCCCTTCGTCGGTCATGGGTTGCAGATGGATCTTGCCGCAGGAAGCCGTCTTATAGCCGGCCTCTCGCAGCAATTCAACGAAGGTGGTGGCGGACAAGGAAAGTGGAATGCCATTGGCGCGCACTCCATGGACCGAAGGCATCCGGCCTGTCATCAAGGTGGCGCGATTGGGCATGCAGGCCGGATTGGCGACATAGAAGCGATTGGCACGCCAACCGTGGGCGGCGATCGCATCGATGTTGGGCGTGCGTACGATCGGATTGCCATAGCAGCCCAGGTGATCCGCACGGTGCTGGTCGGTGATGAAGAAGATGAAGTTCGGTTGCTGCATACGGGTTGATTCCTGAGAGTGTTTTTGCCTGGTGACTGATGGCGAAACTAGACCGCCGACTGTGCGCGTTGGCGCATGCGCCAGACCAGCAAGTCGAAACGGTCTTGGCCAAAAAACGGTTCGCCCTCGTACACAAACAGGGGAACGCCCCAGTGGCCGGCCAACTGCTGGCCTTGCTGATTGGCTTCGACTTCTTCGTCATGGCCGGCCGGGTCAGCATCTATCGCGGCCTGCATCTCGGCCAGATCCAAGCCCGCACGCTGCGCGGCTTGCGCCAAGTGATCGCCTTCGTTCCATGCGTTTACGCTGCCATCCCAAAGCACGCGGCTAACTTCCACGATGAAGGGCAAGGCCTTGTGACGGCGGGTAGCCGCTATGCCCAGACGGGTCAGGCGGCGGATATACGGTTGCTCTGGTGCGATCTCCAGGGTGTGCGCGTCTTGCACGATGGGGTCTGGCACAGGTCGGCGAAACGGCATGCCCAGCGACTCTGCCACCCGTTCGCAATCCGCCAGGAAGTAGGGACGCGCCAAGGGTTGCTCGCGCTGCTTCTTGAAGTGTTCGGGGTAGCGGATGGCTAAGGGGTAGACGATCTTGATGTTCCATTGCACATCGAAGGTGTCTGCGAACTCGGCCACGCGAGGCAGGGCGAGATAGCTGTATGGGCTGCGGAAAGACCAGTACAGGTCGACCGTGAAATTGCCGGACATCTCATGTCTCCATTTTTATGCCGATGACCATCGCTGGTTTGCAATGCGGCTCTTATGCTTGCCGTGAAGTCTAGATAGGTAGATGATTACCGTAAAATCACTTTTTTGGATAACTTGATTCCTTTTTGGATATCACCCGGCCGACATGCCCAATGCCCCCACCGTACAGCGATTGTTGCGCAGCCGACTGAAGATCCGACAGCTCTTGCTCTTGTCTGCTCTGGGCGAGTTGGGCAACCTGCGTCGCTCGGCGGCGCAATTGGGGATGACGCAACCGGCCGCGACCAAGTTGCTGCACGATCTTGAGTCAGCCTTGAATGTCCAGCTTTTCGAGCGTTCTCGCCGGGGGATGACGCCGACGCTATTCGGCGACACGATGATCCGCTACGCGGAGACCTTGTTGGCCGACCTGGACGCGGTAGGCGATGAAATCAATGCACTGGCTGACGGAGCAACGGGTACCATCGCGGCGGGCATCATGACTTCCACGGTGTCCGAAGTGTTGCCGCTTGCCGTTAGCGCCATGCTGGAAGAGCATCCTGGCGTCAGGGTGTCGCTAATGGAAGGCACCCATGCGATGTTGCTGGCCGCGCTCAAGCGCGGTGATCTGGATATGGTGCTGGGCCGTGTCATGGGAGGAGCGGCCATGGACGATGTGGATCTGGAAATCTTGTATGAAGACGAGTTCGTGATCGTGTGCGGATCCAAGCATCCGCTCTTGAAGAAAAAGCGAGTCAGCTTGTCGGACACCACCTCTTCGCGCTGGATATTGCCGCACTCGACCACTCCTTTGCGGCAACGGCTTGAAATTCTCTTCATGAACCAAGCGGGGGCGCGGCCGCGCAATGCCATCGAGTCCGCCTCGCTTTTAACCAACCTTGCGCTGCTGCAGCAAAACACAATGTTGTCCGTGATGCCTGCCGACGTCGTGCGTCAGTTCTCAGCCAATGGCTTGGTACGGGTGTTGCCCATTTCATTGTCTAATTTGTTCGGGCCAGTCGCCTTGATCACACGCAGCAACCGCCGCCGCTCGCCAGTGGTGGAAGCCTTTATCGGGCATATGAAGCGTGTTGCCTTGACCTTGCCCACGCAGATGAAATCTACGGTTGTTTAATGCCGGGGACTGGGCTGGGAGTAGCTCTACACCGCCCGTTGCGCGGGCGGTGCATCTGCGGCTAGCGCCTGGGCTTGCCTAATCAATCTTGGCGTTTGTCCGTTCAATGATGTTGGAGTAGAACCCGCGTTCTTTCTTCAAGAGCTCGTGCATTTCTTCGGGCGAAGAAATGGCGACGTCTATAGCTTGCGATTCTATTGCCTTTTGAATGGTGCCTTCGCGCTGTATCGCCTCCATGGCCTGGTTCAGCCGTCCGATGACGCTCTTGGGCGTGCCTGCGGGCGCGAAAAGTCCGGTCCAGGTCTGGATGGTGAATCCAGGTAGCCCGCCTTCGGCGACGGTCGGAACATCGGGAGTTGCTTTCGACCTGCTTGCCCCGGTGGTAGCAATCAGCTTCAAGCGACCATGCTTGACGTGCTCCAATGTTGTCGGAACCAATGAGGTCATCATCAAATGGACACGTCCGGCAACCAGATCGGCCAACACTGTTCCCGTTCCTTTGTAAGGAATATGCAGCATCTTGATCCCCGCTGCGTCACTTAGCGCTTCCGCAGCCAAGTGGCCAGCTGAGCCGTTTCCGGTCGACGCGAAGTTGACTTTACCGGGATTCGCTTTCGCATACTTGATGAGCTCGGGGATCGAATTGACACCAAGCGTCGGCGACATGGTTACGCCTTGTACTTGCGAGGTGGTCAAGCTTACGGCTTGCAAGTCTTTTAGAACATCATAGGTTTTATTGCGGTGAAGCATGGGAGTGATCACCGTCGCGGGGGTTCCCAGCAGAAGCGTGTATCCGTCAGCTTGAGAAAGAACGACCGATTCGGTGCCTACCAGCGTGCCACCGCCTGCGCGGTTTTCCACGATGAAGTTTTGGCCGAGATGCTTCGAAAGCCCTTGCGCGAAAAGCCGGGCGATCATGTCGGTGGATCCCCCCGGGGCGTATGCGACGATTAGCCTTACAGCTTTGTTGGGGTAGGAAACATCGGCTGTCGCGACCTTAGGCAAGCCCAGGGAAAATCCGATGGCAAGTAGAGAGCTCGCGAGTGCGAACGAAAAATTGCGACGGTGCGTACGTTGTTTGGATGAATGGATTCTGACGTTCATTTTATGTCTCCGTGGGGTATCGGCTTCTTATCAGGGCAGTGGCTGCGGCTAGTGGCGGGCCGCCGCACCTTTTGATCTGTCCGTCTTATTGGTTTGCCTGAGCTTCCAGCATCGGGTCGCCGGAGATCAATGTGGACTGTTTGCCGTCTACACCTACCGGTACGGATCCGACCAAGGTGATGCGATAGAGCTGCCTGTCGAAGTCCTGGTCAAAGATGTCGTTCGGGGCAAGGTGGGCTGTTGATCTGTTGTCCCAGAAGGCAATGCTGCCAGCCTCCCATTTGAAGCGGACGGTAAATTCCGTGCGAATGATGTGTTCCCAGAGATATTCAAGAAGAACCTGGCTTTCCCTGGGGGTGAGGCCATTGACGGATTTGAGGAAGGAGGGGCTCACGAAGAGTACTTTTTCTCCGGTCTCGGGATGTACCCGCACCAAGGGGTGTTCGCTGATCAAGGCTTTCGCGTCCACCGCTTTGCGATAGGAATCTGTTTCGGTCAGGCCCGATGCCGCGGTGAAACGATGCGTTCCGCGCAGGCCGTCAATGAAGCCGCGCATAGGGGCCGAAAGCTTTTGGTAGGCAACGGCAAGGTTGGTCCAGAGCGTATCTCCGCCGTAAGGGGGAATGTCCACGCCGCGCAGGATTGACGCCGCGGGAGGGTTTACCGCTGCGGTGATGTCTGTGTGCCAGCCTGTCCAGGCCCGCCGGAGCGGTTCGCCTTGAACCCGGTTGGCACCGCGATGCTTGGCGACCGAATAGAGCTCGGGGTAGCCTTCCACGTGTCCGAAAACCGGGTGCCCCAGAGTCAGCTCTCCGAAGTTGCGGCCGAACACGATTTGCTGTGCATGGGATAGATGCTGGTCTCTGAAGAAAACGACTTTCCAGTGCAGCAGCGCCTGGCGAATGATATTGACTTCATCCGTGGTCAGTGTTTCGCGCAGGTCTACTCCATGAATGACGGCGCCGATATTGGCGGATAGCGGCTCGACATTCATGCCGGTCTTGGGGCATTTTTTCTGCTTGAGAATCACATCGGAAGGGCTGTCTGAAAGTTGTGCGTTCATATTTGTCGCTCCGTTTTTATTCCATGGCCTGGCGGCCAGATCAGAATTCCATCAAGAAAAACTATCTAGCCCCGGATACGTTCAATACCGTTCCGGAAACATAGGACGCTTGGGATGAAGCCAGCCATACCAGAGCTTCGGCCACTTCAGCAGCGGTGCCAGCCCGGCCCATGGGCAGCTTTGGGATGATGTCAACCATGCGTGCCGGGTCTTGCATTTCGGTGTCGATGACCCCGGGGCTGACTGCATTGACCCGGATGTTCTCCCCAGCAACTTCTTGGGCTAGTCCAAAGGTGATGACTTCGATTGCGCCTTTGCTTGCTGCGTAGTGGACGTTTCTGCCGGCGGCGCCTAAACGCGCCGCGGCGGACGACAGGTTGACGATGGCACCCCCTTCGCCGCCGTGCCTGGGCGACATGCGCAGAATGGCTTCTTTGCAGCAAAGTAGAGTTCCCTGCACATTGGTCTGCAGCAGCCGTCCGATATCCGCGGCAGTCAGCTGATCAACACGCCCGATAGAACCATTGACGCCTGCGCTATTGATCAGGGCGGTGACTCGCCCCAGTTCGCTATCGACGGCCGCAAACATGGCGACGATCTGTGATTCATTAGCCATGTCGGCCTGGTAGATCATGGCTCTTCGGCCATGGCTTTCGACTTCTCGGGCAACCTGTTGGGCGCGCTCTTTGTTGGAGTGGTAGTTGATGCAAACATCGAAACCGCGTTGCGCGGCAAGAACCGAGGTAGCGGCGCCTATGCCTCGGCTCCCTCCGGTAACTATCATGATGCCCGTCGCTTTCATGCCTCTTCCTTTCCTATGGTTTCCGCGTGCGGAATAACTTGTCAGTCGTCGTCTTTACAGGGCTTCAAGAGCCTAGGCCGGTTCAGGGAGCCCCAGGATTTGCCTCGCTTTTCCGGCGCTTGCCACCTGTGTTCCCATGTGTCCGAGCAGATGGACCGCGCGTTCGACCAGCGCGGCATTGCCCGGAGCCAGGACGCCTCTGGACATATATAGGTTGTCTTCCAGACCGACGCGGACGTGGCCGCCCATTGCGGCAGCCAAGGCGATGGAGGGGTACTGTGTTTTCGCGAGACCAAAGGCAGTCCAGTTCGCGTTCGCGGGTAGAGAGTCGCGCATGCAAAGCATGCTGCGGGCGTCCGCACTTGCTCCCCAAGGCACGCCCAGGCATAGCTGGAATAGTGGCTGGCCGGTCAATACACCCCGTTTCAGCAGTTCGCCGGCGAGCCGTATGTGGCCAAGGTCGAAAACTTCGAGTTCAGGTTTGACACCGGCCGATTGGACAAGCTCTGCCATTCGGGTCAAATGTTCCGGGGTGTTGATCATGGCGTGCTCGCCAAAGTTCATAGTGGCGACATCCAGGCTGCATATCTCCGGTTTGAGTTCCAGGACATGGGCTACGCGCGCCTCGGGATGGGCGAGCGAACTGCCGGGCGCTCCGTGGCAGGGGTTGTCTTTACCGGGTGTGAATCTTGCGCCAGGTCCGGTCGTCAGGTTGATGATCACATCCGTGTCCGAATCACGGATGCGCTCGACCACTTCCTTGTAGAGCCCGAGTTCCATGCTGTAGGAACCGGTTTCAGGGTCACGGACATGAATGTGCACGATTGCCGCCCCCGCTTTGGCCGCGGCAATCGATTCGCGAGCAATTTCCTTGGGGGTAACTGGAACTGCCGGATTCAGCTTGTTGCCGCCGCCGGCCCCGGTTACTGCGCAAGTAATGATGATGTCGTCTAGCAAGATAGTCTCTCTTTTTATGTCTGGGCCAAGCTGAGTCAATGTGAAGCCGAAGGACGCATGCGTCGTTCGTAGGTGTGGCCGAATTCTCGGGTGTTAGCGTAGGCCGGCGGCAGCGGCCGACCATTGGGCAAGGTCAGCCAAAGGCGCAATAAGTGACGCCGTTGTGTCGCTTCTTCGGCATCGACGTAACTCGTGCGTGAGTGCAGGATCGCGTGGTTGTTGCCGACCTGAATGTCTCCTCTTTGCATGGTGAACGCCAAGTGGACGGTGGGGTCTGCGCAGATTTCGTCGAGCAGATCAAGGGCTTCAAGTTGTTGAGCGCTGAGCCGGGGAACGTCTTCAAAGCGCTGGGCTTGCACAATGAAGCGTCTTTTGTAGAGCACGTTCAGATGCCCCTGGTAAGGTGTGAATATAGGAACACCTTGGACTTTCAGACCTTCATTGCTCTGGCTGCGTAAGTCGAAAAAGAACGGCTCCTGAAACGTTGGCAGAAGATCGGGTCGGCGCTTTCGCACTTCCTCGAACAAGGTCGTAGCGCTCACCAGTTTGCTGATGCCGCCTTGGACGGCGGTCTTCAGGCAAAGCAGCATGAACGCATCACCCCCATCGTTGTGGAAGGTCAGCTCGTCGTCGGTTTCGTAGCCGCGGGTGCTGTCGCTGCCAACAACTTGTTTCCCGGTATTGCGGACGTCGTGCAAGAGACTGCCGATACGGTCTTGTGGTTCGGGAGTGCCTAGATGTTGCCCCAGTCCCCAGATGATGCGCTGATTGGATTCCAGCGAGAGCTGGTCTACCGGGATGCCTCGTAGCACGGCAAAGCCGCGGCCTCCTTCGAGTTCATGGCTTAGGCCTGCAAGCCGGGAGCCAAGCGTGGGCAGAGGAAAATCCTCGGCTCGAATATCGAATAGTTTGAGCCCTTTTTTTTCGGTCTTGTCCACCGCCGAGAGGATTTCGCCAATTTCCGCCGGCGACAGTTGATTGATCCATGCGTCGGATTTTGAGAGTTCGGCACCGGTCCATGCCAAGGCGGCGTTTTTGGATGCTTCTAGCATGTGTGTTCTCCGTTGATACGAGTGTTCTGGGTAGGCGCGGCTGAGCTTGTCTTGCCGACTCACTCAATCGGCGTGCAGGGAGCGCCGGCCAAGGTGAGGATGGCCAGTGGCGAGTCAGTCCATCGCCGGAATTCCGGCGTCCTCAACGATGGTCTTCCAGACGGCGATTTCTTCGATCACCCGTGCCTGCAATTCTTTGGGGGTGCCCCGTAAAGGCTCTTCCCCATTCGACTGCAATTTCTTGCGGAACTCTTGATCGTTATAGAGTTCATCGAGAGCGTGGTTTAGTGTTGCGACGACGTCTTCCGGCACACCCGGGGGGCCGATTAGCGCATTCCATACAACTGTATCGAAGCCCGCGACTCCAGATTCGGCAAGAGTTGGGACCTTGGGCAAGAGGGGGGACCGCTCTTTGCTGGTGACTGCTAAAGCGACGATCTTGCCCTCCTGGTCCAAGGGGGCAGCCAGCGAGACACCCATAAAGCTGAGGTCGACGCGCCCGGCAATCAGATCCGTGATGGAGGCGGCACTGCCTCTATAACGAATTTCGAGCATTTTTGTTTTGCTCATTGCTTGTAGGCGTGCGGCGGACAATGCTGGTACGAGTCCTCCTGATACCGCATACGAAATGGTGCCTGGCGCCGCTTTTGCCTTTTCCAGGACGCTACGCATATCGTGATGTTTGCCACCGGCTTTCGTAGCAATGACCATGGGGTTCTTGTTGATCAAGCCGATCAGCGTGAAATCCTTGGCCGTATCGAAGGGCATTTTCTTGAATAGCGCAGGCGCCATCGTCAACAAGCCATTGCTTGCCAGCATCAATGTGTAGCCATCAGCTGCGCTTGCCAGCAGAGCGTTGGCGCCGACCATGTTATTGGCCCCGGGTTTGTTCTCAACAACGATGGACTGCTTTAATGTCTGACCCAGGTATTCGGCCGACAGGCGGGCGATCTTGTCGGTTGATCCTCCCGGCGCGTATGGAACGATCAAGCGGATCGTTCTTGTTGGATAAGCGTTCGCCGCTTTGCTTTCGGCGCCATGGGCGGCGTATGGGGCGGAAAATGCAAGCAGGCAGACCGTGCCAAGTAGTGATTTGTACATGTTTGATGTCTCCAATTAATTAGAAATGCTCAGGTGGCATTGCTTGTCTTGATGCGTACTTGAATGTTCCGGCAGAGGCTCATGCAGGTCTTCCAGGGTGGATGTGCTTGCTCCGGCTATAGCTCTGCCCGCAGGCTTGCAGGTATCGTCGCCAGCAGCAGGTTTTCATCCAGTTCTTCGACCGTGTTGACGCCAAGCATGGCCATATTTCTGTCTATTTCGTCGAAAAGCAGGCGGATGCCGTGGGTGATGCCTGCTTGTCCCGCAACGGCCATTGCGTAATTGAACGGTCGTCCGACGAACACGCATTTGGCTCCTAGCGCGAGTGCTTTCAGCACATCGCTGCCTCGGCGTATTCCACTGTCCATCATGATTGGAATGGAGCCCGCCGCACGCACGATTCCAGGCAAAACGCGAAGCGCGGATACCGCGCCGTCCAACTGGCGGCCGCCGTGATTCGAAACGATGACGCCGTCCATGCCGTGGGCGACAGCCTTCTCGGCATCCTTTTCGTGCAGAATGCCCTTGATGATCAGATGGCCGCGCCAGCGTTGACGTATTTGATCAATGTGATCCCAATTAAGATGGTCGCGAGCGGTAAAGTCGCGCATGACTTTGGACGAGAGAATGGGGGCGCCGCCTGACGCAAAGGAGTTCTCGAAATGTGGCATGCCGTCCTTGAGCAGCGTGCGCAGGAAAGTACCGACAAGCCATCGCGGGTGGCTGATGCCGTCCCAGGCCAGCTGCAAGCTTGGCCGTAGCGGGGTCGAAAAGCCCGAGCGGATGTTGTTCTCCCGGTTGCCCATGACGGGAATATCTACAGTCAGGACAAGTGTGTGGTAACCCGCTGCTGCAATGCGATCGACAAGGGGGGCAATGCGCTGGATGTCGCCGGGCAGATAGGCTTGAAACCATGTGTCAGGCGCTGCTTCCACGACTTTCTCCATGGGGATCAAAGAGCTGCCGCTCATGATGGAGGGAATGTTCGCGTCGGCCGCACTACGTGCGAGAACGATATCCCCGTGGTAATGGGATAAGGAGTTGATTCCCATCGGGGCGATCCCAAAGGGGCTATCGTAGTGTTTCCCTAGCAGGGTGATGCCCTGGGTCCGTTGCGATACATCGATGAGCGAACGGGGAACGAAGCCATACTGGCCAAAGACCCGGCGATTGTCGTCAAGAGAGCTATTGCGTTCGGCGGCACCGGCGATATAGCCGAAGATCGGGCGGGGCAGGTGCCGGCGCGCAGGTTCCTCGAAGTCGTCGAGACACAGGATGTTGCGAAGCTTTCGGTGTTGCGCCGCGGTGGCCTGGGTAGGCTGGGCGACTGGCCTTGCTGCGGTGACGCCTGTGGATAAAACAGCTTGATCTGTTTGAGTAAGCATGTGCTGCGAGTCCTGGAACGTGATTCCTGGATGGACTCTAGCAAGTCACTTTGTTTTAAAAAAGCGATAAAAATCGTATAAGATATTTTCCTTTTATAGAAATAGAATTGAGTTCGCTGAGGATGATCGATGACCCTAAAGCAACTGGAAGCTTTTTATTGGGCGGCAACGTGCGCTAGCTTCTCAATTGCCGCCGACCGTTTACATCTTTCCATTTCCTCCTTGTCCAAGCGTATTAATGAGCTTGAGCAATCGCTAGGCGCGCCGTTGTTCGATCGTTCCGGGCATCGGGCAGTGCTGAATAATGCGGGTGAGCGACTGTTGCCGCGGGCATGGCAGCTGCTGCAAGATGCCGAGAGCATCCGGCAGGCGATCGGGCCGGATACCGGCTTGAGCGGCCGGTGCAGGCTGGGCGTGGGAGAGTTCACGGCCCTGACGTGGTTACCGCGCTTGTTGGCCATGGCCAAGCGCTCCCATCCTGGGCTCGTTCTAGAGCCCACCGTCGATATAGGTATGGAGCTGCAACGGAAAATGCAGAGCGGGGAGCTGGATTTCGCCATCATAGCGGGGCAATCGAGGCGTCCGGGCATGTCTTCCGAGCTAGTAGGAGAAGCGGATTTTTCCTGGGTAATCGCAACAGAACTCGAGCCGACTGCGACGCTGTTGTCGCCGGCATTACTGGACAAGTATCCCGTGGTGACACTGCCCATAGGCGCGGGTACCAGCAACATCCTGGATGAATGGTTGAGCGCCAGCAGGCAGCCATCCTTTCAGCGATTGATTTGCAATAACTGGGGGGCGATTGCGGGACTGGCTGCGGAAGGCGTGGGCCTGGGTATGCTGCCGACCAGTTGGGCGACTGTTTTCGAGCAGCGGGGGCAGCTTAGAATTCTGCAAAGCAAGCCTGCGCTGCAGCCCCTGGCCTATTCGTTTCAGTGGCGAAGTGATGACAACAGGCCTTTACTGGCAAGCATGCGCGAAATTGTGCATTTGGCCGTGGATTTTTCCATCACGCATCGGCTTATGTAGCGAAGGCCTGGAAACGATGGTTTTCTTATCGTTCTCGCTCCGGCTGAGCCCGCAATGGGTAGGGGGCCGCCGCACAGGGAGCACTACAAGAGGCATATCCTCGCTCGCCGGGTGGCCGTGCCACGATTTCCCCGATTGGGGTATTCTCTCCGACTTATTTAGAAGGAGTACTACTCATGGCCCAAGCCACTGCTCGTCACATCCTGGTTTCCAGCGAAGAAAAATGCAATGAACTCAAAGCTGCCATCGAAGGCGGCGCTGATTTCGCGCAAGTCGCAAAAGAAAATTCCAGCTGCCCGTCGGCTCGCGACGGCGGCAATCTGGGCTCCTTCGGCCCGGGCCAAATGGTCAAGGAATTCGACACGGTAGTGTTCAGCGCCCCCGTCAATGTCGTGCAAGGTCCGGTGAAAACCCAGTTTGGTTATCACCTGCTTGAAGTGACCAGCCGCCAGGACTGATCTTGATCGCGCCCGTGTCAGGCCCACATGCGGTGGGCACGGGACGCGGCTAGCTGGCTGAAAGGGCGTCGAATACGGCCTGCAGATGGGAAAATGGGGTCGAGTTTCCCAAGGCCAGCATCAATGCAATCCTGGCTTTGAACGGGTCCAGCGCCGCAGCGCTGATGTAGCCTGTGCCGGGTCCGCGGCCAGCGGAAACATCTCCGCATCCCGTCCTGCTGGACAGCACCACGATGGTGCCGCGTCTGACTGCCGCCTCTAATAGAGGCTCCGCGTCACGGCTGATAGAGCCATTGCCCATGCCGGCCCAGACGAGTCCGCCTGCGTCGTTTCCCATGGCGGCTTCGATCACCCTGAGAGACATTCCTGCGTAGGCAAAAACGATCTCGACCGGGGGCAAGGGCGTAGACACGTCGAAGGCGGGAGCGGCAAGCGCTGTGGGCGGTTGCCACCAGCTAATACGGTCGTCTTGCACGCTGCCGAGCGAGCCGGCCTCGTCGGCGCTCCACGCTTCAAGCTGATAAGTGTGGACTTTACGAAAATGACGGGCGCGGTAGATTTTACGGTTCATGACTATCAGGACGCCGCGTGTGGCCGCTCCGCGGTCTTGGGCTACGCGGATGGCATCCAGCAGGTTTAGTGGACCATCCGCAGATAGCGACGTCGATGGGCGCATCGCCCCTGTGAATATGACGGGTTTGTTTGAGCAAGCGACGAGACTTATATACCAGGCTGTTTCCTCAAGGGTGTCCGTGCCATGCGTAATAATGACGGCATCAACTTCCGGGGCGGCTTGGGCTAGTCGCACTTCGCGGGCCAGCTCTTGCCAGAATCCTGGCGTTCCATCTTTGCTATCCATGCGACACAATTGCTGCGATTCGATGGTGCAGCGATGTTCTGCGTTTCCAAGCGAGCCGAGCAGGGTGCCAATTTCAACCACGCCGGCCAGGTAGGACGTCGAACTGGCGACGCTTGACCCGGCGCCAGCGATGGTGCCGCCGGTGGCGATTATGCGGATACGGGGCGAGGAAGTAAGGGGCATGGTTCTTGTGAAAAAAATGAAATCAGGTCAGCGCTGCCCGCGGTGTTCTGCGGTTGGCATGGGAACGGGCCAATGAACGAAGTGACAAACCGGCTGTTGGCTGCGCTCAGAATGCGTCAACTTGAGTTGATAAGCACGCTGGCGGAGGTGGGCAATATGCGTGCCGCCGGAGAAAAGCTGCATCTCAGTACCGCGGCGATCAGCAAGGGTCTGCGAGAGGTGGAGTCTTTGTTCGGCACCCGGATTTTTGATCGGCAGCCCCGGGGTGTAGTCGCCACCGCAGCAGGCGAGCTGATTGTGCTGCGGGCCAGATTCTTGTTGAACGAAGTCACGCATCTGTCCGATGAATTGGCCGCGGGGCGTGTTGGCGACACCATCAAGATCGGGGCGCCGCCTTTCCTGGCATGGACACTTGTACCCAGCATTTTGAAAAACCTTCCCGCCGACAAGGCCGCCACGCCGGTGCGCATTCTGGAAGGCCGCCTTGCCGATATGTGCAGGCATTTGGAAAACGGCGACATCGATGTCCTGGTGACCATGAACACGCCGTCGGAACTGGGCGGTTTGAAAGGAGACGGTTTCGTCATCGAGCAGATAGGCATGGAGCAGTGGATCGTGGTTTGCGCGCCAGGCCATCCGCTTGCGAGTCGTGGTGGACGAGGCAAGATATATCGATGGCGAGAGCTCGACAGCGAAAGTTGGATACTGCCGCCGCGCCCGACCAATGCCCGAATGATGGTCGAACAGGTGCGCCTGCATCATGAGTTGGCGCCTATTGTTCCGCGCATCGAGTCGATGAATGCCATTACCAATTTGCAGTTGGCAGAACAGGAGTTGGGCATCACGCTTGCCGCGCGCTGTGTGGCGGCGGACCGGCTCAAGCGCGCGACCTTGGTGGAAGTGAACATGGAAGACCTGCCGCCGCCAGTGCCTATTGCCTTGGTCTATCGCTTGCGGGGTGCTCAGGAAGGAACGCTTGCCGCATTGCGCACCGCCGTGCACCGTCTCAACAAGGACACAGGCTCGGCTGTTTTCAAGGCCAAGGCATCCACCAAAAAGTTCTCTGAGCGGAAATCGCGTTCATAGAACACTTGCAACAAAGTGATGCACGCCGACAAGACCGGGGTCGGCACTGCCGCGATGCGTCCCAGCGATTCTGTAAATACCAAACCGAATGGAGCATCTTCCAGTACGTAGCGGTGCTCGAGGCGGGAGGGCCCATTGGGGCCCATGCCTTGTTCATGAATAGCGCGTGCCAGTGTTTCCAGGGAGCCGGCCTCCAGATGGTAGGAGTTGATGTAGTGCTGCTCGAGCGTAGGAAGCATGCAGCCAAGCGTGGCGGCAATCGCCAGACGCTCTCGATCGAGCTGGGCGGCCAGGCGGGCTACTGTCTGCGTGAAACAGCCGAACAGGGGCCAGGCTTCCCCTTTATCCATGCGGCTAAGGTTGGGAATAACTTCGGCGGCGTGAGCGATAGGGTTGATATTCGCCAGCGTGGGCAGCAACAGATTATCTGCCAAGGTGAAACGATCCCCCAGCAGATGCTGGCACAGGCTTTGAGCGGCTTCGGGGCTGGAATGGCCGAGCGCAGCCATGTCTATGCGCTTGCGCATGGGGTTGACATGCAACTGGCCGCGCTGGAGAAAATGCGCGGTAGTGATGGTCGTTCCCCATCCGACCACCTGGATCTTGCTGCCTCGTGATTGGGCCGCTTCGAGCAGCCATAAAGGGCTCAACGAGAGCGCTCCACTGACAATGATGGTCTGGCCGTCGCGCCAGGTGTCGTTCAAGGGGGCCAGCACGGCGGCGTAGGCATTGGCGGGCAGGCAGACGATAACCGTGTCGTATTCCGCAAGTTCGGCGGGGCTGGCCAGCAATGGTATTTCAAACGATGCGGACAAAGCCCCTGCGCACGAAAAGCTGGCCTTGCCGCCGTCTACGGGCAGATTCGACAGAGTGGGTGACCACAGCACGGGGTGATGGCCTGCGGCCTTAAGATAGGCTGCGGTGGCGCAGCCTATTGGGCCACCACCGATGACTGCTATGCGCGAGCGGCGGCTTGTTGTTTCCATTGTTGTCATCTGCACTTCATCAGTCCAGGACAATGCGTCGTTCGCTGATGATCTTGCCCCACTTGGCGCTTTCGGCGGCTACGCTGCGACCGAGCTCTTCCGGCGTGCTGCCTACGACCTCGACCCCTTGGCGCAAGAGCTTGCTACGGATGTCCTTGTCTTGCATCACGGTTTTAATCGCCGCGGATAATTTGTCGACGATGGCGTTAGGCGTACCGCTTGGTACGAACATGCCAAAATTGGTCGTGGACTCGAATTTCGGCACGCCAGCCTCACTGATGCTTGGCACCGTGGGCATAACAGGCGAGCGGGCTGCCGCCCCTACACCAATCGCTTTCAACCTACCGGCCGAGACAAATGGCGCTGCAACGCCCAAGTCCAGGAAAGCGGTATCTACTTCACCCGCTACTACGGCATTCGCGGCCGGGCCACCTCCCTTGTAGGGGATGTGCGCCATTGATGCTCCTGTCAGAGCCATAAACAGTTCCCCGGCAAGATGGCTGGTGGAACCGTTGCCGCCGGAAGACAGGTTCAAGCGGCCCGGGTTCTTGCGCGCAAGTTCTACTAGCTGCGCTACGTTCTCGACGCCCAGCCCCGAACGCACTGTCAGCACCAAAGGGCTGGTTGCAACGAGCGAAACCGGAGCCAAATCCCGTTCGTGTTGATACGGCAGGGATTTATACAGGTGTTGGGCGATTGCATAGGTACTGTTGGTTGCCAGGATAAGTGTGTATCCGTCCGCCGCAGCTTTTGCCGCATAGGCGTGCCCTATCGTTCCATTGGCTCCGGGGCGGTTGTCTACGACAACCTGTTGCCCTAGCTCCTTGCTTAAGCCGAGCGCAATCATTCGGGCAAGAATGTCCGTTGCGCCGCCTGGTGACCAAGCGACGACGAGCTTGACGGGCGCGCTGGGGTAATTCGTTGCGGTTTGCGCATAAAGGGCGGGTGTTGCAGCCAAACATACCGTGGCTGCCCAGCGACGAGGCGAGTTAAGCAATTTCATGGGGGATCGCACTTCAAATTGACGTGCTCGTAGTGTAGGAAGCTCCTTGGCGGATAACGAGCGACGTATTGTCATGGGTCGTCAACCGCTGGTTAACGCAGGGGTTTCTGCGTAGTGATTCCCTTTTCAATTAGTATGGAAGTCTTCAGCGACTGACGGCGGGCGGGGCGGTGCAATAGTGCCATCGTGCTGGTATCGATTTGCTCCGGGCTAGCTAATTTCTTACGCAGGCAAGCAAAAAGGTATCGCCTTGACAGATACGATCCAGCCCCTCTCGCAGCCAAAGTCCCTCCGGGTCATCTTTCCGGCCTTGATGCTGGTGCTTTTGCTGGCGTCTCTTGACCAGACCATCGTTTCGACTGCGCTGCCAACGATTGCCGGCGAGTTCGGCGGCTTGGAGCATCTGTCCTGGATCGTTACCGCCTATATGCTGGCGACCACGGCGGTCAGCCCGATCTACGGCAAGTTGGGAGATCTTTATGGGCGCAAGGTAGTGCTGCAGACAGCGATTGTGTTGTTCCTGCTGGGCTCCGTCCTTTGCGGCTTGAGTCGCAACATGGGCGAGCTGATTGCTTTTCGCGCTATTCAGGGGCTGGGTGGAGGGGGGCTCATCGTGACGACCATGGCCGCCGTCGGCGATGTCATCGCGCCTCGCGACCGGGGCCGCTACCAGGGTTATTTTGGCGCCATGTTCGGGGTATCTACCGTCATCGGGCCCTTGATCGGCGGGTTCTTTGTCCAGCATTTATCCTGGCGCTGGATTTTCTACGTCAATCTACCCTTGGGAATACTCGCATTCATGGCGCTGGCCTGGGTGTTCCCGCACACAAAACGAGTCGAACGGCCCGATATTGATTATCCCGGCGCGATTTTGCTGACGCTGACCCTGACCGGAATCATCCTGTTCACCAGTCTGGCGGGCACGGTGTTGCCTTGGATGTCAGCCGGCAGCGTGGGCCTTGCGGTCTTGTCGATGGCGGGTTTAGTGGCGTTCTTGTTTGTTGAGCGTCGGGCCCAAGCGCCTTTGCTTCCCTTGCAGTTGTTTCGAAATCCGGTGTTTGCCATTTCGAGCTTGGTCGGTTTTATCGTCGGGCTTTCGATGTTCGGCGCGGTAACCTACCTGCCGCTTTATCTACAGGTAGTGAAAGGGGCGGACCCGGCTAGCGCGGGCCTGCAGATTACGCCGATGATGGCCGGCATGCTGGTGTCTTCCATTGTCAGTGGTCAGATTATCAGCTGGATGGGCCGCTACAAGATATTTCCCATTGTGGGGACGGCGGTGATGGCAGTGGGCTTGATGCTGCTTTCTACACTAAGCCCGCATACTCCGACGGTGCTTGCGTCCGGCTATATGCTGGTGCTCGGCCTGGGGCTGGGCATGGTGATGCAGGTCCTGGTGCTTGCTGTGCAGAATGCTGTTTCTTACGAGTACCTTGGCGTCGCGACTTCCGGGGCGATGCTTTTTCGTTCGATTGGGGGTTCGATCGGAGTTTCCTTGTTCGGAGCGTTGTTTGCCAGCGGTTTGGCGACGCGGCTGGCCGGAGCCGCTGGCGGGGAAGCACCCGCGGTTTTGAATCCGGCGGCTATCCAGGCGTTGCCGCAGCTCATGCGTGCTTCTTATCTGCAAGCGTTCGCGGACGCATTGCAGCCGGTTTTCCTGATTGCGGCAGTGTTGGCCGCCATCGCGTTTATGGTCAGTTTCTTCCTGCAAGACATCCCGCTTAAGCGTGCGGCGCAAGTCAGTGATCTTGGGGATAGCTTCGCTATGCAACGAGACCCGACTTCGATGACCGAGGCGGAGCGTATCGTTACGGCTCTTGCAAGTCGCGAGAATCGTACGCGATGGTATGAGCGGCTGGCTGAGGAGCTGGAAGTAAAACTGCTTCCAGACGAAATCTGGTTGTTGGGTCGCGTGGCCGGCCTGCATGAGGAGGGAGCGCGCACGGCCATCTCCGGGGCTCGACGTGCGGATCCCGAGGCGGTCCGACGGGGCATGCACAGGCTCGCGGCGGCAGGTTATATCGTGGATCCCGACGAGGATCCACCCCGCTTAAGTGAAGCAGGGCGTCAGCTACACCATGGAATGGTGGAAATCGGCCGGCGCGAGCTGGCCAGTTTTGCCAGCGCCTGGGTACCAGAGAAGAATGTTGAACTGGCTGAGCTCTTGACGCGGCTTTCTCGATCATTTGTGTCGGAACCACCATCGCGATAAAGGCCAAGCGTGTTGCGTCCAACTGGCAGCAATAAAAAGCTGCCTAGTTACACCATCACGTTGCAAAATAGCATCCAGACCACACCATAAGGGCCACGCACCATGGTTATAGAGGGATACGCAAAAGAGCTGCTTCCCATTGTGGCTTTACTGGCTGCGGGTGTGATCGCGGTGCCATTGTTCAAACGCCTGGGGCTGGGATCAGTGCTGGGTTATCTTGCAGCAGGGCTGGCCATTGGCCCGTTTGGTCTGGACTTGTTTGGCGACCCTGAATCGGTATTGCATATCGCCGAACTGGGGGTGGTGATGTTCCTGTTCATCATCGGGCTCGAAATGAGGCCTTCCCACTTGTGGAGCCTGCGCGGCGAGATCTTCGGCCTGGGGGTTGCGCAAGTCACGGTGTGTGGGGCCATTCTTACCGGCGCGGGCATGCTGGCCGGTCTTCCCGCTGCGGTGGCGTTCGTCGCTGCCATGGGTTTCGTGCTGTCATCCACAGCCATTGCCGTGCAAGTGCTGGACGAGCAAGGAAAAACGTCCACGCCGTACGGGCAACGCGTTGTTTCCATTCTATTGTTGGAAGACTTGGCGATTGTGCCCTTGCTGGCTCTGGTGGCTTTTGTGGGGCCGACCGTTTCAGGCGAGCACGAGACCTCTCGCTGGGTAACGGTAGGGATAGCCATTGGATCGCTGGCCGCGTTGTTGGCTGCCGGTCGGTGGTTGCTCAACCCGATGTTCAGGATACTGGCGGGAACACATGCCCGTGAGGTCATGACCGCAGCGGCGCTGTTGGTGGTTTTGGGGGCGGCGCTGGCGATGGAGTTGGGTGGTTTGTCGATGGCCTTGGGGGCTTTCGTTGCGGGCGTTTTATTGTCCGAGTCTTCGTTTCGCCATCAGCTCGAAGCCGATATCGAACCGTTTCGGGGCATTTTGCTGGGCCTGTTCTTCATGGGGGTCGGCATGGTGCTGGACCTGTCGATTTTCAAACGGGAATGGGAGGCGATCCTGCTCGGGGTCGCTGGTTTCATGAGTTTGAAAGCGGTGGGCATCTATCTGGTGGCGCGCGTGTTTCGCGGCTCGCATATCGAAGCGGTGAAGCGGGCGGCAATATTGGCTCAGGGTGGCGAGTTCGCTTTTGTCCTGTATTCCGCTGCCGGCGCGGCGGGCATTTTCGATAGCAGTACCAGCGCCATCTTTACCGCGGTAGTGATTTTATCGATGGCCTTGACGCCGGTGGCCTTGCTGGCATCGCGTTGGTTTTTTCCCTATCGCAAGGAAGTTTCGATGGAGGGGGTGGAGCGCGCGGATAGCCCCGAGGGGGCCGTCCTCATCATCGGCTTCGGTCGGTTTTCCCAGGTCGCTTGCCAGGGGCTTCTTGCGCGTGGTTTTGACGTTACCATCATCGAGAATGATCCCGATATGATCCGCTCGGCGGGGGATTTCGGTTTCAAGGTCTATTACGGCGATGGTGCGCGGCTTGAGGATCTGCGCACTTCGGGCGCCGCCAGCGCGCGAGCCATCCTGGTTTGCGTCGACGATGAAAAAACTACCGATCGTATCGTCGAATTGGTTCAACATACATTTCCGCGGGTGCAGTTGTATGTACGTTCTTATGATAGACGCCATGCGCTGGCCTTGATAGGCAAGGGTGTCGAATACCAGGTGCGCGAAACGTTCGAGTCCGCCATGAGCATGGGCGAGGCGGCATTGCGCGGACTGGGGGTGAGCCCCGAAGACGTGGCGCAACTGATGGCTGAAGTGCGGCGCCGAGACGAGGAGCGGCTGGATCTGCAGATTGCGGGTGGCCTGCTGGCGGGGCGTACCGTGGATCATGGCCGCTTCCCAATGCCGGCGCCCTTGACTGAACCCAAGCGTCCGGGCATTGCGCTTAACCCAGAAGCGGCCGCAGCATTGCAGGCTGCTGAAGATGATCGCGCTTAGCTAGTAGGCGCTTAGGGTGCGTGCTAGGATTCCCTAGAAGATTCAGATGGAGGCAGCAATGGCTACGTACGGAGTGAGCGGCATTCGAATCGGGGCAGGCGGGCGTATCAATGAGGTCAAGCTGGGCCTGCTCAGCATTCACAATCTGGGTTTTGCGGAAGGCCCCTCGGTTGTCCCCATTGAAAGTGTCATTGAAGTCTTGAATGCGGGCCATGACGTGGTGGCCGTATTCCTGAAGCAAGATGGCGGGCTGACCATAGGGGGTGGGGTGGTGGCCCATCAGGATGACGTGGAAACGATAGAGCCCTCAGATCCGGACGCCGAGCGTAATCTTATGGATCTGCCGGTTTTCTAGGGTTCTGAGGCTTGCTGCTAGACTTGTCCCCATTCATTGGGAAGAAGACTATTCATGAGCGAGAAAAATCTAGTAAGCCGGGCAATCGAAGCCTATCTGCGCAGCGGTAGCCCCGATCAGCCTGGACGTGGCAGCGAAGAGCGTGAATTGGACGGCAGACGCTACGTCGTCCTGCGCAATGTACGCGGTGTCCTCGGAGTTTATCGTCTGGAAGGCGATGGCGGTTTGCGCAAATTGGGTGAATGGCCTGCAGAGCTGGAAAAGACGGTTTCTTGATCCGGTAGGGGCTTGGCTTAGGCTGG
>JBEBXA010000019.1:0-51583 GCA_040391825.1 Pigmentiphaga sp.
CTATTCGCCTCAGCGTAAGTGCGGAACATCTCGTCCCTCTGGCTTTCCGTTATCGTTTTTTTAGTCTACGGAACGCAAGCCTGAGAATCCATGCCTCTCACGGTATAAGAACTATTCGATTTTTTGCATAGAATATACGGACTCCGCCGGCCCACAGGACAGGACGGATTCTGCCGGGACAATTCCTTGGCCTCTAACTGCTGGAGTACTTCCGCTATGGACCATACCGAGATCGAGCTTTTGCGCACATTGCTGATCTTGATGTCCGAGCAAAGCGTTTCGCGAGCGGCGGAGCGCATGCAAACCAGTCAACCAGCGGCTAGCCGTGCTTTGGCCAGGCTGCGCAAAATATTTCACGACCCCCTGTTATTGCGTTCGCGCACCGGCATGATTCCTACAGATAGGGCCAGAGAGATTGAAGTCGGCATACGCGAGCTTCTTGCACGCTACGACTCCTTGACCAAGCCTGTACAGCCCTTCGACCCTGCGGTTTCGCGCCGCGCATTTATTCTTACCGTTCCCGAATATGCGGAACACTTATTGATGCCTATGGTTTTTCGGCGTTTAAGGGAATTTGCTCCCAATATACGCATCGAAATCCACGCACCGAACCCTGAACGCTCTTACGAACTGCTGGAACAAGGCAAGGTGGATTTACGAATAGCATGGTTGCGTAAGCCTCCGCCCTCTTTGCGCTCTATGCCTCTTTTTCAAGACAGAATCGTTTGTATTGCGGATAGAGATCATCCCGGCATTCGAGGCGACTTGAGTTCGGCGCAATATTTTTCACTGCCCCAAGTTCGCGCCTATGGTACTGGCCGCAGCACGACAGGACAGGCCATTGACGAAGCGGTCGAGCGGTATGGGAAAAAACTGGCCTTGTCGTTCGTGGTTCAAAACTTTCTTACGATTCCCTACATGATCGCGGGCACCGATACTATCGCCACTTTGCCCCGAGCGTTGGCACTTGCCTTCGCTGCCAGGCATCCTTTAACGGTGTTCGAAGTTCCTTTGCGCTTGCCTCGAGTCAAGTATTCCGCGTATTGGCACGAGCGTAGTCAACAAGATGCCGGGCACAAGTGGTTGCGCAACATAGTGAGAAGCGCCGCCCATGACTTGAAGTGGGCAGAGTGAGCGTATATGAGGCTCTCGACGTCTGAACGCGCAAGTACGGTCATCGTCCCTGCCACCGCCGGCAAGGTAGCGCCTGACAGTTTTCAGCTTGAACTGCTCGTCGTACTTCGCCATGAAAAACACCCCAAAGCTTGGATTGATGTCCAATTTTTGGGGTGCAGTTCACGCGACCAGCTTTTTGATCGAACTCAATCCACGTGAATGTTTCTTGCCTTGATCAAGTTACCCCAGCGAACTTGTTCGGAACGAATCAAGTCCCCCATTTCCTTGGGGCTATTGACGGATGGCACCGAGCCAATTTCCTTCAGGCTTTCTATCATTTCCGGTTCGGCCATGATCTTGACCAAAGCGGCATTGATCATGTTGGCGGCATCGGCCGGCATTTTCATCGGCCCCATGATGCCAAACCAGCTCACGCCATCAACACCTGGGTAGCCTTGCTCCGCTATCGTGGGCAAATCGGGCACAGATGGACTGCGCTCTTGCCCTACCACACCCAAGGCCTTGAGCCGACCGCTCTTCATCAGAGGAAGCGCCGCAGGCAGGTCGACAAAAACTCCGGCGATCTGTCCACCCATGGCATCGGTCAGCGCGGGGGCCACGCCTTTGTAGGGCACATGAAGCAAATTACTGTGAGTCGCTTCTTTCAGCAGCTCCATGTACAAGTGGGTGATGTTGCCGGTACCCGCTGAGCCAATGGCCAGACCCTTCGGTGATTTTTTTGCATAGGCCACAAACTCTTTCATATTGTTGGCCGGCACCTTGGGCCCAACCAGGAAAGCACTGCCATTGGCCACCACCCGCGCGATCGGGGTCAGGTCGCGCAGCGGATCGTAGCTCAGGTCTTTGTAGAGCACCGGGCTGATGGTCAGCATGCCTGACGTCGCAAACAGAAGAGTCGACCCATCAGGCGTGGTCGGGCTGACTGCCTGGACGCCAATTACCCCATTGGCGCCAGGACGGTTATCGACTACGACCGTCGTGTTCAATTGCGGCCCCAGGCGTTCAGCCACTTTACGCGCAATCATGTCCGCCGGCCCGCCAGCGGAAAACGGCACCACCAGACGAATCTGGCGCAGTGCATTTTGCGCCTCGGCGCTAGCGGGCATCAAGGCGGCCCCACTGGTCAAAGCTACACCGCACGCTACAAACAGGGCACTCTTGATCTTGTTCATCACACTACCTCCATCATCCGCAATACGGAACACAGTCGATTAGCTGGCCTTTCGGCGCACACCCACGCCGGGACCTTCCGGCAAATACAGGTAGCCGTCTTTGACGGTCAAACCTTCAAAAGGATCGCCCAGCAGTTTCTGGAACTCGGCCAGTTCGCAGGCGTAAGTCAGATTGGGCAAGGTCACGGCAAGATGCAAAGCATGCGCCGCCAAGAGCTGACTGCCCACGTTGGCGCCCATGCGGCACCCCAGGTGGGCGACTTCGCAAATCCGGGCGGCGGTTTGCACCGCTCTCAAGCCACCCATCTTTGGAACTTTCAGGCTCACGGCATTGATAGAACCTGTTGCGGCGAGGCGGTAGGTCGAGCTTGCCGAATAGGCACTTTCATCTGCCTCGATGGCGATACTTGATGCCTGGGTTACCTGCTTCAGTCCATCCAGGTCATCCGCGCGAACAGGCTGCTCGATAATATCAACATCGAATTGCTGCGCACGCTCGGCGAAAACGATGGCGTCTTTGGCCCGATACGATTGATTGGGATCCGCCACCAGCCGCACATCATCGCCGACTTGCCGACGCACGGCCTCGAGTCGGGCGATATCTTCGCGTACGCTGCCGCCGACTTTCAATTTGACGTGGCGATACCCCTGGTCTACCAGGCGTTGGGCGCGCTCGGCCATTTCCGCAGGCGCCTTCAGGCCCAACATACGGCAGATGGCAATACGATCCGTCACACGGCCGCCCAGCAAGTCGTACAGGGGCACGTTCAAAAGGCGCGCCTTCAGATCGTGCAGAGCGCAGTCGATCGCGGCCTTCGCCGGATTGTTGCCGACCAGAGAGGCCTCCACGGACACCATGGTGGCTTCGATAGACATTGCATCCCGTCCGATCAAACCCGGACAAATGCGTTTTAATGCACCCTCTACACCCATGGCCGTCGCCGCCAGATGAGGGAAAGCTGCGGCATAACCCCAACCCTGGGTGCCATCTTCAGCAGTCAGCACCAACAAGCACGCTTCGTTGGTAGGATAGGCTTGGCCCGCGAACTTCCAATTCGGATCTTCGTCAGGCAGACTGAGGTGTTCAATTTCGAAAGACTTGATAAGCACGCTATTCTCCGGCGAGGGCTTGGTCCTAAGTACTCTATCAGCGCACATGTCCGCCAAGCATTCGTATTCCGGCGCCAGAGACAACCAAATGGTTATGGACAAGCAGCTGGACTTGGGTAACCAAGGCCGTCGGGCTGGCGCGGCTGGATATCATCCCTGCCCTCGGGTAGGGCGGGAAAATACTCTATGAGGATGCTATGGAAGCTGAGCGTTCGATCGAACGCATCCTGACTACGCAGGTAAAACTGCGTCAGTTGCTGATGCTCAAGACCGTCGCTGACTGCGGGACGGTGTCACGCGCAGCGGAACAGTTGCACATGTCACAACCGGCTGTGTCGAAGACCATACACGAGCTTGAAGCCTTGCTCGGTGAAAGCCTGTTTGACCGCACCGCCAAGGGGGTCATTCCCACGCTGTTCGGCAGCCACGTCATACGTTATGCCCGCTCCTTGCATGCTGAGCTGAAGCGCGCGGCCGAAGAGTTGACAGCTTTGCGCGAAGGCGGCGGCACCCGCCTGACGGTGGGCAGCTACATGGTGGCGCTGCCGACATTGCTGCCACGCGCGCTCTCCATTTTTTACGATACCGGGGATACGGCCCAGGTAAGTGTGGTCGACGGCGGCAAAGACGAATTGCTGGCGGGCCTGTTTGCCGGGGAGATCGACATCGTGGTTGGCCGCATGGCCGAGCAAAGCCGGCTCGACCAGATCCAGCAGATACCGCTGTATTTCGAACCTATCGTGCTGGTGGCGGGACACCAGAATCCGCTTTCGCAAGAACGGGAGATCAGCCCCGCACAGTTGGCGCACCAGGAATGGATCATGCCTCCGGCCACCAGTGTCGTACGCACACCCATCCATATGTTCTTTACCCGCGAGGGTATGCCGCCGCCGGCTCGGGTAGTGGAAACACTATCGTTTCCCTTGATACGTTCGCTACTCATGCAGCGCAATATGGTTGCCGCGCTGCCTTGGCAGATCGTACAGGCCGATATCGATCAGGGCCATCTCGTCAAACTACCTGTGGCTCTCGACTATCCGGCTCTGCCGGTCGGCATCATCACCAACGCCACGGTGCATCCCTCCGTTTCGGCTTCGCGCATGATCAGCAGCCTGCGCCAGGCAGCCAGCGAGCTCTATCACAACCCCGCCGCTGCCGATCGGCCTTAACGACGCGATATCAATTACCTTCGGCAGTCGCGGGCGCCGCGGCGGGATTCCATTGCCCGCGGCGCATGCGTGAAATTTTCACGCTCTTGAACAAGCCCGCTTTGCGGAAGGGCTCATTGACGGAAAAGGCCTCCGCTTCGGCATAACTGCCTACATTGAGAATCAGCACGCTGCCGGTGCGCTTGACCCCGTCTTCGGCCAGCATCGCCCCGCCCAGAACCAACGTGCTCTCGTGGCGCGCCAGATACTCTAAGTGCGTGGGCTTCACGGCCTTGCGGATCGCCGATGCGGCGGCGCTGTCGTCCTGGTCTTCCTGGTAAATGATGTACAGCATGGGAGCCTCTCGACTATGGCAAAAACTCATCATAGAAGCCCTGCCAAGCACGCAGTATTCCAGTTTTAGACCGGCCCCCAACCGTCCGGTTATGGAGTGGTCCGGAAAAGTGAAGCCAGCACCTGCCACGACAGGCCAGAATGTGACTTGGCCTATTGAAATATAAACGGAGTACCTCAATGAGCAACAGCCCGGAAGCCCGTCTTGCGGCCCTCGGCATCACCCTGCCGTCGGCCCCAGCCCCTCGCGCCGCACGCATACGCATGGCGCGCAAAATCGGTAATTTGCTCTATGTTTCCGGCCAACTACCCAGTTGGGAAGGAGAACTGCGCTACGTCGGCAAGGCTGGCGACACCATAGACTTGGCCCAAGCCCAGCAAGCAGCGCGCACCAGCGCACTCAATGTCCTCGCTCAGGCCCGTGCTGCCCTGCCCGGCGGACTCGATGACGTCATTTCGGTTGTCAACCTGCGGGGCTTCGTCGCCTCCGCTCCCGATTTCATCCAGATTGCCCAAGTGGTCAACGGGGCTTCCGATCTGATGGTGGAGATTTTTGGCGAAGACGGCGCCCACACCCGAACCGCCGTGGGCGTAACCAGCATGCCGCATGGCGTCGTGGTGGAAATCGAGGCGGTATTCGAGGTGAAGTAGCGCAAGCTTGAATGCAAAGCTTGAACCAGGGAGCCTGCTCTTGCGCCTATGCAGGCGCGCCGCGCGACGGTACTGCTATCAGCATTCGGCGCTGAAGCTGAAGCTGAACGATCAACTTCAGCGCCAAACGGGCTGGTGTCAGGCCAGCTTCCCGTGGCATTGTTTGTATTTTTTGCCACTGCCGCAAGGGCAAGGATCGTTGCGTCCGACCTTGGGGACCGCATTGCGCACAGGCTCGGGGCCGCTGGGAAGCGCAGCCGCCGCCATCGCTTCTTCATAGTCCGAATGATGGTATTGCACATTCTGCACATGCGACTGGGCGGCATCCTGCTCGGCCTCTTCGACCTGCTCAGGGGACTGCACGCGCACTGTCATCAATACCTTGACCACCTCATCCCGAATCTGATCCAGCATGCCGGAAAACAGCTCGAACGCTTCGCGCTTGTATTCCTGCTTGGGGTTCTTTTGCGCATAGCCGCGCAAATGAATGCCCTGGCGCAGATAATCCAGCGACGCCAGATGCTCACGCCAATGGGTATCGATGGACTGCAGCAAGATAGAGCGTTCGAACTGCGCCCACATCTCGTCGCCAACCAAGGCCACCTTGGCTTTGTAGGCGTCTGCAGCGGCCTGCAACACCCGTTCCATCAGCTCGTCATCGGTCAGATTGGGCTCGGACTCGAGCATGCTGACTAGCGGCATGGGCAGTTGCCATTCGAGTTCCAGCGCTTTTTCCAAGCCCGGCACATCCCATTGCTCTTCCACCGAGTCCTCAGGGACATACTGGCGGAATACCTGAGTAAAGGTTTCTTCGCGGAACCCAGCCAGGGCGTTGGAGATAGAAGGTGACTCCAGCACGTCGTTACGCTGGGCGTATATCACCTTGCGCTGGTCGTTGGAAACGTCATCGTACTCAAGCAATTGCTTGCGAATATCGAAGTTGCGTCCTTCCACTTTGCGCTGGGCAGTTTCGATTGAACGCGACACCATGCCGGCTTCGATCGGCTCGCCTTCGGGCAATTTCAGGCGTTCCATGATGGAGCGCACCCGATCACCCGCGAAGATACGCATCAACGAATCTTCCAGCGACAGATAGAAGCGCGATGAACCTGGATCACCCTGGCGACCCGCCCGGCCACGCAACTGGTTGTCGATGCGACGCGACTCATGTCGCTCGGTGCCGATGATACGCAGACCGCCCGCGGCCTTGACCTGCTCGTTAAGCGGCCTCCACTCATTCCGAACCTTGTCGATCTGAGCTTCTTTTTCGTCTTCAGAGAGCGAGTCGTTGGCCCGGATCAGATCCACCTGCTTATCGACGCTGCCGCCCAGTACGATGTCGGTACCGCGACCGGCCATATTGGTGGCGATCGTAATGTGCCCGGGCTTGCCCGCTTCGGCCACGATCTCGGCTTCGCGCGCATGCTGCTTGGCGTTCAGGACTTCATGCGTGAGCTTGGCCTTGACCAGCATCTCGGACAGGATTTCCGAGTTTTCGATGCTGGTAGTGCCCACCAGTACCGGCTGCCCGCGCTTCTGGCAATCCCGGATATCTTCCAGAATCGCGTTGTATTTTTCCTGGGTGGTCTTGAAAACCTGGTCGTTCTGGTCAATCCGGATCATGGGCCGATTGGTCGGCATGATGACGGTTTCCAGTGAATAGATTTCCTGGAACTCAAAGGCTTCGGTATCGGCCGTACCGGTCATTCCAGCCAGCTTCTCGTACATCCGGAAGTAGTTCTGGAAGGTGATCGACGCCAGCGTCTGGTTCTCGTTCTGGATCTTCGCGCCTTCCTTGGCTTCGACGGCTTGGTGCAGCCCGTCGGACCAGCGGCGGCCAACCATCAGGCGGCCGGTGAACTCGTCGACGATGACGACTTCATTGTCCTGCACCACATAATGCTGATCGCGGAAAAACAGATTGTGCGCGCGCAGAGCAGCCATCAAATGGTGCATCAGGTTGATATGGCGCGGCTCGTACAAGGACTTGCCTTCAGGCAGCAGCCCCAGACGTTCGAGAATTTGTTCGGCCTTTTCGTGGCCGGCTTCCGACAGGAACAGTTGATGGCCCTTTTCGTCGACCCAGAAATCGCCCTCGGGCTCGGGTTCGTTCGACTTGGGCTCTGAAGCCATGCGCGTCAACAGAGGCGGCACCGCATTCATGCGGACGTACATCTCGGTATGGTCTTCAGCCTGCCCCGAAATGATCAAGGGTGTACGGGCCTCGTCGATCAGGATCGAGTCCACCTCGTCGACCACCGCGTAGAACAGGGGACGCTGGCGTCGGTCTTCGACGCGGTATTCCATGTTGTCGCGCAGGTAATCGAAACCGAATTCGTTGTTCGTGCCGTAGGTAATATCGGCTTGATAAGCGGCTTGCTTTTCATCGTTGGGCTGCTGCGCCACGACTACGCCGACCGTCAGGCCGAGGAAGTTGTACAGCCGCCCCATCCAGCCTGCGTCACGTGCCGCCAGGTAATCGTTGACGGTGACTACGTGCACGCCTTTGCCGGCCAGGGCATTCAGGTAAGTGGGCAGTGTCGCGACCAGGGTTTTGCCTTCACCCGTACGCATTTCAGCGATCTTGCCTGCGTGCAGCACCATTCCGCCCAGTAACTGGACGTCGAAGTGACGCATGCCCAGCGCGCGCTTGCCCGCTTCCCGCACGACCGCGAAGGCCTCGGGCAACAAGTCGTCCAGCGTGGCGCCATCCTGGAAGCGTTGCTTGAACTCCTGGGTCTTGGCGGCGAGCTGTTCGTCGTCAAGCGCGGCCATCTGGGGTTCCAGCGCATTGATGCGCTCCACCGACTTGTCATACTGTTTCAGGAGCCGATCATTGCGGCTGCCAAAAATTTTCTTGAGCAGAGAGGAAGCCATGCGCGATGTATGCAAGAAACCGGGCTGCCGGGCAAAAGCACAGCGTCCCAGCCTGGGTAGATAAATAAGCCAAGCAGTTTAGCACCGTGCCAGGATATTGCTGCGATCATGACTGCAACCTGGTCCGCGTGACCTATTCACCAGCGACGCCGGGCTGCAGCCCGGCGTGCGTGAAAGCGGTGTCGGGCTAGCCCTGCAAGTGCCTGGCTCAGTTTTTGGTGAGCTTGGAATCCTTAACTATGCGCACCATCAAGCCCTGGTCAGCGGCAAACACGCGAGCAAACTCGGCGGGATCCATGGCATCGGGAAGGACCCCCTGTACCGATAAGCGCTCTTTGACCGCCGGCAAAGCCAAAGTCTTCTCTACCGCCTTATTGATCTTCTCGACCACCGCGGGCGGGGTTCCCGCCGGGGCCAACAAGCCGAACCATGATTCAAAAACATAGGAAGACAGCCCGGCTTCGGCAATCGAAGGCACTTCCGGCAGCAAAGCCGACCTTTTTTGGGATGTTACACCCACGATATTGAGCCGCGGATCTTGAACATAAATACCCACCCCGGCATTGGGCACAATCACCGCCTGCAAACGGCCTGCGGCGACGTCATTGGCCGCTTCCTGGGTGGATTTATAAGGCACATGCAACATCTCAATGCCCGCCTTGCTCAGGAAATACGCCATCGCCAGGTTGGTGGAGCTGCCTATCCCTGCGGAGCCATAATTGAGTTGGCCCGGGCGATCTTTGGCATACTGGATGAACTCGGCCAGATTGCGCACCGGCAATTCCGCACTGATCATCAACACGTAGTTTTGCGTGCCGATGTTGGCCACCGGCGTAAAATCCTTGATTGGCTCGTAAGACGGCTTGGCGCCCATGGCCGCCGTCACGAAATGGCTGGAGGCGGCCATGATCAAAGTACGTCCGTCAGGTTCAGCCCGCGCCACTGTCGATGTGCCGATGGCGCCCCCAGCTCCGGGGCGGTTTTCGATGATTACGGTCTGCCCCAAGGCCATACCCAGTTCCTGATAAAAGGTGCGCGCCAGCAACTCGCGCGCGCCTCCTGCCGCAAAGGGCACGACGATGCGTGTCACCTGCGTGCCGATCTGGGCTGTTGCCGGAGTCGGTGAAATGGCCAAAGCGGCGATCACCGCCAATATTGCGAATACGTGCATGTTGTCCCCCGATTACTTTTTCATTATGAGCTCGTAGCTCCGCCGGCCAGCGCCTGCGACCCACGCCCTCTACCAAGGCGGGCAAACTCGGCCATAACCCTGCGCCGAGGCCCGGACCATCAAAGCACCCTAGTTACCTCATCAAACAGTTCATCGACGTCGTAGCGGCGTGGAATCAATCTTTGCTCGAAGGCATATCGGATCATCAGATCCAGAGCACGGCGATTGTTCTGCACACCAAACGGCGTCAAATCCAGCGAGCTGGCATCTGCCTGGCCACGCTGCTTGCTTTCCTGCAACAGGCGGTAGATTTCCCGAACCACATCCGGCCGGTCTCGGCACCAGGCCGTTTCGATCGCCACCATATGGTTGATGGGCAAAGCGCCATGTTTTTGACTCCAGGCCTGCGCTGCCTCGAAGGGCTCGGGAAGCACGGGGCGCAAACGCGGATCATCGGGCAGGTCGCTTCCGATAATGGCAGCATCCAATTCTCCGTTCAGCAGCATGGAGACTGCCGACGTCCCCGAAGCGGCACGCTCAACGCCGGGGGGATCGGGAAACTCGGCCAAATGCCCCTCTTCAAAGCTTACCCAGCGCACGCTATCCAAATCCACGCCATAGTCATCGGCAAGAATGCCCCGCACCCAGGTAACCGTGGTTTGCGCATAGGCGCGGATCCCCACGCGCTTGCCCGCCAGTTCGTTAACACGCAGCGGACCCCGCTCTGCGTTGTAAACCAGGCAATGATGCTGAAAACGTCCGGCCCCGATTGCCGCCGGCATCAGGACCAACGGTTTGCCATAAGCCTTGGCCTGAAGGAAAGTAACCAGAGCAAGCTCGGCGACGTCGAATTCGAGATCCCGCACGACGCGCTTGAAAGCCCGGTTGGCGACTTTCACATCGGCAAATTCAAAATCCAGCAGGGGGGACGACAGCTCTCCGCGCTTCAGGGCCAAGGTATTCGGATAGTTGCCCAGCAGGGTACGCAAGCGGACCGGACTCATACCTTGCTCTCCTGCTGCGCCGCCAAGGCGGGATACAAGGCCCGCGCGGTGCGGTTGAAAATCCACTCGCGGTCTTCGGCTGACAACGACGCGCATGCCTCCAGGCCTTCCTCGAGCAGACCCGCCAAAGAACCCGGCGATGCGGGATAGTTCGAACCCCAGGCGATTCTTGAAGCCCCAAATACATCAACCACTCTTTGCAAGAAACTGGCTTGAGTCGCCTTGCCCAACAGAGATTCCCGGATATTGTGGGTCGTCAGCTTGAAATGTAGATTGGCATGCTGCGCCAGGGCGAACAGTCCATCAGCCAAGGCATAGGGCGGGCCATCTTCCAGCACAGGCCGAGCGAAATGGTCCAGGATGACCACGGCATCCGGGAAGCGCTGCAACAAGCTGGCTAATTGGGCTAAGCCATGTGCGCGCAACTGGACGCTGATCGGAATGCGCAGTTCCTGCGCATACTCCCAGGCGGTATAAGCCCTCGGGTCATCCAGGCTTGCCCCTTGGTCGGCGGTGGTGTGCCCCGCGATGAAAACGCGCATGCCATCCAGCCCCTGCCCCATCCAATTGGCAATCTGGGCTACGGAATCGGGTTCGGACTGGGCTACCGAGAAGACACCCGCGAATTGTTCGGGATGCGCCTTTACGGCTTCGACCACATAGCGATTGTCGTTGCCGTAGCACGTCGATGCCTGAACCAGGACCGCTTGGTCTACCCCTGCCTGCTTCATGTCCGCCAGCATCTGGCCATAACTGACCGGTCGTTCACGCGACCAGGCCGACTGCGTGCCGCTTAGCGGGGCCAAGGGGTAGCGCGTCTGATCATCCGCGATGACATGGGTATGAATATCGATAACCGAGGACGGTTTGGTGATGAGCACGATGCCTCCCTGTGATTGGAAAATCCATCATGCCGCAACGCCCATAAGTAGACCACTTAGAAATATGGCATAGTCCATTAGCGTTTACTAATAGCTACCCTTTTTCGGCATCACACCTCCATGGCGAAACTCGACTGGTACATACGCGCCAACCTCAAGCCGCGCCATCTGCAATTGCTGGTGGCCTTGGACGACCTGCGCAACCTCAGCAAAGTGGCAACCAGCCTGAACATTACTCAGCCGGCCGTGTCGCTCGCTTTGTCGGAACTTGAGAAAGGCCTGGGCTTCAAGCTCTTTGATCGCACCGCGCGTGGGGTTCATCCGAACGCTTACGGCGAATGCCTGATCCGCCAGTCTCGCGCAGTGCTGGATAACCTGGCCCAGGCCCGGGACGAACTGCGCGCTTTGCTTTCGGGAGCTTCAGGTAAAACCGCCCTGGGCTGCATGCCCGCGATGACTCCGGCCTTGGTGCCCAAGGCACTGGCTTTGCTGAAAGAGCAATATCCCACAACGGCTGTGCGTATCCAGGAGGGATCCAGGGATACCTTGCTGCCAGAACTGCGACGGGGAAATTTGGACCTTATCGTTGGCCGTTTGGGCAAGCAGCCTGATGCCGACCTGGCGGAAACCGCATTATTCGAGGGGTCCAGCACCTTAGTGGTAAGTACAGATCACCCGCTGGCGAATCGAAAACGCCTGCAATGGAGCGACCTGTCAGATTTCCCCTGGATTTTGCCACCGGCGGGTTCCCTACCCCGCGAGCCTCTGGAAATGGCTTTCCAGCAATATGACTACCCCATGCCTACCGACTATATTGAAACCTTGTCGGTTCATGTCATCGTGGCCTACCTGCAGTCGACCAAGGCAGTCAGCATACTCTCGCGTGTGGTTGCCCGTCATTACAGCGACTTGGGGGTAGTCAGCGTATTGCCGCTGAAGCTGCCCGGCCTGTTCCAGCCCTTGGGCCTGACCTGGAGCAGGCAGAGGGCACTTTCGCCCTCAAGCGAACAGCTGATACAGTGCCTGAGGACAATAGCGACCGGGCTAGAGTTGTAATTTAATCCAGCGCGTGCGCGGGCGATGGTAGTTGCGCCACATGGGCCCCGGGCATCACAGGCTGTTTGCCTGCGCCTTTGCTGAGAAAGTTATTGGGGTTGACCGCCGCCCCGCTTAGCCTAACCTCGAAGTGCAAATGGGCGCCTGTGGAACGCCCTGTGCTGCCCACCAAGGCGATTTTTTGGCCGCGCTTGACCAGATCGCCGGGCTTGACCAGCATCTTAGAAGTATGGGCGTAGCGTGTAACGAGATCGTTGCCGTGATCGAGATCGATCATATAGCCATAGCCGGAATGATATTCGGCTGCCACGACCACGCCCCCCGCCGCCGCGATGATTGCGGTACCCTTGGGCGCAGAAAAATCAATGCCTTCGTGCAGGGAACGCGCACCGGTGAAGGGATCTACCCGCCAGCCAAAGGACGAACCGTTAAAACCCTGGGCAACGGGCAAAACCGTTGGGGTCATCGATTTACGAACAGACAAAGTGGTGAGCCGTGCATCCAAAACGCTCAAGTAATCAGAGCGGTCTGCCAATTGGCTTTCCAGGTGATCCAGCTCGAAACTGACATCTTGTGCCGACATGGGTTGCGGTTTCACCAGAAGCCCGCCCCGGCCAGGCACCCCTTTCAGATTGAAAGTAGGCGCAACCCCGGCCAATCCGGCAACTCTTTCACCCAAAGCATCAAGCTGAACCAGCTTGGCTTGCATTTCGCCCACCCGCTTGGCCAGCAAGTTGATGTTTTCGCGCTGGAATGCCTGCTGACGCGCTTCTTCATCGCTGCGATCAACGGTTTTGACTTCAGCCCAAGGCCAGGAAAAACCCACGGCTGCGGTAATGGTGTAGAGCACTGCGGTACCCAGTACGACGGTAGCAACCACGGCCGCGATCACACCCGCGACGAGTTTGGGGGTCACGGTGAGCGTGCGCGCCTCGTCCAAATGCGGATGCACTATGATGATCTGCACGGAAGGTGCCTCCTGACTTAAAGACGCGCCCTGCTCGGCGCCCCTGTATCCTTCTAGTATTAGTATCCGCGACGCCTGTTACAGGACATCGTGATCGAAAACTTTCCAAATCGGCTGCCCCGTGATCCGACGCAAGCACAAATTAACGAATCCTGCGGTGCAGACTGCTGCGATGTCCTGGCTGGGCAAGGACGGCAAGAGTGCGAGCCTGCTTAGTACGGCGCACCGCTTGCTGGCCGTGCAAGACCAGATAAATGCGCTTCTGCCGGAACCATTGCGCTCGGCTTGCCGCGTACTTAGGCTGGAAGAGGGCAAATTGACCCTGGGCGTGCCGGCGGCCTCGCATTCGGCCAAGTTGCGCCAACTTGCCCCGCGCATTGTCACCGCTTTGGAAAAGCAAGGTTGGCAGGTTAACGGAATCGCAGTCCGCGTACAAGCCACCTTGAACCATCCGCTTGGGACAAATCCGTCCGACCGGCTTGCCCGATCAACCCCGCCCAACCTGCTGGGAAGCCGGGGAATTCAGGCTTTTTCGGAGTTGCGCGATCACTTGCGCGATGGTCCGCTGGCCCAGGCAATCACCCGTTTGCTCGACCGCCGCAAAGACGAATAGCCCAGTTGACGCCGGCTTTCAGGCATAGGTGCTGATGGACACCATCACGAAGAAAAGAATCAGGGCCAGCACAACTAGCTTGCCCAGCTTCCAGGCCCGGTCGATATAAATTCGTTTGCCGGTCAGCCAGCCGGCCAGCATCAGGCCTATCATGACCAAAGCGGAAAGAACGATGAGAAGGCGCACCAGCAGCATCAGGGCGACCGGCTAGTGGAAGAAAAAACTGGCTGGGCCGCGGTGACGACCCCTCACGCCAAGACCCAATCCTGGCGGAAAGCATCGGGTGCGCTTGCTTTGGATTCGAAGCTGGCCCATTCCCAGGCATGTTGGTTCGCCAGAACGGCGCGGACCAACTGGTTATTCAGGCCATGTCCCGATTTATGCGCCACGTAGCGGGCGATCAATGGCTTGCCTACCAAGTAGAGATCGCCAATGGCATCCAAAATCTTGTGTTTGACGAACTCGTCGTCATAGCGCAATCCGTCTGCGTTGAGCACACGGAACTCATCCATGACAATGGCGTTGTCCAGACTGCCTCCGCGCGCCAAGCCCGCTTCGCGCAGGTTCTCGACGTCTTGCATGAAGCCGAATGTACGCGCCCGAGAGATTTCGCGCACATACGACTGGGTAGCGAAGTCGATTTCAGCCACGCTGGCGGTCGAGTCGATGGCCGGATGCTGGAAATCTATGGAAAACGACAGGGCAAAGCCTTCAAAAGGTTCGAGGCGGGCCCATTTGGCTCCGGCCCCTTCACCTTCCCGAACCTCGATAGGCTCCAGCACCCGGATGAACTTCTTGGGTGCATTTTGTTCTTCAATGCCCGCAGATTGCAGCAAAAACACGAAAGTACCCGCGCTGCCGTCCATGATGGGGACTTCTTCGGCAGTCAGGTCCACGTGCAGATTGTCTATGCCCAGACCCGCGCAGGCGGACATCAGATGCTCGACAGTGGATACGCGGACGTCGCCTGATTGCAGCACCGACGCCATGCGGGTGTCGCTGACGAGCAGCCCCGAGGCGGGAATATCGACCGTTTCCGGAAGATCGATGCGATGAAATACGATACCCGTACCAGGAGCCGCCGGGCGCAGCGTAAGCTCTACCCTCCGGCCGGAGTGCAAGCCGACCCCGGTCGTACGAGTTACGCTTTTGATAGTGCGCTGGCAAAGCATGATGGGCAACATTAAAGAATCAATATTAGATTGTAACGTTTCCCTGTTAGAGCGTTTATGCGGGCTCGGGTTCCGGAAACGACAGGACTGCAGCAACTACAGCCCTGTGCCCTGAGAAACGGGCTTTATCGCAGCAACTTATTACAGCTGCTTGAGCATGGTTGCGCCATCGCTGACTTCGTACTTGCCCGGGCCTTCGATGTTCAATTGCTTGATCACGCCATCTTCCAGCAACAGCGAATAGCGTTGCGAACGCACGCCCATACCGCGCTCGGTCAGGTCGAGCTCCAGGCCCAGCGCCTTGGTCCATTTGGCAGAACCATCGGCCAGCATGCGGATCTTGCCCTGGCTGCCCTGCTCCTTGGCCCAGGCGCCCATAACGAATGCGTCATTGGTAGCCACGCACCAGATCTCGTCGACTCCCTTGGCTTTAAGGGCGTCGTGATTTTCCATAAAGCTGGGGACGTGCTTGGCCGAGCAGGTCGGGGTAAAAGCGCCCGGCACCGCAAACACAGCGATTTTTTTGCCTTTAGCCAGATCCGCAACCTGAAAAGCGTTGGGGCCCAGGGCGCAGCCTTCGGTCTCAACAGCGATGAACTCGGTCAAGGTACCGTCGGGGATACGATCGCCAATTTTGATGCTCATGAGAAACTCCGTCTGGTGGTGATTGAGTGGATGGGCAGTATAGCTAGGAAAGGGGCAGTAGAGCCCACCCCCTACCCGCTTCGCGGGCCCCCTCAAGGGGGCGGCGCGTGGCGGACTGGCGGAGCCAGATCCGCGGCGCCCTGGGGTAACGCCTGCTATTGCCGGGCGTGAGGACACTTTTGCCACAAACTCGCCCCAAGGAAAAAAGGTGCCCCACGAGCAGCGCAGGCGCACACTGCCAAACAAACGTGGGGCACCTCCGCTCCGATAGGCACGCTGTGTGCGGGGCGCAGCCCGCACACAGCGTCACCGATCATGGCATCAATCGGCTTGCTTGCGCAGGAACGCCGGAATATCCAGATGTTCCATGCCCGAGCTTTCCAGGGCCTGCACACGCATCGATGCGTCGCGCGGGTTGCGGAAAACCGTGGGGGTGTCGTAGTCGTGATAATTGGTGGCGCCGTTATTGGCATTGCCTTGCGCTTGATAGATCGGCGCATTGTCGGTGCCGGTCTTCAGTTGCGTCATGGCATTCTGGACCAGCTGCGGCTTGGCTTTCTGGCGGCCAAGGCCGGTTGCCACCACGGTAACGCGCAGATCTTCATCCATCGCGTCGTCGTACGACACACCGAAGATCACGGTGGCATCTTCAGCTGCGTAGCTGCGGATGGTGTCCATGATTTCGCGGGTTTCGCGCATTTTGAGCGAACGGCTGGCGGTAATGTTGACCAGTACGCCGCGGGCGCCGTTCAGGTCGATGCCTTCCAGCAGCGGGCAGGCGATAGCCTGTTCCGACGCCACACGGGCCCGGTCCACGCCGCTGGCGACGGCCGTTCCCATCATGGCCTTGCCTTGCTCGCTCATGATGGTCTTGACGTCTTCGAAGTCAACGTTGACGTTACCGTCAACGTTGATGATTTCGGCAATACCTGCGCAAGCGTTGTGCAGCACGTCGTCGGCGCTCTTGAAGCAGTCTTCCTGCGTAGCGTCTTCGCCCAGCAGTTCGTACAGGTTTTCATTAAGCACAACGATCAAAGAATGCACATGCTGCGACAGGGCATCGATGCCCTCTTCAGCCATGCGCATGCGCTTGGCGCCTTCGAAGTGGAAGGGCTTGGTCACAACGGCTACCGTCAGGATGCCGAGTTCTTTCGCCACTTCAGCAACGACCGGACCCGCACCGGTTCCCGTACCGCCACCCATGCCGGCGGTAATGAACACCATATTGGCGCCTTGCAGGGCATCGCGAATTTCTTCGCGAGCGGTTTCTGCAGCGGCGCGGCCTTGTTCAGGCTTGGCGCCGGCACCCAAGCCGCTGCGGCCGAGACGAATCTGGCTCGGGGCGTCGGTTTGGGCCAGCGATTGGGCGTCGGTATTGGCGCAGACAAAATCCACACCTTGCACGCCACGACGAATCATGTGGGCGACGGCGTTGCCACCGGCACCGCCCACACCCACGACTTTGATAACCGTTCCACGGGTATCGGCATCTAGCATTTCGAACTTCATAAGGACCTCCGGGGAGTTTCAGGCGGATGGTGGGTGGACAGGAAATGTGAAAGGTGAAATGTGATCGGGCCGAATCGACCTAGATCCTGCCATCAGGATCGCGCTTCACGTTTCATCTTCCCTGCTTCACTCACCTCCTGCGATTTACAAAAAAATGGACAAGCACAGCACCGGTCGACTTACGACGACACAGCCACTTCGGTTTCAAACACTTCAACTGCAAGAACTGCTGGGACAACGAAAGGCACTACCGCAAAGAACTCGTGCGACGGGGCATCGCCTTAAAAATTCCCCAAAAACCACTCTTTCATACGAGTGAAAATCTGTGTGACATTTCCCGTCTGCTGGGCCACCTTGCGCCCACGCACACGCTGCAACCGCGCTTCGGCCAACAGCCCCATCACCGTCGAAAAACGAGGGCTGCGAACCACGTCGGCCAGGCTGCCGGTGTATTCAGGCACACCCTGGCGAACGGGCTTCAGAAAGATGTCTTCGGCTAACTCGACCACGCCCGGCATCTGCGAGGTACCGCCGGTCAACACGATGCCCGACGACAACAGCTCGTCATAGCCTGACTCGCGAATCACTTGCTGCACGAAGGTGAACAACTCTTCAACGCGCGGTTCGATCACTGCGCCCAAAGCCTGGCGCGACAACTGGCGCGGGCCTCGGTCGCCCAGACCAGGTACTTCGATACGTTCGTCGGCGCTCGCCAGCACCTGCTTGGCTACGCCATAACGCAGTTTGATTTCTTCGGCATCGGGGGTCGGCGTACGCAATGCCGCAGCGATATCGCCCGTGATCTGATCTCCGGCGATCGGAATCACTGCGGTGTGCCGGATCGCGCCGCCCGTAAAGATGGCGATATCAGTGGTGCCGCCGCCGATGTCGACCAGCGCGACGCCCAACTCTTTCTCATCCGGCGTCAGGCAGGCCAGGCTCGATGCCAGTGGCTGCAAGATCAGGTCTTGAACTTCCAGGCCGCAGCGACGCACGCACTTGACGATGTTCTGCGCCGCGCTGACCGCGCCGGTGACGATGTGCACCCGCACTTCCAGACGGATACCGCTCATCCCGATAGGCTCGCGGATATCTTCCTGGCCATCAACGATGAACTCCTGCGTCAGCACGTGCAGAACCTGCTGATCAGTGGGGATATTGATCGCCTTGGCGGTTTCGATCACACGCGCCACGTCGGGGGCGGTAACCTCTTTATCCTTGATCGCCACCATGCCGCTGGAATTGAAACTGCGAATATGGCTACCGGCAATTCCAGTAAACACGTCGCGGATCTTGCAGTCGGCCATCAATTCGGCCTCTTCCAGCGCACGCTGAATAGAGTTGACCGTGGTCTCGATATTGACGACCACGCCCTTACGCATGCCCCGCGACTCGTGCTGCCCAAGCCCGAGCACTTCAAAGCGCCCTTCAGGCAACATCTCGGCCACGACCGCCACCACTTTGCTGGTGCCGATATCGAGGGCGACGATCAGATCCTTGGTTTCACGAGTCATGGTTTTTTCTGAGTAGGTTGCATGGTTGAAGCTGCTTTCTTTTGAGGCGATTTATGAGCTGCATCGTCTTTCTTGTCCCGTTTGGCGATAGTCATGGCAAAGCCATTCGGGTAGCGAAGATCGGCATGCCGCATATGTCCGATTCGGCTTTCGATAACAGGTAGTGCTTGTACGAAACGTTGCACCCGGGTTTCCAAAGACTCGGTGTCGCCGCCAGGCACAGTGGTCGGATCGCGACCCAGATCGATCGTGGCCTCGTTCGACAACGCAACCTGCCAGGCGTAACGCTGCGTCAGCCAGACACGTACCGGGCTTACTTTCACGGGAGTAAACCAGCGCATCAATTCCGCATAGCGCTGGGCCACCAATTTTTCCGAACCTTCCGGTCCACCGAAGATCGGCAAAGCCCTCTCGCCTTCGGCTTCGCCTAGGTTGGCCGTGAACGACTCGCCATAGGTATTGAGCAAGCGGTTTTCGTTCCACAAACCAAGCACCTGGTGCTCTTGCATGGTCACCACCAAGGAATTGGGCCATTGCCGCCGGACCGAAGCCTGCCTCACCCATGGCACGGTTTCGAACACCTGGCGCACCTCTTCCAGGTCTGCCGTGAAAAAATTGCCCATTACCCTGCCCGCAATGGCCGCCTGGGCACTGCCCGGCGTAACGTGTTCGAGCACGCCATTCTCGGCTTCGATCCAGATCCCTTGCAGGGCGAATACCGGCCTCTGCGCAAGCCAGAGCAAAGCAGAAAAACCCAATACCAGAGCCGCCGCCAAATACAGGGCGTTCGCTAGTAGATTCAAGGTGCGAGAGTCGTTCCACACAGAGCTTCCGATTCAAGCGCTTAAGAGGGCCGGCTGGCCGTGACTTTGCATCGTGCATCCTTCAGGATTTCGACACACAGCGATTCATAACTCATACCGCTCGCAGCCGCCGCCATGGGCACCAGCGAATGGCTGGTCATACCTGGCGACGTATTGATTTCCAACAAATAGGGCTCGTCATTGGCGCCCAACATCACATCGGCCCGGCCCCATCCTTCGCAGCCGAGCGTTCGATAAGCTGCCACGCAGATCTCCTGTACCCGACGGGTCGTCGCGGGCGACAGCTCGGCAGGACACAGATAGCGGGTATCGTCGGTAAAGTATTTGTGCTCGTAGTCGTAATTACCGTCAGGTGCCACAATTTCGATCACGGGCAGCGCACGCGAGCTGGCGCCGCTTCCAAGCAGCGCGACAGTCAGCTCGCGCCCGTCGATAAATTCTTCGGCCAATACCAACTCATCGAAGCGGCCCGCCAAGTCGTAGGCGGCCTGCATTCCATCAAGCGCCGTTACTTTCGTCACGCCCATGGTCGACCCCTCGTGCGGCGGCTTGGCTATCAGAGGCAGCCCCAGGCGGGCCGGCACGGCGGACAGATCCGTCGCACCATCCAGCACCTCGAATCGCGGCGTAGGCAAACCCTCGCTGACCAAAATGCGCTTGCTCATGATTTTGTCCATTGCAAGCGCGGAGGCCAAGGGACCGCTGCCGGTGTACGGAATCTGCAGCAGCTCAAGCGCGCCTTGGATCGTGCCATCTTCACCATAACGCCCATGCAAGGCGATAAATACTCGCTCGAAGCCCTGCTCGGCCAGCTCGGCCAGTGAGCGCGTTCCGGTGTCAAACAAGTGCGCGTCCACGCCTGCGGAACACAAAGCGCTATGCACTCCGGTACCCGACATGATCGATACCTCGCGTTCCGACGACTTGCCGCCGTACAAGACTCCTACCTTGCCAAACTTGGGCGCGCTCATGATTGCGCTCCTTCCTGAATCGATACGGGAGCAGCAAACAGCGCTCCGATTTTGGCCGGCACCGCGCCGATAGAACCTGCTCCCATGGCAATCACGACATCACCATCGCGCACGAAATCAACAATGGTCTGGGGCATATCTGCAATATCTTCGACAAAAACGGGTTCAACGCGCCCCGCGACACGAACAGCGCGCGTCAATGAGCGACCATCAGCGGCGACGATGGGTGCTTCGCCAGCCGGATACACCTCGGCCAACAGCACCGCATCGGCGGTGCCCAGCACCTTAACGAAATCTTCGAAGCAATCCCGTGTTCGGGTGTAACGATGGGGCTGGAATGCCAACACGATGCGTTGACCTGGATAAGCGCCGCGCGCCGCAGCCAAGGTCGCCGCCATTTCCACCGGATGATGACCATAGTCGTCAATGAGGGTGAAGCTGCCGCCACCATGGTCTGCCGCGATAGGGAAGACGCCAGCCTGGCTGAAGCGGCGGTTGACGCCTTTGAATGCCGCCAGTGAACTCTGGATTGCGTCATCCGACACACCCAGTTCCGTGGCGACCGCAATTGCTGCCAGCGCGTTGCGCACGTTGTGCTCGCCGGGCAAATTCAAGGTTATGTCCAGCACCGGCAGCTCGCCATGCCGGTCATGGCGCAGCACCTTGAAACACATGCGCGGGCCATCGGCCCTGACTTCCACCGCACGCACCTGCGCATCGGCCTGGAAACCGTAGGTGGTGACCGGTCGCGACACGAAGGGCAGGATCTCACGCACGTTGGGATCATCTATACACAACACGGCGGCGCCATAAAAAGGCATGCGCTGGGTGAACTCGACGAATGCGCTTTTCAGGCGCGAAAACTCATGCCCGTACGTATCCATGTGATCGGCGTCGATGTTGGTAATTACCGCCATCACGGGCAACAGATTCAGGAAAGACGCGTCGGACTCATCAGCTTCGACGACGATGAACTCGCCTTGCCCCAGCTTGGCGTTGGCACCCGCTGAATTCAAACGCCCGCCAATTACGAAGGTAGGGTCCAGATCTCCCGCCGCCAGCACACTGGCGACCAAGCTGGTGGTAGTAGTTTTTCCGTGCGTACCAGCAACGGCGATGCCGCGCTTCAAACGCATCAACTCAGCCAGCATCACAGCGCGCGGCACCACCGGGATACGCTTGTTGCGCGCGGCGAGGACTTCGGGGTTGTTGCCGGCCACCGCCGTAGAAGTGACGATGGCGTCCACGCCTTCGATATTTTCCGGGCTGTGGCCTTGCACAATGTGTGCGCCCAGGCTTGCCAGCCGCTGGGTTGCAGCGGTGTCGGCCAGGTCGGAGCCGCTCACTCTGTAACCCAGATTAAGCAATACTTCGGCGATGCCGCTCATGCCTGAGCCGCCAATTCCAACAAAATGAATGTTTCTGATTCGATGTCGCATGTTTTCTCAGCTTCGCGCCGCCGCCTCGCAAATGTCGGCGATCCTCTGGGTTGCCTGAGGATGCGCCAGCGCTCGCGCGCGGGTCGCGGTTTCGGCCAACTCGGCCCGTGTTCGTTGCGACAGCCATTGGGCCAGCCACTCGGCAGTCAATCCAGACTGCTGCTGTAGCCAACCCGCCTGGGCCTCGCTAAGGTACTTCGCATTACTTGTCTGATGATCGTCCACCGCGTGCGGAAAGGGCACGAATAGGGCAGCGGCGCCGGCCGCGCTCACTTCCGCCACAGTCATTGCGCCAGAGCGGCAGATCACCAAATCGGCTTCGGCATAAGCCGAGGCCATATCGGAAATGAAGGCGCGGCAATCACCTTGCACGCCGGCTGCCGCATACGCCGCCTTCAAAGGGTCCAGATGTTTCTCGCCGGACTGATGCACGACTGTCGGACGTTCGGCCCCAGGCAGCATGGCCAGCGCTCTGGGCACAACATCATTGAGCGCCTGCGCACCCAGGCTGCCGCCTACGACCAGCAACTTCAGCGGCCCTTGCCTACCCGCGAAGCGCTCGGCAGGCGCGGCCAAAGCCGTTACTTCCGCACGCACGGGATTGCCGGTCAACTCGCCGGACAGCACATTCGGAAACGATGTCAAAACCTTGTCAGCCACACGCGCCAAGACACGGTTGGTCATGCCTGCGACCGAATTCTGTTCATGCAGAACCAGCGGCACGCCGCGCAGGCGGGCCATCAGCCCACCCGGCAAAGCTACATAGCCACCCATGCCTAACACCACATCAGGCTGGTACTTGCGCAAAGCCTGAAGCGCTTGGCTAGCGCCCCGCCAGAGGTTGAGCGGCAGCTTCAACAGCGCCATCGCGCCTTTACCCCGCACCCCGGAAAAACGCACCGGCGCCAAGGGGAATCCATGCTGGGGCACCAGGCGAGCTTCCATGCCTTCGGGATGCCCCATCCAAATGATATTCCACCCGCGCGCGTGCAAAGCACCGGCCACCGCCAAGCCGGGCATGATGTGTCCGCCCGTGCCGCCCGCCATCACCATAAGTGTGCGGGACGCCTTTTGAACCGGCGCTTGCGCGGTCATAGGCGTCCTCCCCTCATCAGGATGCGGTTCTCGTAGTCGACCCGCATCAACACGGCGAGTGCGCACATATTAAAGACTATGCCCGAGCCGCCAAAACTCATGAACGGTAAAGTCAGCCCTTTAGTCGGCAACAAGCCGAGGTTCACACCCATATTGATCAAGGCTTGCACACCGATCCAGAGCACGACCCCTTTGGCGACCAGGCCGCTGAACACGCGTTCCATCGCAATAGCCTGACGACCGATTTCGAAGCCGCGCCGCACGATCACGAAAAACAGCATGATCACGACCGCAACGCCCACAAACCCGAGTTCCTCGCCGATGACCGCAAGCAGGAAGTCGGTATGCGCCTCGGGCAGATAATGCAGCTTTTCCACGCTGGCGCCCAAACCGACGCCCAACCATTCACCCCTGCCGAAAGCAATCAGTGAATGGGAGAGCTGATACGCTTTTCCGAGGGCGTTCGCCTCGCTCCAGGGATCCAGATAGGCGAACAAGCGCTCGCGCCGCCACGGCGCAGCCCAGATCAACAACATGAAAGTGCTCACCAGCACCGCCGTCAGACCCCCGAACAGCCTGCCGTTAATTCCGCCCAGGAACAGAATCCCCATGGAGATCGCAACGATCACGACGAAAGCACCCAGATCGGGCTCAAGCAACAGCAACAAGCCTGAAGCCGCCATGGCGCAAGCCATGGGCAAAAAGCCGCGTACGAAATTCTGCATATGCTCTTGCTTGCGCACGGTGTAGTCAGCCGCGTAGATCAGCATCGCCAGCTTCATCAATTCAGAAGGCTGGAAGTTGACGAAACCCAGCGGCAACCAGCGATGCGCTCCGTTGACTTCCCTGCCTATGCCCGGAATCAATACGATCAGCAGCAGGAATAGCGACACGGCAAACAACGGCATGGAAAATTTTTGCCAGATTTCCATGCGAATAGAGAAGGTAGCGACTGCCGCAAACAAGCCCAGCATGAGGTAAATGCTGTGGCGAATCAGAAAGTAATAATTGCCGTAGTTCGCGAACTTGGGCGAGTCCGCCAGCGTGACCGACGCCGAATACACCATCACGAGCCCGAGCAAGAGCAAGGCAATGCTGGCCGTCACCAGCACCGCGTCGTAATTCAACATGCGGGTCCGGCTGGGCCGCACCGCATTGACGCTACCTGTCAGTTCACCGAAGAGGCTCATAGCGTCACACCTCTCCTCTATCAAGGGCCAGCGCATCCACGGCATCGGCAAACACATCGGCGCGATGTTTGTAGTTGCGGAACATATCAAAGCTGGCGCAAGCGGGCGACAGCAGTACCGCATCGCCAGGCTGCGCGTGCTCAAGCGCCGTTGCCACCGCGGCTTCCAAAGTCTCGCTCTGGATGACGGAGACTTGCGCTGTCGCCAGCACCTCTGCAATCTCAGGAGCATCGCGTCCGATCAGCACCACCGCGCGCGCATGCAGGGCGGCGGCACGCGCCAAGGGCGCGAAATCCTGGCCTTTGCCCACGCCGCCGGCAATCAACACCACGCGTTGACCCAAGCCTTCCAGCGCGGCCACCGTGGCACCGACATTGGTGCCCTTGCTGTCGTCGATAAAATCGACGCCGGCAATCACTCGCAGGAACTCGACCCGATGCGGCTCGCCGCGATACTCTCGCACCGAACGCAACAGAGGTGCCCAAGGCAGACCCAGGCTGCGCGTCAACAAGAGGGCAGCCATGACATTCATGGCATTGTGCAAACCACGAATCTGCAAAGCATCGACCGGCATCAGGCGATTGACCCGGCCATTGGGGCGTACGACGGCCTCGCCCTTTTTGCGCCGTGCTGGCGGCGGGGCATCGAATTCATCGACGGCGGCTTCGGTCAGCCACGCCACACCATGACTGTGGTCCAGCCCCGCATCACCCGCCAAGACGGGTAGGTCGCGACCGAAACTGCGCACGTTTTCCGCGTCGACCCGCTCGACCATACTCATTACCGCCGGGTCGTCTCGGTTGATGATCGCCACGCCCGAGGCCGCCAGCAAGCGAGCCTTGGCCGCGCCATAGGCGGTCATATTCCCATGCCAGTCCAGATGATCCTGACTCAGGTTCAACACTGCCGCCGCATCGGGTTTCAGACTACGCGTGGTCTCTAACTGAAAGCTGGACAACTCCAACATCCAGACATCCGGCAAGCTGCCGCTATCTTGCGCATCCATCAGCGCCGTCAACGCCGCCGGACTAATATTGCCGGCCAGAGCTACCGATCGGCCAGCAGATTGCAATAGCCGCCCCGCCAAGGCGCACACCGTGGTCTTGCCATTGGTGCCGGTTACAGCTAAGACCTGTGGTGCATAGCCACTAGCGGCCAGCCCCATCAACGCCTGTGCGAACAGTTCGATTTCGCCCAAAACCTCGATGCCCGCCGCGCGCGCGGCGGCAATCAGATCGCGTGCGGGTGCTTCATGCGGCGGCAAACCCGGGCTGATCACCACACGCTTGACGCCGTCCAGCAAACCAAGGGCAAACATCGTCTCGCCACCGGCTTCATGCACAGCATCGTTTCCAAGACGGAAGTCGGCCTCAGGGAACTCGGCACGCAAGGTATCGATGCCGCCGGGCAGCGCCCGCGAGTCAGCCACGCGCAAGCCGCAGCCTGCTCGTGCGCACCACTTTACCGACGCGACACCCGACTCACCCAGCCCGAGGACCAAGGTGAAAGGCGCATCGATAATGGGCTCGACCGAAGTTTCCATTTCCACTGATTCGTTCAACACTTAACGCAACTTGAGAGTCGCCAGCCCAATCAGCACCAACATCATGGTGATGATCCAGAACCGCACGACAACCTGGGTTTCTTTCCAACCACTCACCTCGAAATGATGGTGCAAGGGGGCCATCTTGAAAATGCGCCGTCCTTCGCCATACCTCTTCTTGGTGTACTTGAACCAACTCACCTGCAGGATCACGGACAAGGTCTCCACCACGAACACGCCGCCCATGATGAACAAAACGATTTCCTGACGCACGATGACCGCCATGGTTCCCAAAGCGCCTCCGAGGGCGAGCGCGCCGACGTCACCCATGAAGACTTGAGCCGGATAGGCGTTGAACCACAGAAACGCAAGACCGGCACCGGCCAGTGCAGCGCAGATCACCATCAGTTCGGACGCGCCCGGTATATACGGAAACAAGAGGTATTTGGAATAATCGACCCGGCCCACTACGTAGGCGAACACCCCCAGGGCGGTTCCCACCAGGACGGTGGGCATGATGGCCAGGCCATCCAGGCCATCGGTCAGATTGACTGCGTTGCTGGTGCCAACGATCACGAACCAGGTCAGCGCCATGAATCCGAAAACGCCCAAGGGATAACTGACGCTCTTGAAAAAAGGCACGATCAGATCGCTGCGCTGCGGTAAGGCATAGCCGAACCCACCGCTCACCCAATCTCGAAACAAGACCCAGGTTCCCATCGTGTCGGGTGCCGATACCGCAAAGGTCAGGTAAACCGACGCCACCAGACCGATCAAGGCCTGCCAGAAAAATTTCTCGCGTGCCGGCATGCCTTCCGGGTCCCGCCTCACCACCTTGCGATAGTCGTCGGCCCAGCCGATCCAACCAAAACCAAAGGTGACCAGTAGCACGACCCAGACGAAACGATTGCTCCAGTCCGCCCACAACAGCGTCGAAACGCCGATGGCAATAAGAATCAGGGCTCCACCCATCGTGGGGGTGCCGTTCTTGACCAGATGCGACTCCGGGCCATAGGCGCGCACGGCCTGGCCGATTTTCAGCGCCGTCAGCTTGCGTATAACCCAAGGGCCAGCCACCAAGCCGATGATCAAGGCGGTCGCGCAGGCAAGCACCGCACGCAGGGTGATATAGCTGACCACCGAGAAAGCCCGGTAATCTTCGGATAACCATTGGGCCAGTTCAAGCAACATGCTTAGTACCAGTAGAAGAATGATCAGACGGATCCGTGTCGGCCAGCAACGCCGCCACCACCCGCTCCATGCGCATGAAGCGCGAACCTTTGACTAGAATCGAAGCCGGCTTTACGGCCAGCACCGCCGGCGCGATTTGCTCGACGGCTTGCGCATGCAGGCCGGGGCCGGCGAACGCTTGCGAAGTCATGCCGGTGGCCTCGCCCAAGGTGACCAGAAAATCGATGCCGCATTCGCGCGCATAGGCGCCGACTTCCCCATGCATGGCGGGGCCCTGATCACCGACTTCGCCCATATCGCCCAAAACCAGCACCCTGGGCCCGGGCAATCCAGCCAATACTTCGATGGCGGCGCGCGCGGAATCCGGGTTGGCGTTGTAAGTATCGTCAATCAACATTGCCCCGCTCGACAGGCGATGCCGCTGCATGCGTCCTTTGACGGGCGCAAACATGCTCAAGCCCAGCACTATCGCATTCAGGTCTACACCTGCGGCCAGCGCACTCGCAGCTGCCGCGAGCGCGTTGCGTACGTTATGCATACCCGCGGCTGCCAGAGCAATCACAGCGTGCCCTTGCGGGGTATGCAGAAGGAAACGGGTTTCGAAGGCATCCAGCCGTATTTCGGTGGCCATCACGTCCAGTTCGCCGCTCAGCCCGAAACGCAGGGTGGGTCGTGTTCCGGCCATTTCCATCCAGATATCGGTGTAATGATCGTCACCTGGAAACACCGCCACACCGTCTTGCGGAAGCCCTGCAATCACAGCACCGTTTTCACGAGCGACGGCGTCTACCGTCTGCATGAACTCCTGATGCTCACGTTGTGCGTTGTTGACCAAACCCACGGTAGGGGCGGCTATCTGCGTCAACTGCGCGATTTCTCCGGGGTGGTTCATGCCCAGTTCGATCACGGCGCAACGATGCTCCGGCCTCAAGCGCATCAAGGTGAGGGGAACACCGATATCGTTGTTGAAATTGCCTTGCGTGGCCAGGCTTTCACTCTGGCCATAGGCCGCGGCAAAAATTGCCGCAATCATTTCCTTGGTGGTAGTTTTACCGTTGCTGCCAGTCACCCCAACTACCGGAATACTGAAACGCGCACGCCATGCTGCGGCCAACATGCCCAGGGCTGCACGCGACTCGGGCACGACAATCTGTGCCAAAGCCAGGCCTTCGACCGGACGCTGCACGACTGCCGCCACAGCACCCTGCGCGGCGGCAGTCTCTACATAAGCGTGGCCATCGAAATGCTCGCCGCTCAGGGCGATGAACAATTCACCCGACGCGATAGCGCGAGAATCAGTGCTGACACCGGTAAACAGCTCCCGTGGGTCGGCTGCGCCATGGAGCACGCCACGCATGGCCTCGGCCGCATCGGCAAGACTCATCAAACCGCTTGATGCTGCAGTCTTCGGGTAAGCGGCCAGGACCGCGGCGGCTTCGTCCGCATCCGAGAAAGAATGGCGCACACCAGCGATTTCTTGATAAGACTCGTGGCCTTTACCTGCCAGCAAAATAACGTCATCGGGCGAGGCAGCCAGGATGGTTTGCCGAATCGCGCGGCCACGATCCAGCTCTACCGTAACGACGGCGCTTGTGGGCAAGCCCGCCAAGATCTGATCGACGATGTCCTGCGCGGATTCGCTGCGCGGGTTGTCGCTGGTGACCACCACCGCTTCGGCATGAGCATAGGCGACTTGCGCCATCTGCGGCCGCTTGCCTGCATCCCGATCGCCGCCGCAACCGAATAGACAAATCCGCCTGCCGCCACGCGCGAGCGCGACCGGGCCCAAGGCATCCAGAGCGCGTTCCAGCGCATCGGGCGAGTGGGCATAATCCACTACCACCAAGGGCGCACCATTGCCTGCGACTTCGCCCGGCAAAGCCACTGCTTGCAAACGCCCAGGAGCCGCTTGCGCCGACGACAAGGCTGCAGCCACCCGTTGTGCGGGCCAGCCCAGTTCCAGCAGCACACCCGCCACCGCCAACAAATTGGCAACGTTATGAGCGCCCAGAAGCGGCGTAGCGATCTGGACCGTGCTGGTCCCCATCGCCAGCGTAAACACCATCCCTTGGCTGGTAGCGTGAAGATCCGTTGCGCGCAGCAGAGCAAGCCCCTCCGGCACCTCTACCGGAACATCTCCCAGAGAGAAACCCCGCAGCGAAACCGGTTCGGCACCGCCAGCCGTGCGCGCCAATACCGAGCCGGCAAGACGCAAACCCGCCGGATCATCGACATTGACCACCGCCGCCCGCAAGCCGCTCCAGGCAAAGAGCCGCGCTTTTTGCGCCTCGTAGGCGCTCATGTCGCCGTGATAATCCAAATGATCACGGGTCAGATTGGTGAAGACGGCAATATCAACCTGCAAGCCGTCCATCCGCCCCTCGGCAATACCGATCGAGGATGCTTCGATGGCGACTGCAACCGCACCGGCCGCATGCATCTGCGCAAGCGCTCTGTGCAAAGAAACGGCATCCGGTGTGGTGAGACCGGTTTGTTCGTGGTCCTGAGGCAGCCCGGCCTGCGGCATACGTATGCCCAATGTGCCGATGACCCCGCAAGGCTTGCTATTTGCCGTCAGAATGTCGGCCAACCACTGGGTGCATGAGGTTTTGCCATTGGTGCCGGTCACCGCCACCACCGTCATCTTCTGCGACGGGTTCCCATACCAAGAGGACGCAATCGCGCCCAGCAAATGCTTAAGCCCGCGTACAGCCAGGACCTGCACACCTTGCGCTTGCAGCGCTGCTAGCAGTTCCTGGGTGCGGTCAGTGCCTGCGTCTTCGAACACGATGGCCGCAGCGCCTTGCGCCACGGCTTGCTCTATATAGTCGCGTCCGTCGCTACGGGCTCCGATATAGGCCAGAAACACATCGCCCGAACCGATCGCGCGTGAATTCAGATGCAAATGGGCAGCAGCTCCAATGCGCTGCTGCAACCAGGCCACCACGGCAGCGGACTCGTGTGCCACGACTTGGCTCACAGGCTCTCCTCCAGTGGATTTTCCGGTATCACCAGAGATTTGAATGGCGCGTCGGGGTCCACACCCAGCATACGCAGGGTGCCCCCGACTACTTTGGAAAACACCGGACCAGCCACGGCGCCTCCATAAATACTGCCGACCGTGGGTTCATCAACCATCACGGCCACGACGATGCGCGGATTCGACACCGGCGCGAAACCCGCGAACGAAGCGACGTATTTGCTAACGTAGGCTCCGTTGACGATTTTCCGGGCCGTACCGGTTTTTCCGGCCACCCGGTAGCCCATCACTTGCGCTTGCGAGGCTGTCCCGCCGGGACCTGCCGCCGCCTCCAGCATGTGCCGCATGGTGCGGGCTGTTTGCGTGGAGAAAATACGAGTGCCGGCGGGGGGCCGCTCGGTTTTCAGAAAAGTGAGGGGCACCATATCGCCATCCCGCGCAAATACGGTATAGGCCTGAGCAAGCTGAACGAGTGAAACGGACAGGCCATAGCCATAGGACATAGTGGCTTTTTCGATGGGCCGCCACTTGTCGAACGGCCGCAAGCGCCCCGCCACCGCACCCGGAAAATCCAGCTTCGGAGCCTTGCCCAAACCCAGCTCCGTATATTTTTCCCACATTTCGCGATTTTCCAGATGCTGGGAAATCAAGGTGGTGCCGATATTGCTCGATTTCTGCACGACGGTTGCTACATCTATCTTGCCATAGCCATGGGTATCGCTGATCGAGCGACCGTAGAAAGTCATGCGGCCATTGCCGGTGTCGACTACGGTACTGGGCTTGACCCGTCCCAACTCCAGGGCAAGCGCGATCGAAAACGGCTTGATGGTCGAGCCCGGCTCGAAAGTATCGGTCAAGGCACGATTGCGCAAGCGCGCGCCGGTCAAGGTTTCGCGCTGATTCGGGTTGTAGGTGGGCAAGTTCGCCAAAGCCAGGATCTCCCCTGTCTGCACATCAACCACAACCGCCGCCGCACCCTTCGCCTTATGGCGCTCAACCGCTGCTTTCAACTGCGAAAACACCAAATACTGGACCCGCGTATCGATAGCCAGCGTCAGGTCGTGGCCATTGGCGGGCGCGCGCACAGCCTGCACGTCCTCCACGACCCGCCCCAAGCGGTCCTTGATGACACGGCGGCTACCCGGCCGGCCGGCCAACTGCGAGTTGTAGGCCAGCTCTATGCCCTCTTGGCCGCGGTCTTCCACATTGGTGAAACCCAGCACATGCCCCAGAATTTCCCCTTCGGGGTAATAGCGCAGGGTTTCTTTTTGCTGGTGAATGCCATCAAGCTCCAGGGCTGTCACTTTCTCGGCGACATCGACCGGAACTTGGCGCTTCAAGTAGACAAAGGTCTTGTCCTCGTGAGATAGCTTGCGCTGCAGATCGCGGAGCGGGATCTCAAGCAACTTCGCCAGCTCGGCCTGCTTGGCCGGGGTCGCCTTCACATCTTCGGGAATGGCCCAGACCGCACGCGCAGGCACGCTGGAAGCGACCACCACGCCATTTCGGTCGGTAATCTTGCCGCGCGAGGCCGTCAACGTGAGCGTACGCGCGTAGCGCGACTCTCCCTGCTTTTGCAGGAACTCGTTGGACAAGCCCTGCAAATACAAAGCGCGCACGATCATCGTGGCGAAGCCTGCAAACAGCAGGAACAACACAAAGCGCGAACGCCAGGGCGGCAAGGTCAGGTGCAATACCGGATTGGGCGCGGAGAAGCGGAATCCTCTCATCGGGCCCCCGCGCTACGGCGCGCGGCCGGTGCTGGCTTGGGCGGCACCGGCACACCGGGCGGCCCATAAGGCATGAGAGACGGGCCTTCCCGGGAATCGCGCCGCTGTGCGAGGTAAATGGTATGGGCGGGAGTGACGGGCTCCATTTTCAAGGTCTGCCTGGCCACCGTGTCGATCAGGGCATGCTTGGCATGATCCGTCTGCTCCAGTTGCAGACGGCGCCAGTCCACATCCAGGTCGCGTGTCACGCCCTGAGCCCGCTCCAGCTCGACAAAGAGACTACGCGCCTGATACTGGCTGCTGACCAGCGACAAAGAACATCCGATCAAGGCGATAGTCAGGACGAAGAGCAGGCGACCCATATCTGCTCCCCCTAAGCAAAAGCGAAGGAATGTGCACGAGGAGCCCGTGCACGGGACGACGAACGGCGTGCGCTGCCCAGGGGCGGCTGCGCCTTGACGAAGGCTTCGCCGCCGGCTGCAGGCAGAGCAGTCTCGGTGCGCTCGGCTACGCGCAATACGGCGGAACGCGCGCGCGGATTGGCGGCGACTTCTTCTTCCGAAGGAAGAATCCGACCGATCGACGTCAGCACCGGCTGCGGCCGCTCGCTTTCACGCAAGGGCAATCGCGCGGACTCGGCGCCGGGATTTGCCGCCGCAGCAATGAATTGCTTAACGATGCGGTCTTCCAAGGAATGAAAGCTGATCACCGCCATCCGCCCACCAGGAGCCAGCAAATCTAGAGCGGACGCGAGCGCATGCGCGAGCTCTTCAAGCTCCTGATTGAGGTAAATCCGTATAGCTTGAAAGGTACGGGTCGCTGGATGCTGGCCCTTCTCCCGCGTGCGGACGGCACCAGCCACGATGTCGGCAAGCTCGCCTGTGGTCGTAATAGCCCGTTTCTCGCGGCCAGCTGCAACCGCCTTTGCAATCTGGAAAGCAAACCGTTCTTCCCCATAGCGTGCTATGACCTCCCGCATGTCGTCAATGCTCGCACTTGCGAGCCATTGCGCGGCCGTTTCGCCGCGTGTCGTATCCATCCGCATATCGAGCGGACCATTGCGCATAAAAGAAAACCCGCGCTCGGCATCGTCGATCTGCGGCGAAGAAATACCCAGATCCATCATCAAACCGTTGACTTCGCTCACGCCGAGCTTGGCCAATTCTTCTTTCAAGCCCCCAAACCCTTCATGAACAATAGAAAGACGGGGGTCTTCAACAGCCAGAGATTGCGCTGCGGCAATCGCCTGGGGGTCTTTGTCGAACGCAATCAAGCGGGCATCCGGACCCAGCTTGGACAGCAGTTCACGCGAATGCCCGCCTCGTCCAAAAGTGGCGTCAACCCAGACTCCGGCGCAAACGCGACCGGTGGGTACGGCCAACGCGGCTATCGTCGGCTCCAGCAACACGGGCCGATGCAAGAATGGGGTAGTCACGGTGTCAGAAAGAAAACTGGTTCAGAACTTCGGGCATACCCTGTCCGAGCACTTCTTGCTCGTGACGGGCGAGAGCGGCTGCATCCCACAATTCGAAGTGCGCGCCCAGACCGAGCATCATCACATCGCGATTCAAGGAAGCGGCGGAGCGCAATTCAGGCGCAATCAAGATACGGCCTGCATTGTCGAGTTCGACGTCCTGGGCATTACCCAGCAACAATCGCTGCAATGCGCGGGCCTGCATCGGGAATGCGGCGATTTGCTCACGCTTCACCTCCCAGGTGGGACGGGGGTAGATCAAAAGGCAACCGTCGGGGTGGCGAGTCAAGGTCAGGCGGCCTTCAGCCTGCGCCGTGAGCGCGTCACGATGCCGGGTGGGGATAGATACCCGACCCTTCGCATCCAGCGTGAGCGCGCTGCTGCCTTGAAACACGACTCTTCACCCCACTTTTTTGCACAAAATTCTACTATTTCCCACTCTAAAGGAGCGGACAAGCCGGGTCAAGCCAGAAATAGGCGTTTTCTTATAAGTAACAAGGACTTAGCCGCACTTTCTAGAACGAGTCGCAAACGAAAAGTTCTATAAAATCAGTGCGTTGGAATTTGAAGTGAAGGTGAAGCCTGAGAATTTTTAGGCGAAAGTGGCTCTGGCGCCGATAAAGTAACAAAAAGCCAGCACTGATGCGGCTAGCTTCGAGCCGCCGCCCCCCTTCATCGCTCCGATAGCGTATTCCTACGACTATCCCCTCCGCTTCGCCTCCGAAATAATAGAAATACAAAAACGAAGTGCGCCAAGCCCGGTCCCGGGTAGCGGCGACACCGCGGAGACAGCATGAACCAAGCATGTATTGTCGGTTGGGGGCATACCCGATTCGGCCGCCTGGATACGTTCGACCTCGAAAGGTTGATGATCGAACCGGCGCAAGAGGCCCTGGCCGACGCGTCGCTCGAGCCGCAAGAGATCGACAGCGTATTCGTCTCTCATTTCAATGGCGGCATGGTCGCGGACGCGTTTACTTCGTCCCTGCCTTTCGGCTCCGACCCCCACTGGCGCTTCAAACCCTCGGTCAGAGTCGAGAATGCATGTGCTTCAGGCTCCGCGGCCATTCATGCGGCGCTTCACGCCATTGCTGGCGGGCGGGCCCGTATCGCGCTGGTGGTCGGGGCGGAAAAAATGACCGCCGTCGATAACGCCGGAGTCACGTCGGCGCTAGGGCGGGCCAGCTACTCCAAAGAAGACCCAAGACACGGCACCACTTTTCCCGGCATTTTCGCAAAAATTGCCAGTGACTACTTCGAGCGTCATGGGGACCACAGCGCGACACTGGCCCGCATTGCGGCAAAGAACCACCGTAATGGCGCACACAATCCCTTGGCTCACCTCCAGCGGGACCTGGGTTTCGATTTCTGCAACTCAGTGTCTGAACGCAATCCCTTGATTGCCCCGCCCTTGCGCAAGACGGATTGTTCGACGGTTGCGGACGGCGGCGCGGCGCTGATTCTCGTCGCCAGCGATCTGGCACCCCGCTTCAAACGCGCCGTGCGGGTACGCGCCACCGCCCACGTCAACGATTTCCTGTCGCTCGCTCAACGCGATCCACTTTTGTTTGAAGGCCCCGCTCTAGCCTGGAGCCGCGCCCTGGCTGCCGCGGGCATTGCTGTTACGGATCTGGATCTGGCCGAAGTACATGACTGCTTCACCATCGCCGAACTCCTCAGCTACGAGGCGATGGGTCTGGCGGCACCAGGCCGGGGGGCACAGTGCATCGAAGAAGGCCTGGTCGAGTTCAACGGCTCCCTACCCATCAACCCATCCGGCGGCCTGAAAGCCAAAGGGCATCCGGTCGGCGCCACCGGCGTTTCGATGCACGTCATGGCCGCCAAACAATTATGCAATGAAGCCGGCGGCGTTCAGGTACCGAATGCCAGCCTGGCCGGCGTTTTCAATATGGGCGGAGCGGTGGTCGCCAGCTACGTCAGCATCCTGGAACGCGCGCACTAGGGACACGCCATGAACATCGCTCAACTTCTGGTTCGGTCAGCGCGTGTCTTCCCCCAAAACCCGGCCCTGTATTACGGTTCCCACCTGCTTTTCGATTACCGCACCCTGGCGATGCGCGCAGCCTGCATCGCCGCTTATCTGCGCGGCCCCGTCGGCTTATCAGCCGGTGATCGCGTCGCGATTTACATGGCCAACAACCCGCAATACCTGGAAACACTGTATGGCATCTGGTGGGCCGGCCTGGTCGCCGTCCCCATCAATGCCAAGCTCCATCCTCAGGAAACCTTGTTCGTCCTTGAGAACGCACAAGCCCGGACGCTGTTCCTAGGCAAGGAAGAGGAAGCTGGGATTTCCCCCTTGCTGGCGCAGACGCCTTGCGTGCAAAGCGTGTTCTCTGTCGATAGCCCCGACTACCTGAAAATGCTTTCGGGCACGCCGCTGGCGCCCCAAGCGCAGCGCCCCGACGATCTTGCATGGTTGTTCTACACCTCGGGCACAACGGGTCGCCCTAAGGGCGTCATGCAGACACATCGCATGATCTTGGCTATGACAGCCTGTTATTTCACCGATGTCGATCCGGTGTCTTCCCGCGATGCAATTGTCTACGCCGCCCCCATGTCTCACGGCGCAGGGCTCTATAACTTTCCAAACATACTGAAGGGCGCCCGCCACGTGGTGCCGGAATCCGGAGGCTTCGACCCTGGCGAGCTCGTGGCCTTGTCGCAGGCGCACCGCGATATTTCGCTGTTCGCCGCGCCAACCATGGTCAAACGCCTGGTCAACCACTTGACCCACTCGGGCCAAGACCCTTCCGGTTTCAAAACCATCGTTTACGGGGGCGGCCCCATGTATGCGGAAGACATCAAACAGGCCTTGGACACCATGGGCGACCGCTTCGTCCAGATCTACGGCCAGGGGGAGTCGCCCATGGCCATCACCGCGCTCGCTCGCGCCCACCTGACCAATCGGGCGCATCCCCGCTGGGAATCACGCCTGGCGTCAGTAGGCGTAGCGCAAAGCATGGTGGAAGTAAAAGTCACTGACGACGTGGGCGCCGCCTTGCCCAATGGCGAAACCGGGGAAGTACTCGTGCGCGGAGACATTGTCATGCCCGGCTATTGGCAAAACCCGGCCGCTACACAGTCGGCCCTGCGCGATGGCTGGCTTTGGACGGGTGATCTGGGCGCCTTGGACCAAGACGGCTTCCTGACGCTGAAAGACCGTTCCAAAGACCTCATCATCTCCGGCGGCTCCAACATTTACCCACGAGAGATCGAAGAAATCCTGCTCAAACACCCCGCCGTCGCCGAAGTAGCCATCGTTGGGGTAGCGAATCCCGATTGGGGTGAAGACGTGATCGCCTTCGTTGTATGCCGCGCGGGTCAGGCAGTCTCCCCTGCCGCCCTCGACGCACTATGCCTGGCGAATATCGCCAGATTCAAACGCCCCAAGCAATACCGTTTCATTACCGCTTTACCCAAGAACAACTACGGAAAAGTGCTTAAGACCGACCTCAAAGCTTCGCTCGAAACGCTGCCCAGAGGAAACGACACAAAAGAGGTGAAATCATGAGTAGCACTCTTAAAGTACTTATCGGCCAAGGCCTGTTTGCGCTTGCCCTTGGCGTGTCAAATTCGGCGCAGGGTGCGCCCGCCGACTCCTACCCTGCGCATCCGGTACGCGTGGTCGTGCCATTTGCCGCAGGCACTTCTCCCGATATCGTCATTCGTATCGTCGGCCAAAAACTGGGGGAAATCTGGGGCCAACAAATGATCGTCGAAAATCGCCCTGGAGCCGGCGGCGGTATCGGCGCAGCCGCTACCGCGCAATCACGACCGGACGGCTACACCCTGCTTTACACCATCAACTCGGTTCTATGCGCAAACCCTCATCTTTACTCCAAGCTCTCGTATGACCCTTTCAAGAGTTTCACTCCTGTTTCCCTGGTTACCAACCTCGGATATGTACTGCTGGGAAGACCCGGTTTGCCGGCAGGCACATTGAAAGAGCTGGTCGCGTTTAACCAGGCCAACCCCGGAAAGCTGACATACGGTTCCGCCGGGGACGGTTCGGGCAACCACATCGTCATGGCATTGCTGACCGACATGACGAATAGTTCCATGCTGCATGTGCCCATGACCTCAAACAAGTTGCTCGCTTTGATGAGCGGACAGATCGATCTGGTCATGGAGCCCTACACCACTGGAGTCCCAGCGGCCAAGGACGGCAAGCTACGGGTTCTGGGCGTTACGCTCGCGAATCGCACTGAAAGCCTGCCAGACGCCCCAGCCATAGGAGAAATCATTCCCGGTTATGTCGCCGACGCTTGGCACGGACTCTTCGCTCCTGCCGGCACCCCCGACGCCATCGTTGAAAAAATCAGCGCGGACGTCGCGCGAGTGCTTGCCATGCCTGATGTGCAACAAAGGCTGCGAGCAGCCAGCCTTGAACCCGTAGGTTCCACGCCAGCTCAACTCGGAAAAATCCTTCGTCAAGACTATGACAAATGGGGCAAAGTCATTCGTACGGCAAACATCAAACTCGATTGAACCCAGCACAATCCAGGAGACAACAGCATGTCAACAAACCCAAACAACTGGCGCTATACCAAAGGTCTGCACGAACTGGGCAATGGCCTTCATGCCTATCTTGTTCCCGACGGCAGTTGGGGCTGGTCCAATGCGGGACTCATCGAAGACAGTGGCGAGTCGCTGCTGGTCGATACCCTTTTCGATCTGCCGATGACTGCGGAAATGCTCGCCGAGATGCGACGTGCCGTTCCTTCAGCCAAGAACATCGGCGCTTTGGTGAACACGCACGGAAACGGCGACCATACCTTTGGCAACCAACTCGTTGAGGGCGCACGCATCATCGCGTCCAACGGTTGCGTGGAAGACATGAAGCATCGTCCGCCCGAGCAGTATCTGGATTGGCAGGCCAATTGGCGCAATATGGGGTTGGCCGGAAAATTCTGGCAGGAAGTCATGGGGTCGCGCTTCGATTTCAGCGGTATCCGTCTGACGCTACCGACCGAGACCTTCGACCATAGGCTCGACCTTACGGTAGGGGACAAAGACGTACAGCTCATCGAGGTCGGACCGGCTCATACGCGCGGTGATGTACTTGTCTACGTCCCGAAAGACCGTGTCGTGTTCACCGGGGACATCATGTTCGTCGGCGCTCACCCAGCAATCTGGACCGGGCCGGTATCTAACTGGATCGCAGCTTGCGACCTCATGCTGGGCTGGGACGTGGAAACCATCGTGCCGGGGCACGGCCCCATCACCGACAAAGCCGGGGTAAGGGAGTTTCGCGACTACCTGATTTACATCCTGGCCGAGTCCAGAAAGTGCCATGAAGCGGGGATGTCCTTCGAACAGGCCACCGAAAAAATTTCGATGGACCGCTGGCTTGCCTGGGGCGAAGAGGAACGCCTGTGCGTGAATATCTACGCTTGTTACCGCGAAATCATCGGCGACTCCATGCCTAAACCCGACGTGATGGAAATGCTGGCGCTAATGGGAAAACGTCATTACGCACGCAAACAACAAGCATGCGGCCATGATCATTCGGGGGAACATCACGCATGAAACTTTCCACCTTCATTGCTCCGAACGGGGCCGAGCATATCGGGGCGCTGCTACCCGATGGCCAGAGGATCGCTGACTTCACGGCGTCTGATGCCTCACCGTATTTTCGCGACATGCTGGCGCTTATCGACGCAGGCAAACCCGCACTTGAGCATGCCCAGTCTTTGCTTGCCCAGCCACGGGTCGTCCACGAGCAAGCCAATCTGACCCGGCTCGCGCCGCTTCCCCGTCCACGGCGGTTGCGTGATTTCCTTTGCTTCGAAAAACACTTCCGCCAATCACGCGCCAATCGCCATCTGTTCGGCATCGGCACCCAACGCCTGGACCCGGCCTCGATAGACATCCCAAGAGTCTGGTATGAGCGTCCCATCTATTACAAAGGCAATCCATTCAGCGTCGTCGGCGATGGCGCCGACATCCATTGGCCGAGCTATTCGCAAGTAATCGACTACGAACTGGAAATCGGTGTCGTGACATCCGCAAGCGGCAAAAACATCCCTGCCGAGCAGGCCGCTACCTACATATTCGGCTACACCATTTTCAACGATTTTTCAGCACGCGATGCCCAGTATGCAGAAATGCAGGGCGGCCTGGGGCCCGCCAAAGGCAAAGACTTCGACACCGGCAATGCGCTCGGTCCCTGGCTGGTGACCGCAGACGAAATTCCCGACCCTCAGGCCTTGACCATGATTACACGCGTCAATGGCGAGGAGTGGTCACGTGGGAACTCACGCGACATGCACCACAGCTTTCTGGACGTGATCGCCTATGTTTCCACTGACGAAACCTTGTACGCAGGCGAGATACTTGGTTCGGGCACCGTCGGCGGCGGCTGCGGCAATGAGCTGGGGCGCTTTCTCAAGCACGGCGATGAGCTGGAACTGGAAGTCAGCGGCATCGGCGTACTGCGCAACCGTATCGTGGCGCCCCATGTGCCCTCGCCACCTCCCTTTCCGATCCTGATTCCCGTGTGAAAGCGCAATCAGCCAACATCGCCACGCTGCGCCCGATCTCGATCATGCAAGGACGATGCTTGGCAGCACTTAAAGAGGACGCAAGATGAACAATACCGTGACGGGGCTGTTTGCCGTACTTCTGCTTGCCGCCGCCTCCCAAGCGCCGGCACAAGAGCGCTTCCCTAGCAAACCAGTCCAACTGATTCTGCCATTCGGCGCCGGCGGCAGCGATGCCATGTTCAGAGGATTTTCCCAGGCCATGTCCGCGGTCACTGGCGAACAATTCATCCTCATCAATCGCGAAGGGGCTTCGGGGTCGATCGGAGCCACCTCGGTCGCACGGGCGCATCCGGACGGCTACACCCTGCTGGTAGGGCCCACAACGCCCATCACCAATCTACCCTATATGCAGAAAGACCTGGCATATCAATTCGACTCTTTCGACCCTATCTGCCAGGTCTTCGTCAACGCCTTCATGTTGGTGGTAAGAGCCGACTCACCTTACAAGACCTTGGCACAACTGCTGGACGCCGCGCGCGGCAATCCGGGTAAGTTCAACTATGGGCATGCGGGCCTTTATACCGGGCCGCACCTGAACATGCTTACGCTGGCCAAACAGGCAGGCATCCAGGTGCAGGACATTCCCTACCGGGGCGATGCCCTGATTCTGCAGCGGCTGCTGGCGGGTGATTTGCAGTTCTCGGTCAACTCGGCGGGCGCCGTCGCGACCAGGCCGGATGTGCGCGTCCTGGCAGTCTTCTGGGATCGGCGCCATCCCGCGCTACCTGATGTGCCAAGCGTGACTGAGCTCGGCTACCCCAGCTCTCCACCTGGCTATCAGGGCGTGTTCGCTCCCAAAGGCGTGCCGCAGGCGGTTCGCCTATCGCTTGAAAAGGAATGCGAGAAAGCCACCCAGAACGAAACGTTCAAGACCTTTGCAAAAAATCAGGGGGTGCCGCTGGTTTTCCTGACAGGTGCGGAATTTTCCAAGCTTGCTCAAGCCGACTATGAAGACAAAGGAAAAATCTTCAAGGAATTGAACGTAAAACCGCAATAGGCAACACGCCGGACCTTCAGAACATCGGTGGCCTGCCCAGAAGGCGGGCCATCAGTTCTCCGACGGTAGCAACATCCAGTTTGCGCATCAGGCGCAAGCGATAGGTTTCGATCGTTCTGTGACTTAGCAGCAGTTCTTTCGCAATCTGTTTACTGGTGCGACCGGCCAGGATCAAGGCGGCAAGCTGACGCTCGCGGGCAGTCAAGGGAGCGGCTACGGGTCGATGCACGCTCAGGTCTTCGAACACCCAGATCGCACAGGCATAAGGCACGCCTGGCTCTACCGGCATACCCGAGGCCGCACACCAGAACAGCTTGCCGCTACGGTGCAGCATGATGCGTTCATCGCGGTAGGTGCCGGCTTCCAGCATGCCACGTACGCCACGCGCGCCGATGTCTTCGTACTCGACATGCGAGGGATAGAGCATTTCGGTTGAATGCCCCACCAGTTGCGCCCGGCTGTAGCCGAACATCTCGGCAAATGTGCGATTACAACGTTCAATGATGCGATCACGCGTTACGAGCAGGCCGATCGGCGCCAGGTCGAAAGCAACATCAGAGGGAATCGGAGCAGTGGCGGCCATATTGTCAGGGCGAATAGAGACCGCTTTGTACAACATCAGGCCCAAGCTCGCGACGGGGTATTTACCCCAGACCACGTCGTAAGCCAAAAGAAATGCAAAGCAGATCGATAGGCCGGATTCTGTACACGAGTTGCCTCGCGGGCAGTCATTCCTCTAGGCGAACCGTTACCGGTACGCTCAAGCCACCTACCCGCATGCTCAGGCGGACCGCCTTGTGCAGCCGAAGCCGCGCGCATGCCTATTTGGTGTTGCTCCGGATGGAGGTTGCCGCGTTTCACCCTACAACGATCCGACGGCGGTAAACCGCTATCGAACAGTACGGAGTAGCCGTACCAGTGCGAACATGTCGCCCTCGCCGCAGACTCGTCTCTGTGGCCCTATTCCTCGGCTTCGCGCAACGGGCTTGCACCCGCATTGATCGCCGGACGGCCGTTAGCCGCCATCATGTCCTGTGGAGTCCGGACCTTCCTCGATGCCTAAGCACCGCGACTGCCTGATCTGCTCTGCAGGCATAGTTTACCGCTGACGCATGCGGCCCGGGCGAAATACCTCGGTATCGTCGTAAAAGCTTGCTTCGGTGTTGGCCGGCCACCACCCCGGCAAGCCCAGCACCGGCAAGGGAGCAAGATCGCGTGTAGTAAAAAATGGCCAATTTTCCAGCCAATCACTGACCAGGCGGTCGATGGTCGCGCGCCGCTGCATTTTCGAAGCCCGGAAATACGAGTCGTCGACCGGAACGATCAGGGTGTGGGCCGTGATCGACTTATACGGATCGACCAGCTTTTCCAACAAAGCATGCCCGACCACCCAGGATTCGGTTTGCACCAGCGTAGCGGTACGACGCTCGACAAACAGGGTACGCCAATCAAAACGGCGCAGGGCTTGGGCTAACTCGTCATTCGAGCAAGCAAGCACCAGGCCGCTTTCGTCAAACAAGGTAATTGCATCGCGCAGTGCGCCTCGCCCCGCAGCCGGCTCAATTCCCGCCGCAGCCGCGGCGGCCTGCTTCTTCAAGGCATGCGCCTGCATGACGTTAAGGCGCGACTTGGTGTGTGGGAAAGCGAACCACACCAGGGCGTTGAACAGGTCATGCAGGTTGTCGCGCGTGGGTATCCGGCCGGTTTGCCGGATATGGGTTTCGTAGGCAGTCCCTTCGGGCAGATCAGCCTGAGGCACGAACAAAATCGGTTTGCCGGAATCCATGCGCAAGCGTGCGGCACTGACTGGCCCTCGCCCGCCGACGGTCCCTGCCTCAGCCAAGAGGCGGTTCAACTGGTCGCATAAAGCTTCATCAGAACCCGGCAGCATCTCTCCTTTGGAAGAGACACTGGCAAACCAAGGTTGATTCCAGTCGATACGATTTAGATCGAAACCTGCCACGACAGCGTTTCCCCTCCGGCAAGCGGCACGATCGTTTCCGTGCCGAAAGACAATTCTGCGGGAACCTGGAACGGTTTACGAACCAGGGTAAGTGTCTCTTGGTTACGCGCCAGACCGTAAAAATCCGGCCCATGGAAACTCGCAAACCCTTCCAGCGCTTCCAGCTTCCCGGCCTGCTCGAATGCCTGGGCATACAGTTCCATGGCGTGCAGTCCGGTAAAACAACCCGCACAGCCACAAGCGTGCTCTTTCAGACCTCGCGCATGCGGGGCGCTGTCAGTGCCCAGGAAAAAGCGTGGGTTGCCGCTGGTGGCTGCTTCCAACAAGGCAAGCCTATGCGTTTCGCGCTTCAGGATGGGAAGGCAATACCAATGCGGACGCACCCCACCTTGAAACAGCGCATTGCGGTTATAGAGCAGGTGCTGCGGAGTCAAGGTCGCCGCCACAGGCCCTTGGGCATCACGCACATACTGCGCGGCGTCAGCGGTCGTAATATGCTCGAAGACCACCTTGAGCTCGGGAAACGAGCGGCGCAAGGGGATCATGACGGTGTCGATAAAAACCTTTTCGCGGTCGAACACATCAATGCCGGGATCGGTGGCCTCGCCATGCACCAGCAAGGGCATACCCACGCGTTGCAAGGCTTCCAGCGTGGGCGCGCATTTACCCAGCAAGTCGGTTACGCCGGCGTCGGAGTTTGTCGTTGCACCAGCCGGATAAAGCTTGACCGCATGCACTAGGCCGGAGTCCTGGGCACGCGCAATCTCGTCGGCAGCGGTGTTGTCGGTCAGGTAGAGCGTCATCAAGGGGGTGAACGAAGGCGCATCGCCGTCCTTACCCAAGGCCGCCAGAATGCGCTCGCGATACGCCAAGGCCTGTGCGGTCGTGGTTACCGGCGGCTTCAGGTTAGGCATCACGATGGCGCGTGCGAACTGTTTGGCGGAGTGGCCGACCACAGCCTCGAGCGCCTCGCCATCACGCAGATGCAAATGCCAGTCGTCAGGGCGGGTAATGGTAAGGGTGGAAAGTGTCATAAGTCCTGCCAGGAACACGTAAAGCCGTAAAAAATCGGAAAAGACGGGTGCAGACGCCGCGTAGCGGATGCCGCCGAGCCATCGCGCCCGGCCCGCATCATTTTACGGTGTTCAATCAACCACCGGCATGCTGCGTTCAACAATGGATGCCATCACCCCCGCGCCCAAGGGAATGACGGCATCGTTGAAGTCGTAACTACTGTTATGCAGGAAGCAACCGCTTTCCGCCCCACCTTGGCCCAGCCTGAAATAGGCGCCGGGCCGGCCCTGCAACATAAACGAAAAATCCTCCGCCCCCATGGACGGCGCCAAGTCCCGGATTACGTTCTCTTTGCCTACTATGGCGGTTGCCACATCCGCGACGAAATTCGCTTCGTAGGGGGTATTGATGGTGGCCGGATAAATGCGCTCATACGTCAATGTGGCCGTCGCGCCGAAAGCCGCGGCAATCGAAGACGACATCTCACGCAGGCGCGACTCCACCATTTCCTGCACGGTTTTGCGAAAAGTGCGAACCGTACCCACCAGCCGGGCTTCGTGTGGAATCACGCTCATTGCGCCGGGGTGACCCGCCTGGACCGAACAAATGGAAACGACCGCCGAGTCCAGAGGATTGACGTTACGCGACACGATGGACTGCGTAGCTGTAATGATCTGCCCCGCGACCACCACCGGGTCTATCGTCTGGTAAGGATGAGCCCCGTGCCCGCCGCGCCCTTCGATCACGATCTCGAAGCGGTCAGAGGCCGCCATCATGGGCCCCGTGTTGATACCGATCTTGCCCACCGGCAAGCCTGGCCAATTGTGCAAGGCGTAGATGGCGTTGCAAGGGAAAATCTGAAACAGCCCCTCGTCTATCATCGCCTTGGCCCCGCCCAGCCCCTCTTCGGCGGGTTGGAAGATCAGGACCGCCGTGCCATCGAAGTTGCGGGTCTTGCTGAGGTAGCGCGCCACCCCCAGCAAAATTGCGGTGTGGCCATCATGTCCGCAGCCATGCATCAGCCCCGCCTTGGTCGATCGATGCTCGAAGCTGTTGTGCTCGGCCATGGGCAGCGCATCCATATCGGCACGCAAACCTATCATCAAGCCGCTGTCGCACCGCCGCCCCCTGATCACCCCCACGAGGCCGGTCTTGCCTATGCCGCGATGCACTTCCACGCCAAGCAACTCCAGGCTCTTGGCGATGATGCCCGATGTACGGAACTCTTCAAACCCGAGTTCCGGATGTGCGTGCAGGTCGCGCCGCAACAGCGTCAGTTCGTCATGAAACTTGCGTATTGCCTCTAATGGCGAACGCAGCCCAACCACACCTTCCATTCCACTCTCCGGTGTTCCACACCTGCCGCGCAACATACGCGGCGATCTGCCTCAATCGGTTTGGACTCAGCCCCGCGGCTCTCCGCTAACAGCCTGGCTTGGAGTCAATAACTGGATATCGCCGTACCAGCCTTCGGCGTAAGCACGCGTGTTATCGGTGTCAGTCAGAACACCAACCCCGATCAAGGTTCCCGGCGCTTCGCCAAAGGCTTCGATATAGTCCTGCACATAGTTGCGCTGGTAGTTGCGCCAATGGCCCAGGTGGCGGCGACCGGACTCCACCACTTTTTTCTTGACACGACCGCTATGCGCGTTGGGAATCAGTGTTTCTACAGGCTGGCGTGTCTCCCAGGTGTAAATAATGGTGGCGTAGGGCATTTCGCGCCCCAACAAAAAACGCGCGGTCTCCGCAATCATCTGATCGCGCAAGGACAAGCGGCGCCAATCCCCATCAAACGCCAGGATAAGCCGCAGCGGCGCGTCCTCGGTTTCCGGGCGGGTGCTGTCGGCACGCTCGATCAATGCGTCGGTGCGCCACGACCACCGGATATAGGGCGTATCAGCGGATGCCGCCTTCATAGGCACCCAGAGGCCACTTGCCGCGGCCTCAGCCGAAGCATGCAAAACATTGCGCTGCTGTCCCGCTATCGGCTGCTGCACCATAGCGTAACGCGTCCGCACTTTGTCCGGTCTGATGATCCACGGCTGCCAACCGGCCGGCTCCTGCCCCAAAGCCGAGGTCGCTCGCGACAGCGCCAAGGGGTCGTTGGACATGCCAGGCGCTTGCTCATCCTTGGCAGGAAGCGGGTCGCTGGCTGGTGAAAACCCGGCACAGCCCCCTAAGAACACCGCAGCCAAGCTCAGCAACAATGCCAGGAACCGGGCCGGGGACAGCTTGAAGACGAGCATTAGGACAATCGCCTCGACAATGACGAAACCAATAAAGTCACCATTCTACCGGCCTCGGCCCCCCCTCAAGCGTTGCGTACCCGTCGAAAACAACGCTCAAACGGCATTTCTGTTGGAATTTTGTTGTCGCGTCCCCCCACGAGGCGATATGCTGCGCTCGCGGGGTTAGTCCGCAGTTCTGGAGTGTGTTTCTCGCGCACTGCGGTGTGGCCCTGCTACTGGTCTGATGATTTAACTATCTTGATTGAACTTTTTTTTCCAGGAGTACAACATGGCCACAGCCAAGAAAGCGCCGGCGAAAAAAGCCGCCCCCGCAAAAAAAGCCGCTCCGGCTAAAGCCCCGGCAGCCAAGAAAGCGGCCACCAAGGCTCCCCGCAAAGTCAACGCGGCCTTCCTCAAGCCCATGACCCCCAGTGCCACGCTCGCAGCCGTCATCGGCTCCGCACCGCTGCCACGCACTGAAGTCACACGCAAGATTTGGGAGTACATCAAGAAGCACAAACTTCAAGACCCGAATGCGAAGCGCAACATCAATGGCGATGCCAAGCTTAAAGAACTGTTCGGCAAGCCCACAGTCGACATGTTCGAACTGACCAAGATCGTCAACGCACACCTGTCTTGATGCGCTTATCCGGGCGAAGCCAAGCCTTCGTCCGGATAAAGTTGCAATAGATCCGGATCAGCTTGCGCCAGTTTTGCCCACACAGGCGGGCAAAACTGGTGTGCGCTGCAGTCTGGAATTTCCATGAACTAGCAACGCCCCCCTTAAGTTCCGCCTTTGCCGCCGACCGGCCGCAACACTAGAATTTGCCCGCGCTTGGCATCGATCAGCAGGTAGAGCTCACCGTTGGGCCCCACGCTTACGTTGCGAATACGATTGCCCCGTTCTGTCAGCAAACGCTCCTCTCGCACCACCCGATTGTCCTTCAATTGCAGACGTACCAAAGCCTGTCCGCTTAATGCGCCGGTAAACAAACTGCCAGTCCATGACGCAATCGCTTCGCTGGTATAAAACGCCAGCCCGCTAGGCGATATCGAAGGCACCCAGCTATGTAAAGGCGGCGCAAAACCTTCCGGCGACGCAGTCTCTCCTATCTTGCCGCCCCCATACCGTTCGCCATAGGTATAAAGAGGCCATCCATAGTTCGTTCCCGCGCGAACGATGTTGAGCTCATCGCCACCTTGTGGCCCATGCTCCACCAGCCATAGCTCACCTGTCGACGGATTCAAGGCCGCGCCTTGTGGATTGCGATGGCCGATGGACCAAATTTCGGGTAAGGCATCCTTGCGTTTCGCATAGGGATTATCGGCCGGTATTCCGCCATCATCATCGATCCGTACCACCTTGCCATGGTGCGTATCCAAACCCTGGGCATCGGCGCTGCGGCTAGAACGTTCTCCCAAAGTGATGAATAATTTGCCATCTCGTCCAAACACCAGGCGCGATCCAAAATGCAGCGTGCTGGCGAATTTAGGCGACTGCCTAAACACCACGCGAGCATCTGTAAACGTCCAGTGCCCCTTGTTTTCCTGCAGCCGACCGCGCACCACCGCCGTACTATTGCCGCCATTTGCGGGTTCGGCGTAGCTCAAATACACCCAGGCATTCTCACGATATCCGGGATGCAGAACCACATCCAACAGGCCTCCCTGCCCGCGCGCATCAACTTCAGGCAAGCCCTCGACAGGACTCGACACCTGTCCGTCTGGCGCTACCACACGCAAGCGGCCGGGGCGTTCTGTCACCAAAGCCCCGCCCTGGGGCAGTAGGGCCAGACCCCAGGGATGCTCCAGTCCTTCAACCCAGGTTTCAAGCTTTACCTCGGCAGGTAGCGCCGCCCGCTCTATCACTACGTTCTGGCCCGGTCTCGTCTCTTGTGCAAAACCCGTCCCCTGCCCAATCGTCAACAAAACCAAACTGAGCCATCTCGCAGCTATTCGGCCGATATCGAATCTCGCTTTCATAACCCAATCCTTCTAACGTGACGCCAGTTTTTGCCGATAACTTCCGCATTTTTTCGGATGCCGAACTCAAAATTATTCGTGAAATTGATCGCTTGAATTACACAATCAGTGCCAAAGACAGTGCGCGGTTAAACGCAAAAACCGCATGCGAACCTTGAGATGCAGCGGGCGATTACTCTACTTTTGCTCAGTTACCAAGGTAGTTCTTCAACGCGCTTCTATTCAAATTCGTCCCTCGAAGCTCTTCGATCTTGACCCGAACGCATAGCGATCAAAGCGGATAGACCTATTGCGTACGACGCGTGCCTGCAATCAACACAAGCTCATTCTTGCTGAGGCCATCAAGGGGACGTTTCTTTGTGCCTAGCTTAACAATATAGCGAATAAAAAAGAGACTACCCAAGTCCTGTCGCCCTCTTGCCGCGGCTACTTTCCACCATCTATTTCTGATACCCCCGGCGCTATTCGGCGATATCCAACAACAATACGCAAAGGATATTTTCAAGGCGGGTACAAGAATTGCTGAAGCACAGTCGGGGTGACAAGCATGACGCCTGTAGATATGCCCCAGGTCAACATTCTCTGCTGGAGATTTCGATGCGTTCCATCTTGCTGTGGTTAATCGGCGTTCCCATTCCGATCATTATTCTTCTTGCGCTTTTCTGGCATTGAACCATCGTCATACATCAAGTACTTGTCCAACAAATAAGTAATAAAGGGCTATCCATGGAAAACGCCAGTACTGTCACACATAGCTACCCCACCATCTCGTCGCGAGAATCGGTGGCATCAGCCGTCTCATGGGCCGCGGTCATTGCCGGAGCAGTCATTGCAGCGGCGTTGTCGCTCATGCTGTTGGCCGGCGGTGCCGGGCTCGGCTTTGTTTCCATGTCTCCATGGAGCCAAGACGGTGCTTCGGCCACGACATTGGGCATTGCCGCGATTATCTGGCTGCTTCTTACCCAGATCATTGCCTATGGTGTAGCAGGTTATATAACCGGGCGCCTTCGCACACGATGGGTAGATATTCACTCGGACGAAGCTTATTTTCGCGATACTGCGCACGGCTTACTGGTGTGGGCGCTAAGCGCGATTATCAGCGCACTCGTCATGGGCTCGGCGATCTCTTCTATTAGCAGCGGGGCCGCAAAACTCGGGGCAAGCGCCGCCTCGGGCGCGGGCGCGGCGGTGGCCACCGCCGCCACATCCGCGACGCAAAGTTCTGGAATGTCCGCAGACTATTTCATTGATACATTGTTTCGCAAAGATCAGCCTAGCCCTGATGCCGACTCAGGCGCCGCGCGCGCGGAAATCGGACGCATTATTACCGCTAGCTTAAGCAAAGGGGAGATTTCGGCGGAAGACAAAGCCTATGTTGCCAAAGTGATCGCGGCCGAAACCGGCATTGATCAAAATACGGCGGAAACCCGTGTCGATCAAGCGATAAGCCGTAGCAAAGAGGCCCTTGCTCAGGCCGAGCAAACAGTGCGCGAAGCTGCTGACCAAGCGCGCAAAGCTGCCGCCGCCTTTTCATTGTGGACCTTTGCTTCCTTGCTGATAGGCGCCTTCGTCGCTAGCTGGATGGCGGCAGTTGGGGGGCGCCGCCGCGAAGCCTAAGCAGAAAAGACACGAAAATCGCAGGGCGGAATTCCGTTCTAACTCCGCCCTGCGATGCAGAATCAGGGCTTGCGAAACCTCAACAAGAAACCGTCGGATTCCCCAATTGCGATATAACGCGCACGGTCCTTGTCGCCCAATCTTAAGCTTGGGGGCAAGGTCCAGACGCCTGCGGGGTAGTCTTTCGTATCTCTGGGATTAGCCAAGATTTCTGAACTGCCATCGAAGACAAAACCCGCTCTCTTGGCCATTTCGATGGTGTAATCCTGGCGAACATAACCATCTGCTGCTTGCGGATCCTGCACCTTATCGGTTCGACCGCGGTGCTCTTCAATACCCAGTACCCCGCCCTTTTTTAGCGCCTTGAAAAAAGCCGCCATGGCTTCGTCCGCATACCCTTCGCTCATCCAGTTATGCAAATTGCGAAAAGTTACGACCAGATCCGCACTACCGGGCGGAGCAATGTCGTACGCACCCTTGCCAAATTCCGTGACCTTGACCTTGCCATAGGCAGTTGGATTCGCATCCAGTTTGGCGCGGAACGCTTCAAAATACTTACGCTGATGGGGACGGCTGCCACCCGCTTGAGGATATTGAGCAGCGTAGTAAACGCCCCTACCCGCAAGGTAAGGTGCCAGGATTTCAGTCCAATAGCCACCCGCCCCGGGTGAAATTTCTACAACCGTATCGCCCGCCTTGATCCCAAAGAAACGCAAGACCTCATATGGCTTGCGAAACTGATCTCGGGCAACAAAAGATGAGGTACGCGCAGGGTTCGCAACGGCTTGCTGCAACGCTGTATCGGGCGCTTCAGCCAGCACAGTCGCGGGCGCAAGCAGAACGATGCCTGCCAGTACGAAGGGAAATCGCAATGCCATGATGGGGTTTTTCCTGTCCAAGAACATGCAGATGCCACTGAGTAACCGCCTTGGCTAGTTATAGAAACCCGGTGGAGACTCTACTAAGAAGTTCATGATGCCCGGTCAAAAGCAGGATGGTCAAGGTTATAGCTCCTCACGGCGCTCAAACCCGCTGCGCTCTAAAGCAACTAGCTTAGAAAATCACCGATATAAATCAGATGCTCAAAGGGCAAAGTTTGAGTGGCTACTTCTTCAACAAGGGTGTCCAGGCTCGCATGTAGTACGGCTTCACGACCGCTGTAACCGGCAAGAGCAACCACAGCGACCGGCGTATCGCCGGAATAATGGCGCTTCAACTGTTCGACTACCCGCGGTAAATCCATCTTCATGGTGAAAAGCACCATTGAAGAACGACTTTTGGCCAAGGTTTCCAGATCGTCCGTGCCGCTATACCCCTCGCTTGCATTACGCCCAAGGGTCAATATGACGGATTGACTATTGCTCCCACTGGTAATGGCGCGTCCCAGTGCCGCGTTGCCTGCGTTAAAACTGGAAATACCAGGAATAACGACAGGATCCAGATCCCGGAACTCATCCAGGTAGCCGACTCTAGGCCCATAAATGGTCGGATCGCCGTAACTCAATACGGCGACAGACTGGCCTGCCTGAATGGCGGAGCGTACAAGGTTTCTTATATGCTCTTCTTGGGCAGCCACTTCGTCAGCCGGAGCGCGACGACGCGCCATTGCTGTGAACATGCCGTGGCCCGCATCGTGGATGATTTTGTTTTTCAGCAGTTCGGGGAAACGTTCGCGATCACGCTCGCTTCCGAAGACGCATTCGGTGTTCTGCAGGATGAGCTGGGCGCGCAGGGTGATATTGAGCGGATCACCGACGCCGAGGCTGACGAGGTAGAGGGTAGCGGGGAGGAGTG
>JBEBXA010000020.1:0-51579 GCA_040391825.1 Pigmentiphaga sp.
ATTGAGGTACGGCGGCAATCAGCCGCTGGCATTGCTCGCCCAGCCCTGTAATGCCGAGATGCACGGTTTGGCCGGCGCGCAAAAAAATGGGGAAGGGTTTCTGACCCATACCGACGCCAGGCGGTGTGCCAGTAGAAATTACATCCCCCGGCTGCAGACTCATGAATTGGCTAACGTAAGCCACAATCGTCGGCACATCGAAGATCATCGTCCGGGTATTGCCCGTCTGGTACCGGTGCCCATCTACCTCTAACCACATGTTGAGCGCCTGGGCGTCAGACACCTCGTCGCGTGTGACCATCCAAGGGCCTAATGGAGCGAAGGTGTCGCAGCACTTTCCCTTGTCCCACTGACCGCCGCGCTCCAGTTGGTAGGAGCGCTCCGAAACATCATTCACAATGCAATAGCCGGCCACGTGCTCAAGCGCGCGCTCCTTGGAGAGATACCGGGCTGGCTGCCCAATTACGATTCCGAGTTCCACCTCCCAGTCCACTTTTTCCGCCCCGGGAGGGATCTGCACATCATCGTAAGGACCGCAAATTGCGCTCGTGGCCTTCAGGAACACAATCGGTTCGGCCGGCAAGGCGATGTTCGCCTCGCGAGCATGATCCGAGTAGTTCAGACCGATACAGACTAGCTTCCCCACATGCCCGACACAGGGGCCCAAGCGAGGCTGACCCTCAACCAGAGGAAGGCGTTCAACATCGATGCCATTCAGACGGTCCAAGGCCTCCGGTAGGAGGGCCTCGCCTGCAATGTCACCGATTTCGGACGTCAAGTCACGAATGTATCCCTCGGCGTCGAGCACTCCGGGTCTTTCGCGGCCCACAGCTCCATAGCGTACCAACTTCATTAGTTTCCTTGTTGATTGTCTAAAGTCCAAAGAGATCACTGCGCCGCGATTTGCTTCTCTCGAATCACGCGTGACCATTTTTCCGAATCCGCCTCGATCGTCTGCCGCATCTGTTCAGGCGTAGACGGCCACGCTTCGATGCCGAAGCTTCCAAACCGTTCGGCTGTTTCCGGTAAGGAGAGAACAGCGCGAACTTCCTGATTGAGGCGCTGCACCACTGCGGCAGGGGTCCCTGTGGGTACTTGCAGACCTAGCCAACCATCGCCTGCGAACTTCGGCACTACTTCACTAATGGCCGGCACGTCCGGCAATGCTGTGAGTCGCTTAGCGCTAGTGGTTCCGAGCGCTACGAGGGCGCCCTCACGGATCAGCGGCAAGACGGTGGTGGTCGGCTGGAGGATCAACGGCACCTGTCCACCGATTACAGCCGTCAGGCCCTCTCTCTTATAGGGAATGTGTCTTAGTTGGATGCCCGCCAGTGATCCCATCAACTCCATGATCACGTGCGGCGCAGTGCCAACGCCAAGCGTCGCATAGTCGACGCTTTCAGGCTTCGCCTTAGCCGCGCTTATGAGTTCTTGAAGGTTTTTGTACGGCGCATCTTTGTTGGCGACCAGAACGTAAGGCACCGCCGCAACGAGCGACACAGGAACAAAGCTCTTCATCGGATCGTAGGCTAGCTTGGGATAGATGAACTGGTTGATGGTCACTACCGAGTTCACCGTGAAGAACAGGGTGTAGCCGTCAGGTGTAGCTCGTGCAGCTGCAGCTGCGCCGATGGAACCCGCAGCACCTGCGCGATTGTCGATCACGAAAGGCTGCCCAATCCGCTCTTGGAGCTTCTGGAAGAGGTATCGAGCGACAGTGTCAGTCGCTGTGCCGGCCGGAAAGGGCACGATCACTTTTACCGGATGGTCTGGATATGCGGCTTGCACCGGTACGTGCGCCGCTAGGAAGAAGGCCAACAAGAGGCCGCAGGGTCGAACGAAAGCTTTCATGATGTCTCCTGAGTGCAGGCCGTCGACGGCCTGCTCACCCCACTTGTGCGCGTGGTTTAGAATTCCAGTTCCGGAGCGTCTTCTGCTTGCTTGAAATTAGGCAGCTTGCGCAACTTGCCCTTCTCATCGAGGCCCAAGCCAGTCTCCGCTGCGCGTCGGAGCACGTCGTCGTGCCAAGTGACCGAGCCGCCTGCCGTATGGCCGCCCGCGAGGATCATCATCGTGACCTCGTAGTGGTTGAAGTTGCGAAACCCACGCATTACGCCAGCAGGCACAGAGCACACATCGAGCGGTTGCAGCAACAGTTGCTCCTTTTCATCGCCGATGATGACCGTGAGAGGACCGCTGATGGCGATGAATACCTCCGCGGTGGTATGCGAATGGAGGCTAGCGCCGCCACCTGGGGGAACAAGGACGTAGCCGACAGTGAAGCCGTGATCGCCTGCAATCGGCGGGCGCATGCGGGGGTTTTCCACTGAGCCCTGTCCGATCACGCGCAAGTTGGTCTTGCGGCCGTCCGGCAAGAGCGAGTCGACATACGCGAGGGGGAACGGTCGCAATTCGTTGAAGCGAGCGACACGAGAACTTTGGATATTTTGGATGGTTTCACTGGACATGGTCAGTCTCCGAAGAGTGAGGATGTGGCGATCTGAAGGCCTGAATCATCATCTGCCGTGTGTCGTACGTAAAACATGGATTGCAGATGCATGCCATGCCGCCGGGGCATGGCGCTCCCTCACCTCCTACTCTGAACGCGGGCGCTTGCCGTGTAGCGGACGCGCACCAAGCCAGCCATCGCTGGCTACCAGTTCAGCAAGCTGGGTACGCAATAGAACTAACACCTCCCCCGCAAGGCGGGATATCGGGCGCTGTAGTGGCCAAGCCAGGCTGCGGTTAAGCCAAAGACCTTGAATTGGCACAACTGCGAGATCGGCGTCTTTCGCAACGCCGCTGCCGACATAAACGGTGTACCCCAGCCCAAGGCGGATCATCTGCACGGCAAGGCCAAAGGTAGCGACCTCCACCTTCACGTCTAGGTCAACGCGCTTTCGCCGCGCCAAGGATTCCAGCTCGTTTCGCGTACCGGCGCTTGACATCCCTGTGAGGATTAGGGGAAGACCTCGCAATTGCTGGATGGTGACCTCTCCTCGAGCAAGCAGCGGGTCCCCCGCGCGCCCTACAAGGCAGAGACGATCTTCGAAAAGGGGTTCCACGGCGATGGCCGGGACTGGCACGGGCGGGTTACCGCTGAGCAATGCAATGTCGATAGCGCCGCTAAGAAGTTGGTCTCGCAGTTCCGGGCTGTAGGCTTCCTCTAAACGCAAACGCGCGCCCGGATAACGTGCGCAAACTGCTGCTGCGAAAGGGCCGCCAATGGTCGCAGCGAAGTTTGGAGTCATCCCGACTGCCACCGGTCCGAACGGTTGGGATCGCTGATCTCCGAGATCGCTACGCAACTGTTCGAATCCGCGAAGAAGATAGCGGGCGCGATTCAGCAGATCGCGGCCCTCAGAAGTCAATGCGGCCCCGCGCAGGTGTCGTTCAAACAACCGTACTCCGAGCTCCTCCTCAAGATCTCGCATCCTGCGACTGAGGGCTGACTGCGCAACGTACAACTGCTGTGCAGCGCGCGAGAAGTTTTCGTGTTCCGCAATCACTACAAAATATTTGAGTTGCCGCAGATCCACACGCATTCTCCCGTCTCGCAAGGCGAGCAAAATTGGATAGTACTACCCACCATCTCGCAGCGGCATCGCTGGGGCAGCAAATCGGTATCGCGGATTGGCTTCTTTGCGCCCTACCATTCGCGAACCCGCATTTTTTTTGGAACAAAGATGAAAATTTCGTTGCGCGAAAGACTTAGGCAGTCCTCGCCGATGCTTGCGCTCTTCTGTTTGATGCCATCGACCGAAATGGTGGAGCATGTAGCTCTGGCTGGTTTCGACGCCGTAATCTTAGACATGGAGCATGGGCCCCTGGATATCGGGACGGTACGCCTGCAGGTTCTCGCAGCTGCTGCCCGCGGCATCAAATGCATTGTGCGCGTGGCCGCCAATGAACCGGCCTTGATCGGTGCGGCGCTTGATATAGGGGCCGACGGCATTCTGGTTCCGCAAGTGAGCAGCGTGGAAGAGGCCCGCCGCGCTGTCTCCGCTGCCCGGTTTGCGCCGCAGGGGCAGCGCGGCGCGAATCCTTGGGTTCGAGCCGCCGATTACGGTGCCGAGCTGGATTGGTACGAAGAAACAAACGAACGTATCGCAGTGCTGGTGATGATTGAAGGCAGCGCTGGCGCGCAAGCGGCCACGGATATCCTGAAGGTGCCTGGCCTAGACGGCGTTTTTCTGGGACCAGTGGACTTCTCGCACGCGCTCGGCATTCCGGGGCAAGTCGATCACCCGTTGATTATCGAAAAATTCCGTGAGATTGTCGCCATGGCCCAGCAGGAGAAAGTAGCCTGCGCAGTCTTCGCCGCAACCGCGCTTCGCTGCCGGACCTGGATTGCAAAGGGAATGCGCCTCGTCGCATTTGGCTGCGATTCAGACCATGTCAACACCGCGTTGCGCACGGCCCGGCAGTCCGTTCAAGATGCTCTTGACGCCTAAGTTCAAAAAACCTGGGGGGGAACGGCGCGACGAATATCGCTTCACGAAATATTCGCCAGCCGGCAGGTCGGCACCTCGGACCGGCATCATGCACGACGCTTGAACCGACCGCTCTCACATGCTTCGTCGGTTCAACGCCGATTACGCCTCGGCAGGTCTCAAGCATCTCATTGCGGTATGTCAGGTAGCGCGAAATGATATCGAAGCGGAGACTCAACCCTTCGTATGATCATGGCATCCATTTTTTAGGCCGATGCAATGTCAGAACTCCAAAATCCCCAAGCCCGTCTCCATCCTGAACTCGTTCCCTTGGTGCAAACGGCATCCAATAAAGTGCCACCTGGGTCGAGCAAGTCTTTCGGCCAAGCTATTCAAGCACGCAGTCCGAGAATCGAGCTTTCGGTGAGCGAGTCCGCAGTGGTAGACGGCGAGCGGACTATCCCAGTTCGGACCTTCTGCCCCCGCACCATCGCACCGTTGGCTGCGATCGCATATTTCCACGGCGGCGGCTTCGCTAAGGGGGAACCAGAGCGGCATGACGCGGTTGCTCGAGCGATCGCCTCGGAAACTGGCTGTGCTGTAGCCGCCATCGATTTCCGAGTCCTGCCCACCCACCAATTCCCAGCCGCATTCAACGACGCGGTGTCAGCCCTTCGTTGGCTGCCCGGTTGGGCTGCCAAACTGGGCTTGAATCCGGAAAATATTGCCGCTGCCGGAGATAGTTCGGGTGCCAATCTGGCTATGGCGGCAGCGTTGGAACTTAGCGGAGAAATTTCACTGCGCGCGCTCTGGCTGGCCTATCCGTTTATCGGCGCCGACTTTGAGACGGCCTCGCACCGGGAAAATGCGGATGCACCTATGTTGACTCGCGGGCGCTGCCAGCACATTCTTGCAGAGTACTTGGGCCGTCCTCTTACCCCCGCCGACTGGCGTGCAGTTCCACTTCTCAGTCCAGATCTCGTCGGGCTTCCGCCGGTGGTTGCCATTGCTGCTGAGCTGGATCCGCTGCGCAGCGATGCGGAGATTCTTATCGAACGCATGCCACCGGACTCCAGATCGGTGTTGGTGCATGCAGCGGGAATGCCGCACGGCTTCTTGCGCTGGGTTTCAGACGCCCAAGTGTGTGCTGACATTACTTCCGAGAGCCTCAGGGCTTTACAAAAGCTGCTCTCCCACTGACATGGAAGAGCAGCCTGCCGCTCCGCAGGAGCTTGGGAAACATTTTTTTGAGCGCAACTGGTCTTCGGGCTTTTGGTGCCCGAACTTAGCTAGGCTTTCTGGCGAGAGATCAAGTGCTGGATGTCCATGGACGCCTGGTCGCCTTGGTTCACCATGCGCTCGAATATGCTGAGCAGAAGTTTGAATTCCTTGGCGTTGATGCCTTCGAACAGAACATTGTTAATCTTCTGTTGCTCGAGTGAAATTTGAGCGAACAGCTTGTGCGCCGCGGGAGTTACGGTAAGCAGGACTTCCCGCTTGTCCTCGGCATTGGTAGTTTTTTCGACCAGGCCTAACTTGTGTAACTTGCCGGTTTCGATGGTGACGAACGGTCCGCTCAGATGCAGGTGGGCTGCTATTTTGTTGACCGTGACCTTGGTTTTCGGCTTATGGTGTGCGATGGAAATCAGTATTGAGTACTGGATACCGGTGACTCCCATCAATGTGCCGAATCCATCACGTACGGACAGCAGCCGTCCTGAGAATGCCACCATGTTGTGTATGAGCTGACGAAACTCGGCATCGCTGCCGTCCTCGGACGTGCAGGCGGGCAGGGTAATGGTCAAGGCGGGCAGTGGATCGCTTCGTCTTTTGGTCGTCATCTCAGCTGGAGTACCTCGAGGGTGATGGGTTTTGCCGTAGGCAGAAAGCTTTGTAAAAGATTATACGTACTAGTCTAGTGCGCGCGCTGACGGAAGGTGACGGGCTAGGGCGGTACGCAGCTTTTCGGGGAGTCCTTCCAGCAAGACAGAGAGTCTCGATGCCCTCCGTCCCGGCGAGTCACCCTTCGTCGTAGAACTCATTTATAGGCGGCGCATATCCCGAAAAACCGAGTTCGCTCCAACGATTCGCCACTCGGTCATAAACGGATTTACGCAAGAGAGTCCGCACGGGTGCTTGTTGTCGATAGCGGTATGGATTGCAGGCGTTGATGAGAATTTTCGAACCGTATGGCTTGTCTTGTGGAGCAATACTCGGATCTGCACGGAAAGACATCGTTTGTCGCAAGAAATCAATGTCGGCCGATGGATTGCATCGCGTGCTCAACGCCCAAATCACTTGGTCGATATCCGTCGGATCAACGTCGTCATCCACCGCAATAATCCACTTGGTGTAGTAGGTCGCGGCCGGACATTGTGCTGTAAGAGCAAGAGCCTGAGTGGCATGGCCCGGATACATCTGCTTCAAAGAAACGACCACAAGACAGTTTCCCGATGCAGCAGCTGGATGGCAGTAGACACCGGTGATGCCCGGGCATTGAATGTTATCCAGATCATCAAGTATTCTGGCCGACCGCATGATCGTTTGGTACGCGCCGATCTCTCCCGAAGGGTAGAGCGCCATCAACGCTGCCGTCATGATGGGCGATTTACGAAAGCGTAAAGCAGTGACTTCGATTACGGGTTTACGGGTTGGTTCCTCGCTGTAGAAACCATGGAATTCACCGAGGGGTCCTTCAATTTCCTCATCTCCCTGATGAACAAGACCTTCAATGATCAACTCGGCTCGTGCGGGCATGGGCAGATCGACTGTTTCAGCTTGCGTAAGTTCGACTGGCCGTCCCATGATGCCGCCGGCAACATCCAACTCTGACTCTCCTGCGCCAAACCGCTGCGAGCCAACGATAAACAATAATGGGTCTATGCCAAAGGCCACAACAACTTCTGCCGGGCGTCCAAGTGCCCACATCGCCTGAACATCATGCTCCCCGTGGCGGCCTGGCACAAAATTGAGGCCGATCCGACGTGGACCCAACAGTTGCTGGCGATAAACTCCTACATTCACGCGACCTGTTGAAGGGCTCTTTGTAAGGGTGACGCTTCCGGTCCCGATAAACGGTCCTCCGTCGGCCGGCCAAAATTTTGGTATCGGAAATTGAGTGAGGTCAATCTCGTCGCCCCTCAGAACTACTTCGTTTACTGGCGCTGAGTCACCAGCAACGAAAATCGGCGCGATGCGACGTTTGATGATGCTGCGTGTTGCCTTGATCATCTCTTGCATCGACGCACCAGGGCTTAACCCCATTGCTAGAGCGTATCTTTCTTTGCTCGACCCTAACATGTTGCTAAGAACCCGAGCGCCATAGGGGTTTCCAGAAAACGACTGGAACAATAAGGCTGGGGCACCTACTTGCCTGGTCGCCATATAGGTAATCGCGGCGAGCTCTTCGTTTGGGTCGACACTCTGAGTGATCGTTTTCAGATGCGAGCCCCTGTCAATCAAATCTAGCCAGCTACGAAGGTCGACCCAGCTATGGGCAGCCTCTTCGACTACATCTATTTGCGGATCAGGGAGCATGTTTTTTCCGTCGATGACAATTTCTAGTAGGTAGATCGAATGTTACTGCCGTGCGCGTCAAAGCGCCTTGGCTAACTCGGGCACGGCTGCGAACAGGTCGGCCACCAAGCCGTAGTCAGCCACGCCGAAGATCGGCGCGTCAGCATCCTTGTTGATCGCCACGATCACCTTGGAGTCCTTCATGCCGGCCAAGTGTTGGATGGCGCCCGAGATGCCGATCGCGACATACAGCCGTGGCGCGACGATCTTGCCGGTTTGGCCCACCTGCCAGTCGTTCGGCGCATAGCCCGCATCGACAGCCGCGCGCGACGCTCCCAGAGCCGCGCCCAGTTTGTCGGCCAGTGGTTCGAGCAGCTTGAAGTTCTCGATATTGCCCATGCCTCTGCCGCCGGACACCACTACCTTGGCTGCTGTCAATTCGGGACGATTGTTATTGGCCACTTCGCGACCAACGAACGAGGCCTTGCCCATATCGCAGACCGGGGCCAGATTTTCCAGTGCGGCGCTACCGCCCGTGCTGGCCGCGCCGTCAAATGCGGTCGTGCGGACCGTGATCACCTTGATGGCATCGGTCGATTGCACGGTAGCAATGGCGTTACCTGCATAAATTGGGCGCTGGAACGTGTCCGCCGACTCTACGGCGATGATGTCCGATACTTGAGCTACATCGAGCTTGGCGGCCACGCGCGGCGCAATGCTCTTGCCATAGGCGGTCGCGGTAAACAACAGGTGGCTGTATGCGCCTGCGATCTCCAGAACCTGCTGGGCAGTGTTCTCGGCCAGGCCTTCGGCCAACGAGGCTCCGTCAGCGACCAGCACCTTGCTCACACCAGCGATCTGCGAGGCGGCCTGGGCGGCGCCGGCTACGCCAGAACCGGCTACCAATACATGAATGTCGCCGCCGATCTGCGCAGCAGCAGTGACGGCATTCAGAGTCGCGGGCTGGATTGACGCGTTGTCGTGTCCTGCAATGACGAGTGTAGTCATGTCATACCACCTTGGCTTCGTTCTTGAGCTTGTCGACCAGCGTGGCAACGTCGGGCACGCTCACGCCTGCTTTGCGGGAGGGGGGCTCGCTGACCTTCAACGTCTTCAGGCGCGGGGTAACATCGATACCGAGGTCTTCCGGGTGGAGAGTCTCGAGCGGCTTTTTCTTTGCCTTCATGATGTTTGGCAACGTGATATAGCGCGGCTCGTTCAAGCGCAGGTCGGTAGTGACCACCGCTGGCAGCATCAGCGACAACGTTTCCAGGCCGGCATCCACTTCCCGTGTCACTATGGCCTTGCCGTCGACGATCTCTACCTTGCTGGCGAACGTCGCCTGCGGCCAATTCAGCAACGCTGCCAGCATTTGACCAGTTTGGTTGGAGTCATCGTCGATGGCTTGTTTGCCCAGTACGATTAGCTGTGGCTGTTCCTTATCGGCGATTGCCTTCAGCAGTTTGGCCACGGCTAACGGCTGGAGCTCCACCGAGGTCTCAACCAGGATAGCTCGATCGGCGCCGATCGCCATGGCCGTACGCAGTGTTTCCTGACTTTGTATTACGCCGCACGACACCGCAATTACCTCGGAAGCCACGCCCTTTTCTTTCAGGCGCGTGGCCTCTTCGACGGCGATTTCGTCGAAAGGATTCAACGACATCTTGACGTTGTCGATGTCCACGCTAGACTGATCGGACCTAACGCGTACCTTGACGTTGTAATCAACTACGCGCTTGACGGGTACCAGAACCTTCATGAAATGTCCTCAATGACAAACAAGGAACCCCGCGCCACAGGACGATCCATGTGTAATCGTCGGCTGAAGTTTGCGAAAAAACTTCTCGCGCGAGGCAGCGCAAAAATAAAAAATAGGCAGCGAACGACTGCTCATCAGCGAATCAACCACGCTCCCGCTTTCCTTCGATCCACTATCGCTGCGGAAGCGCGATCCCTCAAGCTAACACAACGTTCGACTATATTGCACAATGGAAACTACCTATTAAAATTACTTTTCTTTATTATATAATTTTACAATGGTTCGTTCGAAGAGCCGATGAATGAGAGCGGGAGACGCTATGGATATCGAGTTGCCTGAAGACCTACGGTTGATGAAAGACCAGTTGCGTCGCTTCGTGAACAAAGAACTAATTCCGATTGAGCTTGAGTCCTATGACGGGCCGGAGTTGAAGCCGCAGGTTCGGGCGAAACTTGAAGCCAAAACGCGGGAGATGGGTTACTGGAACATTTCTACCCCCGTTGAATACGGAGGGCTTGGACTGGGGCTGATGGCACGAGTCGTGATCTGGGAAGAGCTCGGCCGCACCGTTGCATTGCCAATCCGCAAAACGTCGATCTTTGGGCCTGAGGTGAGTCCGATTCTGTATCACCTTACGGAAGAGCAGAAGGCAGATTATCTTCTTCCGGTGATTTCAGGGCAAAAAGACACGTGTTTCGCTCTTACAGAGCCGGATGCCGGTAGTGATCCTGCCGCGATTAAGACAACAGCAGTGCGAGATGGCGACCATTACGTAATCAATGGATATAAACGCTTCATCACTAACGCGGACAAAGCGGACTTCATTCAACTCATGGCGTCCACAGACCGTTCGAAGGGGGCTCGTGGAATCACCGCTTTCCTCGTTGACGTGAACACACCGGGTGTGACGTTGGTGCGGTCGCAGCCGATGATGATGGACGATGCTCCCTACGAAATCGCATTTGATGATGTGCGGGTCCATGTTTCAAAGCGGATCGGAAACGAAGGTGACGGGTTCAGGCTTGCTCAGGACTGGATTAATACCGGGCGAGTCAGGCATGGTGCGCGCGGCCTTGGGGTTATTCAACGTTGTCTTGAAATGGCGGCGTCTTACGCAAAACAGAGAGTGACCTTTGGTCAGCGGCTATCAGAGCGTCAGGCAGTTCAATGGATGTTGGTCGATTCGTATATAGAATTGCAGCAACTCCGTTATCTTGTTTATAGCGCGGCTTGGAAGCACGAGCGAGGCCAAGATATCCGCCATGAAGCGTTCATGGCCAAGATGCTTGGTGACAAGCTGTCGTTCCAGGCAGCGGACCGATGTATGCAAATCCATGGCGGAATTGCTTTCACCAAAGAGCTCCCCATCGAGAAGTTCTGGAGAGACCAGCGAAGCATGATGGTCACAGAGGGGGCAGAAGAAGTTTTGCGAATGTCACTCGCAAAATATGTGCTCGATCAATTTGCAGCGTGACATTATTTATGCGCAAAAATCTGCAATTGACAAAAATTGGGGGGCGCCAGCTTGGATGGAGAGAAGCGGGAAGCGGCCCACCTCTTGTTTTTATCCATGGCATCGGTGGGTATTCGGGCTCATGGGAAAAGCAATTTGAATCGTTCGCACACGATTACCGAGTCATTGCTTGGGATGCGCCGGGCTATGGAGAGTCTGAGCCTCTTGCCGCTCATGAACGGTCAGTCAGCGGGTATGCCGCTTCGCTTATAGGGCTCCTCAAGGCTCTCGGTGCAGAGCGGTCGCATCTTGTCGGACACTCTCTGGGTGCCATCATCATCTCGGCAGCATCAAAAAATTCTGAGATCCAGGCTCGGTCTATCACATTGCTCCAGCCCGTGACCGGAAGCGGAATGTTGCCGTTTGAAGAGCGTGAGCGCCTGCGCTTGGCCCGTATCGCCGATATGAAGCGGCTTGGCGCGAAGCAATTCGCTATGGAACGAGGCAGGCAGATACTAAGTCGGTCTATTCCTGCCGTTCGGGCTGAAGAGGCCATTGCGGTAATGGGGCAAGTCTCTGAGACAGCATATTTGGCGGCTTGGGACATGATGTGCAGCGCTGACCTCTTGTCTATTCTCAACAAAGCTTGTCCTACGCAAGTGATCTGCGGTGCTGATGACCCTGTTTCTCCGCCCGCGACTGGAAAAACCATTGCAACACAAATTCCGGATGCGCAATTCCACTGCCTTGCAAAGGTTGGTCACTATGCCTCGATTGAGGCGCCCGATGTTCTAGACAATTTGATCCGTCGTTTCATTTTCTCAAAATAAGGAATGCATCTATGCCGAGCGGAGAACAAGCTTGCGTCACTGTTGATAAATACAACGGAATTGCGTGGGTCAGCCTCAATCGACCGCACAAGAAAAATGCGATGAGTCCGCAGTTGCATGAGGAAATGGACGCGACGCTGGCCGAGCTGGAGTTTGACGACAAGGTTGGCGTGGTCGTGATTTCGGGGGCAGGCGGAAATTTTTCAGCAGGGCAAGATTTAAAGGAATTTTTCCGGGCTTTGGAGCATGATCCCGCGGGTCGGAAGCGCGCTCAAGACACGGCTAATCGATGGCGTTGGGATCGGCTCTCTATGTATGGCAAGCCGACTATCTCGATGGTCGAGGGTTATTGTGCCGGCGGTGCCTTCATGCAACTTATGGCCACCGACTTTGCGTTCGCTGCAGAGGATGCCGTTTTTTCGCTCTCTGAAATCAACTGGGGAATTATTCCAGGGGGGCTCGTCGCTAAGGTAGTCGCCGACACCGTTTTGTATAGGCATGCGCTCTATTACGCTTGCCTTGGAGAGCGTTTTGACGGCATAGAAGCGGCTAGCGTCGGGTTCGTAAACAAGGCATTTCCCAAAGCGGATTTAAAAGAAGAGACTGAGAAACTGGCCATTAAATTGTTGGCCAAGAGCCCTGCGGTGCTTCGGGCCACTAAACAGGCAATTCGTCAGGTTCGTACGATGAACGTTCAACAAGCCTACGATTATCTTGCACAAACAGGACAAGCCCTGCGCACTGAAGACTCAGCGAACTCCTATCAGAACGGCATGCGGCAGTTTGTGGATGAGAAATCATATCGCCCCATGTTCGAACCGTTCAAATCGGTCTAACGATTGTCTCTTTAATATTGAGAGGTTACCCATGATTTCTTTGGCCAAACTTGCGGTTGGAGTTTTCGCGCTTGTCGGCATGTTGCCTGGTGCACAAGCTGACGAGTATCCATGTAGAACAATCAAGATTGTTGTCCCGTACGCGGCCGGTGGGCCGAGCGATACGGGTGCACGGTTGATTTCTCACTCCTTGGGTCAAGTTATAGGTGCGAACGTCATCGTAGAGAACCGAGGCGGTGCGGGCGGATTGATCGGCACCCAATTGGTGGCTCAAGCCAAGACGGACGGTTGCACGCTCCTTTTGGGGGCTGTAGGGCCTCTTGTATATATTCCTGCGGCGGGGAAAGCCCCCTATGATCCTAAGGCTGATTTTGTTCCGCTAGGCCTGATTTGGCAGTCGCCGCTTGTTTTGGTGGTGAACCCCAAGTTAGGGGTCAAATCGGTTGCAGACTTTGTTGCCCATGCAAAAGTTCACTCCACGACCATTGCTTCCGCCGGTATCGGTACAAATACCCACATGGCGAGTGAACTGTTTAAACGTAAGGCCGGCATCGAATTGCTTCATGTTCCTTACAGTGGAACCGGCGCAGCGCGGGCTGACCTTCTTTCAGGCCAAGTCGATTCCATCATCTCCGACGTGGCCACGATGGCACCAATGATTCGAGATGGTCGGCTTATTGCCTTAGCGGTTACCGCACCTGAACGGTCGCCGTTGATGCCTGACATCCGAACCATGACTGAAAGCGGATTGTTAAATGCACAGGTCGAAAATTGGTATGGACTGTTGGTGCACTCCCGGACTCCGCCCGCACTTATCGCGAAGCTGAAAGAGGCGGTGACAAAATCCGTGTCTACTGACGATTTCACCAAAGGGTTGGCGGCCCAGGGTGCAAAGACTAGAGATATCGGGCCGGACGCATTTCTCAATCTGATCGATTCAGAGACCAAACGTTGGGCACCCATCATTCGTGACGGCGGCATTACGTTCTGATACCACGCTTATCTGTTAAATCAACGAGGACAGAAGCCATGAGCGCCCCTTTGGAAGGAATACGGGTAGTCGAACTCACGACTATGATCACGGGACCGTTGGCGGGACAGTTGCTCGCTGACCTAGGAGCATCAGTGATCAAAGTTGAAAATCCAGATAAAGGAGATCCATTCCGGAGTTTTCGCGGCGGGGGCTATGGGGGACACTTCCTTTCCTACAACCGAAACAAGCGCAGCTTATCCCTGGACATCCGATCGATTGAGGGTCAAGCGGCGCTCCTGGATCTAGTTCGTCGAAGTGATGTGCTGATTGATAATTTCAGGACAGGCGTGTTGGACCGTCTTGGTCTTTCGTCGGAGCGATTTAGAAAGGAAAATCCCGCTTTGATTCACGCCTCCATCACTGGGTTCGGCACCAAAGGGCCATATCGAAATCGCCCGGCGTATGATGCGGTTGCTCAGGCACTCAGTGGGGTTTCGGCCCAGTTTCTTGATCGCGAAGATCCACAGGTCACTGGTCCGACTTTATCCGACAACATAACCGGGATGTATGCTGCCAACGCCATTTTGGGTGCGCTATTCGAACGGACGCGGACCGGTGTCGGCAAGCGTATTGAAACGAGTATGCTTGAATCGACCGTTGCATTTGCCCCAGATGCATTTATCAATTTCAAGCAACACGCCATTAAAAGTGGTCCGAAAACAAGGGCCGCGACTTCACAATCATTTGCTTTTCGTTGCGGCGACGGAAGATTGATCGCGGTACACCTCTCATCGCAATCGAAATTTTGGGAAGGGCTTCTAGAAGCCCTGGAACGCAATGACCTTGCCAGCCATCCATTGTTCTCGTCACGTGAAAACAGGATTGCGAACTATGGGGAGCTCAGAGATGAACTGGCCAAAGAGTTTCTATCGCGGTCTCGTGACGAATGGGGGGCAAGGCTAGAAAAAAGTGACGTTCCTTATGCACCGGTACTTGATGTGGAGGAGGTGCTCAATGATCCACAGATTCAGGAGCTTGGCACTTTCTGTCGAGTTACTCATCCTTCGGAAGGAGATGTGTGGGGTATCCGACCGCCGTACTTGTTCAACGGAGAGAGGGTTGGTTCGATGGTTGCCCCTCCGACGCTTGGCCAGCATACGGAAGAGATTTTGGCAGAGTTGAATACGAAGGATGCAGGCCGCTGACGCTGTTGCAGATTTTCGTGTGCGGTTCTAGCAGATGCGGCACGCAGTGCATCCGCTAGGGCCGCCACGACGACAAATACCGAAAGTCCCGCTCGCGTGGTGGCTCAACCACGCAGCGGCAACGTCACCACGTCGTAGCCTGACTTGATTCGGCGCCCGAGCACAGGATCATGCAATTCATACTCGAACCGCTCGCTCGGCTGTATGCCGCCGATCGCTGCCAGCGTACCGCCGAACAGTGCAGTACCGTCCCTGAACGGTTCGAAGTCGGCCATTTTGGCGAGTAGATCCTTGGGATTGAGCAGCCCGGAGACTGAACCGCTTTGGTAAACCTGCATGCCGTCGTGGCCCCGGATGAACGAGCGCAGCTCCAGTTTGTCCCAATGGTCAATCACGTCTTCCCACAGCCATAGCGTATCGGCACACGGTTTGTCGCACATCTGCTTGGATACAGTGATCCCGTATTTTTCGACTTCCCGATCGGTGTGGTCCGAACCGACACCGACATAGATCTTGCCCCCGTTTTTCAGCAGTACGTACTCGACTTCGCCGCTGCTGGCAGGACCGGGGTTCTGTAGCTCGCCCGCGTGAGTCAATCGCGACGCGGAGACACGATAGAAGATCGGCGTGCTGAGAGGGCGCTTGATACCCAGCGCTTCAAGCTCTTGAATGTGATGCTCCATCGCCACCACGTCGCGGCCGGCCCAGCCGCCGATGATCAGCTTGCTGACGGTAATCTCGAGCGGCTCGAGCCCTGTTTTTGTATCGACGAAAAACTTCATGACAAACCTCGTTGGTAGCGGGTTCAAGCGAGAGGGTGTGGTGCGTGAAACGTCGCGAACACCGCTTCCGCGATGCTTAGCAGGCGGTCGTCTTCATGCCGCTTACCGACCAGCATCATTCCAACCGGGGCTCTGCCTTGAGCACCGAAAGGCAAGGAGATGGCGCCCGTGTTGAAGATATTGGCTGGCGCCGTATTCCGAAGCAGTAGGCGATTGACCCGATAGAACTCGTCGGCCTTCGCCAGTTGTGCGATCGGCGGCGCAATCAGTGGCACGGTTGGCATGACCAGGATATCGAACGCTTTCGTTTCTTGCTCGAAAAGATGTCTCAGTTCTGACCGCTTGTCGAGCAACTCAAGGTAGTCGGTGTTGCTCGTTGTCTTGCCAGATTGGATGCGTTCCAGCACCAGGGGGTCGTAAGCATTCGCCTGCGTCGCTAACAGCTTGGCGTGCCAGGCGAAGGCCTCGGCGGCTACGATGCCGCCGTTGACTGCCAGCTCGGGCAGGCGGGTGTAAGACACCAGCTCGACAGGCGTGAGCACTGCCCCCGCCGCCGCCAGCGTCTGTTTGAATATTTCATAGCGCGACGCTACTTCGTCGTCAAGTTCGTCGAGGACCAGGTTGCTTGGCAAGCCGACTCGCAGGCCGTGCAAAGTTGCAGGCAGGACCATCTGAACCGGACGGCCGCTCATGACTTGGTCAAGCAATGCGCAGCACTGTACCGAATTGGCGAGCGAACCGACTGAGTCGTAACTGGGAGACAACGGCACCATGCCGTTGATCGGTATCGCACCCGCCGTAGGTTTGAATCCGACGATCCCGCATAGTGCGGCGGGGATACGGCACGATCCACCTGTGTCGGTCCCGATTGCCGCGACAGCCATGCCGTCGGCCACTGCCACTGCAGCTCCCGAAGATGAGCCGCCCGGTGTGCGGCCCGTAGGACGGTCCCACGGGTTGCTGGGCGTTCCGTAATGCGGATTAGTGCCGACGCCGGTATAGGCGAATTCCGACATGTTTGTGCGCCCGATCAACACGGCACCCGCGACACGCAATCGTGCGACGACGCCGCTATCATCCGCGGCAGGTTCGTCGGCAAGCACGCGCGCGCCCGCACGCGTGACTTCGCCCTGGACATCGAACAGATCCTTGATCGCGATCGGCAGGCCGATAAGCTCACCTCCTCCTCCTTGAGCGATCAGCGCATCGGCATCGACCGCCTGCGTCTGCACGCTGGGGCTGACCCCGCCGATGAAGGCGCGAATGCCCTCACCTTGAGGATCGGAGATCCGGGCAGCGGCTTTCGCCACCAGCGATGCGCTGGTGGTCTGCTTGTGCAACAGGAGTGTCCGCTGCTGCTGAATCGTGGTGTGTGCGGACATCAAGCGGGGTCGTAGTAATGGATCTCGAGTAGCACGCACCCGCCCACGGAACGGAACGGACCGTGCCAGGCGCCGGGTGGACGCACGGCATAGGTGTAGCCCGAGAACGCTTTCCCACCGGTTCCGTCGGGGTTCGCGCCCACGGTCATGTCACCCTCGACCAGAAACACTTCTTCCCAGTAGTCATGGACGATAGGGTCGAAGGTGGCGAGACCGGGGGGAAAGCGCAAGAGGCGCGTACGGCTGCCTTGCTTGTTGATCGTGTCGAGCGAGCCTGACAGAATTTTTTCCTTGGCGCCCGACGCGGGATCGTAGCCTTCGGGGTTCTGCCAGCCGCCGTCCATGCTCATGTCCAGGGTGTGAAACTCATCGTGCGATTTGGTCACTGCCATTTTTCTCTCCAGCTATCTTCGAGGGTTAAGCGGCGGCCTTGGTCTTTTCGCTCAGTACCGATGCTACGGAATAGGTATCGAGCAGTGTATCAACCAGTGCAGTGGCCTTGGGCCAGTCGTAGGATCGGAAAGAATGGCCCTTCACCACGAAACTCGCACCCGCGTAAAACATTTCGTACTGGTTGTGGCGCGAGGCGAACTCCGAACCCACTGCGTCCCAGGCCAGCTTGAAGAACTTCACCCTTTCTTCCGACGATACGACCGGAGACTTCTGCGTTTTGTTGATCAAACCAGCCAGTTGCGGATCTGCGAAGTCTCGTACGCTAGAGGGCAACATAATCATGCCGCCGCCGGCCAGGTCGCGCAGGGTCGTCAGGATCTTGGTGTAAAGCTGCTGGGTCAACACCTGGCAGCTGTAAAGGATATTCCGATCCGGTACGAAATATGCACCGTACTGGGCGCCGCGGACTTCCATCGCATATACCATCGACTGCACCATAGAGGCTTCCGCCGCCAATTGGCCCAGCGTGTCCTTGACCGGTGGCATATCTATCGTGCCGTTGATCTGGGCCGTCTTGTACGCAATACCCAATAGAAAGCGTAGCTTGACCGCCAGGCGGATCTGGCATTGGTAATTCTGGTAGACGTGCGCCGGCGTAGCGTGGAACTGTGACTGGCACATCTTGATGTCGCCGTTGATGAAGATGCGGTCCCACGGTACATGCACGTTGTCGAAATAGACGACTGCATCGTTCTCGTCGAACTGGCTCGAAAGCGGGTTGTCGAACTGCGAAACAGCAGCGCTTTCATAAGATTTTCGCGAGATGATCTTTAGGCCCGGGGTGTTCATGGGCACGACAAACGACAACGCCTGCTTCTCGTCACCAGCACGCAAGGGCTGAATGCAGGAGACGAATACCTCGTTGGCCATGATGCCACTTGTCGCCAACATTTTGGCGCCACGCACCGTGATGCCTTGTGCGTCCTCGTCAACCACGCCCAGCGCCAGGAATTCGTCCGCCTGTTCATGCGCTGCCTTGCTCTGGTCAGCCTGCGGGTTGATGATGACGTAGGTCATAAAAACGTCGTTGTCGCGAGCGTACTTGAAGTAGTCGCTCAACGCGCCGGCACGCTCGGGGCTGTACTGGCGGAACACATCCAAGCCCATCGTCATACCGCCTATGCACGAAGCTACATGGTCGGGGGATCTCCCCATGAAACCGTAATGCAGTTCGGCCCATTGTTCCAGCGCCTCGCGTCGATCCACCAATTGGGCGAAGGTCTCCGGCAATTGCCAGCACTTGCTGACGCGGCCACCTGAAGTCGGCGACTCGAACGTCATCTTTTCCAGGTTCTCGGGCTGAGCCTGATAGTCGTAGAGAGCTGCGTAGCTCAAAATCGAATTTCTGAATGCAGGATGCACCGTTACGTCGGCCACGCGCTTCCCGTCGATATAGACCTCTCGGTTGTCACGCAACGACGCAATGTGATGGGCTCCAGTTTTTGTCATGGCTCCATTTCCTTTCTGGTTGTTTGAATTAGGCTACCAAGGCAATAGCGCTGTAGCTACCGCTGAAGAAAACCAGCGGACGAGCAACGTCCTTGCGCTCGGTGCGCAAGACCCTGCCAACGAAAATTACGTGATCGCCGCCGTCATGCTGCGCATGCTGCGAGCACTGGAATGTTGCGATGGATTCCCGCAGAGTGAAGGGCAGTTCGGGATGCGTCTGGACTTCGATGCCCGACCACTTGTCTTCCATCGACTTGGAAAAGCGTGCAGAGACATGCTGGTGATCTTCACCCAGGATATTGATGCTGTAGTGCGAGGCCTGCGCCAGGCCGGCCAGGCTAAGGCAATTTTTGCCGATCGAAAATAGGATGAGCGGGGGATTCAGCGATACGGAGTTGAAGGAAGTGATTGTCATACCGATGCGATGGCTATTAGGTGCGTCAGCCGTCACCACCGCCACGCCGGTGGGGAACATGCCCAGAGTCGCTCTGAACTCCCTGGCATCGATCGTGGCTTGGCCCAGCAGGGGGGTATTGTTCATGAAAAGATCCTCTCTCGTCGCGCCCTCACTGACGCAGCCTCATCAAAGAATGCTCAACAGGAATCATGCTTTCCTGATATTTTGCTTTTTAATTTAGCTATTATTAAAATGTATTTTTATATGATCGTCAACTGAAACATATCGAAGTCCGGTAACGATGAGAGGTCGCGTAGGACATGACCTGAAAGCATTGCGCGCGGCGTGGGTTGCCCGTGCGCTGTGACTTTTAAATCGTTGCGAGTTGCGATTTGCTTAGATGGGGTAAGTCATGTTGTTTTCAGGACTTGCACATGACCTAACTTAGCAACGCCGTCGTACCCGCGCCATACCGCCAGCAATCCTGTCACGGAAGTGTCAGGCGCCGGACATCACGCCGTCATGTGCCGCACGCACCATCGTGCAGTATCAGGAGCCGTGTCATGAAGCGTGATTTCCATACTGCCTTGCACGCGCTGGGAGAGTTTCCGCCCGACCCGGATGACGTGTCCGCCGAGGACGCGGAGACGGAAGGCCGGCGCTATCGCGCGGTGTTTGTGTCGGATCTGCACCTGGGTACTCCAGGCTGCCAGGCCGAAGCGCTGCTCGATTTTCTAAAGGCCCATCCTAGCGAACACCTGTATCTGGTTGGCGACATCATCGATGGCTGGCAATTGCGCAAGCGATGGTTCTGGCCCCAGGCGCACAACGACGTTGTGCAAAAACTGCTGCGCCGCGCTCGCAAGGGCTGCCGGATTGTCTTCGTGCCAGGCAATCATGACGAATTTGCGCGGATGTTCGTGGGCCACCAGTTCGGCGGCATCGAGGTCGCCGCTGAAACCGTCCACACCACCGCGGATGGACGCCGGCTGTGGGTAATCCACGGTGACCAATTCGATGCGGTCGTGCAATGCGCTAAGTGGCTCGCGTATCTGGGCGACAACTTGTACGAGTTCAGCCTCAAGCTGAATCGGCATTTGAATGCACTGCGCAGCAGGTTCGGGCTGCCGTACTGGTCGCTGTCGGCGTACCTGAAGCATAAGGTGAAGAAAGCACTGAACTATGTCACCAGCTTCGAGGCGGCAGTGGCCCGTGAAGCGGGCCTGCGCGGCCACCAGGGCGTGGTCTGCGGACACATCCACCGGGCAGAGATGCGCGATATAGACGGTGTTCTGTACTGCAACGATGGTGATTGGGTGGAAAGCCGTACTGCGCTCGTCGAGCACTTCGACGGAACGCTTGAGATCGTGCACTGGTGTCCGCTGATGACGGAACCGCCGGTCGAACCCGAATGTTCCCTTCAGCAACAACCGGAGATCGCATGAAGCTCGCACTGGTGACGGATGCGTGGAAGCCCCAGGTCAATGGCGTGGTCACGACGCTGGTGGAATTGATCCGCGAACTTGAAGGGAAGGGGTGGGAAGTTGAGGTTATCCACCCAGGACAGTTCCGCACGCGTTCTTGCCCAGGCTATTCCGGCATTGACTTGGCCATAGCGCCGAAGCGTGAGCTTGCACGGCGCCTCGATGCCTGCACACCGGACTCGATCCATCTGGCCACCGAAGGGCCGCTTGGCTGGGCCGGACGCAGCTACTGCCTGAAGAAGAACTTGGCCTTTACGACGGCCTTTCATACCAAGTTTCCGGAGATCGTCAACGCCGCGCTGCGTGTGCCGGTTTCCTGGGGCTACGCGCTCCTGCGACACTTCCACCGACCGTCCAGCGGTGTCATGGTGCCCACGCCAAGCGTGTTGCGGATGCTGCAAGAGCGCGGCTTTTCCAACCTGCGCGAATGGACGCACGGCGTCGATACCGAGCTATTCGCATTCTGCCCGACGCCGAGCGCCTTCGAGGGGTTCGATCGGCTGACGCGCCCGGTGTCTCTCTTCGTCGGGCGCGTGTCGTATGAGAAAAACATCTCTGCCTTCCTCGACCTGAAAGTGCCGGGCTCGAAGGTCGTGTGCGGCGTCGGCCCGGTGGAGGCAGACCTGCGCCGCCGCTACCCCAACGTACACTGGGTCGGCCTGCTGGATCGTAGAACACTCGCGAGTCTCTACGCGTCGGCCGATGTGTTCGTTTTTCCCAGTTTCGCTGATACCTTTGGACTGGTGATGTTGGAAGCCATGGCAACCGGAACCCCCGTGGCTGCTTTTCGCGCTGATGGCCCGACCGAGGTGCTTGGCCGAGCGCATCCAGACGGCACACGGCCGCTCGGGGGTGCCATGCATGCTGACTTGGCATGTGCTTGGCACGCAGCTATGCAGGTGCCGCGACTTGAAGCACGCCAGCGTGCTCTGGATTTCAGCTGGCAGCAGGCCGCGCGGCAGTTTGCTGACTTCCTGGTCGATGCCCGTGCGCGTGACGGCGCTGAAGACCTGCGTCAGAGGGAAAGCGAAGCGTGTGAGACGCGAGCTTGAGGGCATCGGACGTCATGGGATGATTTGTTGTTCGCACTTGTAGTTTGCTTCGTCGATCACCCGTATATGGCGCCGCGGAAATGGAAGCATCTAGATGTGCTTGTTCCCAGAGTCACATCCAGCCTTTGAACAATCGAATAACCGTATTGCGCATCCACTGGTGAGCCGGATCGAGCTCGAACCGTTTGCTCCAGTGCAGCATGACAGGGAAGTCACCGTGAGAAAACTGGGCTTCGCGAACTGCGTAGCCCCCCATCTCCGCAAAGTAGTTTGCCAAACCGATCGGTAATATCACGGCCAAATCCGTGGTCTTTACGATGGCGGGCAAAGCGAGGAAGTTCGACGAGGTAATTCGAATTTTTTTGTCGATTCCCATTTCTTGCAGGACCCGAACCGTATCGCCGTATGCGCGTATCGCGACATAGTCGAGACTGCCAAGCTGCTTTCGTGTCAGGACACCGTCGCTTTGAGCGATAGCTGCCGGATGCCCCTCTCGCAGAAGAACTGAGTACCTGTCACGCACCAGTTCCAGGCTCTGCGTTCCGGATACGTCCGGCATGAAGCCGATCGCGAGATCAATGATGCCAGCATCAAGAGAAGCGCCGATCGTATCGTGCGGCAACGCAAAACTATCCACGGTTACACCGGGGGCTTCCCTCATTAGAGTCGCAATCAATCTGGGTAGGAAAAGCGTTTCGCCGATGTCGTTCAGGTGAAGCCGTAGTCGCATCCGTGATGCGGTCGGTTCGAACTGTTCGCCCTCGTTGAGGGCAGCTTCGATCATTGCTATGGCCGCTTGAACCGCCTGAGCGAGGCGTTCCCCGCGCAGCGTCGGCCGTACCCCGCCAGGTGCACGCACGAATAGCGCATCCCCCAGGCTTACCCGTAAGCGAGTAAGCCCCTGGCTGGCCGCAGGTTGCGATAGATTCAGCGCGTCTGCCGCACGACCCACGCTGCCAGACCGGTAGATGGCATCGAACAGGCGTAGCAGGTTGAGATCGATGTCTCGTATATCCATATGTGGATGCTCCATCGGAAGGCCAAAATGGTTGTAGTAATGCCGGCCCTGGTTAGTCTAGCCGTGAGCGTTCGCCCAAGATACACCCTATCGCCGTTGCCATACCGGGGCTCAAGATGTCATTGCGCTGGCTAGGCGTTGCGGAGGTTGATGCAACCGTAATCGCCGAATGTGCTGCTCCTCGGCATTTTCTGCCTCTGTCGCATAAGAACTGAACGAAGTCACTGCGAACGCGCATACATGGATATTCATGGGATGGAATATCACTTAGTTGGCGAGGCTAATGGAACGAACGCCCATCGAGGATTAATCTTGCCGCATCTTTATCGCCCCGAGGAAATTTGGCCACGGGGCCAGAATGTTTCGAAGCGGAGTCATTATTACCCCATGCATAGCAACAACGGAGCTTTGATCGAAGAAGGCCTGCGCAACCTGCTGACAAACTGCGCTGGGGTCCAGGGCTCACAGAACGTGGTGCTGATCCACGAAGAAGGCAACTCAGCCGTGGACGGCGAGGTCATTGCAGGAATCGCACAGGCAGCTCGCGAGCTCGGCGCGAAGGTAACGAGCCTTGGATTCGGCGAGCGACTCGCAGGGCCCGAAGCCATCCCCTCGCACATTGTGGATGCGATGGCGCGGGCCGATGTCACTATCCTGAGTCATTATATGGGCGCGATGCTGCGCTTGCGCCCCCCGATCGGCGCAGGTGTCAACGTGCTTAATTACGCGACCAGCAAAGAGGTCCTCGCCTCTCGCTGGGCGACGGTACCCTATGGCCTATGGCTGGAAGTCAGTGATGCCGTTGCGCGTGAACTGCGGGGTGCAAAGACTTGGCGCGTAACCTGCCCTCTAGGAACTGATCTGAGAGGTAATGTCACTCCTCCTCCAGAGACCAGCTCCTCACAGCCGTTCACGGTGCTTACATTCCCTATAGGTACACACAACCCGATCCGATCGAATGGGGCTTCCGGGCGGCTCGTGATTCGATGGCTCGCGAGTTCGGCGAATCATGATATCGGTGACGGCTTGGTGCTGCAGCGTCCAGTTATTGCCGACGTTCTTGATGACCGGCTCGTGAATCTGGAAGGTGACGCGAGCGACGTGGACGGGGTTGCATCGCTCTTGCAGCACCTTGGGCATCGGAACGGCGTCGATCCGATGCTTATCAACTCCTGGCACGCGGGAATCAATCCCCAGGCGCGGCCTGCTATCGGTCCGGGAGAGAACTTGAATCATTGGCAGCTCATGTCACACAACAATCCGCGACTGATGCACTTCCATGCCGTCGGGCACGTCATGCCGGGCGAAGTCTCCATGCCGGTACTGGATGCGGATATCTGGCTGGACGATCGCCTACTCTGGAGTCGCGGTGACTTTCTTCTGCTGAAGACCCCTTTGATTCAGGACATCCTTAGGCGCTATCCAGGGTCGGAAGACGCATTCGAACTGAATTGCGCAATAGGCGCCTGATTTCCGCAATGCCGGGCCCGCCAAGCTGCCGGCCATCTTCAACCCAGCCGAACTGACGGCAATCCCGTGCGCGAGGACCGACACCGTGCGCACGATTTGAGAGTGCATCTTGATTCGTATGCTAAGGGGAGCCCCGAGAGGGGCAGATTCGGAGGCCCCGCTCCGACTTTTGACCGAAGAAAAAAATGGCTCATTCGAGTGCGAATTTTCTCGCAAACAGGCGGTGAGTGTTCCCGGCTGTCGTCAGGGTTTGACGCGATGCGTTTGGAAGAGTGTCTAGACGTGCCGCTCCATATTTCCCTTTCAGACATCAGGACATTTGGACACGGCTTGCATCGACCGGAATGCGTCCTGTGCAATCGCTACGGGGATGTGTTCGTTGCGCATCTCGGACATGGCGTCTTGCATATTGCTCCGGATGGTACGCAACGCGCTATCGGCGATTTCACCCATGTGGACGGCCTTGCATGGATTCCCAATGGAATTGCGTGGATGCCTGACAGCTCCTTCCTAATTGCGAATATGGGGCCAGCAGGCGGCCTCTGGCGATTAACGCGCGAGGGCGACCTCTCACCAGTTTTGACAGAGCTTGATGGGATGTCCTTGGGTGCTACCAATTTTGTGATGGTGGACGACCTCGACAGAACGTGGGTCACTGTCACGACACGCCATTGGCCGATTTCGAATGCATTTGCACCTTTAGGTGGGCCGACAGCGAATGATGGCTATTTGATCCTGATTGACGCGAAGGGGCCTCGCGTCGTCGCCGATGGATTCGCGTTCGCAAATGAAGTTCGAATGGACCCGAGCGGGCGTTACATCTATGTGGTCGAAACATTTGGGAGACGCATCTCTCGGTTCACCCTGGAATCCAATGGCCATTTGAGGGACCGAACTGTGTTTGCCAGCTTCGGTCACGGCACTTTTGCCGATGGTGCCGCTTTCGACGTCGAAGGGCATCTCTGGGTAGCGAGCATCGTCAGTAATCGGCTGCTAAGGATTGCGCCCGACGGCCGCGTACAAACGGTGCTGGAAGATCTGGATTCGGATCATGTCAACCGGATCGAGCGCCTTCTTGCGGAGGGAACCATTGCCAGGAAAGATGTCCAGCACACGCCCACGAATGTGCTCAAGAACATCGCTAGCGTGACCTTCGGCGGCTCAGATCTGCGCACCGTGTACCTCGGCTCATTGGGTGGTGACACTCTCAGCACGTTCCGCTCTCCAGTGGCTGGCCTTCCGCCTGTGCACTGGAACCAGAAATTCTAAAACAGGAGATAATGATGAGGCGTACTTTTGCAGTTGGCGTTACGGCGCTTGCGCTTTTCACGGCGGCTCCAGCCATCGCGCAGGACACTACTTATCCTACCCGCGGGGTACGTGTGGTTGTCACGACTCCGCCAGGCGGCGCTGTGGATGTACTTGGGCGACTCATGGCAAGCCAGCTTGCCAAAGGGCTGGGTCAGCCGGTTTTCGTCGAAAACCGCGGCGGCGCGAACGGCAACATAGCAGGGGAGTTCGTGGCGCGGTCGCAGGCTGATGGCTACACGCTGTTGGAAACCTCGGGCGGCATGCTCACTACCAATCCGCACTTGTATCGAAGCATGGCGTTTGATCCGTTAAAGGATCTCGTCCCCATCACACAGGTGGCGTTGAACCCCCTTTGGCTGGTCGTGCGCGCAGGGTTGCCGGTCAACACCCTTTCCGAGTTTATTGCTTATCTCAAGGCCAATCCCGGCAAAGCAACCTACAGTTCCGCGGGTAACGGGAGCGCCATGCACATCGCCCAGATCGAGTTCGCCCGGGCGACAGGCGCCACGGCCCTCCATATTCCCTATAAAGGTGCGGGACAAGCGTTGCAGGACGTTATAGCCGGCCAGATAGATTTCACCTGGGATCCGGGTCCTGCTCTGCAGCATCGTCAATCGGGCAAGATCAAGATTCTTGCCGTGGGAACATCCCAGCGATTGAGCGCGGCACCGGACGTACCTACTGTGGCGGAGTCAGGTTACCCTGGACTCAATACCGCCTCGGCACATGCCCTATTGGCTCCAGTCGGCACCTCCCCGGAAATCGTGCGTCGCCTCAACAAAGTGGCGGTCGAGGCGCTGCACAATCCAGAAGTTGCACAGCAGATCCGCGCTATGGGAATCGAGCCCATTGGCAATTCTCCGGAGCAAGCAGCAGCCGATATCCGCCGTCAGTATGAACATTACAAGCGCCTGGTCCGTGAGGCAGACATCAAGCTTGAATAGCCCTGGAGGCTACGCCGCTTGCATTTGAGCATGTGGAATAATGGCTGCTGCACAGCGTTCGCTGGCATTTGCCGTTGGCAATGCAGACATGGGCGCGGTGTCCCAAGTTCCTTGTAAGCGTGGTCGAAGATCGGGCAGACGATCTGATCGAGCGAGTCGGGAACCAGCAGGTCGTGGGAAACGCCCGGCAGCCTATCATCTATAGCCGTGACCGGTCCGCAGGATCGGAATGCTACGCCGAGTCAATCGTTTGGTCGTCCTCGCAAGCCCTCTTGATCAACGAAATTGCCGAGGCGGCGAAAGAGATCGGGCGGCACAGTTCCCGGTTCATCGCGTCGATTGCCGATTTGTATCGATGGGCAAGCTGGTAGTAATATACTTTGCATGCAAACTAAATTACCGGCTAAAACAGTAACCGCAATCGAAGTTTTCCAAGCACGTTCACGATTCGGGGCGCTGCTTGGAAGTGTGTATAGGCAGTGGCGCCGTCAGGTTGATTTAAGTTTCAGGGACTTGGGCCTATCCGACGCTACGCGCATGCCTTTGCTGGTGTTGTATGTGGAAAGAGGGCCTCTGCGCCAAAAAGATCTGGCTGACGCGTTGTACTTGGATACTTCGTCCTTGGTGCGAGTGTTGGCGCAACTGCGAAAGGCACAACTAGTCGATTGGGCTCATGACCCCGATGATCGTCGCACCAAATGCATTGTGCTGACGCCGGCAGGGCGCGAAGCGGCTGCCTTGATCTTAGCCAAGAGCATGGAAATCGAGCAAATCATCTTGGCAGACCTGTCGGCGCACGAATTGGAAGTCACGCGCCGGGCGCTGGAAAAAATCTCACGACGCTTCGATGCGCCCTGTAGTTAAGCCAAAAAATCAGGCCCAAGCCGCATTGCATTGATCCTTCCAACACCTCAAAAATAGTGCTTGAAAAATGAAAATCAAAGGATCGCCCTTTGCCTGGGTGAGTTTTGCCATGATTGTGGGCGTGATGGGCACGGCCCTCATCAGCCCCTTATATGCGCTGTACAAAGATGCGTGGCAGTTGCAGACCAGTGACATCTCACTCATCTATGTAATTTACATGGGCGGCGCGCTGTTTGGCCTGCTCTTTCTGGGGCGCTTGCCCGATCGCTTGGGTTTTCGTCCGATGATGCTGTGGGGCTTGGCACTGTCCTTGATTGGCACGGCGATGAGCCTGATCGCATGGAACATGGCCAGCTTGAATATCGGGCGCTTTATCGTTGGTGTTGCCTCAAGTATGCTCACCACGAGTTCTACCGTAGGTTTATCCAAACTTTCTCGCCGCGGCAATGTACAGCATGTGGCCATGATGACCGGATTTTTGATGGCCTTTGGGTTCGGCCTCGGGCCTTTGGTGGGTGGAATCATTGGGCAATGGGTTCCGGCCCCGTTGGTGAATGCCTATGTTCCAACCCTCTTTTTGGGCGCATTGGGCTTGACGGCTTTATACCGTTTGCAGTTGCCCAACAACGTCATGGCCACGGCTGGCCAGCGTCTTTACTTGCGCGATTTTCTACCTACACTGACCTGGCCGGAGCCGAGCAAGTCCCGGGCATTTTTGCTGACCTGTTGCCTGCCCTTCTTGGCATTTGGCGTCTTTGGCTTATATGCATCGATGGCGCCTTTGTTTCTGGATAGGCTACTGCCTTGGCATGGCCCGATGGTTAGCGGCGCAACCATTGCCTTGATCTTGTTTTCCTCTGCCGCCGTTCAAGTGATGGCCGCACGCTTACCTACTCACTGGTGTGGCGCCGCGGGATTGCTCAGCTTGGCAGCCAGCAACGCAATACTGATGACAAACTTGTGGGCCGGCTCCGCCACATTGTTCGCCTTGGGTGTGTTGTTCACCTCGCTGGGTCACGGCATGGCGATGCTTGCTGGTATGAGCATGATCAATCGTCTGGCCACATCCAACAATCGTTCCGGGTTGCTGGCAACCTACTTGGTGATTGGCTATATCGGCAGCATGATACCCATGATGGGCATTGGCTGGATCGCCGATCACTGGGGCATGTACGCGGCTGTCAGCACGTTCTGTATTTTGGTTATCGGGATGGGGGTGGCGGGGGCGGTGCTTTTTCAACGTCATCCACGCATGCGGCCATCAGAGGGGGGCTAGCGCTAGCCCCTTTGAACATCGCTTTTCGCACCACTGTTCAATCCACTCAGATAACCAAGGTTTCTCTGGGCCATGAATCGGAGGAACAATGGAATAGGCTTTACAGATCGACCAGGGGCGGACGGGCCCATGCCGATTATGGTGTGTGCGAAATAAGTTACCAGTAGGCCGGGTCAAGGTGTTGGGCTGCCCGCTTTTTCTGCGTGCCACCCACGCGCAGCCAGGTACATTTCTTGCGGAACTTTCTGGACGAGCAAGGTTTGCATAGAAATGACCAGGAGATCCAAATGAGCCCACAGTCGCCTACACAATCGCCACCTGGCGTTGAATCCCAGTTGCACCCCCCCGCCGATCACGGCGAGCAGAGTTACAAAGGTTCAGGAAAACTTGCCCACAAAGTCGCCGTCATTACCGGTGGCGACAGCGGAATCGGTCGCGCCGTTGCGCTGGCGTTTGCGCGCGAGGGGGCCGACATTCTCATAAGCTATTTATGCGAGCACGAAGACGCTCGGGCAACCGAAGCTCTGGTCGTGCAAGCTGGGCGTAAGTGCGTTCTCGTTCCCGGCGACATTTCGAGCTCAGAGCATTGCCGGGCGATTGTGCAGCGGGCCGTCAAGGATCTGGGACGGATTGATGTCCTGGTCAATAATGCGGCGTTTCAAATGAGCCACGCGTCGTTGGATGAAATTTCGGAAGAAGAATGGGATTACACTTTTCAGACCAACATTAGCGCGATATTTCATCTGTGCAAGGCCGCTGTGCCGCATATGGCGCGCGGGTCTTCGATCATCAATACCAGTTCTGTGAATTCGGACATGCCAAATCCGACGCTGCTTGTCTACGCTGCGACCAAGGGTGCCATCGCTAACTTTACTGCTGGGCTGGCCCAGTTGCTTGCAGAGAAAGGCATACGCGTCAACTCGGTTGCACCGGGTCCTATATGGACTCCACTGATTCCCTCCAGCATGCCTGCTGAACAAGTAAAAATTTTTGGCCAGAATACTCCTATGAAGCGTCCGGGCCAGCCTGGCGAGGTTGCGCCCGTGTTTGTATTTCTAGCCTCTGATGAGGCTAGTTATGTCAGCGGCGCAAGGTATGCCGTTACTGGGGGCAGACCAATTCTGTAGTCAGAAAAAATTTGATCTATAGCGACAACTTGCTTTGAGCTCATCCCGACTCGACATTGTCTTCAGTCCGTCATTCCTTGCTCAGGCAGCGGCTCGTTGCCGGTCGACCACGGCATCCGGCGCGCCTGCCGCATCGGCATTCAAGTGGAAATCAAAATCGATGGAAGCGTAAGGTTTATCGACCTTCTTGCTATCTAGTTTTGATGGATCGGATACCCGGACAATAGTCGGCACCAAGCCTTCGCGGCTGGCAAAGGCGAAATCGTCCCATAGGTACTCGTCGCCGTCGATATTGATCTGGGTGGTTAGCTTGCGATGACCTGGGGCAGATACGAAAAAGTGTATGTGCGCGGGACGTCGGCCATGGCGTCCGAGTTGATCCAGCAGGCGCTGTGTGGTGCCATCTGGAGGACAGCCGTAGCCGGCGGGAACGATACTGCGGAACTGGTATTGCCCCTGTTCATCGGTGATGATAGTGCGACGCAGGTGAAAGTCTGGCTGACTCTTATCGAAGAACGAGTAGTTGCCCATGATGTTGGCATGCCAAACTTCTACTTTGGCGCCAGGGACGGCTTGGCCTTTGTCGTTGAACACGGTTCCTTGCATGAACAGCACTTCGCCCTGATCGACTTCCGTCCCGTCGTCCAGGCGCGCGTATCCTGTGCTTTCGGGCGCGCCAGCCACATAGAGCGGGCCTTCGATAGTCCGGGGTGTACCGCCTGCGATACCCGCACGCGCTTCGAGCTCGTCAGCACGAATATCCAGGAAACGCTCCAGGCCCAATCCAGCAGCCAGCAGCCCGATCTCGTGCGTGGCGCCGGACTCAGCGATGTACTCAAGTCCTTTCCAGATTTCGGTGGGGGTAAGGTCGAGGTCTTCGATTGCCTTGAATAAGTCGCTTAGCAAGCGGACCACTACCTCTTGAACTCGTGGGTCGGCTTTGTCAGTTGCTGTTTCGACGATGAATCCGTGAACAAGCTTATCGATATCTGCGTGGGTCATGTGTCTGCTCCCTGAATCGTAGCGGCACCGGAATAGGGGGTGCCTAACAGTTTGTGATCATGTGCTTTATACGTTTTAGGTATGAAAGCGGGATCACCCGATAGCGTTAAGCCTATTCTTTTGCTTGCTTAAGCGTCCAACACTATTTAGGTACCCTAATGATACTTTTTAGGTATGGAAAGAACGTTGTCATCATTCATTTTCCACGCCAGTGATGTAATAGCTAGACTGGCTTCCGGGTCGCTTGGGCGCACGCCGCAGGTTTTATGGCGCGCTGCTTGACGAGCAAGCCCTGCATTTGCAACGATTTCTATGACAGGCCCCGCCTGAACGGAGCGTAATACTATGGATTATCGGTATCTGGGGCGCAGCGCCCTCAAGGTCTCGCCTTTGTGCCTGGGTGCCATGATGTTCGGAGGTGAAACTGACGAACCGACCTCGAAGCGCATTATCGACAAGGCGTACGATCAAGGAATCAATTTCATCGACACCGCCGACGTATACAACGGCGGCCGTTCGGAAGAAATCGTCGGACGCGCAATTTCCAGCAGCCGGGATAGCTGGGTGGTGGCGACCAAATTCGGTTTTGCGACTGCGCGCGGCCCGAACGAGCAAGGGCAGTCGCGCAAGTGGATCATGCAATCGGTTGAAGCCAGTCTGAAGCGGCTGGGTACCGACTATATAGACATCCTCTACTTTCACCGCGCACTTGCCGAGGCACCACTGGAGGAGGGTGTGCGCGCCGTTGGCGATCTGATCCGCCAGGGAAAAGTCCGCTATTTTGGCGTGTCCAACTTCAGCGGGTGGCGCATTGCCGAGATTGCGCGGCTCGCCGACCAGTTGGGTATTGACCGCCCGGTCGCGAGCGAACCGTTGTACAGCATTGTTGACCGCAAGGCGGAAGTCGAACAGTTGCCTGCAGCGGCGCACTATGGTTTGGGGGTTGTGTCGTACAGCCCGCTGGCGCGCGGTGTGCTGAGCGGTAAGTACCCGGTGGACGCGCCTCCACCCGCCGATAGCCGGGCCGGCCGGGGCGACATGCGCATACAGCAGACTGAATGGCGGCCAGAGTCGCTTCATATCGCCAAGGCGATTGCAGCGCATGGGGCCGAACGTGGGATGAGTTCAATCGCTTTTGCCTTGGCTTGGGTGCTCAAAAATCGCTTAATCAGTGCCACCATTGCCGGCCCAAGGACCGAGGGGCATTGGGATAGCTATATCGATGCATTGAGCGTTCAGCTCAATACGGAAGACGAACAATTGGTTGATAGCCTGGTACGGCCAGGTCACACTTCGAGTCCAGGTTATACCGACCCGGCGTACCCGGTAGAGGGACGGCGAGTTGTTTAAGCAGATCTTGCCTCGTGCTCAATAATGCGCAATCCAGCTCGCCTGTGATCAGCCAACCAACCAATCAATGTGTGCTAAGCGTACCGATACTGATCGGAGGTAGAGTCTTGATAATCTTCCAGACAAACTGTTGAAGTCAGAAGTATAATTATCATCGTTGATTAGCTCCGTATCCTGAAGAGATTGAGGGTACCAAACAGCCGCTTCGAGGTATTCAGACGACCCGAAGAACCGAGGCCAGACGCTCGAGAGTGCCTGTTGACTGAAGCCAAAACGGAATAAGCGTTACTCGAGTTTTCAAAGGAAGCCGCATGAACCAGGTTTCAACCACCTCGATACGCACCGAAGCTCATTTGGCTACATATAAACAAGTTCGAGCGATACAGAGAGGTTTTGAAGTCCTCCTTGCATTGAACGCGAATGGACCGCTTTCGATTGCTGCGATAAGTCTCAAGACAGGGATTAACAGAACGACTTTGTATCGTATTGTTGAGACGCTCGAAGCGCTTGGCTACGTTTGTAGAAGCAATATCGACGAAACTGTCCGTCTTACGGAAAATGTGCGCAGACTGAGCGAAGGCTATGACGACGGAGAATTGCTTGCCAGAGCTGCATCAAGCTGCTTGATGTTGCTCTTGGCAGAAACCGGATGGCCCTCAAGCGTTGCTACTCGACGTCACGAGGATATGATAATTCGGGAAACAACGCATGGTCGCGCGGAGGTCTTTGTTCGTGATACCACCGTCGGTACTAAGTCCCCGATGCTGAGCACAGCAATGGGGCGCTCCTATCTTTCATTCTGTGATGATAGTGAGAGGCAAGAGATTCTCACTAGAATCGCAAATTCGAATTCGTTAGAAGCTCCGCTTGCTCAAAACAAGCGTTATGTGTCGACGATAATCGATGAAACACGAAATGCTGGTTTTGGCTTGAGTTTTAGTCAAGCCTATCCAACGCTCGGAGCTGTCGCGTTGCCCGTTCGATCCCAGGGGCATGTGGTGGGCAGTGTAAACATAGTATTTCTCAAGGCGTTCGTGGGCCGTCGCGTTGCTATTGAAAAATTTACTCCACAATTGACTAAAGCCGTAGCCACTATCGAACGCAATCTAGAAGAATTGCGGCACGCTGCTTCATAGGAGTGCTAGGTATACAGAGCCACCGGAAGCCCAGGTCGAACCTTCTATCGGTCCGCCGGGAGGCTGGCGCGGATAGTTCTCTGTGTTATGTCACAAGGCGGTTTCTGTGGTTGACGCTGCGAAAAAGGAGCTAACTGTTGCATTGAACTCGTCGGCATGCTCCCACTGCGCCCAGTGTCCACATTGAGGCATCACCAACAACCGAGCTTTGGGGATCTGTTTATGCAAAACGAAGGCTAGGTCCAATGGCATTACGCGATCCTCTCGGCCCCAGATCATCAGGGTTTCGTGCGGTAGCGTTGTCAGTCGAGCGTCCCGCCACAGTTCTTCACGTGGAACGCGAGGGTTCGGTCGCATTGGGGGATTTTCAATCACTCGCGGATCCATCGCAGCAGCGAGTCGACTCGTAACCATCTCTTCGGTAATCTGAGATGGGTCGTACACAAAATCCTGTAAGAAATTCCGCAAGCGTTCGGGGCTCGGCCCTGCGCCCTCGTAGAATCCATAAATCATCTTGATACCGGAAGTCGGAAATGAACTGAAGACTGGCGTGCCACCGGATGTTCCCATCAGTACCAGACGTTCTACTTTTTCCGGGTGCTCCAATGCGAGCTTGAGAGCTACGCCGCCGCCGTATGAGTTTCCGATGAAGTGAGCACAATCGATATTCAGTTCCCGTAGAAAATTGAATAGTATGTCTGCATGCCATCCCGGCATAGGGCTGCCCACCGGTTTCATGTCGGATTGCCCCCATCCTGGAAGGTCTAAACAGATGACGCGAAACTGGCCTGCTAATGCGTGAAAATTTCGGCTGTAGTTGCTCCACCCCGTCGCGCCAGGACCGCTGCCATGCAGCAAAACCAGCGGAAAACCGTTACCGGCTTCCCTGTAATGAAGACGAATTCCGTTGACAGTTCGATACTGGCTAACTGGAACTTCGGAAGTTTGTTGATTGATTGCGGTCATCGCCATTTACCTATTTAACGTTGTTGTGGCATCAAATATTCGTTTCGCAAAGTCAATGAAGTTCTGCAGCTATGAGAGCACTTGCTAATTGCCATGTATCCCACTCGCGTCAATGATCGCCTTAAATGCCGCTCGATCCTTCTTGATTCTTAGCGAGTATTCATCGGGCGTGCTGGGGGTGGGTAACAGACCTGCGTTTGTCAGTTTTACGGCTATTTCCGGCGCCTTCAAAGCGAGATGAAACATGGTGTTCAGCTTTGCGACTACATCCGCCGGCGTTCCTTTAGGAACTAGAAATCCCACATCAATGCCAAAGTCATAGCCAGGAAATCCACTCTCTGCCAATGTCGGGACATCAGGAGCAAACGGAACGCGCTCTGCGTTGCCAACAGCCAAGGCTTTGAGCCTTCCGGAGGCGATGAATGCCCGTACGCTTGGATAAGCGGTAACTAGAACTGTTAAGTCTCCGGACACAACAGCGGGAATTGAATGAGATACGCTGGTGTAGGGTACGTGAGTCATTTTTACATCGGCCATCGACAATAATTTTTCCATTGCCAAATGATGGACACTGCCGACACCTGGAGTGCCATAAGGAAGATTAGGCTTTGCTTTGAGGTGGGCGATCAACTCTTTGATGTTCTTGACATCAAGCTGGCCGCTAACCACAAGAAAAAGTGGTGCCCTTACTCCATTGCTGATAGGAGCAAAGTCTCTCTCAGGGTCGTAGGTCAATTCCTTACGCAGGCTGGGGGCGACTGACAATGGCCCGGTATCGCCGACGAGTATGGAGTAGCCATCGGCTGGAGCCCGTGCTGCAGCACTCGTCCCTAGAGTGGCTGCCGCGCCCAGCTTGTTTTCGATCAAGACAGTTTGCCCGGAAATCGCATGAATTTTGTCGGACAGGGTTCTGGCTACAAAGTCTGGACCACCTCCCGTAGCGCCGTACGGCACTATGAGCTTGATCAATTTATTTGGATAACTTTGCGCTACCGATGCATTGGATAAGCCCAGGAATCCGACAAGTCCAATAAATTTCAGCGTAATTCTAAGTTTTCTGAGAGTGGTCATTTATTTACCCTTTTCTTTGCTTGCACTTTTGGGTTGTATATATGGCTTAGTTTTCATGAATTGGTGTGAGCGAGGACGGCACCCATTCCTGTTACCAAACACGGCATGGGTTCATAAAATACTGTGTGTACATGTGTGGCCTGTACAGCACCGAACATGGCTAGCCACGCCCTGACCTCTTGCCCACCGCGCCCTCCATCGGTTTCAATATCTTCCGTGCTGAGTTCAGCTGCTAGTTCGTAGGCTTGACCCATTTCCATCCGCTTAAGCAATGCGCGATCCCACTGTGGGTTGATCGCTTGCGCTAGCTGGTCCATTCTCGCGAAAATGCTCTTGATGCGATTATCGTCACTGGGGGCGCCGCCGGTGCTATGGCCGTGTATGAAGAAGTCGCGAGCTTGCGGGTTTGTCTCGCAATCTATATCCACCTTTAGCGGGTCGTGTGAAAGTCCACCAGACCCAATCACTGCGACACGCCTGCCTTGCGAGAAGCTCATGATTGCATCGCGTAATGCTTCACCGAAGGCGTAGCATCGACTTGGTGTGGGAAGCGGTGGTGCGGCTGCATTGATATGGATTGGAATGACGGGCATTTCCGTCATTCCAAGTAACTCCAAGACTTGAGCAGTGCCGTGATCAACTTTCATGTCATATGAAACCGATGGCTCAAAGCCCAACTCAAAAAATCGCCGCGCCGCATGCCGCGCCAACGCTATGTCAGTGTTGAGTGCGCCAACTGTACCGTTCCAGTCTCCCCAGCGAACCACATCTCCTACCCCTATCAAGAAAGCTGGCATATTGTTGTAGAAGGAGGTTCGGAAGTGGTCTTGCGCCAGCACAATTAGCGTATCTGGGCGCGCATTCTGAATATCGAGTGCTATCTGGTGCACCGCTTTACGGTAGGTGGCCACTTGAGCCTTGGCTTTGGAGGGCAGTTCAAAATTCATTAATGGACTGTGTGATAGTGCCGCGCCAATTACAACCTCACCCATTTGGACTCCTTGCCGCAAGGACATCACAGCGGATAAACAATGTAATGTGGAAGCAAAGGTGCATCGATCACTACTTTCTTGGATCGAAACCGCGGCTGTCCGTCCCACAGTTCAATTACATCGTGGTAAGACCCGCTCGCCAAGATGCCAGTCTGCCCCGTATCCGAGCGTGTGAACATGACTGAGAAGTTCGACCGCATGGTGTACTGCCCTTCGTCTGTAAGGTGGCATTCGTTGCGTTGCACAAAGTGCCGTGTTTGATAGTCCTGAAAAGTGCCAGCCCAGATTTTGTCGACGAATGTGACGCGATCCTTCAGTCGTCCATGGCAATCGTCCAAGATCAGCGCGATTTTCCAGTTGGCCTGTTCACTTTCCAGTGTCTTGCAGATGTATGAACCGTTATGGCTAAAGGTGTTCAGCCAACCTCCCATACACTTTTGATCCAACGCATCCATGTAACGCAATTGCAGTTGATCCAGTTCATGCAGCTTTTCGAACGTCACGGCGTTCATGTGCGAGTCTCCTTCTCAAAACCCATTATTTTTCGATAGTGCTCCCAACTCAGAATATTTGCCGATTCGTCGTTTTGACTGAACTCAGTGGGCATCTCGTATTCGTCTTTCACCCCTTTTTGAAAGACTTGCATTCCTGGCGTGTGGCTGCCAATGTGCAAGCGATGGAATACCGCAGCGTCCTCCATGCTCACCATGCCGCAGGGGCCAAGCAGATTTGATGACTGCCGCGCGCGGTGTTCCAGGAGCTCGTTGTCATCCTCTTCTCGCCCGAAGTAGGCGAAAATGAGTTCAGTCTGGTCCACACTGCGTGGATTCACGAAACGTAATCCTATTGTGTCGAGGTGTTTAACGGCACCGAACAACGGGAAGAGATGCATCGAGCAAGAACCTTTTTCGCTGAAGTTTCCGCTTCGATAATCAATCAGCGATGGATCGCTTAATATGTTTTTCCCATCTGGCATCGACAACTCGCTCTCGAAGCCTCGATGACCACGATCATCAGCAAACTGAATTCCGCTTCCGCCTTGCCAATTCAATAAACGAAACGCTGTGTGCAATAGAGGTGCATGCCAAGCGTCGTTGTCGTGGTAGGTCTTCCAGTTCGCGTTGAGCAATGACTTGTGGTAACCGAGAAGCTTTAGTTTTCCATCACCCCCCATAACGTTTGCTAATTTGTCCTCGTAACCATTCATAAACACAGCCAGACTAGGTGTTTCATCACTCAAAGTGACAAAGATCAGACCGTGCAAGATAGCAGTGCGAGGACCTTTCAGCGGATAGTTGGCTTTGTCAAAATCAACTGCATCACCTGGTCGCAACGGACAACCAACTAGCGTGCCGTTTGGATTGAAACTCCAGCGATGGTAGGGGCACTCAAAAATGCGTTTATTTCCATAGGCGAGAGTTTCCAGTTGCGCGCCGCGATGAGTACAGGCGTTGAAATGCACACGCACCTGACCCTCACGGTCTCGCACCACAAGTAGGGGGACATCTCCGATTACGCAGCTCTTGAAGTCGTTATTGTTGGGTACTTCGCTGGCGTGGGCGACAGGAAACCACTCCGGTCCGTGAAAGATTCGCCGCAGTTCTTCCTGGTAGATATCTTCACGCACGAAGATTTCTTTAGGTACTTCTGTTGCTTTGGCAGGCCACTTTAACGGTGGCCAGATGTGTGTTTGCTCCAAACCTCTCTCCTTCTGTATTGGTTTCTTGTTTGCGATGTCGCGGGCAAAATAGTGAATTCGCTGCGTCAGGCGAGCGGTGTCCAGGAAGCTGGCAATTTGCCAACTTGTTCCTGTGATTGCCTTGATGAAATCATCCGACGGCTCCCCCTGCTACATAAAGGACCTGCCCCGTGATGTAGCTTGCGTCTTCTGAGGCTAGAAAACTGACCGCCCCGGTCACCTCCGTCGGTTCTCCCGGTCGTCCGATGGGCGTGTCTCGCACGGACTGGTCGTAGGCTTCTCTTCGCCATAGTTGTTGCTGTTCGGTCTGGGGCTCGAGGTTCCGCGACGTAATGCGCTCTTGCGCGACGAGCGCACCCGGTGAAACGCAGTTGACACGAACCGGCGATTGCGCCAGGTCGCGCGCCAACGCGGCGGTGAAAGCATGTACACCACCCTTGGCGGCTGCATATGGGGCGCGTAGCGACCAGCGTGTCGCCGTTGAGCCGATAGTGACAATAGCGCCGCGATTCTGTTTAAGCATCACCGGAATAACGGTGTGACATCCCCAAAGCGTTGGCCACAAGGAGCGTGAAATCTCGTCCTCGATCTGCGGTGCCTTGTACTCCCAAAATGGTTGGGCCCAGATAGTTCCACCGACGTTTAAGACTGCTATATCGATGGCGCAAGAGCGTTGCAGAATCTGCTCGACGACCTGGGCGTTACCTGTGTGAGTTCGCAAGTCAGCACCGAGCGCAAATGCCTGCCCGTCCGACGCCTTGATCTGCGCCAAAGTGATTGAGCACAGCTCTGCCGACTGATCCACTAATGCTACCGTTGCGCCCTCCAAGGCCAAGCGGCAAGCAATCGCTTGCCCGAGACCTTGAGCAGCGCCGGTAACCAGCGCAATCTTTCCAGCGTGTCTGGTCTTTTCACTTGGTTTGTTCATGCGTGACGCTCAATAGATTTGATGGAAGGGAAAAAATATAGATTTCAGTCCAGGTCTGTGTTGTGGACGATGGGTATCGGTCTTCTTTTTGTTGGCTGACGTGCTTATTCGAGCGCTGCTTTGTATCTATATCGAAACTGGAAGCAGGCTCAATAGTCTGCGTAGCGCAGAAGGCGTGCAACACCGCTGTTCACTGCGTGAACAGAGTTGGCTGGGAGGGCTTGGTGTTGTTGAGAAAAGTAGCCTGGGGACCGTGTGGTGGCTGTGCATGTGTTCTGGCCGATGAGTAGACACTCTCGGTCTGAGCGCCTTAGCTGGTTGTTCGTTGGCCGAGTGGGGGAGTGGTCGCTAGTCGAGGAACAGAAGCCGAGCGCGGGATGAGTTCGATCGCTTTTGCCTTGGACGTCCAACTCAATACGGAAGACGAGCAATGGGCCGATAGCCTGGCACGGCCAGGTCACACTTCGAGTCCAGGTTATACCGACCCGGTGTACCCGGTAGAGGGACGGCGGACTGCCTGACGCGGGGGGCATTCCACCGTCCCGTGGTGATTGGGCAGTCGCATGCATCTACCGATCTGGCTTATGTGGAGATTCATTCGGCTCGATGCTCTCCTTGACGCTGGGCTTCCTACTGTTTCTTCCCGCACAGAAACTGAGATAAGGCACCTGCCTCGCGAACCAGCGAGGTACCGAACTCGGCGATTTTCGCATCTGGCAGACGGGTGTCTGGCCCGAAGACAACGAGCGCGCCGGCGATTGTGTCGGGTTGATCGAAAAAAGGTGCAGCAATCGAGACGGCGCCGTGGATTAGTTCTTCCTTGCTGATCGCATAGCCGCGTTGGCGTACCGTTTCGAGCTCTTGGAGATAGGTGTCTGGCGAGACATTCGATTCTTTGGCGTACCCGATGAGTTCTTTCTGCGTCATTTTCACGTGTGCGAGGATGGCATGTCCACTTGCGCCAAGGACGAGGCGTTCGCGATAACCAATGCCGCGCTTGAAACTTAGGGCGTGCGGGCTTGGTAACTCAGCAATACACATGCGGTAGGCCCCCTGGCGAACGAATAAGGCTACTGTTTCATTGGTGCATTTCCATAGATTACGCAAAGCAGGAGCGGCAGCGTCCGCCAAGTCGATCGTGGATGTCCAGACATGAGCCAGATGAGCTACCGATGGACCCAAGCGAAATTTCTGAGGTTCGCCCACGGAAACCAGAAAACCGTTGTACTCCAAGGTGTACAGCAGCCGGTAAAGGGTCGGTCGGCTCAAATCGACTCGAGTGAGTAGATCACTTGCCGAGAGCTCGTGGTCTGTGGCTGTAAAGGCCATGAGGATATCCAGCGCGCGGCCTACCGCGCGAACGCCGTCGTTCGATTCGGCGGTCGATTTTCTTTTCGTGTTCATCCCGCAATCTTAATGGTTAACGCTCGCCCGGTAAAAGCGGCATTGGCGATGCGGTCGCGTTCGCCTGCGCGCTTCAACTTAGGGGAAAACCTATGTTTACACCTTTTTCATTGTCCATATAATGATACTGATGTCTATCAGACGGACAAAAAAGCGATAATGAAAGAGGTTGCTGGTCCAACATCGATGGAGGAAACGGCATGGCAGGAAGAATGGAAGGACGCGTGGCAATCGTCACGGGTGGCGGACATGGCATAGGCAAGGCCTATGCGTCGCGGCTAGCGAAAGAAGGTGCGAAGTTGGTGATTGCCGAATTGGATGGCGAGGCTGGGCAAGCGGTAGTCCAGGAGTTGAATGCGGCTGGCTATGAAGCCCTGGCAGTCCGCACCGATGTATCCGACTCCAGCAGCGTGGAGCATATGGTCGCCGCTGCTATCGAACGCTTCGGAAAAATCGACGTGCTGGTCAACAATGCGGCGATTTTCGCCACGATTCCGATGTCGCGCCTAGCCTTCGACAAAATCAGCGTCGACGAGTGGGATCGCATGATGAGTGTCAACGTTAAGGGTAGCTGGCTCGCAAGCTGTGCAGTTATTCCCCATATGCGCGCGCAAGGCTACGGCAAGATCATCAATATCAGTTCGAGTACCGCTATCAAGGGTTCACCCAGCCGCATTCACTACGTTACGTCCAAGGCGGGCATTCTTGGCTTCACCAAAACCCTGGCTAACGAAGTTGGCCAGTACAACATCTGCGTCAACTGCGTGGCGCCAGGCAGCACGCTGTCCGAAGAGAGTCCCGATGAAAGCATCCTCAAAATGCGTGGCGATGCAGCCACCGTACGCGCGCTTAAACGGGTCCAGGAGCCTGACGACTTGACGGGTGCCGTGCTGTTCTTCGCGTCAACTGACAGCGATTTCATTACTGGGCAGACGCTAGTGGTCGATGGAGGAAACTGCCTGCATTAGTTGGGTCGCGTTTCACTTGCAATCCGTTCGCGGTACCGGGATTTCGACACAGAGTTCCGTTCAACGAGAAGACGACAGAGGAGACGATCATGAACAAACTATCCAAAGCTATGCTGACTGTCATGCTAGCGATCGTGGCTGGTGTTTCACAGGCGGAAACACCTCCGTCCGGCAATATTACGATCATTGTGCCAACTACTCCTGGCACAGGTAGTGATATCGCCGCCCGTTTATTAGCCCCGCATCTGGCCAAGCGTTTGGGGCAGTCGGTGATAGTCGAGAATAAAACGGGCGCCAGTGGCACGATCGGAATCGGAGCCGCGGCCAAGGCGGCTCCAGATGGCAATACGATTCTGTTCGTGCCCAATACGATGGCGATGATTAGCTTGCTATATAAAAATCTGCCATGGAGTCCGGTTGACGACTTCGCTCCTGTGGCCCGCCTGGGCAAGATGTTGGTGGCGGTGGTGGTTAACCCGTCCTTGCCCGTTAATTCCGTCGATCAACTTGTAGCGTTGGCCAAGAGCCAGCCAGGCAAGCTTAACTACGGTACGCCGGGAACCGGCACGCCTCATCATTTACGCACGGAGCAGTTCAAGCAGATTACGGATGCCAATATCATGCACGTGCCTTATCGAGGCTCGGCTGGGGCGGTAACGGATCTGGTCGGTGGCCAGGTCCAAATGGGCTTTTTCCCACTGCACTCGGTCCTGCAAATGGTCGCGGTCGGTAAGTTGAAAATGCTTGCCACTAGCGGCGAAAGCCGCTCGGCTTGGACCCCAAGTGTGCCTACTTTCCGTGAAAGTGGGATCAAGGGTTTGAACGACTACGACTGGCTTGGCGCTTTCTTGCCGAAAGGAACCCCCAAAGCAACCGTCGATCGTCTTAGCCATGAGTTGCTTGCCGTTCTTGACTTGCCCGATGTGAAAAAGGAGTTGGCCGACCGCGGGATTATTGCCAATCCGGGCGGGCCCGGCGATCTGGAGAGTCTACTCAGGAATGAGTTGCTTGAATGGAAGAAAGTCGTTGACCACGCGCACATTGTTGCCGACTAGTGAATCATGCAAGGAGAGCCATGATGACGAACATAGAAGCTTGCGAGGGGCAAGCCCGGAAGGTGAATGTGCAGCCATTGTCTCCCGCCCTGGGGGCAGCGGTGTGCGGTGTGGACGCATCTATGCCGATCTCGGCTGAAATTTTTGAGCTCATACGCGGTGCCTGGTACGAGTACGGCGTCTTGTGCCTGCCCGGCCAGTCTCTGGACGAAATGGACCAAGTGCGGTTTGGAGAAAATTTCGGCGAACTTGCCACGACCCAAGGCGAGTATCAAATCAGCAAAGGCCATCCCGCCGTCATGTATGTCACCAACGAGAAGGAAAACGGCCAATATGTAGGGGCGTTACCCGATGGCGAAATGTATTTCCATTCTGATATGTGTTATGTAGAGCGGCCGTCAATGGCAACCATCCTTTACGCCATGGAGATTCCACAGACGGGCGGCAATACATTGTTCGCCAATATGTACAAGGCGTATGAGGCGCTGCCCGAAACTACCCGGCGGCGTCTGAACGGCTTGAAGGCGGTCAACAGTTACGAGCCTGGGACCAGTGCACCGATGGCGGCGATGCGGATACGCAGTGCGCGATCGTCTCAAAACCGTTCATACGCGCAGCCGATGGTTTGTACCCATCCGCTTACCGGCAAGAAGGCGCTCTACGTTAACCGACTGATGACGGAATATATCGTTGGGATGCCGCGCGCCGAAAGTGATGAATTGCTGGAGACCTTGTTCGATTTCCAGGAGCAGCCCCAGTTCGTCTACGAACATCGCTGGACCCGCGGCGATTTGTTGATTTGGGACAACCGTTGCGTGTTGCATGCGCGCGGCGATTTCAACGCTGACGAGTTGCGTAAGTTGCGCCGTGTGACGGTCAAAGGCGATCGGATTTCTTGATAAGAAGCGGTCAGGTTTTTCTACCGTCTGCAGGAGTGATATGAAAACAAGCACAAGTATCGAAACTGTCTGCACGGCCCTCGCAAAGGCCATGCCCAAGCAACTGGCTCTTTACTATGGAGGCCAATGGCATGAGCCCCGCGGTGGATTCCAGCCTACTGTAAACCCTGCAACGGGACAGGTTCTGGCGCAGGCCCCTTGCGCAAATGCTGACGATGTCGATGCGGCGGTGAGCCAAGCGCAACACGGTTTTCTAGCTTGGTCCCAGGTGCCGGCGGCAGAGCGCGGGGCCAAGCTGCGGGAAATCGCCCGCAGGCTGCGACTGCACGTCGACGAACTAGCATTGCTTGACTCCGCCAATTGTGGGAACCCTGTCAAGCGCATGCAGCCCGACGTGCTCAATGCGGCGGCGCAAATCGACTACTACGCTGGCTTAGTCCATGAGTTGAAAGGCGAAACCATCCCTTGCGCTGACGGTGGTCTGAACTACAGCGTGCGCGAACCTCTGGGGGTGGTGGCGCGCATTGTTGCTTACAACCATCCCCTGATGTTCCTCGCTGGTAAGCTGGCCCCCGTGTTGGCTGCAGGCAATAGTGTAGTGATGAAAGCGCCAGACCAAGCGCCGCTGTCGGCCCTGCGTTTTGCCGAAATTATTGACGGTGTGCTGCCGCCAGGTGTGTTGAATATCATTACTGGTGGGCGCGAGTGTGGTGAGGCGCTGGTGCAGCATCCGTTGGTGAAGAAGGTGGCATTGATCGGTTCAGTCCCTACTGGCGCCTCCATTTTGCATGGTGCCGCTGAAAAAATTATGCCCGTCACGTTGGAGTTAGGCGGTAAAAACCCACTGGTGATCTGTCCCGATGTGGATCTGGATAAGGCAGTGCTTGGCGCGATTAATGGTATGAATTTCACATGGGCTGGACAGTCATGCGGGTCGACCTCGCGGCTATTTGTTCACGAGTCCCTGTACGAGAGAGTGATCGAGAGCCTCAGCGAGAAGCTGCCTCAACTGCATCGTTGCGGTATGCCGACTGATCCAGCTACTACGATGGGGTGCCTGATTTCCGAGGCACAGTTCAACAAGGTAATGGGCTATATCGAGCTGGCCCGCTCCGAAGGAGCAAGATTGGTCGCTGGTGGCCAGCGCCCTGATGACCCAGCGCTTGCAAACGGTTGGTTCGTACAGGCGACAGTGTTTGCCGACGTAACATCGCAGATGCGAATTTTCCGTGAAGAGGTGTTCGGTCCAATCTTGTCTATCATAAAATGGAGCGATGAAGACCAATTGATAGCGGATATAAACAGCGTCGAGTATGGATTGAGTGCGTCGATTTACACCTTGGATCTGGCCCGCGCGCATCGTCTAGCCCGCCGAATTGAGGCGGGCTATATCTGGATCAATACTAGTAGCGCGCATTACACTGGTGCAAACTTCGGCGGGTACAAAAAATCGGGCTTGGGGCGAGAGGAAGGTTTGGAGGAATTACTGGCTTATACCCAGATAAAGAACGTTCATGTGGCTTTGTAGCGGCGTCGCGCACTATTTTGCGTCGGTGCCGTCAGGGTGGAGGCTCAACAAACCATGAGAATCAGACGCCCGGCCTTTCAGTACCTGACCTGAATTCCCGCGTACACCGCACGGCCATTGCCAGGCTCGAACAATTTTGAACCTGCATTGGCGCGGTCGGTAATGCTGGCACTGCCTATATAGCGTTTGTCGGCCAGGTTGCGGGCTTCAATGAAGATTGAGTATGGCCCTTTTTTCCATCCTGCTCGCAAGCCCAGCAAGGCATACGACGCCGTTTCTACACTGTTTGCGTTGTCGACGTAATAAGCTTGCGGCACCCATTCCACATTGGGGCCCAGGTAAAAACCCGAGGCATGCCGATACAAGACCTCGGCCCGCAGGTAGTGGCGCGGCACGCCGGGGATTTGTTTGTTCCCCCAGTTTGCATCGTCGTTGAACCGGAAATCGTTGAAGGTATATGCCGCTTTAAGCACCATGCTGTCGGCGGTAGTCGTACTGGGTAGGAGTTTCTTCAAGAATACCCAGTCAAACCCTGCTTCGATGCCCTGGTGCGTGGTGCGGTCCAGGTTGCTGACGTGGTCGCAAATGTTATAGATGGTGCTTGTGCATTGAAGCTCGTTCTTGATGCGAGCGTGGTATGCAGACAGGTTCCATCCGAAGTCCTGCTGCCTACCGCGTGTGCCTAGCTCGAAGGTGGTCGCGCGTTGTGGCTTCAAGCGGTTCAAGTCATTGGTGGTGGAGAAATTCATGTCGCCGAAGGTTGGTGGTTCTGCGCTGCGGGACAGATTGCTGAATATTTGCCATTGCGGGTCGAGCTGCCAGAGCACGCCGATTTTTGGATTGAAAAAATCGTAGCTCTTGTTTCCCGAGCGGCTCGTTGATGCGCCGCCGTTGTAGCGATCATCGCGCCGGCGCTCGGCATGCAAATACTGTATGCCGGCAATCAGTGACAGGCCCGGTGCGATCTCAAGCGCATTTTCACCGTATAGAGTGATGTTGTTCGATTTGTCGCGCGTTTCCGATAGCTTGCCGCCTTTGTTGCCACCGATGTTTGCGTAGTTCTCGGCATCGACCGTGCCCGCTGACCATGTCAGGCCCACCGTAAAACGGTTGTCGTGCTCGCCCAATTTAGAGTGATTCGTTAGCCTGGTATACGCGCCGTACTCCAGATACTGGTTGTCCAGGAACTGGTAGATCGGATGTTTCAGGTGGGACTGCGACAGCCAACTGCCAATTTCGTAGGTGGTCTTGCCTGCCTTGACGACCGTGCGATTGGCCAGCCGCCCGCCGTTAATGTTGCGTTGCCAGTCGTTGAGTTCGTTTGCTTCGGCAGCCTTGCGAGGGTCGTTCAGGGCCTGTTCCCGCGTTACCGAGCCTGGAATTTCCTGGCGGACATGTATGCCGCTCAGGTAGAAGCGTGTTTCGACGGCGTCGGACAAGCGTAGGCCGAGGTTGCCGCTGAACCGCGCGGAATTGCCTTTGCTGTGATGACGGAAGCCGTCTTGTTCCTGAACCGATCCGGTAATGAAGGCATCCATTTTTTCATTGCTAAACCCGCCGCTCATCTGCAGTCGTTTCCAGGCAAAGCTTCCCAGATCTGCACGCGCCTGAAAGGGTGCCGCATCGAGGCCGGTAGGTGTGACGAAGTTGATCGCGCCGCCCAAGGTGCTGGCGCCGTAGCGCAATGCGTTCGCCCCTTTGTAGACCTCGGTGTAGCGGTAGGCGGTGGGGTCTATCGACTGCAGGTCGCTGCTGCCGTCGGCATTGCTCAAGGGCATGCCGTCCTGGTAGAGACTGATGCCGCGTAAATGGTAGTAGCGCGACAGGCCCGAGCCCCGGATGGACAGGCGGGCATCCTCTCCCCACTTGGGTTGGACGAAGACGCCGGGGGTGTAATCCAGGATGTCTTTGACCGTGGCCGCCTGGGTGTCGCGCCAGGCGGTGTCGGGCACGAGGTCCACGCCGCCTGGCGTGCGCTGAATCAGATCGCGTGCATGGGTAGTCGATGCAGCGGTCAGCGAGGCTGCTTGTCCTTCGACCACAATCGGGGCGAGTGTGGCCGCAGACTGTGAATAGCTGAGGGCAGGCAAGCAGGCGGTAAGTGCTGCCGTTACGCAAAGGGGTAACGAGCATGCAATGTGCAAGGGCTGCGATTTGCTGGTTTGGAGTTTAGTCGCCTTCATTTTCTTTTCTCTTTAGGGGGCAGATATTGGGTAGGGCGTGTCTGCGATCTGGAGTTCGCCCTTTAATTCGATTTGATCGAAATCGCTAATCAAGGCGTCGATGTCTAGGGTCCAGCGGTTTGCGCGAGGCAAGTCCAGCGCCACAATTTCCCAACGACCTGGACCAAGCTTTTGCGCTTTGCGTCGTATAGGCTCGATGCCGAGCGAAACATTGGAGAAGGACACGTTGACGGCAAGCACTTCCAGCGGCGCCATGTTTGCGTCTAGAAGCATCAGTTCCAACGAGCCAGGTTTGCTAGGGCTAGTGGGCGTTAAGGTGAGGTCGGCCATGGCCGCCGCGTCGTGGATATGCATGGATACCGTGGCGGGCCGCACAAAGTTGAGCGCGCGAGGCGGTGGGGTGAATCGCCAGAGTGCAATGATGGCTAGCAAGCAGACCGCCAGCAGAATTTCGATGGCGATGGTGCGTGCCAAGGCTCGGCGCGCGACTGCTTCGCCACGCAGCGCAGCGGCAGTCAGGCGATATCGATTCCAGGTGCCCAGCAAGAGCAAACCCACTACTACGCTGAGTTTGGCCAGTAGCACCCGTCCGTAAAGGGTGGTCCATAAGGAGGAAAAGAGGCCCATTTGCAGCCAGGCCAACAGCAAGCCTGTTGCCACCAGTGTCATGACTACAAAGGATATATAGCGGGAAAATATTCCCAGGCTATGGATGAACGACGGCGACTGCGAGCGTGCCTGCTGCCACAGTGGAATGAGCGCTCCCAGCCATAAGGCGGCCGCCAGCACGTGCAGCGCCACGGCCGGCCGCGCAAGCCACTGCGGCGGCGCCGCGCTGGCATGGCCGCTGGCGGCGAATGCCAGGCCCAGCAATAAAGCACCAGTCGATGCGCTCAAAACTTGGGCGTATCGCGCGCTCAGGTGTATAGAAAGCCGGGCGGCGATCAGCGCCAGCCCGGCAAGCGCCAAGGTGATGGCGTAGCTGGTGTCCAAGGCCGCTTGCCAGGTCGAAAGGCTGAGCACGGAGCGCCAATCGGCGTCGAGGGCATCCAGTCCCTGTAGGACGAAGCCGGAAGGGATGGCTGCCAAGCCTAACCACGCGGCCTGTTTCGTCCAGAGCTTTGAGCGATGGCCAGAGCCTGTCATAGCTTGGAAGAGCGCACCACCGACGGCGAAGAACATGGCCAGGTATAAGGCGAGTCGCGCTAACCAGATTGCCTGCGGGCGCCATGATGCGGTCGACTCGGTTGCATCAGCCACGACGCTGGCGGCTCCTACCGAGAAGAGTAAGGTGCCGCCTACGGGGTGGCCGTCTGCGGAGACGACTCTCCAACTGAGCGCATAAGTGCCGGAGCGTCCCCCTGGAGGTAAGCTGATATGCAGTTTATCGTCAACCGGCGTGATTCGGCCCAGGGGCTGAGTGCCTCCGGCCGGTGAAGCAAGGCGAAATACCAGCGGCGTCACGGGCTCGCTGAATGTCAGCGTTGCGTGGTCGGGTAATGCCGAGAGCACGCTGTTATCGCTCGGATCGGCGGCAATCAATGAGGCGTGGGCATGCGCGAAAGAGCCGCAGGCTAGTGATAGCTGCAAGCACAGGAAAAGCGCGAGTTGACGCCAGACGCACCCACGCGCGCGCCGCCCTGGTAGCAAGGTAGGCATGCTGATTTCTCCCGTGGTAGCAGGCACCCTTTATGAGAGCCTGCTGCCACGATGGGTGGGCTCAGGGTTTGGGCAGCAGTTTCAGCGTGGGAGCAGGTTTGGAGTCATTGCCGCCACGTGTGCCTATCCAGCGTTCTACGCCTTGCTCGCATTCCTGGACGACCGGAAAATACAAAGTCTGGCCGGCTGGGAGTCCGTGAGTCAGATATGCCTGGAATACGAACTCGTCAAAATGTTCGTCAAGCAATTTGCCGCTCCAGGCGATTTCCTTGACTCCAGACTTGGTTTCGGCGCCGTGCATGACAAAGGGCTTTGCGTATTCGGCCTTGACTGTTTCCACCGTCCAGCCCGCCTTGGGCTGTGGCTTGACGGCTATTACTCCATCGGGGATACGGACGCGTAGCTTGACGGTAGGAGACCCAGCGCAGCCATGCGGCACGCGCAGCACGGCTTTGTAGTAAGAGCCTACGGCCGCTTCGCGGGTTTCAAGAGTAACGTGGGCAAATGCTGTTGCAGGAAGCAAACTGGCAAGGGCGCAGGCAGCGGCGACTGCGCTGATTTTTGTACGGATCATGATTGAACCTCGGTAATTTATCGTCAGGACGACACCGGTCTGACAGCCGGTGGCGGGGTGCGATTAGCCGAGGTGCAGGGGTGGGGCGCGTGATCCGAGGGGGGGCCCCAGGGCTGGCAATGCCGGCCGCGATTGGTACAGGCTAGGGGGCAGGGGCCGGCTGAATGCGGCTACAGGCAGAGGGCTAGTATTCCCTGCATTGGGGATGTCGAGTGCTTGGTGGACGAGAACACTGAATGGACATTCGGCGTTCGCCTGATCGGAATCAGAGTGTCCGCTATCAAGAAGAATCTTCGAGAAACTTCCGCCTGGAGCGCAGAAAGTGAGTTCTATTGCACCCTGATTGAAAGGGGCGTGCCCCAGCATGAAACCTGTGGGGATTAGCCCACGCCCCACCAGCGCGAGTAAAAGCAGGCACATGCAGATGTGCCCAAGCAATTTACTTGTTGGAAGGTGTTTGGCTACGCGCGACATGCTTTTTATTCTAGCCTAGTTGCTGCGACTAATGCGTGCAAGCACTGAAGATTCAAGGGGCGCGCGGCGTGATTGCTTGACTTTGTACATGATTTGATCTGCTCGCGCCATCAAGGCTACGCTGCTGGTGCCGTCGCTCGGATAGCGGGCAGCCCCGATGCTGCTACCCACAGTCAGTATCTGGCCATCGTAGATGATGGGCGCGGCAATGGCGGCGCTCAGCTTGTTGATCAATGTCGGTACGTCGGAGGGCGATTGGCTGGCTTCGGTAATGAGCAGGAATTCGTCTCCGCCAATACGGGCCACGGTATCGCTGCGCCGCATGGTGGCAAGTAAACGGCGCGCGATCTCTTGCAGGACGAAGTCACCGGCGGAGTGCCCGTAAGTGTCATTGATCGGTTTGAAGTTATCGAGATCAATCAATAACAGATGGCCTGATAGCCCGCTGTGTCGAGCCTTCACCAATGCGTCGGCTATTTTTTCTTCCACTACGATGCGGTTGCCTAGTCCGGTAAGGGGATCGTGCCGCGCTATTTGGATCAGGGCTTTTTCGTTGTCACGCAGCTTTTCGATAGCGGATGCCAGCTCCAGCTTGTGTTTTTCGCTTTCAAGAAAGGCGCCGATCATGTCAGCCGTGGTCTGCAGGAATATCTGCTCGCTCTCTGACCAATGCCGGGCGTGCTGCAAGTCTTGCACGCAAATGAAGCCGTACCAGTTGCTTTGTCCCCAAACGGGCACGGCCGCCAGGCTGCATATGCCATGGCTCTGCAGGTCTTCCCGCTCTGAGGCAGGAAGGTCGTTGATTGGTCCTGCAATACGATGATGATGAAGAAACTGATCCAGCCAACGCTGGTAGCGCGGCCGGTAAATTTCCGATGATCCACGGGTCGCTGGATAGAGATCAGCCTCGCTGTTCCTATCTGCCAAAGCCAAGTAGATATGGTCAGCCGCGACGGTTTTCAGAACACTGGCGAGCACCTCAGTCAATGGGTCGTTATTGCCTGGCGAGCCCGCCAAAAGATTGCTGGCGCATTGAGCCAGGGTCTCCTGCCGCGTAAAGCGCAGGTCCAGCTCGGCCATCAAATCGCCGTAGGCAGACATGACGTCGGCCAGTTCGTCGTTGCGACCGTGGATGGGTGAGTTGTCTTGCATCGCGTCTTGATCGTTGGCGATGTGGCGGTCAATGGTGCTGCGAAAACGGCCCAGCGGCAAGCCGACGATTTTGTGAAAAGCCAAAGCCGCACCGGCCAGCATTACCACCAGCATGACGATGAAAATTGCAACGTAGCGCCACAATATTGCCATTGCGGCATTGACTATGGAAACCGGGCGAAACTCTACCTGGATTTCCCCGACCGTGTACTTAGTGCCGCGTTCATCGCGATAGACCACCTCGCGCTGGATGAGGTCGGCATGCGCCTGTGAATCGAGCACGATCTGGCCGCCCGTCAGGATGCTGCCGGCGCAGATATCCTTGAGCGCTACGCCCCCCACCGTGGGCAGATAGGCCAAGGTGTCGACAATTCCTTGCGCGGTTGCGCTGTCGCAATCCCATAGCGGTTTGCTTAGAGACTGGGCATAAATATCGACGGTTTCATGGCGTTGCTTTTCTTGCGCTGAACGTTCGACTCCGTACCCGATAGCAACGGTGCCTGCGGCCGCCAGCATAAACGCCAG
>JBEBXA010000021.1:0-50141 GCA_040391825.1 Pigmentiphaga sp.
TAAAAAGGCCAGCTCCTGGATGGAAGCTGGCCTTTTGAATATGGTGCGCCCGGCTGGGATCGAACCAGCAACCCCTGCCTTCGGAGAGCAGTACTCTATCCATTGAGCTACGGGCGCTAAGCGGCGCATTGTACCCTGCCGACGGGGTTTCGTCTTTTTGGACGGTTGCCGAACGCTTGAGTATTCATCCGCCGCGCCGTCAGAGCTCTGCCGCAACCGCACCCACAGCAGATCTAAACCAGCGGTGGGGCGCACTATGCTGCGTACGCTCATGCCAAAACAAAGAGACTGAATGCTCAGGCAAGGCAACAGGCGGCTCCAACATGCGTATGGGCAAAATCTTGATAAATGGCAACGCCAATCGTTGGGGGACAGTCGCAATCAAATCCGTGTTTGCGACGATAAAAGGCACCGAGAGGTAGTCGGGCGCCCTTACTGCGATCCGCAGCCGCCGTCCCAACGCCGCCACCGCCTCATCAATAATCGATCCCGATTCGGTTAGCTCGATAAACCGATGCATCGCGGTTCTTATATGTGGGACGTTACAGTAGGTTTCAGCAGTTAACTTCGTTTTGACCAGAGGATGACCTTTACGAACGAGACACACGAACTTGTCGCGATAAAGCGCTTTTTCGTGCAACTTCGCCAAGGGCCGTCGAACCCAGCCGATCCGGAAATCGATATCCCCATGTTCAAGCCACTCGTTTGCCATATCCCGATTCGCGACTCTGATATCCAGGTTCAGTCCTGGAGCGTTCTCCTCCAGGTACGACATGAGTTTAGGCATCAGCACGAAATTGACGTAATCAGTGGCGGTTACGGTAATACGCATCCCGGTATTGCCAGGATCGAACGTACCGACATTGGCGAGGATCTCCTTCATCTGCACTAAAGCCGCATTGACCGACGGTATCAGTTCAAGCGCCTTCGGTGTGGGCGCCACGCCTTCCTTGGTTCTGACAAAGAGCGGATCGCCGAAAGTTAATCTCAACTTCGCCAGAGCATTGCTCATTGCGGGCTGCGTAACGCGCATATGTTGAGCAGCCTTGGACACACTGCCATGAGTTGCCAGCGCATCAAAAAACATTAACAGAGCCAGATCCTGCTTAGTCATATCCATGTCAGTGCGATGCCTCATTCAGTCTTGGGATACGCCCGTGCAGACGTATTCATCAACGCAATCCGATTGTGAATCCCGAGTATCCACGGATATCCGCTTGCATGGACAGGCTAATCGTACTTTCAGGATATTCATGGCAATGATGTGCTGTATGCCGCGCCAAACATAGACGCGCAAAAATCTCGCTCCTATGATGAAAAACCGATCCTGGAACGGTCGAAATGCTTCGAAATTTTCGTTCACAAGAAAATTCACGCAGGAGACATCATGTATGCAGAAAAGAATCATCTCATCGACGCTCCATTCGCATGGAAGGGCTCCGACATGCGACATTCCGTGGATTGGCTGAGGCCATTCAATCGCGAAGAGCTCGCTGAAATCGACAGCGCCCTGCAAGCGGTCAAACAACGACGCCTGGATTTATTCAATATAGAACGCGATGACTTTCCCTTACCGAATTTTTCAAGAGCCCTAACTCAAATCGCCCAGGAGCTTGAAACGGGTCACGGCCTGATCATGCTCCGAGGGCTGCCGCTTACTTATTCGCCACAAGACCTCCAGATCATTTATTGGGGTATCGGAACACACTTGGGAACGGCGCTATCCCAGAACTCACACGGCGAACTTCTCGGCACGGTAACGGATGCCGGCATCAAGGTGGAAAACACCAAACGGCGAGGCTCCAAGACTTCGGATGGGCTCGACTTTCACAGTGATCGCTGCGATGTGGTCGGACTGCTATGCATACGCAAAGCAAAATCGGGCGGTGCAAGCCGAGTGGTTAGCTCAGCGGCCATACACAACGAAGTCCTGACACGTCGGCCAGATTTGATCGATGTTTTCTATGCGAACTGGCACCACAGTTGGCAGGGCGAAGAACCTCCGGGCCAAGGGCGTGCTTACGTCCGACCGATATTCGGGTTCCGCGATGGCTACTTCACGGGTTTATTCTCACCCGCCTATACGCGATTTGCACAAGAATTTCCGGAAGTGCCCCGCCACACCCAGGCTCAGCGCGAAGCACTCGAACTCTATTCCCAACTCGCCGATGAGCTCGCTCTCGATATGCAGTTCGAACCGGGCGACATTCAACTGCTCAACAATCATCTGATCTACCACGGGCGCACCGAATTTGACGATGATGAAGACGATGAAAAGAAACGTCTATTGTTGCGTCTCTGGCTATCAGTTCCTGGAAGCCGGCCCTTGCCTATGGGAGAAGGCTACGAAGTCGTCCTTGGAGGGATCGAAGCCGGCATCTTGCGCGGCGGTGTGCCGTGTCGCGATGGATGGTGGCGCGACGTAACGCAGTTCCGTGCGAAAAAGACAGTGGCTCGCGTAGCGCAAAGCGGACACGCCATGTTTCGCTGCCTGTCCTTCGCTGCCCTCGTCGCAACATGTGCATTTTTGCTCGTTGGTAATACCTCCGCGCAAACTTATCCAGTGAAGCCCGTACGCCTAGTTGTCGGCTATTCGCCTGGGGGTTCAGCCGACGTCAGCGCTCGCGTGCTTGCGCAAACGCTTACCGAGCAACTGGGAAAATCGGTAGTGGTCGAAAACCGGCCGGGCGCAAGCGGTGCCATTGCTACCGAGCTGGTCGCCGGCGCACCCGCGGATGGCTATACCTTGCTGATGATGACGGCGGGGGACACCGTATTGCCTTCCTTGCGCAAGAAGCTTCCCTTCGACATCCAGCAAGACTTCGCACCTGTGTCTCTCGTTACCGTCGCGCCTTTCGTGCTCGTGGTAAACCCCTCGGTTCCCGCGCACAACCTCAAAGAGCTTATCGATCTGGCTCGCCAGCATCCAGGAAAGCTCACTTACGGATCCGTCGGTGTCGGCAGTACACCCTACCTCTCTGCCGAGGCATTGAAGATCATGGCTAAGGTGGACATCATGCATGTGCCCTATAAGGGTGGAGCGGACAATGTCGTTGCAAATGCCAAGGGAGAGGTCGATATGGTGTTTGCCAGCATACCGTCGATCCTGCCATTGATCAGCGCGGATGAGCCACGGCTGCGGCCAATTGCGGTGACCAGCACCACTCGGGCGTCGCTGCTGCCAAGCCTCCCCACACTAAGCGAATCGGGCCTGCCTGGCTACAACCGATCGTCCTGGTTCGGCGTACTCGCGCCGGCAGCCACACCTAAAGAGATCATCACGCGCCTAAACGAGGCTATCGGCAAAGCGGTAAACGCTCCTGAAGCGAAAAAAATGTTCATCAAGAACGGGTTGGAGCCTCAAACCAATACCCCGGAGCAATTCGCAAGCTATATCAAAAACGAACTTGTACAGAACGAAAAGTTGATCAAGTTCATAGGGGTCGCCGCAGAGTAGTGCCTATCTCCCCCTCCAAATCATGCGAACCCCATGACCACTCCATAGGAATCCTCATGAAAACACGTTGCCCAACGCAAGAAGAGATGAAAGCCCGTACTGCTCGGTTCAAGGAACTGATCCCTCGTGCCGCCCATTACGACAAGGACATGGGCATACCAGAGGATGTCCTGCGGATGTTCAATCCGAAGGCCAACTACGTCCTGATGGCGCCCAGCGACCTTCCTGGCCGTTTGTCGCCGAATCCGGCCATTGTCGAGGGAGACAAAGGCGCGATCAGGGTAGGCATGGCGGTCGCCGAGGCAGGCGATGGCCCTGGCCTGCATGTCCATTGGAAGACTTACGAGACTTTTATGGCGCTAACCGGAAAATGGCGGATCCGCTGGGGTGACAACGGCCAAGAAAGCATCGTGCTTGATCCTTTCGACATGGTAGCTATACCGCCTCGCGTAGCACGCCAGTTCATCAACATCTCTGACCAGGACGCCCATCTCCTGGTGATTATTCAAGGCGAAAAGAAAGACTTTAACGATGTGGGCCGGTTGCCGCAGGCTGCGGATCCCATTATTGCCAAATACGGTCACGAGATGATCGAAAAGCTGGAGAAAAACGGTTGGTTCTTTTCTCTGGACGCCAACGCCCCCATCGAAAATCAAGAGGCCCCATGAAAATAACCGGAGGCAGGTTCATAGCCGAAACACTCAAGGCCTACGGGGTCGACCATGTCTTCTTCATGGATGCGATCTTGAGGCGGGCACTGATCGAAATGGAAGAGCTAGGTATCCGGCGAATTTTGACTCATTCGGAAAAAGCCGCTGCCTATATGGCCGACGGCTATGCTCGCGCGGGCTATCGTCCAGGAGTTTGCATGGCCCAATCGGTGGGAGCGGCCAATCTTGCCGCCGGCTTGCAGGACGCCTATCTCGGCAATTCTCCCGTCATCGCCCTTACCGGCCGGCAGGTAGCGAAAAACCAATATCGCAACGCCTACCAAGAAATACCGCACGAGCCACTATTTGCGTCAACCACCCGCTTCAGCGGCAGAGTCGATACCGCGGAGCAATTGCCACATCTGTTGCGCATGGCATTTCGCGAAAGCATGAGCAGTACGCCCCGGCCCGTGCACCTGGACATTGCTGGCCACACCGGCGACGCCCTCGGCGCCGAAGCAATTACGGAACCAATACGCTGCGACGAGGTTTTCCGCCGGGTGCCGCCATTCCGGCCAGCCCCCACCCCCGCACTGCTTGAGGCGCTGGAAACCGAAATCGGTCGAGCAAGCCGTCCCCTCATCGTCGTTGACCGAGGCGCCATGATTGCCCAGGCAGAATCGGCAATCGCCACTTTCGCTCAAGCTTCGGGCATTCCGATAGTCTCCTCGCTGGACGGCAAAGCGGTACTAGTGGATGACCACCCTCTTAACGGTGGCATTGCCGGCAGCTACTCCCGTTCTTGTGCCAACGAAATTTTCAGCGAAGCCGACCTCGTCATCTTCGCCGGAAGCGATACCGGGGACCAGACCACGGCGAACTGGTCCTTGCCAGGGAATAGCGCCCGCATTGTGCAAATCGACATCGATCCCTTTGAACTTGGGCGAAACTTTCCCAGTGCTTTGCTTATACAAGCAGATGTCAGAACCACTTTCGAACTGATGTCGAGGTCCGGCATACGAGCAGACACCCATTCATGGCGGGGCCGCGTCATCGAACTGGTCAACCGTTGGAAAGCCAAGGCCGATCAGTGGGGTAGCGACGACTCTTTACCCATCAAACCACCTTACCTGTGTGCACAATTGAGCGATTGGCTGCCTTCCAACGCTATCTTGGTAGCCGATACGGGGTTTTCGTCCCAGTGGGCCGGCACCTTGGTACGGTTCAAACATCCAGAGCAACGTTTCCTGCGAGCGGCGGGCTCATTGGGCTGGAGCTTTCCCGCCGCCCTGGGCGCCAAGTGTGCCCTACCGGATCAACCGGTAATCTGCTTTACCGGCGACGGGGGCTTCATGTATCACCTTCCTGAACTGGAGACCGCGCGACGCTGGGGCATCAAAACAATCACTATCGTCAACAACAATCAGCAATTGGCGCAAGGTGCATCGAATATCGACGCCGTCTACCAAGGGCGCCCGCAGGCACGCAAACATGAGATCCACGTTTTCCGCGATACCGATTTCGCCGGCTTGGCTCAAGACTACGATTGCTTCGGCATTCGCGTAGAGCGGCCCGGCGACTTACAGACAGCCTTCGCCAAAGCAATGGCAAGCGATTTGCCGGTGGTCATTGACGTCAAGACGGATCCATCGGCAAGGCCGGTTTCAGGGGCAACTCCGCGGCCAACTTGATGACAGACGTCCCAGCCCGCATACAAGAGCTATAAGGCGGTCTTTACCCTGGCCCACGGGCCTCGCGAAGGATCCGGCCCCCCGCCTGCCTGCCTTCTATTCTGAAAACTGAATAAAACCCGACATTTCCCAGGCCAGCGGGCGCAATTCTGCAGACATAAAACGGGTGATTTGAACTCAGTGCGGGGGCTGCCGTTATAATCAAGTGTTTACGCGCAAAAATTTAGTCGTCCTGGAGACGATTTAGCCGCTTGCGCGCACGAAGAAGCATCCTCCACCCGTAACCGTCACGCGCCGGCGCAACAATCCGGCCGGTAGACCTGCAGGACTTGGCAATGAGCAACGCGCAGCAGAACACCCCTGAAAGCCACGAATCGCCGATCAAGACCCCCCGTCAGTTGATCACGGTGGTTCTCTTGTCTTTCATCGTCCCGATCATCATCATCCTGCTGCTTGTGAACTTTGTCACCAGCGGCAACAAAACCAACGCTGGTGCCGACTCGCAAACCGCCGAAGCCATTGCCGCGCGCCTAGCGCCGGTTTCCGGATTCGACCTGCGCGATGCCAACGCACCCAAGGTGTTCCAGACCGGCGAAGCTGTATACAAGGCCGTGTGCGCCACCTGTCACGCCGCTGGCGTAGCCGGCGCACCTAAATTCGGCGATGCCGACTCGTGGGCCAAATTCATCAAGACCGGCCTGGACTCGATGCTGCAGGTAGCTCTGCACGGCAAGGGCGCCATGCCGGCCAAGGGCGGCAACCCCGACCTGGACGACTTCGAAGTGGCCCGCGCCGTGGTTTACATGGCCAACCAGAGCGGCGGCAGTTTCAAGGAACCCGCCGAACCCGCGCCCGCAGCCCCAGCCGCTGAATCGGCAGAAGCTGAAACCCCTGCCGCTGCACCCGCCCCGGCAGCAGCGGCCGAAGCTCCTGCTCCTGCGCCCCAAGCTGCTGCTCCTGCAGCGCCTGCTGCCGGCGCCTCTACCGCCGATGGCAAGAAGCTTTATGACACCACCTGCTTCGCCTGTCACGCTGCCGGTATTGCTGGCGCGCCCAAGTTCGGCGACAAAGCCGCTTGGGCCAAGTATGTCGCTACCGGCATGGACGCCATGGTTGCTGTTGCCATGCAGGGCAAAGGCGCTATGCCTCCCAAAGGCGGCGCTGCCAACGCCTCTGAAGCCGATATCCGTGCTGCCGTCCAATATATGGTCGACGCCGCCAAGTAAGAAAGCAGGGGCTTTTAGCCCAGCCAGCAGTCAAGCCCCCGTCGCTGCGACGTAAAGGCGGAAAGATCCCCATGCGGCGCAAGCTTCATGGGGATCTTTTCATTCCCGGCAAAAGAAAAGCGCCTGTTGATCGAGCTGTTCGATCAACAGGCGCTTGGGCTCGCAACGCGGTCAATTACCTGAAACTACCGCCTTGATCTGTTCTGGACTCAAGCCCAGGTACTGCTGCAAGACCTCTTGCGTATGCTGCCCCAACAGAGGCGGCCCTGCCCGATATTGCACCGGCGTATCGGACATGCGCAGCGGACTGGCGATGGTCGGCACCGACCCCGCCGTGGGATGCGGTAAATCCACGCGTAATCCGCGCGCTTGCACCTGGGGGTCTTCAAAGACCTGGGCAATATTATTGATGGGGCCACAAGGCACGCCAACGGCTTCAAGGCCGGCCAGCCAGAAATCGCGAGGCTTCTTGAGCATGATCTCGTTCAGCAAAGGCACCAGGACATCGCGGTTAATAACACGCTGGCTATTGGTGCAATACGCCGGATCATCTACCAGATGCATGGCATCGATCACGCCGCAATAAGCGCGAAACTGGCTGTCATTGCCCACGGCCACGATAAGGTGGCCATCGGCGGCTGCAAACACCTGATATGGCACGATGTTCTGGTGGGCATTGCCGGCGCGCTCAGGCGCGACACCCGAGGTCAGGTAATTCATGTTCTGGTTGGCAAGCAAGGCCACCACGCTGTCCAGCAGGGCGATATCCAGGCGTTGCCCTTGTCCACTGCGATTGCGTTCCTGCAAGGCGGCCAGAATGCCCACCGTGGCATACATGCCCGTCAGCACGTCCGACACCGCAATACCTGCTTTTTGCGGGCCGGCGCCGGGCACGCCGTCACGTTCGCCGGTGATACTCATCAGGCCGCCCAGTCCCTGGATCATGAAGTCGTAACCCGGCCGGTTGGCGTAAGGCCCGTTCTGCCCAAAACCCGTCACGGAACAATAGATCAGGCGCGGGTTGACTGCCCGCAAGCTCTCGTAATCCAGGCCATATTTGGCCAAGCCGCCCACCTTGAAATTTTCGACGAAGATATCGCTTTGCGCGGCCAATTCGCGCACGAGACGAGCGCCTTCCGGGCTTGCGATATCCAGTGCCACGGAACGCTTGTTGCGATTGACGCTTAGGTAGTAGGCAGCTTCGGTCGTATCGGCCCCTTTTTCGTCCTTCAGGAACGGTGGCCCCCAACTACGTGTATCGTCGCCCGTACCCGGCCGCTCGACCTTGACGACATCGGCGCCTAGATCAGCCAGATTCTGGGTACACCAAGGGCCGGCCAGCACCCGCGTCAGGTCCAGGACACGAATTCCAGCCAAGGGGGAAGAACGTTCGCTCATGCTCGACTCATCTCTTTGATTGGCGATGCCGTACAACGCGAACGCTTCGCGCGACGACAAGACGCAGAAGCTTAACCCAAGGCGACTGCGCCATCGAATACGGATTCCCAGCTCAAGCGATAAGCGCACCTAATAACCAAAAAACTAGACTTATGAGCTTTATATGGCTAGGATTAATGCTTCTATTAGGGAGACAAGCATGGCCCCCACTATAAATAAGCCCGCATCCCATATTTTTGCGCTCTGCGTCGCAACCTTGCTCAGCGCGGCGTCGGCTTCTGCCGGCGCGGCCGACACCGGCTATCCCAGCCGTACCATCCGCGTCATCGTGCCCTTTCCCGCCGGCGCAGGCGCCGACTCCAACGCCAGGCTGATCACCCAAAAACTTGCTATAGCGCTCAAGCAAACCATAGTCGTGGAAAACCGGCCGGGAGCCAACGGCATTATCGGCACCGAGGCCGTCGCCAAGGCCGCGCCCGATGGCTATACCTTGCTGTTCGTCGATCGCGGCGCCTTGGGCATCAACCCCAGTCTGTACAAGAAGCTGCCTTACGATCCGACCAAGGATTTTGCCTATGTAGGCATCGCCGTCTGGGGCCCTTATGTATTGGTCGCCAGCAATCGCGTACAGGCCAAGACCTTCGGCGAATTCGTCGAGCAAGCCAAGAAGAATCCCGGCAAATTCAATTACGCCAGCTTCGGCAAAGGCAGCATGACCCAGATGGGCACTGAGTCGCTGGCGGCCACCACCGGTATGGAGCTTACCCACGTGCCGTACAAGGGTGGCGCGCCGGCCCTGACCGCCGCCATGTCGGGCGAAGTCGACGTCGCCGCGGTCACCATCGGCCCAGCTCTGGGCGCGATCAAAGACGGGCGAGTACGTCCCTTATTGGTAGGCGGCACCAAACGTTCGCCTCTCTTGCCCAACGTACCCGCGGTCAGCGAAGTAGGCGGCGACGAGAACACGATTCCCAACACTTACTTCGGCTTCGCGCTGCCACAGGGCACGCCGGCGGCGATCCAGGTCCGTTTGTCCGAAGAAATCCGCAAGGTGATTGCTTTGCCCGAGATCACCCAACGCATGGTGGACAACGGCTTCGAACCCGCCACCGGCACCCCCGAGGAAATGCGCGCCGTCGTCAACCGGGATGTGGTCGAGTTCGGCAAATTGGCGAAAAAATTGGGAATCGAGCCCGAATAAGCTTCGTCTCGGCACGCGGGGGCAAGGAATGGAATAATCAGAAGCCTGCCCTAGCGGCAGCTTCCTTTTATTCAGTACTTTGCTTGCGCCTTATTGCCATGTCCTCTTTTTCCGATGTCACGCTTAACCGCATGGCGCGCTATTTACAGTTGGCCGCCCTGTTCCGCAACAAGATTATCGCGGGAGACTGGCGGGTAGGCGCGCGCATTCCCAATGTGGCCGACCTGGCGGACGAGTTCACCGTGGCGCGCGGAACCATCCGCGAAGCACTGGGAGTGCTTGAACAAGAAGGCCTGATCGAGCGCTTTCGCGCCAAGGGCAGCTTTGTGCGCAACACGCCCAAAGCGCATAGCGCGCACAGGCTGGCCACGAATTGGGCATCGCTGATTTCCGCTCACGAAGGCGCTGAAATACGGGTATTGGAACAAAGCGTCGTCGATACCTTGCCTGCCTTTGCCACCGGCACGGGCGACGGCATCTCGACCGGACACTACGCCATGATGCGCAGATTGCATCTGCGCGAAGGCCATCCCTATCTGGCAGCCCGCTTCGTACTGGACCACGCCCTGTTCGAAAAAGGCCCGCCCGACCGCTTTCTGCACGAAGCTACTTTGCCTATCCTGCACGAAATTGCCGGCAAACAAATCGCCAGCGCCAGCCAGGTGATGACCATAGGCAGCGCCGACCTGGACATGGCGTCCGTGCTCGAATTGCCGCTCAATGCGCCGGTCGCCCATGTCGTGCGCCGCGCCGTTGATACCGAAGGCCGTCTGGTCTACGTAGGCGAAGGCATCTACCGAGGCGACTCGGTACGGCTCGAAATCGATCTTAGATAGGCAGCCCTCCGCGGCAAAAGTTGGCATAAGCAGAATCGCTGCCGGACTCAGTCTTTTGCGTCGTGCGGGGACAAGTGCTGCCCCATACTTGCCCAGGTGATAGGGCCGGCGTGATGTCCCTCGGCCTTTTATCCGGGAGATCCATCATGCGTCCTGCAGCCCTTGTCCCCCTCGCTTGTGCCCTGCTCGCTGGCAGTACGCTGCCAGCGCCCGCCGTGGCTCAGACCGACTTCCCTGAACGCTCCGTCACACTGGTCGTGCCGTTTCCGCCCGGAGGCTCGATGGACGCGCTGGCTCGCGTCGCCGGCGCCAAACTGGCAAGCGCCTGGGGCAAACCGGTGATCGTCGAGAACCGCGCCGGCGCCGGCGGCCTGATCGGGGCACAGCGCGTAAAAGACGCTCCGCCGGACGGCCACACACTGTTGATCACCAACTCCGCACTCGTGCAAGGGGCTGTATCCACGGTTGCCATCAAGCCTCCCTACGATCCCGTGCGAGATTTCGCACCAGTCATGCACATGACGCTCGCTCCGGTGGTGTTTTCCATCAATCCGAAGTTAGCCGCGAAAACGCTGCCGGAATTCATTGCGCTCGTAAAACGCGAGCCGGGAAAACATTCTTTTGGATCTGGCGGCGTCAATCAGACCTTGCACCTGCTAGGTGCCATTTTCAACGACGCGGCTGGGCTGGACATGGCGCATATCGCCTTCAAGGGCGATGCGGAGCTGGTCGGCGATATCGTCGGGGGTCATGTTTCCTCTGGCTTCGCCACGATTGCAACAGCCGGGCCGCAGATCGCCGCCGGCAAGATGCGCGCACTGGCAGTGGCCGGGCCACGCTCGCCGCTCTTGCCCAATGTACCCAGCTTCGCCGAACTTGGATTCCCCCAGCTCGGCGTGGTCGGTTGGTTTGGCATGTTCGCCCCTGCCGGCACGCCAAAATCCTTGGTAAACAAGATCGCTGCCGATACCGCCGCGGTCCTGAAAATGCCGGATGTCGCCGCGCGGCTGACTGACATGTCGCTTACCCCAACCGGACTGGGCCCCGAAGAATTCGGTCGGATTGTGCAGCACGACCTGGGATACTGGGATGGCGTAATGAAAAAGGTAGGCGAGAAATGAGTATGTACGCGGACGAGATTCTGCTGGGACAGGTGCTGACCCTCGACGACGCCGGCACCCGCGCCGAAGGGGTCGCCGTCGCCGAGGGCAAGATCATCGCTACCGGTAATCGCCAGGCCCTGTTGGAGCTGCGCGGGCCGCAGACGGCACTGCGGGACTTCCCCGGGGCCACCCTGATCCCGGGTTTCAACGATGCCCATGCCCATATGGACTCTATCGGCACACGGCTTCTGCGGCCTTCGCTGGAAGGCGCCCGCAGCATCGCCGATGTCCTGGCGAAGATACAGGCCTTGGTGCGATCAACCCCGCGTGGTCAGTGGATCGTCACCATGCCGGTAGGCCTGCCGCCCTATTATTTCGACGCGCCGGCCACACTGCAAGAAGGCCGGCTACCGAACCGCTACGAGCTTGACAGTGTCGCCCCTCACCACCCCGTCTACATTTCAGCTCCGGGTGGGTATTGGGGTCAGCCACCCTGCCATTCGGCCATGAACTCTATGGGCCTGCAGCTCAACGGCATCACTCGTGACAGTGTGCCGTCATCGCCCAACACCATCATCGAGAAAGACGCTAACGGCGAACCGCTAGGTCTGTTTGCCGAGCACAGCTTCGTCAACACGCTAGAGCCGGATCTGCTGCCAGCCGTGCCGCGTTTCAGCTACGAGCAGCGCCGCGCCGGCATCGTGGGCGCGATGGACCTTTATCACCGCATGGGCACCACCAGCATCTACGAAGGGCATGGCAGCACGCCCGACGTGCTGGCCGCCTACCGCGATGTCTGGGAACACGGCGACCTGACGATGCGCACCGCCATGACGGTCAGCCCGCGCTGGCGCAACCTGGACGAGGCCGCCCTCGCCATGCGCGATTGGTCCCCTCTGCTGCGCGGCCGCGGCATGGGCGATGCCAAGTTCCGTGTATCGGGCTTTTTCATCGCGCATGGCGGCGATCCTTGCGTACGCCAGATCCAGCACAAGGAGCTGGATTACGCAGGCTGGTCAGGCTACGTACAGCAGGCGAATTCGACCGAAGAATTCGAAGCGCTTTGCATGTTGGCAGGCGAATACGACTTGCGGGTGCACACGGTCGTCTCCGACAAACTGGCCAAGGTGGCGCCCGTGATGGAACGGGTGGCACGCTGCTTTCCCATAGGGGAAAGGCGCTGGGTACTGGAGCACATCAGCCGCTCGACCCCACAAGATCTCGCCACCATCAAGCGGCTGGGGTTGGCGGCCACGCTTATTCCGGGCCAGTATCTGTGGAAGCACGGAACACCCTTCCTCAGCTTCAACGAACAGGACATGGACTATTTGTCGCCGGCCAGGCAACTTTTCGAGCTGGGCGTACCCGTGGCGGCGGGCACCGATGCCGTGCCCTACAACCCCCTGTTCTGCATGTGGGCCATGACCACGCGACAAGAGCGCACCACCGGCCGCGTAATCGGGCCAGGGGGCATTGCCTCCAACGAGACGGCCCTGCGCCTGCTTACGCGCGGTGGCGCCTGGCTTACCTTCGAGGAACATGAGAAGGGTCAATTGGCGCCCGGCCATCATGCCGATATTGCAGTGCTCTCTGGCGACCCGCTCGCCACTCAGGGCGACGCGCTGCGCGATCTGTCCTGCCTGGCGACCATGGCCGGCGGGCGCTGGGTTCACGGAGCGCACTGATGCAAGCGGCATTCGCGGGGGCCACCGAACTTGCCGCCCAGTTGCGCGCACGCCGCATCGGCAGCCGAGAGCTGCTAGAGCTCTACCTGCAGCGTGTGGCTGAGTTCGGCCCGGCATTGAACCCCGTCGTCGTGCTGGATGCCGAACGCGCCCGCGCTGCCGCCGACACCGCTGATAAAGCCTCGGCGCGCGGCGAATGGGGAGGCCCGCTGCACGGTCTACCCATTACCGTCAAGGAATCGTTCGACGTCGCGGGCTTGCCGACCACCTGGGGTTCGCCGGCCCACCGCCACAACATCGCCGCCACCACTGCGGAAGCAGTGCAGCGGCTGCAGACGGCCGGAGCGATTGTGTTCGGCAAGACCAACGTGCCGCTGCTACTGTCGGACTGGCAAAGCTACAACGACATCTATGGCACCACCGCCAACCCCTGGGATCTCACCCGCACACCGGGCGGCTCTTCCGGCGGATCGGCCTGCGCGCTGGCAGCCGGCCTGACCGGTTTCGAATTCGGCAGCGACATCGGCGGCTCATTGCGTATTCCAGCCCACTTCTGCGGGGTCTATAGCCACAAACCCAGTTGGGGCATCATCCCATCGACCGGGCATGGGCTGGGGCCCGGTCCACGTACCGACGTTTCTGTCTGCGGACCGATGGGACGCAGTGCGGCCGACCTGGAACTGGGCCTGCGGCTCACGGCGGGTGCCGATGGCGCCGACGCCCGAGCCTGGCGGCTGCAATTGCCACCTTGCCGCCACGATGCCGTCGCCGGATTCCGGGTAGCCGTAATGCTTGATTCACCTCAAGCGGAAGTCGATGTGCAGGTACGTACGGCCATTGAGGCCGTTGCCCATTTCCTGAGCGCGCAGGGTGCCACGGTTTCTTTTGATGCGCGGCCCGACATCGATTTTGAAGGCGTCGCGCGCGATGCGACGCTCTTGATCCGCGGAGCCCAAAGCGCAAAGCTGCCCGAAGCGCAGTACGCGCATTTGCGCGAAGAGCGCGAGTCCCTTGCTCCCACCGACGATGGCTACTCGGCACGTTACACACGCGCCATCGCCGCCAGCCACCGGGAATGGTTGCAGGCCCACGAGCGGCGCCATGCCATGCAGCAGGCATGGGAACGCTTCTTCGCGGACTGGGACGTGCTGCTGTGCCCGCCCGCATCCACCGTAGCGTTTCATCACGATCAGGAATCACCGCGCCATCTGCGCGTGGTGAATGTCAATGGTCGCCTGCGGCCCTCCATCGAACAGGGCTTCTGGGCCGGGCTGGCCGGCATCGCCTACTTGCCCGCCACCATCGCCCCAGCAGGACGCTCAGCCGACGGCCTGCCCATAGGCATGCAAATCATCGGCCCCCAATACGGCGACCTCAGTTGCATCGGCTTGGCTCGAATGTTGGAGCAGGGCTTCCGCGGCTTCGAGCCGCCTGCACAGTACACATGAACTGGAATTTTCCTTACCCCTCACAACGCATGCCTGTACTGGCCGACAACGTGGTCGCCAGCTCGCAACCGCTGGCGGCGCAGGCCGGGCTCGCGATGCTGCAACAGGGCGGCAACGCCGTGGATGCGGCGATCGCCACCGCCGCCGCACTCACCGTTGTCGAACCGGTAATGAACGGGTTGGGCGGCGACACGCAAGTGCTGCTGTGGGATGGCCAAAGCGTGCGAGGTCTGAATAGCAGCGGTCGCGCGCCTGCGGCCTGGACCGCAGCGCGCTTTACCGGGCTCGAACGCATGCCCACGGAAGGCTGGGATAGCGTCACCGTGCCCGGTACCGTCGCGGCTTGGGTAGAGCTGGCGCAGACCCATGGCCGACTGCCGCTCGCCACCTTGCTGCAACCCGCGATTCGCTATGCCCACGAAGGCTTCCCGGTGTCGCCCAACATCGCGCTCCTCTGGGCCGCTCAGGTAAAGCGCTTGAACAAACAATCTGGTTTTGCCGACGCCTTTTTACCTCAGGGCCGAGCGCCCCTGGCCGGGGAACGCTTCCGTTTCCCGCAATTGGGCGATGCATTAAGCCGTATTGGCGCAAGCGAAGGCGCCGACTTCTATACCGGCGGTACTGCGGCCCGCCTCGCGAACCATGCTCGGGCACACCGCGGTGCGTTAACCCAGGACGATCTGGCGGCACATCGAGCCGAATGGGTCGAGCCCATACAACAGGACTACCGCGGCATCCGGGTGCACCAGTTGCCGCCCAACTCGCAAGGAGTGGCGACGCTCATCGCGCTAGGCATCTTGCAGCATTTCGACTTGAGCCCCTCCCTTGCACCCGAGCAGCGCGCTCATCTGCAGATCGAAGCAATGAAAATAGCCTTCGCCGACGTCTACGCTCATGTCGCGGATCCCGCGGCCATGAAAATGGAGTCGGGTTGGCTGTTGCAGCCCGATTACTTGGCCCAGCGCGCCCGTGCGCTGTCGCTGCACCAGGCAGCCGACTATGGCGCGCGCGCCCTTCCGGGCGGCGGCACAGTCTATGTCGCGACGGCTGATCGCAGCGGCATGATGGTCTCGCTGATCCAGTCCAATTTTCAGGGCTTCGGCTCTGGCGTAGTCGTACCCGACACCGGTGTCAGTCTCAACAATCGCGGCTCGGGCTTCGTGTTGCAGCCGGGTCACCCTAACGAAGTAGCTGGCGGCAAGAAGCCCTTTCACACCATCATTCCCGCCTTCCTCACTCGGGACGGCAAACCGCTGGCCTCACTAGGGGTAGTGGGCGCGAACATGCAGCCGCAAGGCCAGGTACAGGTGATCTGCGCATTGGCAGACCTGGGCCTCAATCCGCAAGCGGCGCTGGACATGCCTCGCTGGCGCATTGACGATGCGGGTCAACTGCGGCTGGAAGCCGGCTTTGACCCAGGTGTTGCTGCGGCGCTAGCCGAGCGGGGCCATCCGGTTGAAGTACGGGCGGCGCACGAGCATCTGGATTTCGGGGGTGCACAGTTGGTGGTCTGCGCCGATACAAGCTACCTAGGGGCTTCCGACCCGCGGCGCGATGGTCTGGTTGCCGGGTTTTGACCATCGCAAACTACAGCCGGCCTCACCCCTCAGTTGCCTGCATCAAAAGCGCAGTTTGAGATCCAATTGCTTGATGAGATCACCGAATTTCTTGGTTTCGGATTTCTGAAACGCAGCAAGCTCGGCAGGCGTACTGGCCACGACCGTTACACCATCACGAGTAAGCGGGCCGCGCACCTCGGGATCCGCGAAAATGCGGACGGTTTCCTCATGCAGAGTGCGCACGATCCCGGGCGGAGTGCCTGCCGGTGCATATAAGCCAAACCACAGCAGCAGCTCATAGCCAGGCGCGGCTGCCTCGGAAATCGTCGGCAAGTCCGGCAGTGCGGGAGAACGAGTCTGTGAGGTCACGCCCAGGCCGCGCAAACGGCCGTCTTTCACCACCGGAGCGGACAGCGCGATACTCTCTATCAGCATATCCACGTGTCCTGCCATGACATCCTGCAAGGCTTGCGCTGGGCCTTTTGCCGGCACATGCAAGAGCTTCATACCCGTCATGGATGCCAGCATTTCCATGCCCAGGTGGCCGGTGGTCCCGATGCCCGCCGAGGTGTAAGTCAGGCCACCCGGTTTTGACTTGGCGAGCGCAATCAGCTCGTCCAGCGTCTTCGCTGGCACGGCAGGGTTAACCATCAACACACTGGGTACCGAAGCCACATGGCTGATGGGCTCGAAACTGGTCACCGGATCGTAGCGCAGTGTCATGAACGCGACATTGACCGCGTGCGAAGCGTTGGCTCCCAGCAAAATGGTATAGCCGTCCGGCGGGGCCTTGGCCACGTACTCGCTGCCGATAGTCGCCCCGGCGCCGGGGCGGTTCTCCACCACGAAGGTTTGCTTGAATTTTGCCTCCATCTTTTGTGCGAGCACGCGACCGATACGGTCAGTCACACTGCCGGCCGGAAACGGTACGACCAACTTGACGGTACGGTCGGGCCAGCTGCTGTCGCTGGCGTGCGCCTGCTGCGGCAGGATCACGAAAGGAAGGACGGCCGCCAACAATATTCGGCCCGCGGCAAGAGAAAAACTTTTCATTCGTGGCTCCTAGAAATAATGACGAACGCGCGAGGCGAGCGCCGGTTTTCCTGCTTCAAGCCGCTGATCACCACGACAAGACCCCCAAGTCTGGCCCGCTAACGCAATTCCGTGGTCGTCGGCGACGGCAACTGCCACCCTATTGCGATGTCAGGTCTCGCCCAGATCAGCGGCCGACCTACCACCTATGCCCCAGTGGCCAAGTGGCACTTCATCAACCAGAACACGGATGTTGGCCAGTGGAGCATTCAAGCTTTGATGAATGGCCTGGGAAACCGCGGCAATGAGCCCAGCGATCTCCTCATCGCTGCGACCTTCCATGATTGATAGACGAGCGATAGGCACGTAAGCCATTCCTTGACTTGATATGTGGGTGGGGCAAACTCATGACAAATGATGCCCTGACTACCCCTCATTGCGTTCACAAAAAGCTTGTAGTGCTCGCTAAAGAGCTTATGGCGGCCAGGCATAAGTTTTTTAGGGCAATGAAGAAGTATTCTCGGCGGTGCGGGCCGCAGAGAAACCGACAATAGACGGACCCCGCGCTTGCCCGAAGATCGCGCACACCCGTGCTGCGGTTGCTGCCGGCGCCGCAACACGGAGACTTCTCATGCTTACCTTGCTCCGCCTTTTCCTTGTCTGCCTTGCCACTTTGGCCGCCGGCACCGCGATCGCCCAAAACTTCCCGAATCGGCCGATACGCATCATCGTCCCCGTTCCAGCAGGCGGGGGCACAGATGCCCTGGCGCGTAAACTGGGCGAACAGATGAGCACGACGCTGGGCCAGCCTGTCATCGTGGAAAATCGCACCGGCAGCGCCGGGCTGATAGGCGCCGCCGCGGCCGCCAAGTCCGCACCGGATGGCTACACATTATTGCTGGGGTTCACGGGCATTCTGTCTATCAGCCCAAGTTTGTATCAAACACTGCCCCTTGATCCGCTGCGCGATCTGGAACCCATCACCATGCTTGTACATTCGCCGCTCTTGCTGGTGGCTCGTACAGGCGGCAAAGTCAATAGTCTGGAAGAGCTGGTGCGGCTGGGCCGAGGCAACTCCGGCCCCAGCTACGGCACTTCCGGCAACGGCACCTCGATGCACCTGACCGGAGAGCTGCTGTCCAGCTCGGCTGGCCTGAAACTTTTGCATGTGCCCTATCGGGGCAGCATCGATGCCTTGCAGGCTATTCTCGGCAGCCAGATCGACACCGCCATCAGCGACGTGCCCTTCTATTTACCTCATCTGCAAAGCGGCAAAATCCACGGCCTTGCGATCACCGGCGTCCGGCGTCACCCCTTGCTGCCGAACGTACCGACTTTCGCCGAACGAGGAATTTCCCAACTGGACGACGTGCTAAGTTGGCAAGGCTTGTTCGCGCCGACCGGCACTCCCCCGGCCGTGCTCGAACGGATCAGGGCCGCGGCTGTGAGCGCGATGCGCAGCCCTGAACTGCGGGCCTTCATGATCGGCCAAGGCTACACCATCGATACCACCAGCGGCGGTGAATTCAAGGCCTTCATTGCTCACGACGCCGCGCGATGGAAGCGCGTCGTACGCGCAGCCGGAATTCGGCTCGATAGCAACTAAGACCACAAGACCCCCATGAAACCGACAAGCGCATCCCACACAGGCCTGCATGGCCTGTGTATCGGAGAAGTCCAAGTAAGCCGTGTAGAGGATTACCACGGACCCGGCTTATCCAGCACTGGCATGTTTCCCGACTTCCAACCCCACATGTGGCAAACGCAGCGCGACTGGCTGGTGCCGCACTTCTATGATCCGGCCACCGACCGCTTGCGCACCAGCATTCACAGTTGGCTGGTGACTACGCCGCGTCACAAAATCTTGATCGATGCCTGTATCGGCAATCACAAGACCCGGCCAAACGATGCGCGCTTTCATATGCGCAATGAACCCTGGCTGGAGCGCCTTGCCGCAGCCGGTGCACACCCTGACGAAATAGACTTCGTCATGTGCACTCACTTTCATGCGGATCACGTAGGTTGGAATACGCAGTTGGTGAACGGCCGCTGGGTACCAACATTTCGCAACGCGCGCTACCTTTTCAAACGCAGCGAATTCAATCGTTGGGATGACCGCCGAGCCGATCACCAAGCTCGCGACTCGCAACGCTTCGTGTTTGCCGACAGCGTGTTTCCGGTGGTCGAAGCAGGCCAGGCCATCTTGATCGACGACGGCTACACGGTGGATGATCAACTCATCGTTGAACCCGCCCCCGGACACACGCTTGGAAATGCCGTCATCCGGCTGCGCACGGCCGGTAAGGAAGCACTATTCAGCGGCGACGTGATTCACCACCCCATACAACTACCCTATCCGGAACTGTGCTCGATATTCGATGACGACCCGGTACAGGCTTTGCAAACCCGGCGGGATATGTTGGCGGCCGTGGCGGCCAGCGGCATATTGCTGTTGCCTACCCACTTCGCAGCACCGTTTTGCTGCCGACTGGAAGCTTCGACGGGGCCACATGCCGGCTATCGTCCCCGCTGGCCGGAAGCCTGAGATGGCGATCGGGCCCATGCTTCCTACGAAACATCTACGGCCCTTTTTGGCCGTAGCGCGACATGGAAATCTTACTCGTGCCAGCGAAGCGCTGCGTCGTGCCCAATCGGCGGTGTCGCGTTCGATTCAGGTGCTGGAAACCTGGTTCGGGGTTGCCTTATTCGAACGCAATTCACGGCGATGGCTATTGACCGAATTCGGCCAAACCCTGCTGCGCAGAGTTGAACTCGCCTTTGCGGAACTGCAGCAGGTCTGCGAAACCTTGTGCGAGCACTATCCCGCCCTGGCCTTCCGGCTGCGCGTCGCCCCTTTCTTTTCTCTTGCCGTGCACGAAAGACGGCTTGAGCTGCTGTTCTCCTTCACCGAACGCCAACACATCAGTGCGGCTGCCATCGCGATAGGCGTATCTCAGCCCGCCGCCAGTATGGCCCTGCACGACCTGGAGGCCAGTGTCGGCGTACCTCTGTTCGACCGGGCTCACTCCGGTGTGGCGCTCAATGAAGCAGGCGAACTCCTGCTTGTGCACCTCAAGCGTGCGATGACGCAACTACGCTTGGCGGCGACGGAGATCTCCGCGCTCAAAGGTGTGATCGAAGGCCAGATCATTGTCGGGGCGCTACCCTTCAGCAGACCCTTCGTTCTACCCACCGCCATCGGGAGCCTTCTGAAACAACACCCCCGCCTGCAAGTACGCACGGTCGAGTCGCCGATGGAAGCACTGACCACCGGCCTGCGGCTGGGCGACGTCGACTTTCTTGTGGGAGCCCTACCGGCGGGGCCAATAGAAAGCGGCTTCGTTATCGAACAATTGCTCAAGCCCCCCATGGCGGTTCTGGCGCGCAGCGATCATCCGCTAACTCTGCGCACATCGCTTGAGCTCGCCGACGTACTGGAGGCGTCCTGGGTGCTTCCTCGCCCTGGAACCCCTACACGCGAAGCCTTGAGCCTATGCCTGGTGCAGCACGGACTCCCCGAACCGCGGGTCGCGGTCGAGTCCTCCGATCTGTCCGTTATTCGCGGATTGCTGCTGGAGACCGACATGATCTCGGCAGCCTCTTGCCAGCTATTTCCGCACGAGCTCAGATCAGGCATGCTCGTAACTTTGGCGGTCGCGCTCCCCGGCACTGAACGGCCAATCGGCATCCTTCGCCGAACGCCAGAACATTCATCACCGGGCGCGCAATTGCTGATAGAGGAAATCCGTCGCGTATGTCTGACGGGTATCCAACTCCTTGCCGGCAAATCCGGGTAAAAAATGCCGCCACAACATTTCGCCCCTCGATAGGCGCGGCATAAGCATGCAAGCCTTCCAGCAACTCATCGACTTCGCCAAGCAGAAGCAGAGCACGATCAGCCACACCTCGACGGACCGTGCAAGCAGCGTAGACTAGATCATTCGAATAGCGCCAGCGTTGCCATGTCGGCCCGCCTAGTCCCGCTCGCATAATTGGCGGCCCCGACGACGAATTCGTCCTCATTGGCGGCGTTGGGTTCGATGCCTATTTTCTTATAATTGCTCCGGATCCGGGCGCGCGCCTCTGCTGTCAGCATGGGCACCTGATCGCGCGGCTTACCTATATCGCGCACCAAGCCACCGTTACCACCCACACACCACTGGTTGTATTTGATGTGCGCCCACGGATGACCACCTTTCAGCAGCAGGGGTGCCTGCAACTCGAAAAAGGCGCGGTAGGCGGGCTCCAACTGCCAATACAGGGAATAAGCCTCTTGCAGATCGTTGCGTGCGATGGCGCGCAGATAGTCGACTACATAAGGCCTGTCGGGTGACTGAGCGCACTCGGCGTTCCACTGGCCGCTCCATTGCACAGTGCAGGCCTTGGAAAGCAAAGGCATCATATCCAGATGAACGGGGCCCACCAGAATCTTGCTGCCCAGTCGCTCGGCGCACTCCACTGCCCGAACCAGATTGATAGCCTGGGTGAGCTTGACCGCCACCACAGAGGGAAGATCGGCCAATCGTTCAAATGCGTCAAGGGCAATGCCGCTGGGGTGCAGATGCCTCAACCTGGCGTTGTTCTGTGCATAAAGGACAATCGGGAGGCGCGTGCTTTCGATCAGCTCCTTGTACCAGTTGTAGACCTCTTCCTCCGACTGCGGCTCGAGATAGCGTGGCACCAAAACGGCATGGCTGCAGCCTGCGCGTTCAGCATTGGCCAGTAATTCCTTGTTGCCTTCCTGCGTTGCCTCACCAACATACGCGCCTACCAGGATCTGGCCCTTGCCCTCGTCGCAGGCCAATTCGAGCACGCGCTGATACTCGCGCGCCGAGCACAATGGCGCCACGGCGCTGGTGGAAAAAAAGCCGTGGCGAATGGACTGGCGCACATCGTGGCGTATGCCCTCCTCGTCCAGCTCGATCATATTTGGCTTGTACGAGGGCAGCAGCAAATTATCAATGCCTTTGTAATATTCCCTGGCCCATTGCTTGTGTTCTGAAAGCGTCATTCGGCATTCCTATCGATAGAATTGTGGGATCGCGCAGGGGGGGTTCCCGCTACAGCTTGGCTCCGCGGCTGACAATCGTCTGCCACCTGTCGGTTTCTACTTTGACCACCGTGCGCAGTTCCTCGCCAGTAGATGCGACCGGCACAAAGCCATTCGTTTCCAGCAATTCGTGCAGCTTAGGCGCCGCGATGATGCGGCGCACCGCCTGGCTGTAGCGCGCGGCCACCTCCGGCGGCAAGCCTTTGGGTCCGAACAGGCCACCCCAACCCGCCACATCGAAGCCCGCGTAGGTTTCGGCTATGGCGGGCACATCCGGCAGTTGGCGCGAACGCTCTTTATCCGCCGTCGCCAGAATTTTTATCTTGCCCGCCCGGTACATTTCCATGGCTGCCGCTTGCGCCGATACCGCCAGATTGATATGTCCGCCGGCCAGGTCGGTCATGACCTGGCCACCGCCCTTGTAGGGAACATGCACCATGTCTATGCCCGCTTTTTCCTTGAGCAGTTCGGCAACCAGTTGGTGAGGCGTACCAGAGCCCGGAGTGCCAAAGGTAAGTTGACCCGGATTGCTTTTGGCATAGGCGATCAAGCCAGCCAGGGAATCGACGGGGAAATCCTTGTTGACCGCCAGTACCAACGAATTGCGATATAGCATCGAAATAGGGGTAAAGCTGGTGACCGGATCGTAGGGCAAGTTCGGAATAATGACCTTGCTGGATCCATGACTGGCTGAATTTCCCAGTATCAGTGTGGCGCCATCGGGTTTCTCTCGGCTACCCAGCGCCGATCCGATGCTGCCGCTAGCACCCGAGCGATTTTCCACATATACATTGGATCCCAGCTCCTCGCCCAGTTGCTGGGCCACAAGCCGGCCTGCGATGTCGCCGCCCGACCCGGGCGGCCACGGTATGATGATTTTGATATTGGCGGGCACCGGGCCGCTGGCTCGTGCCAAGGCGGGTAACGCGGCAACAACTGTCAGCATGAACAGCGAAGCTCGTCGGGATTGATTCATTGGGTCTCCTTGAGCCGGGTCTCTTATGAATATTCCGGTTAGCCTTCATTGAACAGGAGCAAAGCCCGCGAAAGAAACGACAATGTCTTGTTATTTAATAACGAAGCGTTCTTAATGGCCTGCACAAGAGCCGCCGATGACCTCCTAGCCTGATGCCAGGGCAGACAGCGCGGAATGGAAAACCTACGATGAACTTAACCATGCGCCAGTTACGGGCATTCCTGGCATTGGTCGAACAAGGAAACTTCACCAAGGCAGCCCAAAGGCTACACGTAACACAGGCCGGACTCAGCGCAATGATTCGCGAGCTGGAATTGCAGGTTGGCAGCCAGTTATTCGTTCGCACCACACGCAAGGTGGAAATCACCGAAGCCGGCGTGAGCTTGATACCGTACGCGCAAACCGCCTTGGATAGCCTGGACAAGGCCGAGCGACATCTGGGTTTTCTCACCGACCAGGGTCGCCGTCGCCTGCGGGTAGGGCTTACTCCCTTGGTCGCCTCCACCGTGCTGCCGGCGATCTGCCGGGAGTTCATGCAAGCCCTGCCGCAGGTGACGCTGGAAATCGTGGACGCCGACCGCGAAGTATTGCAGCCCATGGTTGAGACGGGCGATCTGGACGCAGCCTACGGCTTATTTTTCGACGGCAAATCAGGTCTGGTACGCAACCAGGTGTTCAGCAGCGGGCTGGCCCTGATCTCGCCCCGGGAAGGGAGCAAGCTGCGGCGGGGCGCCATGAAGTTCGCAGCGAGCAGAGACCTGGCCTCTGCCATGCCGCTGCTGACCCTGCGTCGCGGCAGCTTGATGGAGCAGTTCACCGATGACTTCCTCACCGCCATCGATTACCCGGCAGTGGAGCGCCGCGAGGTCAGGCATCTGGCTACCTTGATAGCACTCGTCGATGCGGGTATGGGATGGGCTGCCATCCCCGCGTTCGGGCTGCTGGAATGCTACCGTTTTTCCAACATATGTGAAGTAACCGTAGAGGCCCCGCCTTTCACCCTGGATTTTTTCTGCGTGACCAAAGCTGGCCGTGCCATTCCTGCCGCAGTCGATACGTTTTCTACGATGATCGCCAAGAAATGCGCGAACCCGGCCATCCTCTGAGCAAGTGACCGGGCTGCGTCCGGTCACTTGCTCCGTTGCCAAAGCGCAAGCAACCACGCGCTTCGAACCCCCAGCAATCGGCATCTGCCGCCAAGCTCATACTCATCACACCCGGCGCCGAGTCCAGCGCGAACCGGTTGAGACACCTGTCCTAGCCTCCGCCGCCGTAGTGCACTCGTCCGACAGATAGCGATAGCCGATTGATAAGTGAATCAGTCCTTGTCGAATTCGACAATACCTTTACACTCCAAAACAACTAATAGTATAGTTGTCTATCACTTTAAGAAACGGACACCCCCGCCGAGGCGGAAGGAGACATATGACGTACTTCATAGGAACGGACATCGGTGGCACTTTCACCGATCTGGCGATGCTGTCCGACCAGGGCGATATCCGCATCGTCAAAGCCCCAACCACTCCCGACAACCGCACTCAGGGCGTACTGGATGCGATGGCGGTGGCAGCTGAAGAAGTCGGCGTAAGCCTGGAAGATCTGGTCGGTCAGATGGCGTATTTCGCCCATGGCACGACGGCGGCCACCAATGCCTTCATCGAACGCAAAGGCGCCCGCACCGGTCTTTTGACTACGCAAGGCTTCGGCGACATCCTTCGTATCCAGCGTTCCACGTCCAGCTGGGCCGGCATGGCGCATCACGAAATTTCGCATTTTTCCGCGCGCTCCACCCCCACGCCCATCGTGCCCCGCGATTTGATCGAAGAAGTGCCGGAACGGGTCGACTACAAGGGCGACGTCATCGCGCCCCTGAACGAAGAAGCAGCGCGCGCCGCCATTCGCAGGCTGCTTGCGCAAGACGTTCAAGCGGTCGCTATCTGCCTATTGTGGTCGTTTCGCAATCCCGCTCACGAAAAGCGTTTGGCCGAGCTGGTCGCCGAGGAAGCGCCGAATATGTTCGTCACCGTATCGTCCACCCTGGTGCCGGTGCTGGGCGAATATGAACGCACTTCGACAACCTCGATCAACGCCTATCTGGGCCCGGTCATCCATCATTACATCAACGGCCTGGAAGCCTCTATCCGCGGTTTGAAATACGACGGCCCCATCTCCATCATGGAGTCCGGCGGCGGCGTGTTGCCGGCGGCCGAAGCTGCGTTCCAGGCGGCCAACCTGCTTACCTCGGGCCCCGCGGGCGGGGTACTGGCTTCCCAGAAGCTAGGCGAACTGCTTGGCATGAAAAACATCCTGACCGCTGATATGGGAGGCACCAGCTTCGACGTGGGGCTGATCGTCAACGGGCGGCCGCTGCTGGAAAGCGTGCGCGAAGAAGGCCGCTTTCACGTTGCACTGCCCTCTATCAAGGTCACCGCCATTGGCTCGGGAGGTGGATCCATCGCGCGCGTACGCGAAGGCCACCTGAGCGTAGGCCCCGAAAGCGCCGGCTCCATGCCTGGCCCCGCCTGCTATGGACGTGGAGGAATCGAACCCACCATCACTGATGCCGACATCGCGCTAGGCATCGTCGACCCCAAGTATTTTCTGGGCGGGCGCATGAAGCTGGACCGCGAACTGTCGCTGCAGGCCATACGCGCCCACATTGCCGAACCGCTAGGCATGGATGTATTCGAGGCAGCGGCCGGCATACGTGAAATCGCCAACAACCAGATGGCCGACCTGCTGCGCCGGGTCACGTTGCGGGCGGGCTACGATCCGCGTCAATTCGTCCTGTTCGCCTATGGTGGTGCGGGAGCCACCCATGCGCATCAATACGCATCCATTGCCGGTATTTCGAAAGTGGTCGTACCCACCACCGCATCGGGCCATTCGGCCTACGGCAGCGTAACGGCGGACCGGCATCGTTCGTTCTCGTTCGCGGTGGGCCAGCATGCGCCCGCGCGCTTTTCTCGCGCATCCGATCACATCGACGTCGATGCTTTGAACCAGGCCTTTGCGCACGTAGAGTCGCGCTGCCGCGAAGCCCTCGGAGACCAGGTGCAGGTACAGCATTTCATCGATATGCGTTTTCGCCAGCAAGTGCACCAGATCGGCGTCGAAGTACCGAACAAGGTCTTGACCGCGCAAGACGTGGACGATCTGGTGGACCGCTTCGAAGAGCAATATGAAATTATCTTCGGCAAGAACACGGCGCTGAGGATCTCCGGTGTGGAGTTCACCATCATGCGTGCGGAAGGCATCGTACCCGTACATCGCCCTACTCCCACACCCCTGCCGCAAGGGGATGGCGCCTGCCAGCCCATAGGCCGCCGGCCGGTTTATTTCTATCGCCAGGGCTTTCAGGAAACTCCGGTGTACCGCGCGCAGAGCCTCCAGCCGGGGCAAACGATAGCGGGACCCGCCATCTTGGAAAGGCCGGACACCACCATCGTGGTCGGCCCCGGCCAACGAGCCGAAGTAGAGCCGTACGGCAACATCATCATCGACCTCAGCGGCGAAAGGAGCTGACATGCACGCCATGACCAAAGACCGCGCCACGGCCCACGCCGAGGACCTGCAAGCCATCACGCCGGACGACAAGCAATACCAGTACACCCCTCAAAATGTCGACCCCATTACCTTCGAGGTGATCCGCCATAGATTGCTGGCCATCACGGACGAACAGGCGGCGGCGCTGGCAGCCGCATCGGGATCGCCGCTGGTGAACGAGGCCACCGATTTCAATACGGGCCTTTACCGCGCGCAAGGCGAGATCGTCACTATGGGGCGTACGGTCATGTACCACGCCGCATCGCTATCGGAAATGGTCAAGCACGTGATCGCCGATTGTTCGGTTGATCCCGGCATACATCCGGGTGATGTCTTCATCGTCAACCACCCCTACAAGGGTGCGTTGCATGCGCCCGACTTTGGCTTCCTTGCGCCCATCTTCGTAGACGGCAAACGCATTGCCTGGACCGGCGTCGCGGCACACCAGCTGGATGTCGGCGGCATGGTGCACGGAGGCTTCGCTTCACACGCCATCGACGTGCGCCAGGAAGGCATGCTGGTGCCGCCGCTCAAGTTGGTGGACAGGGGCAATGTGCGTAACGATGTCTGGGCGATGATTACCGGAATGTCTCGGCAACCCACCAACATGAGCCTGGATTTCAAAGGCATGATGGCCGCCAATAATGTGGGCATTCGACGCATGCAGGAGACCATCGAACAATACGGCATCGACACGGTGCTGTCGGTGATGGACGGCGTCATCGAACTGTCGGAAGCAAAGCTGCGCAAGCGCCTATCGGAACTACCCGACGGAAAATTCCAGGCGCAAGCCTTCCTGGATCATGACGGCAGCCAGAACAAGCTCTACCGCATCCACGTCGCTCTGACCAAGAAAGGCGACTCTTTGCATTTCGACTACAGCCAGTCTTCGCCGCAAGCGCCGGGCTTCGTCAATGCTACGCGCACCGGCTTGCTGGCAGGCATCTACTCCGGTCTATTACCCATCTTGGGCTACGACATTCCGTGGAACCAGGGCTTGTTCCGCCCTATACAAGTAGAAGCAAAACAGGGTTCCATCGTGTCGGCCGAATTTCCCGCGCCGGTCAGCCAGGGTCCGCTGGGCACCATGTGGCTGATAGAAGTCACCGCCACCGAAGCACTGTCCAAGCTCATGGCCACCGATACCGCCAGCATGCGCGAAAGCCAGGCGGCTCCGGCCAGCGGGCCGGACCTGTTCAACGTGTCGGGCCGCAATCAGTACCAGGAACCGACCGGCGGTGTGTTCCTGGATCAGACCATGACGGGCGGCGGCGCTTACGCGCACCGCGATGGCATCACAGTGCAGGGCCAGCGCAACATCACTGCGGGCAAGACGCCCAATGTGGAATCGTTGGAGTTGTTGATGCCCGTGCTCTATTTATATCGCAAGATCATCGGCGACTCGGCCGGCCCTGGCCGCAACCGCGGCGGGCTCAGTGCAGGCGCCGCCTACGTCCTGCATGGTTCGGACCGCTTGAATGTCCTGACCGCCTGCCATGGTTATGAATCGCCGACCTCGCGCGGGATGTTCGGCGGCTACCCCAGCGGGTGCAACCGGCGGCGGCTGTTGAAGAACACCAACGTACGCAGTTTTATCGACCGTGGCGTGATGCCGTCCAGCCTGGACGACATTGAGGGCGAAGAAATCGTGATGTCGGCCAAACCGCCGCTGTTCGACTTCAATCCGGACGATGTTTACGAATGGGGCCCCACCGCCGGGGGAGGATGGGGGGATCCATTGGAGCGCGAACCGGCCCGCGTGGCCGACGACGTGAAGTTGGCCGCCTGCGGCGACGACACGGCCCGACGCATCTATGGCGTTGCGCTCGACGCCAGCGGCGTGGTCGACATGGCCGCGACCGAGGCACTACGTAAGCAGATTCGTGCGCGCCGGCTGCAATCCGCACCGAAAAAGCAGTTGCCTGAAGCTATCGATACCCGCCGTGCCAGCCCCGTTGCGCTCTTCGGCGATAAAGCAGGCTTCGTCGAACATCAGGGAAAACTGTTCCTGCGCTGCGGTTGCGGCCATACCTTGGCTAGCGCCACCGACAACTGGAAGGACTACGCCTGCGCCAACAATATGCAGGCGCAAGACCTGGGTCCGCGCGTCCGCATGCACGAAGAACTCGAGGCGACTGCCTACAGTTGCCCAGCATGTGCGCGTCTGCTTGATATCGACATCAAGCTCAAGGGCGAAGAACCTCTGTTCGACGTGCAGATGGCACGCTAGGGAGAGCACTATGGACACTTTCGCTGTCGACACCAAGATCGAGGCCAACTGGGTGGAGTTCAGCCGCGACGGCGCCACTCTGCGCGCTTACCTGGCAAAACCTGCTGGCCGAAGCGGACTCCCCGCCATCATCATGGCGCACGAAAACCTCGGCGTGACCGCCCATCGTCAGGATGTCACCCGTCGTCTCGCCCGTGAAGGCTTCGTCACCTTGTCGGTGGACTTGTACAGTCGCATCGGCGGCCAGCCCCCGCAAGACTACAAGACGCCGGACGAGCGCCGCGCCAAGGCCTTTCTTGCCGCCGCCGACGAACAGTCGGTTCCCGATCTGGAGGCCGGCCGCCGCTACCTGGGCGCGCTGCCCGAAGTGGACTCCAGTCGCATCGGCACTATCGGTTTTTGCCTTGGAGGCGGGCCATCTCTGGTATGGGCGACGCAGTCTTCCGAGCTGAAGGCCTGCGTCGTGCTTTATGGCTTGCCCGTGCTTCCTTCTGAATACACGCCCGATGGAAAACCCCGCTCGCGCGTGGATATCGCTGGCAGCGTCAAATGCCCCGTGCAAGCGCATTTCGGCGCCAGCGACGAAGTCATTCCGCTCGAACAGGTGCATAGGCTGGAAGCGGCTCTGGCCGGCAGCAAGCAGGATACTGAAGTGATCGTGCACCCCGGCGCCGGCCATGCTTACCACGACGACACTCACCCTCACTTCCATCCGCAAGCGGCGCAGCAGACCTGGGACAGCGCCTTGGCATTTTTCCGGAGGTATCTATGAAAGCGCAAGCCAAGGGGAGTCGACCATGAGCTTCTGGCGCGACTATCTAAGCCTGGAAACGCGCTGGGTCGATGCCGCGGGTATCCGCACCCGTTGCCAGATCGGCGGCAGCGGCGCGCCCTTGTTGTTCTTGCACGGCCGCGGCGGCCACCTGGAAACCTGGGTTCGCAACATGCCGGCACTCAGCCAGCGCTTTCGCGTCATCGCCATCGACCTGCTCGGCCATGGGCTGACCAGTCCTGCTGCCGACGGGCAATACGACGTGGCCAGCCTGAGCCGGCACGTCCACGATGTGTTGGACGCCCTGCAGCTTGATCACGTTCACGTCGTCGGGCAAAGCCTGGGTGCGTGGGTAGCCGCGCATATGGCATTGACCCACGCCGCGCGGGTTGATCGTCTGGCATTGATCGAACCCGCCGGTTTGCTGTCGGAAGAGGAAAGGCTGGCCGACCCGATGGTGGCCGACAAATACCGCACGGGAGGCGCGGCCTATGACAACCCCACACGGGACGCCGTTCGCATCCGCCTAGCCGGATTGCTCAAGAACCCCGGCGACCTTGACGACGAGATGGTCGAAATCCGTTGGGAGCTCTACCAACCAGCTATCGCCCGGGACGTACACAAACGGGTACGCAAAGCGAACAACGCATCGGTACTCCTGACCCCGGACCGTTTGCGCAAGTTGCGACCGGCCACGCTATTTCTGCGGGGGGAGGATGGACACACTCCTGTCGACGTTGTCACCGCAGCGATCGCAGCCTGTCCCGAAGCACGAGGCATGACCATAGCAGGGGCGCGCCAATGGCCCCAGTACGAACAGGCGGCAGCAATCAATGCCACCCTGGAAACTTTCTTCGAATAGGAATCCACCATGTCATTCTGGACTGACGCGCTAGGTGCGCAAATACGTTTCTACGATGCGGGCGGGATCAAGACCCGCGTTATCGAAGCAGGTGAAGGTGAAGCCGTCATCATGATGCATGGCTTGAGCGGACACGCCGAATCCTTCATCCGCAACGTGGTGCCCCTGGGAAGCGCGGGATTCCGTGCAATCTCGATGGACGCCATCGGCCACGGCTATTCCGACAAGCCGCTGGACGTCACTTACCACTCACCCCTGTTCGTCGATCACCTTCTACGCTTCATGGATGCCGCCGGCATCGAGCGCGCGCATCTGATCGGTCAATCGCTGGGCGGTTGGACCGCCATGAATTTTGCCCAGCGCCATCCGGACCGGATGCACTCGCTGGTCTGCCTGACGGGCGCAGGCATATTGTTGAACGACGAAGCCAGCCGCAAACAAAGCGAAGAGGTCCACAAGGCGGTGAAATCCGTCACCCAAAACGCAGTGCAAGAGCCGACCCGCGACAGCGTGCGCAAGCGCCTGGAATGGCTGATGCTGGACCCTGCTTCGGTCACCGACGATCTGGTCGAAACCCGCTACCGGATCTTCATGCTGGACGACAGCCGGCAAGCCATGCCCAAGATGGTTGCCGAACAACCCGGCGAAGGCAACCGCCCCTATCTGCTGAAAGAAGACGATCTGGCCGCGCTGGACGTGCGCACCCTGGTGATCTGGAGCGACCATAACCCCACCACTCCGGCCGAAGTCGGCCGCAAGGCCGCCGCGTTGATGCCCAACGCCCGCTTCGAGCTGATCAGCAACGCCGGCCATTGGGCGCAGTACGAACAAGCGGACACGGTCAACAAGCTGTTGATTGATTTTCTGCGGAGCCGCTAGATGGGGCGCATCGTCTGGGGCGCGTGTACCGCCCATACGGCGGCCATGATGCGCGAGCCTCCCACAGGCGAAGATGCGCTTCGGGCGCGGCGTATCTTCGCCGCGTTCGAGCAGCTCAAACTTTCCCTGGCGGCGGCCCGTCCCGATGTTCTCGTCATCATTGCCACCGATCATTTCGAAACTTTTTCATATCGCTCCCTACCCACATTCGCTATTGGACAGGGACCGGTTTTCGACTCCTGGGGGGAGTACGGATCGCCCAAGGCGAGCTACCGCGGCAACGAGGCCTTGGGCGACATCGTGGCCCGGGCCCTGATCGCCGACGAGTTCGATTTGGTATGCGCCGCCGGAATGCGGCTTGACCATGCCTTTTCGTGTCCGCTGGGCTTTCTCTTGAGCGACGCCACCCTTCCGCTACTGCCTGTTTACGTGAACTGCACCGTCGCCCCATTACCCGGCCTGCGCCGCAGCCATGCCTTCGGTCATAGCCTGGGGGAAGCGCTGAGGCGGCAAACCACCGCCGAGCGCATCGCGGTGCTGGGTACTGGCGGGCTAAGCCATTGGGTAGGCACCCCGCACTCGGGCCTGATCAATCAAGCATTCGACGCAGCGTTCCTCCAACGCTTCGAGGCTGGCGATTTCTCGGGCCTGGCGCAGTGGGACAGTGAGCGGGTCGTGAATGAAGCCGGCAACGGCGCGGCCGAAATCCGCAACTGGCTGGTGGCCGCCAGCGCGTGCCGGGCCACCGGCGCCCGCCGCTTTGCCTACGAAGCGGTACAGAGCTGGCGCACGGGCATTGGATTAGTGGAGCTTGATCCCTCATGAGACACCACGCTCTGGAAGACTTTCTGTACCGCTTCGATAAGGATACGGAGCTGCAGCGCCGTTTCATCGCCGACCCGAACGCAGCGCTGGCCGCTGAAGCAATGCCCCCCGAAGACAAGCGGGTGGTGGCCGCCCGCGATGTGGTCACGCTATTGCACTGGGGAATACACCCTTTATTGATACGCAACTTCGCGGGCACGCTGAAAGTAGACTACCTGGCCGCTTATCGCGACGCCGGGCTGGACATGACTCCCCCTTGGCCGCGGCGCTCTTCCACCGCTTGATTGGGCTATTCGATGCATAACAACTAGTAGTATAGTTAACTAACACAATGCTCTATCGGCAAGATCGAGATCGACAGAAGCCTCGACGCCACACAAGAGCACAAGGAGACAAATTTGCAAACGAATCGCATGTACAGGATGCTGGCCGCGGCCTTGATGGTGATCAGCGCCTCAGCCCAGGCCGCCAACGAAGAGTTCCCCGCCCGCGCCATACACATCATCACGCCCTACCCGACCGGAATTACCCCCGACGTCGCGACGCGCATCCTGGCCGACAAGCTGTCCAAGTTGTGGGGCAAGCCGGTCATCGTAGAAACCAAACCAGGCGCCAACGGCTTTCTGGCTTTCGGCGCAGTCAAACAGGCCGCCCCCGACGGCTATACCCTGCTTATCGTGGGCGATGCGCACATGACGACCAATCCCAAACTGCTGTCGTCCGTCCCCTACGATCCGCAAAAAGACTACACGCCCGTGTCCATGTTCTTCAAGGCGCCATTCTTCTTCTACACGGCCGCATCTTCTCCCTATCAATCGATGAGCGAGTTGATCGAGGCCGCGCGCAAGGACCCGAAGAAGATCAGCTATAGCACGCCTTACGTAGGCAGCCCCGCCCATTTCGGCGGCGCCACGCTTGCGCAAGCTACCGGCACCGAGATGCTGGCGGTCCACTACAAAGAGGGCTCGCAGATTTACACCGCCGTCGCCAACGGCGATATTTCTTTCAGCGTTGCGACCATCGGGTCGGGCCTGCCCCTGGTCAAGGCCGGCCGCATGAAAATCCTCGCTGCGGCATCCCCTCAACGCCTGCCCGCTTACCCGCAAATTCCCACCGTCAAGGAGTCCGGAGGCCCGGCGGACCTGGTCATTGAAACCTGGGTCGGCATTGTCGCCCCGGCAGGGACTCCACCTGCGGTCGTTCAAAAACTGAACGCTGGCATTGCCCAGGTATTGAAAGATCCGGAACTCGCCCAGAAACTCGACGCCTTCGGCATCGAGCCCCTAAGCAGCACACCCGCGCAACTTGCCACGCGCATACGCGAAGAATTGGCCGTAACGGAAGCCAAAATCAAACAAGTGGGCATTAAGATCGAATAAGCGCCGCGGTGGCTGCCGCAATGTTGCCGGCAGCGGGTCCGCCTATTTCAGGCGCATGCGCACGCGCACGAAATCGCTGCGAAACAAGCCCTGCGACTCGTATAACAAGACATCGTCGGTATCGAATACCGAACGCATCACCACCATGATGGCCGAGTTAACCGGGATTTCGAGCAACTGCGCCACTTCAAAATCAGCGCTGCTCGCCTGTATGGTTTGTTCGACTCGCTTGATACGTTCGCCCGCACGGTTCTGGATGAGTTGCATAGGCACGGGCGAGTTGAACGCCTTCTTGCCTATCGCGCGAAACAGACCGCGCTCGACATACGAATCCCCAACGAAATAGGGAATGTGGTTGTGCTTCTGCAAGCGCCGCAAATGTTGGTAGCCGGCGCTGGACAACACACCGCCATGGTGCGCCACGGATCGCGGCTGGACGACGGCACTGCTGTTCAGCCACTCGATCTGAATATCGGGGACGTGATTGACCAGGGTATCCCAGCTGGTCGGGATGTCGTAGAACACCTCGCTCTGGGGTCGGCGCAATACAAAAGTGCCGCGCCCGCGATAGCGGCCGATCAAGCCTTCCGCTTCAAGAAATCCAATGGCGTGACGTATGGTTGCTCGCGCCACCCCCTCGTCTCGGGCCAGGTCATCAAGTGATGGAATCTGTTGGTCGACCGCCCACTCTCCGGATTCGATACGTTTCCTGAAAGCCATGACTAGCTTGACGTAGATGGGCGTACCGACTTGCGCCAAGTTGGCGATCGCGGCGGACGAGGTGGATCGCTGAATCGAAGACTTGCTGGCGGCCATGGATAAAAGTGCTAGTTGACTATCCCTTTATTCTATCAGTACGCAAGGTCATCACAAACCCTGAATACCCCATGCTTGGACCAGTCTCTAGCATGCGCTTCTCTGTGGATAAGTTTGCAATCTTCAGCCGGCTTGCGCTCGGCAAGCGCCAGCGTCATTGGGGAAATACCTCAACTCTTGTTCAACAAGGACTTGAGCCTGTCCAACCGGTCTTTGGCGCTAAGGCCCGGGGTCTCATCGGCCACCCTGTCGTTTTCCAGCTCCATCTCTTTGATGAAACGGGACGGTTCGCGGGCGATTTCCTCGCGGCCGCGCTTGCGCTTTTTGCACCAGGTAATGTGCAAGCTGCGTTGGGCGCGAGTAATCCCCACATACATCAAGCGCCGCTCTTCCTGAATGCGGGCCTCGAAGGATTCGGCGGCCTTGGCTGGGTCCCCCTCTTCGTCGTCCTTGCCCATGTGAGGCAGCAGGCCTTCTTCTACCCCCACCAGGAACACATGCGGATACTCCAGCCCCTTGGATGCATGCAGCGTGGACAAACGCACCATGTCGGGGTCTTCGTCGTCACTCTTTTCGAGCATGGTGATCAGCGCAATATGCTGCACCAGATCCATAAGACTCATGCTGTCTTCTTCGGCTTTGCGCTTGAGCCAGCCCAACAGATCAAGCACAGTTTGCCAACGTGTCTGCGCGCCGCGTTCATCGAAGTTGTCGTACAGATAACTTTCGTAGTTGATGGCGCGCAGCAAGTCGTCCAGGATCTCGCCGGCGGTTTCTCCGCTAGGCGCAGCATCGCCTTTGGCCGCGCCCGCACGCCATTGCATACGGTTGATGAACTCGCAGAATTCGCGCAGTTGCCCAATCTGGCGCGCTTGCAGGCGTTGTTCCAGGCCGGTTTCGAATACCGCGGTAAACAGCGAAACTTCCCGTTCGCCGGCATAGGTGCCCAGCGCTTCCAGCGTGGTCTGCCCCACCCCGCGCTTGGGGGTGGTGATGGCGCGGATGAAAGCCGGGTCATCATCGTCATTGGCAATCAGGCGCAGATAAGCCATGACATCGCGCACCTCGGCCTTGTCGAAAAAACTTTGGCCGCCCGAGACGATGTACGGAATTTTCAAATTGCGCAGCGCCTGCTCCATGACACGCGCTTGGTGCTTGCTGCGATACAGAACTGCGAAGTCGCGCCAGTCCGCCTTGCGATCAAAGCGGCCAGAGGAAATCCGCATTGCAACGGATTCGGCCTCGGCTTCTTCACCATCCATGGGGATGACCGCGATCGGATCGCCGGTACCCAGATCGGACCACAGCTTTTTCTCGAACAATTTGGGATTGTTGCCGATGACGCTGTTGGCCGCGGCCAATATGCGCTGCACCGAGCGATAGTTCTGCTCAAGCTTGATGACTTTCAGGTTGGAGTAGTCAGTGGTCAGCTTGGCCAGGTTTTCTATGGTTGCGCCGCGCCAGGCGTAAATGGCCTGGTCGTCATCGCCAACCGCGGTAAACATGGCGCGCGGTCCGGTCAGCAGTTGCACCAGCCGATACTGGCAAGCATTGGTATCCTGGTATTCGTCCACCAAGAGATAGCGCAGACGCGACTGCCATCGTTCGCGCACGTCACCATCCTGGTCCAGCAATTGCGCAGGCAGACGGATCAAATCGTCGAAGTCCACCGACTGATAGGCCTTGAGCGTGGCGTTATAGCTGCGATAGGCGCGCGCCGCCTCGCGCTCGCCGTCGGTAGTGGCCGTGCGTTCAGCCTGGTCCGGTTCGATCAGGCCGTTTTTCCACAATGAGATCGTCTGCTGGACGGCACGAATGCGGCCTTTGTCGGTAGTCGCGATCAAATCCTGCACTATCCCCATGGCGTCATCGGACGCCAGAATGGAGAATTGCGGCTTCAGGCCCAGTTGCTTGGCCTCTTCCCGCAACATTCGCACCCCCAGCGAATGGAAGGTGCTGATCGTCAATCCTTTGATGGCATTGGGCGGCGCAACGCTCTTGACCCGCTCGGCCATTTCCTTGGCAGCCTTGTTGGTAAAGGTAAGCGCCGCCACATTCCGTGCGGAATAGCCGCAATCCCGCAACAAATAGGCGATTTTCTGCGTAATGACCCGGGTTTTTCCACTGCCCGCGCCCGCCAGCACCAAGCACGGGCCATCAAGGTGGCGAACCGCTTCGCGCTGGGCCGGGTTCATACCGGCATCCAGGGCGGGCAATGAATGGGAGCTCTCGGGCCTATCCACGCGCGCCTGGGCGCGATCCATGGCCCGGGAAGTGGCTGACGAAGAAGCGGTCATGCTGAAAAAGACGGATCGAACCGGCGGGTCATATCATTAGTCGGGAAGCAGAGGTACAACAAGACGAGCATCAGATTTCCAGGGGATCTACTTCCAGATGCCAGCGCACACGGCTGGCGGTGGCCAACTTGGGCAGCACCGACGCCCAAGCTCGCAAAAAACCCTGCAAGACCGGACGGCTGTCACTTTCCACCAGCAATTGGGCGCGCTCGACATTGGCCACGCGCACCACTCGCAAGGGAACGGGATCATAGAGTGTAATGCGCGACATATCCGCCACGCGGGACAAATCGATCCCGCTTGTCTCATCCGGCCCCTCGGACACCGCACGAGCTTGTGCAAGAAACTCCAAAGCCTGGGCCAACTCTTTGCCTTCAGCGGTCAACAGGGCCTGATGCGCAAACGGCGGCAGACCGGCGGATGCCCGCTCCTCCAGAGCGTACTTGGCGAAACCGGCGTAATCATGGCGTATCAGCGCCTGGTACAGGGGCTGTTCGGGGTAGCCTGTCTGAATGAAGACCTCGCTGGCCACACCGCTGCGGCCTGCCCTGCCGGCCACCTGCATAAGCTGGGCGAATAGGCGCTCCGGCGCCCGGAAGTCGTGCGAAAACAGCATGGCGTCGGCATTGAGCACGCCGACAAAACCCAGATTTTGGAAGTCATGTCCCTTGGCCACCATCTGGGTGCCCACAAGGATATCGATGTCCCCCGCGTGCATACGCGAAAACAAGGCATGAGCGCTGCCCTTGCGCCGCGTGCTGTCGGCATCGATGCGGGCGATACGCGCCTGCGGAAAGAGTTCCGCAAGATGTTCTTCCAGCCGCTGGGTACCGCGCCCCATGGGCTGCAGATCCTGATTCCCGCAATCTGGGCAGGCATTGGGGACACGATGCTGCCAACCACAGTGATGGCAGCGCAGTTCGTGGCCGTTGTAGCCGCCCGCCGCCCGAAAGCCTGTGCGATGCAGCACCATGTAGGCGGAACAACGCGTGCAGCCGCTTAGCCATCCGCAGGCATCGCAGTGCAACACCGGCGCATAGCCTCGGCGATTCAGGAAAATCAGCGATTGTTCGCCGCGCTCCAGCCGTTGAGCCACGGCGGTCAGCACATGCGGCGACAAGCCCTGCTTGAGCGGCTGGCGACGCGTGTCGACCAAGCGTATGCGAGGCGGCTCGGCCGCCATGGCGCGGGCGGGTAAAGACAGCCGCAGATAACGCCCGCTTTGCGCGTGATGCCAGGTTTCCAGCGAAGGGGTAGCCGACCCGAGCACCACCGGCACATCCCGGTCACGGGCCCGCCAGATGGCCAGGTCGCGGGCAGAGTAGCGCAGGCCTTCCTGCTGCTTGTATGAGGGGTCGTGTTCTTCGTCCACCACTATCAGCCCCAGTTCGGGCAGAGGGGTAAACAAGGCCAAGCGGGTACCCAAGACCACCCTTGCTTGGCCACGCACGGCACGCAACCAAGCCTCCAGCCGTTCGCCATCAGCCAGCCCGCTGTGCAATACCGCCACACCGTCCTTACCGGCTACGGCTTCCAGGCGACGGCGAAACACGCCTTCCAATTGCGGCGTCAGGTTGATCTCCGGCACCAGCAGCATCACTTGGCGCCCTTGCGCCAGCACGCGCTCGGCGGCGTGCAAATACACCTCGGTCTTGCCGCTGCCCGTCACGCCGTGCAGCAATACCGGCTTGAAAGAGTCCAGTGCCGCCAGTGCTTCCACCGCGGTCTGTTGGGCTTCGTTCAATTGGGGCCGCTGCGATGCCTGGAAAGCGTCGTCGCCCAGTTCCTCTGCCACCGCCTGCGCTGACAAGCTCGCTTCGGCTTGCGTAAGCTCGGCGGCAAGCTCCGCAGTTGCGGAACGACGCTTGCTTTTGCGAGGGCCTAGCGCTTTTGCCGCTGCCTTCGCCGCACGGGCATCCAGCCTCGCGACCGGACCGCCTCCCGAACGCTTGCCCTGATAGGCCGCCGGTTTACGCAGGGGACCCGGTAAAGCGGGCAATATGACCTCGCCCAAGGGACGCTGATAGTAATCGGCGGCAAACACCGCCAGTTTCAGCCAATCCGCCGGAAATGGGGCGAGATCATCCAGCACCTGGATCACTTCCCTTACCTGGGCGGCCGCGATCGCCGGCGCCTCAGGCGTCTCGATCACGATTCCCACCAGTTCACGCCGTCCGAAGGGAACAATCACCCGCTGCCCGGGAACAACAGGCTGGGCAGCCCGATAGTCGAATAAACCCGCCAAGGGCAGATCCAGTGCAACGCGTACCCACACCGTCGTCACCGGTTCAGCGTGGGACGAGGCAAGTTCGACGGCAGAAAGACTCTCGGGCAATGAAGTGAGCTCCGGGAAAACCAGGGGAAAGCTTGAATCAGATACTTAAAGTGAAACCTCTAAGTTATCCCTAAGCTCCTGCCTAGACGGAGCTTTTTTTATTTTTGCCAAGCTGTGGATAACTTTGGGGACAACCGCCGGACAACTGGGGAAAATCGTGCTAGATGAAAGCGACACAGTCCTTCCACTTAGCACTCAAAGAAACATAATCATTTATAAATCAATGACTTAGCCGACTTATCCAGATCCAGCGACTTCCGTGCAAAAAATATTCCCGAATTCTTGCTTATGTGCATAAGTCAAGTTTTGCATAGGCAAAGTCCAGGCCCCGCTACCGCGATGTTGGTACTTACTAACATCCTCAGGTAGCGGAGGAATGCAGTTTTCGGCTGTAGCTGTGCACCGCATCCACCAGAGCCACGACCGCCTCGGGCGGCGTGAACTGGGAAATGCCGTGCCCCAGGTTGAAAACATGCCCCGCCCCGGGGCCATAGCTGTCCAGAGTACGGGCCACTTCGGCCCTGATACGCGCTTCGCCCCCGAACAAGGTCATCGGATCCAGATTGCCTTGCAAGGCAACCTTGCTTCCAAACTTGGCGCGGGCGGCCCCCAGATTGACCGTCCAGTCCACCCCAACCCCGTCACATCCCAGCTCGGCTATTTCGTCCAACCACATCCCACCGCCCTTGGTGAACACGATAGACGGCACACGCCGCCCTTCCCGCTCGCGAATCAGGCGAGCCAGCACCTGGCGCGTGTAGGCCAGAGAGAATTCCTGGAATAGACCATCAGCCAGTACCCCGCCCCAGCTATCGAAAATCATGATGGCTTGCGCGCCGGCTTCGATCTGGGCGTTGAGATACTGCGCAACCGCTTCGGCATTGATTTCCAGAATGCGGTGCATCAAATCGGGGCGGCTGTACATCATGCTTTTGACCGTGCGGTAGTCGCTCGAGCCCGCCCCTTCCACCATGTAACAGGCTAAGGTCCAGGGGCTGCCGGAAAACCCGATCAGCGGCACGCGGCCGCCCAGTTCGCGGCGGATCTGGGTCACGGCGGCAAACACATAGTCCAGCTCGGCCATATCAGGCACGGCCAAATTCGCCACGTCGGTCTCGTTGCGCAGCGGGCGGGCAAAACGCGGGCCTTCGCCAGCGGCGAAGTCCAGCCCCAGCCCCATGGCATCGGGAACCGTCAAGATATCGGAAAACAGAATCGCCGCATCCAGCGGAAACCGCGCGAGCGGCTGCAGCGTGACTTCGGTGGCGTAGTCCGGGTTCTTCGCCAGCCCCAGAAACGAGCCGGCACGAGCACGGGTCGCATTGTATTCGGGCAAATAGCGACCGGCTTGGCGCATTAGCCAGATAGGGGTGTACTCGGTAGCCTGGCGTTCAAGCGCCCGCAAGAAAACGTCGTTCTGAAGAATGGGCGCGGACACGGCACTACCTCGATAAGAAGAATCCGCCGATTTTAACCGGCTGGGGGAAATAGGGGGTGGATGGGGGTTGGATAGCGCCAATCAGGCGAATTTCATCAACAGCAGGCCTACCATCAACAGGCCCATGCCCGCCCAGCCGGCCGGGCGGATGCGCTGACCGAACATTATCCAGCCGATCAAGGCCGTCGCCACGATGCCGACCCCGCCCCAGGTTGCATAGGCGATCGAGAGCTCGATACCCTCGAGCGCAAGAAACAGGCAACTGAACGCCGCCAGCACCAGCGCTATCGATAAACAGCCATAAACCTTGTGCTTAAAACCTTGGGAAAGCTTCAAACAGACGTTGGCACCGACTTCCAGGCCGATGGCCAGGACCAGCATGAACGCGTGGAACCACGAAAATGTCGTCAACATGGCTTGATCCTCAAGCCCGCTCCGCTGCGGCCAGCAATCGGGCCGGTGCGCCGCCGCTCACCGGCTTGGCGGACGAAGCTTTCTCGGCGCCCATGCCGCGTTTCAACACCAGGATTCCCAGCAAAACCGTTGCGATACCCAGCGCCTTGCCAAGGCTGATGGATTCATCAAACACAGCCAAGCTGATCAACGAGATCGCGACCAGACCGACCCCTTCCCAGATTGCATAGGCCAAACCCATGGGGACGCGGGTCACTGCGAGCGACAAAGCGTAGTAAGAAAGTGCCAATAACACGAACATGGCAAGCAAGCCGCCCATATGGCCGCTATCGCTACTCCACTTCATGAAACTGGTGCCCGCGACTTCGGCCGCGATGGCTATACAGAGAAAGAACCAATGACGCATAGTATGTGCCCTCCTTTTTTTGTTCTTGTGACCGAATTGTTACCGTACTAGCAACAATATGCAGGCCATGAGCAAATAGGGCAGTAACACCTTTGCGGCTGCGCCGGCGATCTCTCGGTGGCTATAGGCAGGACGGTTTGCAGGCGGCAAAGGCCTGGTACTAGTGTGAATTAAAGTATTCATGATGCGCTTCCTTTAAGGCAGGCGGACGAGCATTTACAAGGGCTCGAGCCGGATGCTCTGAATCTGGATCGGGTTCCGGGGGTAGCCGCGGCAACCCCTGGCAGGCCCGTCGACGCGTATAGGCGTGACAGGCCAGTCGCTTAAGCGACGCTAACGATCAGGCTCGGGAATGGCCGAGGAAGCGCTGAAGACACGGACGGGACAAATGTCGGAAACAAAGGGTGCGTAGCACAAGGCCCGCGCTTCTTGTCCCGGCACGTCGGTAGGGGACGTGGCAGGGCGCCTTGCGCTCGGACCGCGAAAAAGCGGGCTGAACATGGGGTCGCTCCTTAAGAGGATGGAAAAACCGATATAGGAAGTATAGAGATTCATTGCTTGAATGCCGTGACTACATTGTTTAATATTTATGAACAATGGACCGCCTAACCCCTATCCGTGCTTTCCTTGCCGTGGCCGACAGCGGCAGCTTCACCGCTGCGGCCCGCAAACTCGGTCTTTCACGCTCCGCCATCACCGGGCATGTACAAGAACTTGAACAACACCTGGGAGTGCAGTTACTTAACCGCACCACTCGCCGTGTCTGGCTAACCCGCGAGGGCAAACGCTATGCCGAACGCGCCGGCCTGCTGCTCGACGGCCTGGCCGCGCTCGATGCCGACATACAAACCCGTAGTGGCCGTACCGAAGGGCACTTGCACGTAGAAATGTCGGAAGCGGTCGCCAACGCGCGAGTCATCCCGCGCCTGCCCGAGTTCGTGCGGGCCTACCCGGACATTTCCCTGCGCATCTCGCTCAATGAAGGGGCCGTCGACCCGACCGTGTCAGGCGCGGACATCGGCCTGCGGGTAGGCCCGCTACGCGATTCGCCGCTGCGCTTCAAGCTCTTGGGACGCGGTAAGTACATCATGGCGGCCAGCCCCGCCTATCTGGGGCTCTATGACGCCCCCCGTCACCCGGATGAACTCAAGCGCCACCGGCTGATCGAATTCTGGGACGCCGACACCGGACGCCCCTACGACTGGCAACTGGTCAAAGGCAAGCAAACGATCAACTTCGCTGCAAAAGGCGACTTGATCGTGGACAACACCCGCGCGGGGCTGACCTGTGCGTTAGCAGGTCTCGGTGTCTATGAAGACCTGGATTTCCTGCTGGCCCAATCACTGGCCGAGAAGCGCCTGGTGCAGGTTTTGCCCGACTGGCGGCGTCCGGGTCCACCCATCGCCGCCCTGTTCACCGCGCGCCGGCCGGTGCCGCCTCACATCAAGGCGTTTGTCGATTTTTTGGGCTCGGTGTTTGGATCGAACCGGGCTTGAGCGTTTTGAGCGAGCAACTTTACTCCGGCACCATGCCTATCGTTTTGGCAACGCCCTGCCACTGCTTGAGATCCTGCCTGATCGTTGCGGCGAACTCGTCCGGCTTCTCTGGCGCGCCTTCGAAGCCGGATGCGGCCAGGCTCGCGCGTACCGCCGGCTCCTTGATGACGCGCAAAATCGTGGCGGCCAATTTCTCGATGATGGGCGCAGGCGTACCGGCCGTCGTCATCACGCCGCCCCAGATGGTTGCCTCGTAAGTCGGATAACCCGACTCCTGCACCGTCGGCACATCCTTCAACAAAGACAAACGCCGGCTCTCAGCCGTTGCAATGACGCGTATGCGGCCGCTTTGGATAAAAGGAAGCGCGGAAATGATCGAAGCGAACATCACCTGCACCTGACCCGCGATGAGGTCGGTCAAGGCTTGGCTTGCTCCTCGGTAGGGGACATGCAGCATCTTGATGCCGGAAACCTGCTTGAACAGCTCTGCGGCCATATGGTGCGGCGTTCCGCTACCGGGTGAAGCGTAGTTCAACGTATTCGAATGCGCCTCGGCGTAGGCCACCAATTCGCGCATGTTCTTCACAGGAAGACTTGGGTTGACGACAATCACGATGGGTTGGTTCGCAATACGCACCACTGGCGCAAGATCCTTGGCAACGTCGAAGGGAATATTGCGCAACACGAATGGGTTGATGGTCAAGGTGTTGGTAGCCAGTAGCAGGCTATAGCCGTCAGGGGAAGCCTTGGCGACCAAGTCGGCGCCGATATTGCCGCCCGCGCCAGGTTTGTTATCGACGATGACGGGCTGCCCCAAGGCGTCGCCCAAGGGCTGGGCAATAGCACGAGCCAGAACATCATTGCCCCCGCCGGCCGTGAACGGTACGACAAACTTTAGCGGCCGGGTGGGATACGAGCCACCGCCCTGCGCCTGGCCAGGCCGGACAACACCCAGGCCAGCCAGAGCACCGGCAGCCACAATGCCTCGTCGCGTCTCGTTCATATGTCTTCTCCTGATGAATGGGCCGATCTACGTCGGCATCTTCGCTGCCCGGTCCTGCCGACATTCGACCCGACCAAAACAACGAAATCTCATAATGGAGAATATAATTACATCAAAGCAAAAAAATATCCATTTCTTTGTTTAAATTTCTGTATTTTGGGAATTTTAAACAATCTGGCAACTAGAACGCTCCCTTTGCCTCCCACAAAGTCCCCTGAGCTCAAGCCAGTCGTTACAGCTTGTTGTCACGATTTTGATCCGCGATACGGGTCACGCTCTCCCGCAAGGTCTGCAGCAATAGCGTCTTATCAAGCACGTCATAGCGTTGTGTTCGAAATACAAGTACCAGGCATGCGGGCATATTCAAGGGATCTTGTTCGATAGACACCGCAACGCCGACATTGCCCTCGTCCAGCTCGCTTACCGACACCGCATATCCGGCGCGCTTGAGCGCACCCAGGCCTGCCCGGAACTCGGCCAGCGTAAGGCCCATCCCCGCCTCGGCAATACGGTCTGCATAGGCATTGAACAGGCGTTTCTGACGGGCCATCGGTAGCGACGCAAGCATGATTTTCGAGCCAGCCCCCCGGAACAACGGCATGACTCGTCCTCGGCCGTAACTCATGACCAGATCCTGATCGCCGCTTTCGTGATGCGTCACGACGACCTGGTCTTCATAGAACACGGTCAGCAGAACGTCACATTCGAATTTATTGCGCAGGGCCTGCATTACCGGGCGGCTGGCCAACAGGATGGGATCACATTGGCGAATGGAATAATCGAGCTGGATGATTCGCGGCCCCAAAGCGTAGCCGCCCGCCGCACGAGTCAAAAACCCCGCATCGCAGAGTTCCTTGACGTATCGATAGGCAGTCCCGCGGCTATAGTCCAGGCGAGACATGATCTCCTCTGCGGTCAGGACCGAGTGTTCCGATGAAAACGCATCGAAAACGGCAAGCATTCGTTTCAAGCTGGACATGGCCGGCGACTCTCTGGAAAACGTGGGCGCAATGGATCTGCCCGGAATGCTACCGCAGTGTTCCCCCTCAAGCGGCGCTATCGTCAATGATCGGTTCGCCGCGGGTCGGACAAGAGCCCGACATGCGCTGGAAATTGCCATCGAGCACTTGCACCGGCGCCCGCAAACCTCGCGCTGCCGCTGCTATACGCATCTCGCGCGCCTGGGCGCGCTTTTCCGGGCTCAGCCAATAGCGTTCGTGTCCCCACAGGCTGGCTCCATCGAGCAGCTGGCAAGGCTGCCAGTCGGCTGCGATATCGCGACCACCCCATCCATACTCGATCATCAACGGCGAAGGGGTCCGCGCATAGAAAGACGTCATGAAATCATTGACATGCCGTCCCATGGTGACTGCAACGCGATCCTCTTCACACAAAGCGATGTCATAGGCTTGGCCGACATCATCCAGACAAAAAAGCTCGACCATGAGGTGATGAATACCATTGGAGCCGGTCTCGATGAGCGCCAAACTGTGATGGCGGGTATTCAAATGCAGGAAGAATGCCTTGAACGGATCGAGCATATAGTCGCTCAGCCGAAATCCGAGCACCTCGCGGTAAAACGGCAAAACCGCCGGCATATCCCGAACCGTCAAGACGATGTGACCCAATCCAAGGGGACCGGTTCTAAACCCCGATATTGCCCTGCCAGGCTTGAAAGGCTGCTCGGCAAGAACAGGGCCATAGAACACTTCCAATCTATTGCCTGCCGGGTCACGCAATGAAATCAGCTCCTTGACCCCGCGTTGACTGGCCAAGGCTCCGGGTTCCCGGATGAAGGGCACTTTTGCTAGATCCAGGCGGCTGGCCAAAGCGTTCAACACCTGAGGGCCCTCCACCTCCCACCCAAAAAAATGTTGCTCGCCATCATTGGCGTCGATCAGCAGCCGCTGCGCATGATCATCCATCCGCAGCGCCAAGGCGTGTCGGCTTTTTTCGACCACCTGCATGCCGAGCAAGCTTTTCGCGAATCTTTCCCAGTCATCGATATTGGAGGCGCCTATGCCTACATAACCCAGAGACTGCAGTGCCATTGCGTCACCCTTTGTTTTACGTTAAATCCCATAATACGTGAAAACATAAAATTAATGACGGTTTTTATTTACATAAATCGATATAAATACTGTATATTGCGACAAATCATCTACTGCAGACGCACTTGCCGCTCACCAATGGCAGCGCCTGTCGGCAAGCGAAAATGGAAGGAGCCGCGCAGAAAATGTCGAACGCCAGTGAAAATTCGCCGGAACTGGGCCGCAGTTTGCCTACTTGCGGCTTCAGCACCAACTACCACGACACAGGCGAGGGCCAGGCCATCCTCCTGATCCATGGCTCAGGTCCAGGCGTAACGGCTTGGGCCAATTGGCGATTGACGATTCCTGTATTGGCTCAGAAAGCGCGGATCATCGCGCCCGACATGGTTGGCTTTGGCTATACCGAATCACCCGTAGCGGTACGTTATTGTGCGCAAACCTGGATCAATCAGTTACTGGCGCTGCTTGACGCGCTCAATGTGAAAACGGTGTCGATCGTAGGCAATTCATTCGGGGGCGCCATCGCCCTCAAATTCGCCGCCCAACATCCTTCACGCGTACGCAAGCTGGTTTTGATGGGGCCGGTCGGGGTCAGCTTTCCGATCACCCCAGGGCTGGAAAAGGTGTGGGGCTATCAACCTTCTCCAGAGGCCATGCGAGAGCTACTGGACATCTTCGTCTACGACCATTCCTTCATCACCGACGAACTGGTAGACATGCGCTACCGCGCGAGCATCAGGGACGACGTCCAGGCACGCTTCGGCAGCATGTTCCCCGCGCCACGCCAACTCGCCGTCGATGCCATGGCATCGGATGAATCCAGTTTGCGCCGTATCCACCACGAGACCCTGATCATCCATGGCCAAGACGACCGCGTGATTCCGCTCGACGCATCCCGAGCACTGCAAAGCATGCTTCCGAACGCGCGTCTGGCCGAGATTGCGCAATGCGGTCACTGGGTGCAGATCGAACACCCCGCCACATTTACCACGCAGGTATCGGAATTCCTGTTTGCCCCCGATACTGTCTCCTCTTCACTGCCTGCCTGACTCACACGGAAAGGACGGACGCCCGATGCTTAAGCAAAACCTGCTGGGTCGCTGGACGATCAAACAGTGGACCCAGACCTACGACGATGGCCGCGTCACCTACCCGATGGGGCCCTCCTTGCGGGGACTCATCCAATACGACGCTGATCGCATGTTCTGCTTTATTGAACGCACCGACCGCCCTCGGTTCTCCAGCGGCGGACAATGGAACGCCAACGATAGCGATAAGGCGCGCGCCTACGACGGCTTCATGAGCTACTCGGGCACATACGAAATCCACGGAGATGAAGTACGGCACCACGTCGACATCAGCCTGTACCCCGATTGGGAAGGGGGCATACAACGCCGCCGCGCATCGTTGCGCGACGGACAGTTATATCTGTCGGCGCGTCTGGAAGAAGGTACCGAACAGGCCCGCACCGCGGACCTGATCTGGGAACGCACCCCCTGATCCGCAACGCCGCCCATGCATATCTCTTTCAAGGAAACCGTCATGCAAGATATCGGCAGTCTGATACGGGACACCTCGGTCCACGCGAAGCTCTACTGCGATCCGGACATCTTCGAGCAGGAGATGGAACGTATCTTCAGCCAAGGCTGGGTCTACGTCGGTCACGACTCGGAAATTCCACGGCGCGGCGACTACGTCCGGCGAACCATGGGGCTTGAGCCGGTGCTGCTGACACGTGGTGGCGAGGGCATCCACGTCGTGGCAAACCGCTGCACGCACCGAGGCAATCTACTCTGCCAAGCCGAGCGCGGTAACCGGCGCACTATCTCCTGTCAGTATCACGGTTGGGTATTCGCCAGCGATGGCGAACTGCTTAATACGCCAATGTCGGCAGGTACGTTCGAAGAAAGCCAGTCCTTGCACCTGAAACGCGCCACGGTAGATACTTACAATGGCTTCATCTTTGCTACGTTCAATCCGCAGCCCCGCCCCTTGCTGGAGCACCTCGGCCACGCCACCGCCGCACTCGATCGCCAGGTCAATCTCTCGCCTGAAGGCGCGGTTGAACTACGCACCCCGTGGGTCAAGCATCTCTTCCGGGCCAACTGGAAAATGCTGTCCGAGAACGAGGCCGATGGCTACCATGTCAGTTTCGTCCACAACTCCTTTGCCAGAAGCATCGGAATGGCGGGCAAGTACAGCAACATCATGTCATCGGACGAAAACAAAATTACGGCGGTGGTTCGCTATTTGGGCAACGGCCATACTGAACTGGACTACGGCCCCACCTACGAAGCTCCGATGACTTGGCTGGGTGTGCAAGCTGATCGTTATCCGGACTACACCCGCGACATGAAACAGCGCTACGGAGAAACGGCAGCCGACGAAATCATGCGCGCGGGTCCGCCCCATACCTTCATTTTCCCTAACCTGTTCCTGGCGGAAACCTGCCTGGTCATGATCCAGCCTTTAGCCGTTGGCGAAACCGTCAACTGGCATACGCCGCTCTATTTAAAAGGTGTCCCGCCGGAGCTCAACCGCCGCATCATGCGCCAAGGTGAAGTGGGCATAGGACCTTCCTCATTTCTTACTGCTGACGACGCCATCATCGCTGAACGCCAATGGCGAGCGCTGAAGGGCTCGCCAGGGTGGCTCGACCTCAGCCGCGGCCTGCAACGTGAATACGAAGAAGACGGTGTCATGGTTTCACACTACACCGACGAAACGCCCAATCGCGGTTTCTGGCGGTGTTATAGCGGCCTCATGACCGGCACCCCTGCCGCCTGACTCACACCGACGATACCTTGGACAGTTTTGATCATGCCTACTTCCCTGCTTTCCCTGGATGAACACCGGACGCTGGAGCGCTTCGTCTACCACGAAGCGCAGTTGGCCGACGAATCGCGATTCGACGAATGGGAAGCCTTGCTGGCCGACGATATTCGCTACTGGGTACCCATCATCGGCGACAACCCCGAGCCGGATCCCGACAACGACGTTTCCATCATCAACGATAACCGCTCACGACTGGCGACGCGGCTGCGACAGTTACGCACCGGCACACGGCACAGCCAAGCGCCGCAGTCCATCATGCGCCGCACATTGTCCAACCTCGTCACCGATAAGCTCGACGCAGGCGGCTATCGGGTAGAAGCGAATTTTGCGGTCTTCGAATATCAGACGCAGTCGGTCAACCAAGTCAATATTTGGCCGGGCCGCGTCGAGTATGGCCTGAGGTACGAAGAAAATTCGCTGAAAATGTTCTTGAAGAAAGTATCACTGATAAATTCTTCAGGCCCGATTCCCAGTCTCTCCTTCCTGATCTGACCATGCCTCGCGAAGCGCTATCAGCGATCACCGGCCTCGGCTTCAGCCCCTTGACCCGCGAGCCCTCCGGTTCGATCCGTACGCTTGCTACCACCGCGGTACAAGCCGCCGTTGCCGATGCGGGCTTGGCCATGTCCGACGTCGACGGCCTGCTGTTGAACGCGAGCGCGCTGGCGGCCCCGAACGTCCTGCCGCTCAAGATCCAGGACGATATGGGTCTGCGTGAGTTAAAGCTGTTGACCCATATCGAGGGCAAAGGCTCATCGGTGCTCCAGATGATCCAATATGCCACCTTGGCAGTGCGGCACGGCATGGCCAATACGGTTGCCTGCGTCTTCGCCGACGCCCCCATCGGGCCACATAGCAAAGGCAGTCAATCTTTCAGCAATGAAGGCTCGATCACCGGCATAGCCGGATGGGATGCCTCGTATGGACTGTTCGGGCCCGTAGCCTCCTACGCGCTAGCAGCGCAGCGCTACATGGCGGTTCATGGAGTGAGTCATTTTGGCGCCTACGCGCTTGCTTGCCGCCAATGGGCGGCGGGCAACCCACTCGCCTTGCTTCGCGCCCCATTGACACTTGATCAGTATCTTTCGTCCCGCACGATCGTCGAACCTTTCCGCGTGCTGGACTGCGCCTATCCGGTCAACGGCGGCGCCGCGGTCATTGTCACCAAGCTCGCCAACGCAAAAGCCAGTTCTCGCTCACCGGTTTTCATACACGGCATGGGCCAGGGCCACGCCAGTGTGCGCG